>CAMYKQ010000042.1 GCA_947259075.1 uncultured Gammaproteobacteria bacterium | reverse complement strand
TGCTCGTAGACCTGGCGGAGACTCATCGTTTGCGGCTAGGGGCTCGCGGTTTACGGGCCGGGACGCGGCGCCGCGTTCGCCGCGAGACGCGCGCGCCCCCGCCCGTAAACCGCGAGCCCCTAGCCGCAAACGATGAGTCTCCGCCAGGTCTACGAGCATCTTCACCGTGCCCACGGTCCGCAGCACTGGTGGCCGGCGAAGAGCGCTTTTGAGGTGATGGTCGGCGCGGTGCTCACGCAAAACACCGCGTGGACCAATGTCGAGCGGGCCATCGCTAATCTGCGCGCGGCTAAAGCGCTGAGCGCCACGCGCATCCTCGCCGCGCCTATCGAGACGCTGGCGCAGCGGTTGATGCCCGCGGGTTACTTCAACGTGAAGGCGCGGCGCCTGCGCAATTTTTGCGAGTGGTACTTGGCCGCCGGGGAATACCGCGGTTTGCGCCGCTGGGACACCGCGCGGCTGCGCGCGGGTTTGTTGAGCGTCAACGGCGTTGGGCCGGAGACCGCCGACGATATCTTGCTCTATGCCTTTCACCGGCCGGTGTTCGTCATCGATGCCTATACGCGGCGCATCTTGTCGCGGCTGGGTCTGGCGGCGGGGGATGAAACTTATGAAAGCCTGCGCCGGCACATCGAGCAGGATTTGGCGCAGGGTATCAATGACGAACAGGCCTTAGTAAATGTCTACAATGAATATCACGCGCTCATCGTCCGCCATGGTAAAGAAGTGTGCCGCACCCGGCCGCGTTGCGAGTTTTGCGTGCTGCGCGCGGGCTGCCCCGCGGCGGCGGCCTGATTCTTTTTTCACATCTGTTTACATACCGCAGCGGCGCGCCGCGCGATTTTATGATTTAATGCACCGCCATGTTTAAACCCGTCGAACTCTTCATCGGCCTGCGCTATACCCGCGCCAAACGCCGTAATCATTTCATCTCCTTCATCGCCCTCATTTCGATGGCGGGTATCGCCCTGGGCGTGATGGCCTTGATTACCGTGCTGTCGGTGATGAACGGCTTCGAGAAGGAGTTGCGCACCCGGATTTTAAGCGTGGTGTCGCACACCACGGTGAGCAGCGCGCACGGCCCGCTGCGGGATTGGCAAGCATTGAAGGCACGCCTCATTACACATGAACACGTCCTGGGCGCGGCGCCGTACATCAACGGCGAGGGCATGCTCAGCGCGGGTTCTTCGGTGAGCGGTACCTTGATACGCGGCGTGGTGCCGGCGGAAGAAAACGCCGTGTCCGAGGTGGGCCACAAAATGGTGGCGGGCAGTTTGGCTGAGCTGCGGTCCGGCGAATTCAATATCGTGCTGGGCAAGGAGCTGGCGCTGCGCATGGGCGTCTGGCAGGGCGATAAGGTGACGGTGATTACCCCCGCGGCCACGGTGACGCCGGCGGGGATTTTGCCGCGCATGAAGCGTTACACCGTGGTGGGGATATTCGAGATCGGCATGTACGAATACGACAACGCCCTGGCCCTGATGCACATCGAGGACGCCGCCAAGTTGCTGCGCCTCGGCGACGGCGTAAGCGGCGTGCGCCTCAAGCTCGATGATATGATGCGCGCGCCGTGGGTCACCCATGATTTGATGAAGAGTCTGCCCGCCGGTTATGTGGTCAGCGACTGGACGCGCGAACATGTGAATTTTTTCCGCGCCGTGCGCACGGAAAAGACGGTGATGTTCGTGATCCTGCTGCTCATCGTCGCGGTGGCGGCCTTCAATATCGTCTCGACCTTGGTAATGATGGTGCGCGACAAGGAAGCGGACATCGCGGTGCTGCGCACCCTCGGCGCCACCCCGGCCAGCATCATGCAGATATTCATGATTCAAGGCGTGGTCATCGGCGTGGTCGGCACCCTGCTGGGTGGGGCGGGCGGGACCTTGCTGGCCTTCAACATCGAGACCATCGTGCCGGCCATCGAGCGTTTGTTCAACGTCGAATTCCTCGCCGCCGATGTCTACTACATCAGCAATCTGCCATCGGATCCGCACCTCAGTGATATCGCCAAGATTTGCGGTGTGTCCATGGTGCTGAGCCTGTTCGCGACGATCTATCCCGCCTGGCGCGCCTCGCGCACCCAGCCGGCGGAGGCCTTGCGTTATGAGTAAACAAGCCGTGATTCGCTGCGCCGGTCTCGCCAAAACCTACACCGAGGGTCCGGCGGCGGTGGAGGTTTTGTCCGACGTGAATTTAGAAGTGGCGCCGGGCGAGCGCCTGGCCATCATCGGCACCTCCGGCTCGGGCAAGAGTACCTTGCTGCATATTCTGGGCGGGCTGGACAGCGCGACGCGGGGTGAAGTGTGGGTGGATGGCGTCGAGATGGGCACGCTGAATGAGGTCGCGCGCGGGCGTTTGCGCAATCAGTCCTTGGGCTTCGTTTATCAGTTTCATCACCTCTTGCCCGAATTCACCGCCTTGGAAAATGTGTGCATGCCGTTACTCATACGCGGCGTGGGCGCGCGCGAGGCCACGGAGCGGGCGCGGCCGGTGCTGGAGCGCGTGGGTTTGGGGCGGCGTTTGGATCACAAGCCCGGTGAATTGTCTGGCGGCGAACGCCAGCGCGCGGCGGTGGCGCGGGCCTTGGTGACTCAGCCTAAATGCGTGCTGGCCGACGAGCCCACCGGTAATCTCGACTATAAGACCGCCGATCAGGTCTATGACTTGATGCTGGAACTCAATCAAATCTACGGCACCAGCTTCGTGGTGGTGACCCACGATCCGCGTCTCGCCCAGCGGCTGGACCGCACCCTGATTCTCGACAAAGGCCAGTTGCGCGCCGAGTGAACGCGTTTTGCCTTGCTCAATTAAGCCGTAATCGGCGTATCGCCGTTTAACTCGCGCTTGCCGTGGCGCGGGGGTTACGCTCGCGCGATTAACTCAGGGTGTGCGCCGCGGTGATCGTCCCGCGCGCGACGGAGGCTTAGGGTGACCGCAGTTGCTGACGCTTGAGCCGCTTTTGTTTGAGATAGCGGATCACATGCATCCGCCAGAATAAACGGACGATCAGATTACCCAGCACCGCGCTGATGGTGCCGAGCAGAAAACACCCCAAGAGAAACGGCTGCCAGATCTGGGTAAGCTCGTGCATCACCCAATCCGCGGAGATTTCAAAAGAGACGTTTTGAATGGTGGTGCCCAAAATCCATGCGCCCAGCTTGTAGGCGAAATAAAACACCGGCGGCATGGTGATGGGATTGGTGATCCACACCAAGGCCGCGGCGATGGGCAGATTGACCCGGAAGGGGATGGCCAGCGCCGCCGCCAGCACCATTTGAAACGGGATGGGGACGAAGGCGGAAAATAAACCGACCGACATGGCACCCGACACGGAGCGGCGGTTGAGGTGCCAGAGATTAGGGTCGTGCAGCAGCTTGCCGAAGAATCGCAAATGCTTATGGTCGCGGATTTTGCGGTGGTCGGGGAGGAAGCGTTTAATTATCCTTCTAGGCACTACAATCACCAGCCATGGTCTCGGCGCGAGGCACCATTATGCACAGTTTCAGGGAAGGTTGCAGCATAGGGATGGCCGCGCTTGCCTTGTTGTCGGGCGTATTATTTTTTCAATTTTTGAGTAGTCTGCCGCCGCCAGTGCTTGCCTGGCTTTTCCTGCCGGTGTTGACTATGGCCTGGCTTTTCCCCCAGTGGCGCCCGCTTGCGTTAATGTTTGCGGGTTTTGGCTGGGCGTGGTGGGTGGCGGCGGGCATGCTCGCGCAGCAGCTGCCCGCGGAGTTGGAGGGGGTGGATGTCGGCGTAGAGGGTGTGATTGTGTCGCTGCCCGATCGCGATGCCGCGCGCAGCCGTTTTCAGTTCGAGGTGGAACGGCTCATCACGCCCGGGGGCGCCGCCGCCGGTCCCGGCCGGGTGCTGCTGAGCTGGTATGCGCGGCCGCCGCCCGAGTTGCGGGCGGGTGAGCGCTGGCATTTCACGGTGCGTCTGAAGCGGCCGCACGGCATGCTCAATCCCGGCGGTTTCGATTACGAGGCGTGGCTGTTCCGTCATCGTTTGCGCGCCACCGGATATGTGCGCGAAAAAGGGGACAATCGTCTCTTGCTGGCGGATGCAGGCTCACAAGCGGTTAACCGCCTGCGTCAATCTTTATCACACGGACTGGACACGGCCCTGGCCGGGCGGGAATTCGGCGGAATCGTCGCCGCTCTCGCCCTCGGCGAGCGCCAGCATATCAGTCAAGAACAATGGCGCACGCTAATCGCCACGGGCACGAATCATCTAGTCGCCATCTCCGGCTTGCACGTGGGGCTGGTGGCGGGCTTGGTGTTTTTCATTGCCCGGCGTCTGTGGCTGTTGTGGCCGCGTTTGACCTTGCGCTGGCCGGCGCCGAAGGCGGCTGCGGTGGCGGCCATGGCGGCGGCCTTGGCCTATGCCGCGCTGGCGGGGTTTTCCGTGCCCACGCAGCGGGCCTTGATTATGGTGGCGGTGGTCATGGCCGGGCTATTGCTCCAGCGGCGCGTGCGTCCGGTGCATGCCTTGGCGGCGGCCTTGTTGCTGGTGTTGTTGTGGGATCCCTTGGCGGTGATGGAGGCGGGATTTTGGTTGTCCTTCGCCGCGGTGGCGATCATTTTTTACGGCATGGGCGGCCGCCTCGCGCCGCGCGGCTGGTGGTGGCGCTGGGGGCGGGTGCAGCTCTTGGTGGCGATAGGTTTATTGCCCTTGATGCTGATTTTATTTCAGCGAGTGTCGCTGGCCGCGCCGCTGGCGAATATTGTCGCGGTGCCGTGGGTGAGTTTTGTAGTGGTGCCGCTCAGTTTGATGGGCACGCTATTGCTGGAGCCGTGGCCCGCATTGGCGGCTTTCGTCCTGCTTTTAGCCGATGGCGCGTTGGGGATGTTGTGGCCGTTGCTGGACGGGTTGGCGCAAGGGCCTTTCGCGCAGTGGACGCAGCATGTGCCGCCGTTGTGGGCCATGGCACCCGCGGCGCTGGGCGTGATGCTGCTGCTGGCGCCGGCGGGCATGCCCGCGCGCTGGCTGGGCGTGGTGTTGCTGGCGCCTTTGTTCGCGGTGGTGCCGCCGCGCCCGGCGCAGGGCGAGGCGTGGCTGACGCTGCTGGATGTGGGGCAGGGTCTGTCGGCGGTGGTGCGCACCGCGCGGCACAGCCTGGTCTTCGACACGGGGCCGGCCTTCAGTGAGGATTTCGACGCGGGCGACGCGGTGCTGGTGCCTTATCTGCGCGCGGAAGGTATTTCCCGCGTGGATATGTTGATCGTCAGTCACGGTGACCGTGACCATATCGGCGGTTTGGACTCCCTGCTGGCGCAAACCTCGGTGACGGCGCTGCTGAGCAGCGTCGCGGACAAATTGGAGCAGCGCGGCGTGGCGGCGTCGAACTGTCAGGCCGGGCAACACTGGGAATGGGATGGCGTGCGTTTTGAGATGCTTTACCCTTTCCCAGACATGGGCAGTAGGGGTAATGACGCCTCTTGTGTCTTACGGGTGAGCACGGCGGGCGCCGCGCTGCTGTTGCCGGGTGACATCGAAAAACGCAGTGAACAGGCCTTGCTAGCGCGCTCGCCCGCGGCGCTGCGCGCCGATGTGCTGGTGGCGCCGCATCATGGCAGCAACACCTCATCCACCTCGGCCTTTCTCGCGGCGGTGCGGCCGCGCTACGCGTTATTTCCCGTGGGTTACCGCAATCGTTACGGTTTTCCCAAGCCCGCGGTGGTGGCGCGTTACGCGGCGCTGGACGCGGCGCGGCTGGCGTCCGACCGCCGAGGCGCGATCACGCTGCGGCTTGGCACCGCGGGGCTGAGCGCCGCGCCCGAGAGTTACCGCGAGACCGCGCGGCGCTATTGGCATGGGGATTAGCGCGCCGCCGCGCTTCGACGGCGGTGATAAATCAAGTATGATTGGGCACTTGGTGTAAACAGGGTCATGATACCGATGGCGAATGGGCGGGGGATGCGTGTTTGAATTAGTCAAAGCCGGTGGCTGGGTGATGGTGCCGCTACTGCTGTGTTCGGTGGCCGCCATGGCGATTATCGCCGAACGTTTTTGGGCCTTGCGTAAACAACGCATCTGCCCGCGCAATCTGGTGGAGCAGATTTGGCAATGGGCCAAGGCCGGCCAAATGGATGTGATGCGCATCAGCGGTCTGCGCGGCAGCTCGCCCTTGGGACGGGTGCTGGCGGCGGGTTTGATGAATCGCCATTATTCCCGCGAGGTGATGAAAGAGAGCATCGAAGAGGCGGGCCGCCACGTGGTGCTGGAACTGGAACGGTATTTAAACACCTTGGGCACCATCGCCTCCATCACGCCCTTGCTCGGTTTGCTCGGCACGGTGCTGGGTATGATTAAAGTCTTCACCGTCATTAGCACCGTGGGCGTGGGCAATCCCAGTGATTTGGCGGGTGGCCTGTCCGAGGCCTTGATTACCACGGCCGCCGGTTTGACCGTGGCCATTCCCAGTCTGATGTTCTATCGCTATTTCCAACGGCGGGTGGATGAGCTGGTCGCCACCATGGAACAGGAAGCGTTGAAGATGGTGGAAATCCTGCACGGCGAACGGCCGCCTGAAGCGCGAGCCGCGGCGAGTAGCGCGGGGTGAATCTGCGTCCGCATCGCCGCGAAGACCCGGAGGTCAATCTCACCTCGCTCATCGATGTGGTGTTTTTGCTGCTCTTGTTTTTCATGCTGTCCACCACCTTCGACCGTCAGTCGGAAATCAGCATCGACTTGCCTAAGGCCGCCAAACAAACGCCGGTGGAGCAGAAGGAGGCCATCACCTTGTCCATCGACGCCGCGGGCGAATTTTACGTGAACGGGCAGCATGTGGTGAACACCCAGGTGGAGAGCGTGAAGCGTGCCTTGCGCGCCGTCTTGGGTGAGCAAAAAGAACCGCCGCTGATTCTCAGCGCCGACGCCAAGACGCCGCATCAAGCGGTCATCACCGCCATGGACGCCGCGCGCCAAGTGGGGCTGGTGCATATTTCCATCGCCACCCAGGATGCCGCGGAGGGCGCGCGCTAACTCATGAAGGACAGTGATTCCAAGCAGGCCCGCGTGATTTACGCGCGCCTTCTGCGTTACGCCGTGCCGCACTGGCGCATGTTCGTGCTGGCGATGCTGGCCATGCTGGTATTCGCCGCCACCAACACCGGTTTCGCGGCCCTGATGAAGCCGATGATCGACGGCAGCTTCGTGGATAAAGACCCCGAGGTGATCCGCCTGGTGCCCTTGCTCATCATCGGTCTGTTCCTGGTGCGCGGCTTGGCCAACTTTGGCTCGTCTTATTGCATGACCTTGGTGGGCCGCGAGGTGATACGTGATTTGCGCCGCGCCATGTTCGATCAATTGCTGCGCCTGCCCACGCGGTTTTACGACAAGACCTCGTCCGGCGAGCTGCTTTCGAAGTTCATCTACGACGTGGAGCAGGTCAATCTCGCCGCCACCAACGCGCTGGCCAATGTGGTGCGCGATGGTTTCACCATCATCGGTTTGCTGATTTGGATGGCGTACATCAATTGGCAGCTCACCGTGGTGTTCATTGTCGTGGGGCCGCCCATCGCCATCGCCATCGCCACGGTCAACCGCCGCTTTCGCCGTATCAGCAAGCGTATTCAAAACTCCATGGCCGATGTCACCGGGGTGAGTGAAGAGGCCATCGCCGGTCATCGCGTGGTGAAAATTTTCGGCGGCCATGATTACGAAAGCGGGCGTTTCAATCTCATCAACGAGGCCAACCGCAAACTCAATATGAAGCTGGTCGCCAGCAGCGCCGGCAGCGTGGCGATCGTTGAGCTGATCGCCGCCGTCGCGCTGGCGGGTATTATTTATTTAGCCACTTTGCCCTCGGTGTTGCAGAGCGTGACCGTCGGCCAGTTCATGTCCTTCATCGTGGCGATGATGCTGTTGCTGCCATCGATCAAACGGCTAACCACGGTGATGCCGCTGGTGCAGCGCGGCGTGGCGGCGGCGGAGAGCATTTTTAATTTACTCGATACCGAGACCGAAAAGGACGGCGGCAGGAAAGCCATGGCGCGTGCGCAGGGCGAGGTGCGTTTCGAGCAGGTAACTTTCAGCTATGACGCCGCCAAGGGCGCGGCGCTCAAGGACATCAATCTGCACATCGCGGCGGGACAGTGCATGGCCTTCGTCGGCCGTTCGGGCGGCGGTAAGTCCACCTTGGTGAGCTTGTTGCCGCGGCTCTATGATTTACAGCAGGGCGTGATCCGTTTGGACGGCGTCGATATCCGTGACCTCAAATTAAGCGAGCTGCGTAATCAAATCGCCTGGGTGGGGCAAGACGTGGTGTTGTTCAACGACAGCATCGCCCGCAACATCGCCTACGGCGCCTTGGGTGATGTGAGCGAAGAACATATCATCCGCGCCGCCGAGGCCGCGCATGCCATGGAATTCATCCGCCGTCTGCCCGAGGGGTTGAACACCTTGGTGGGTGAGAACGGCGTGTTGTTGTCCGGCGGCCAGCGCCAGCGGCTCGCCATCGCCCGCGCCTTGCTCAAAGACGCGCCGATTCTGATTTTGGACGAGGCGACCTCGGCCTTGGACAATGAATCCGAACGCCATATTCAAGCGGCGCTCGCCGAGGTGATGCGCAATCGCACCACCTTGGTGATCGCCCATCGCTTGTCCACCGTGGAAAACGCCGATCAAATCGTCGTCCTCGATGGCGGCCGGGTGGTGGAGCAGGGCACTCACCGTGAATTGCTCGCGCGCGGCGCGCATTACGCCAGTTTGCACAAGCTGCAATTTCACGGCGCGCCGGAGGCGCAGCCGCATGTGGCGCAACAGGGCTGAGGCGTCACGCGGCACGCGGCAGGAGAAATGATATGCGGCTCGACGCCGTGTGGTATGGCCGCCATCCTCTGAGTATCGTCTTGGCGCCGCTCGCGTGCTTGTATGGCGGGATCATGCGCCTGCGCCGCGTGCTCTATCGCGCCGGTTTTTTCAAATGCACGCGCGTGCCGGTGCCAGTGATTGTAGTAGGTAACCTCAGCGTCGGCGGCACCGGCAAAACACCCATCGTTATTTACTTGATCGAACTCTTGCGTAGCAGTGGTAAAAAACCCGGCGTGATCAGCCGGGGTTATCGCGGCCAAGCCACGCGCTGGCCGCAGCGTGTCACGGCCGAGAGCGATCCCGTGCTCGTCGGTGATGAGCCGGTATTGATCGCGCAGCGCGGCGGCTGCCCGGTGGTGGTGGACCCTAATCGCGTGCGCGCGGCGCACGCCTTATTGGCCGACTACGATTGCGACGTGATTATCTCCGACGACGGTCTGCAACACTACGCGCTGGCGCGCGATGTGGAAATCGCGGTGGTGGACGGCGTGCGCCGCCACGGCAACGGCCGCTGTTTGCCCGCCGGACCTTTGCGCGAACCGCTGTCGCGGCTGCAAGAGGTGGATTTGCTGCTGATCAACGGCGGCGGCGCGGCGGATGAATGTGTGTTCGACTTGGTTGGCGATGAGGTGTGCGCCTTGGACGGCGGCGCCGCACCGCGCTCGCTTACGGCATTGCGCGGACACACCGTGCACGCGGTCGCGGGTATCGGTCGACCCGCACGCTTTTTCGAACACTTGCGCCGGCAGCATTTACAGCTCATCGAGCATCCGTTCGCGGATCACCACGATTACAGCGCCGGGGACTTGCGTTTCGACGACGGTTTGCCGGTACTGATGACCGAGAAGGACGCGGTGAAATATCGCCGTTACGCGAGGCCGGAGCATGCCTATGTGCCGGTGAGCGCGCGCTTCGACGAAGGCTGCGCGGCGAGCGTGGCGGCGTTGCTGCGGCGTGAATTGCAAATGGATTGAGTTCTGGATCGGGGCGGTCCCGCTTTTCTTTTATTTTCTTTTCTCGCACTCGCCCGCGACACGGTAGCTGTTCAGTTTTTCGCCGTCAGTGTGGCGAAGCCGCGGGCGCCGTAGTGAGTAAATCCTCTGGCGGATGTCGCGCGCCGCGGTTCATGTGAACCCGCGGCGCGCGATGATGCCGCTTCAGCTCTTACAGAATGTGCGATAGACCCACTCGTTACTCGGTCCGGCGTAGCCGTTGGTCAAACGCCGATGCGCCGATAAGATGACGAGGTACGAGCAGGCGTCCCAGGCCGTGACATTGGTCGCCGCGGAGCCGTTACCGCCTCTAAAAGCGAGGCTGCCGCCATAGTTCTGCGTCGGCACCGGGGTGGCCTGATTGGTGCCTTGTTTTTCTATCACCACTCTGTACCAGTCGAGATGCGGGTGATCGACGGTGTACTTCGCCGTCACCGTTGTGGTGATCGGTTTGCACAGGTTCACGGCGCCGGAGACGAACTCATCGAGCTCCAGCCATAGCAGGGTGTTGGCGTTATTGATGATCAAGGCATCCAGCTCAGCCGCGACCCCAACCCGCCATCTCCATGCTATAGAAGAACTGTCGTGATAGAAAACGAATTATGCGGGATGCTTATTTTGTTCCAGGGCTTCTTAATTAGGTATCAAACGCATTATCAGAGTCCGTATGCCGTGCGCTTTCATTATTGAGCAATGCGCTGTGTTTTATCCGGCTGCGCGTGATGAATGGCTATCATCGTGAACACGCACTTCTGGGAAGATCAGCCTGCTTCTTTAAAAGTGCGTGCTTGATTTTGAGTCGGAAGATGGGTCGCCGCATAGGCGCGTGGGATACACCTCGTGATCGAGGTGTATCCCAGCGTGAGTTTAGCCTTTAATCAAGCACACCCTAATCGCGTTCTCTTTCGCTGTTACGTGAATCGGGACGACGATCATCGTCACGACCGGAGCGTGAGCCGCTAACAACGCGGCTGCTGGCCCGGGCCTGATCCATATCGGGGTCGTCATCATCGATGGTGGCGAGCCATTGTATGGTGCCAAGGGTTGACGGCGTATATGAGGGGAAATCAAATTCCCTGTCGCCGCGGCCCACCGGCGCGCTCACCATCCTGCTTTCGCGGTAGACTTCGCTGCCATTTTGCATGCCGGTGACCGTGGCCAGACGCGGCGCGTTTATACTGCCGTTGTTGCGCGCTTCCAGGCTGATGCTGATGGGACGGCTGCGTCCCAACACGTGAGTGCGTGACACCTCCAGCTCGTCGATGTCCAGATCTACGTTTTCATCCGGCGGCGGTGCCGCTGGAGAAATGCTGGCGCTGGTGCTGGCGGAATCGCTCGCGCCTTCGTTATCCGTTACGGTGAGGGTGACGTTGAAGGTGCCCGCCGCGTTGTAGGCATGGCTAGGATTGACGCCCGTGCCGCTGTTGCCGTCGCCGAAATCCCAGTTGTACGCGGCGATGGTGCCGTCGGGGTCGCTGGAGCCCGCGCCGTTGAATTGCACCGGCACGCCGGCGCTGCCGCTGTAAGGGCCGTTGGCGTCGGCGCTGGGCGGCAGATTGCCCACGCCGATGGTGGCCGTGGCCGTCGCTGAGTCACTCGCTCCGGCGTTATCGCTCACCACGAGGCTCACGGTGTATACACCGGCGCTAGTGTAGCTGTGCGTGGGGCTGGCGCCGCTGCCGGTTGTGCCGTCACCGAAATTCCAGGCGTAACTCAACGGCCCGCCTTCCGGATCCGTCGATGCGCGCCCGTCGAATTGCAGCGGCTGATTGACGCTGCCGCTGTACGGTCCATTGGCATCGGCCGTGGGCGCTTGATTCGCCACCGGACCGATAGCCGCACTGGTCGTAGCGGTGTTGCTCAGCCCCGCCGCATCAGTCACCGTCAGACTCACCGTGTAAAGGCCGCCGGCATTGTAACTGTGCGCCGGCGTGGCGCCACTGCCGGACGTACCGTCACCGAAATTCCACGCATAACTGAGCGGCGCGCCTTCCGGGTCCGTCGATCCGCTGCCGTCGAACTGCACGGGCACGCCGGCGGTGCCCGTGTAGGGGCCGTTGGGATCGGCGCTGGGCGGCTGATTGGGAACGGGGCCGATAGTGGCCGTGGTGCTGGCCGAATCACTCGCGCCCGCGTTGTCCATTACCGTGAGGGTGACGTTAAAGGTGCCCTCGCTGAGGTAGGCATGGCTGGGTGATACGCCACTGCCGGTGCCGCCGTCGCCGAAGTTCCAACTGTAGGAAATGAGACTGCCGTCAGGATCAACGGACGCGTTGCCGTCGAATTGCACCGGCGCGCCGATGGTGCCGGTGTAGGGACCGTTGGCATTGGCCACGGGTGCTTGATTGCCCACGCCGATGGTGGCGGTGGTCGTAGCGGTGTCACTCGCACCGGCGTTATCGGTCACGGTCAAGCTTACGGTGTAGGTGCCGGCGGCGCTGTACGTATGCGTGGGATTCACCCCCGTGGCGTTACCGCCGTCACCGAAATTCCAGTTGTAGGTGGTGATGGCGCCATCGGGATCAGTGGAAGCGGAACCGTCGAATTGCAGCGCGACGCCGACCGTGCCCGTGTACGGACCGTTGGGATTGGCGACGGGTGGCAGGTTCGCGGCCTGCGGATCCAATAGACCGGTGATGCCGCTGGGTGGTGATGCCACGGTGCCGGTCGCATTGCAGTTGAAATTGAAGATTGGATTCACGTTGCCGGGTGTCCATCCAGGCTGAGTGCCGGCATTGATCTCCGTAATATTGCTGGCGCCAGTCGGGTCTTGATCTGAATTCGGATTTTGCGCCGATTGGATGCGTGTGCTGATACTGCCGCCAGCCGCGCAAATCGCCGCGCCATAAGGATTGAGATTACCGGTATTAGTGCCATGACAGAGCTGGCAACTTGCGTTGTTATCAGACGACGAGCCAGGGTAGATCCCACTCCATGTATTTGAATACGAACTCAATGCGTGTGCTTGCGGCAAAGGCAGGACTGCGGCAAACGTGATTGCCGACAGTAAAAAAAGCCACCGCGGCGGTCGAGATTGAAGAATAAGAAGTTTCATTTTAAATACCTCCGTGTCTAATCAAAAAGCAATCTGCGCTGACGGGCAGATCGGAAGAGGAAGGGCTGTCGTTGATGTTGTACGTGCGGCCAGAATTGCTCTGGTGTGAGTGCCCTTGAAAAACTATGCCTATAAATCCTTAAGGCAGCCTTAACGCGAGAGATGGAATGCGTGACTTCGATGCTTGGTCATGGGGGTATGGGAAATAGTTTATTTTGAAACGGTATTTAGGAAGTGCTGCTTCGTATTATGAATAGGCGTGAGATCATACGCTCCGCGCGAACGTATTTTGAAACTACGTCGTGACGGCTTGACCTGTGAGAGGGCATGCTTTACTTTCGAGATGTACACGGATGTGTGCGGAGAGTCGCAGTTGAACACTCTGGAATTATATGGAGGCCATAATATGAACAAGCAATCGTCCACCGTCGCGCTGTTGCTTTGCGGGCTGACACTGAGTGTCTCCGCGCTCGCGGTTCCCGTCACCTACAACGATAAAACGGCATTTCTAGCCGCCGCCGGTTCGAGCACGACCTACGGTTTCGAAACCCACGGGCTGAGTGAAGCGACGGAACTCGCCTCGCCGCTGTCCGCGAGCCAACTGGATAATAATTTCGATCTTGCCTACACCAATCTCAACAGTTTTCAGATCATCGATAACGCCGCCGCCGCTGGGGTGGTGGACGGTAGTCGTTATTTGTTCACCCACTCATCGGCGGGTGCGCCGGCCTACACTTTGACCTTTTCCAATTTCGGCGGAGTAAACGCCAGTATCATCGCCTTTGGACTCACTATTACCGACTTCGCCAGTAACATCACCGATCCCGTCACTATCACCTATGACGCCGGCGGCATCACGGGCACGCTGCTGAGCGTGGTGGGCGGCCAGCTCGACTTCACGCAAAACTTTATTGGTTTGACGGTGGACGGCGCCGAGGCGTTTAATTCGATCACGCTCAGCTTCGATGATGTGTTGTCCGGCTTTCAGGATTTCGACGAAGTCATTTATGCGCAAGCTGCCGTAATACCCACGCCCGCTACGCTGGCCTTGTTCGCTCTCGGGCTGGTGGGGCTGTTGGCCCGGCGCGGCACTAACCGCGGTGGCCACGGCCTGACGCCTTGACAGTGCTTACAAGCGCTGGTTAAAGTGAGCGGGAGTTTGTTTGGTTTGTCGCGCTGTGCGGCACACCCCGCCCCTCCCGCAGGGAGGCGTGAGATAAAGTTTTCAGAGACCTCACCGAATGCCGACGAGACTATGGCCCGAAACGCGCACAATGCCTATACCGACACCCCCGCCATCGCGGCCGGGGTGTCGCGCGGACGCGCCACGTTGCTGCTGGACCTGCTGCCCCGCCTGCGACTGCCGTAAGGCAGACTAATCTACCTTAAGGTCCCCCCGCGGACCTATCCAATTGATCCCATTGAGCGTAGCGCCCCACGGCGCGGCCCGGTTCATTGCCGCGGCCAGGGCGCTCCGGTAACATGTCGCAAGCGTTTTGGAGAGCATCATGAAAGACAAATTATTTATTTTCGACACCACCTTGCGCGACGGCGAGCAGAGCCCCGGCGCCTCGATGACCAAAGAGGAGAAGCTCCGGGTGGCCAAGGCCCTGGAGCGCATGGGGGTGGATATTATCGAGGCGGGCTTCCCCATCGCCAGCGTGGGTGACTTCGAGTCGGTGCAGGCGGTGGCGAAGGCGGTGACCGAGAGCACGGTGTGCGGCTTGGCCCGCGCGGTGGACAAGGACATCGATCGCGCCGCCGAGGCGCTCAAGGGCGCGAATTCGGCGCGCATCCACACCTTCATCGCCACTTCGCCCATCCACATGAAAATGAAGTTGCGCATGGAGCCCGACCAAGTGGTGGAGCAAGCGGTGCGGGCGGTGAAGCGCGCGCGGCAGTACACCGACAACGTGGAATTCTCGCCCGAGGACGCCGGACGCTCGGAGATCGATTTTCTCTGCCGGGTCATCGAGGCGGTGATCGCCGCCGGTGCGCGTACTATTAATATCCCCGATACCGTGGGCTATGCCATGCCCCACCAGTTCGGCGATTTGCTGCGGCAACTCATCGAGCGCGTGCCCAATGCGGACAAGGCGATTTTCTCCGTGCATTGTCACAACGATCTCGGCTTGGCGGTGGCCAATTCACTCTCGGCCGTGATGAACGGCGCGCGGCAAGTGGAGTGCACCATCAACGGCCTCGGCGAGCGCGCGGGTAACGCGGCGCTGGAAGAGATCGTGATGGCGGTGCGGACGCGGCAGGATGTCTTTCCTTGTAATGTCGATCTGGACAGCACGCACATCGTCGCCTGCAGCCGCTTGATATCGAGTATCACCGGTTTCGCGGTGCAGCCTAATAAGGCCATCGTCGGCGCCAATGCCTTCGCGCACGAATCCGGCATTCATCAGGACGGTGTGCTCAAGAGCCGCGAGACCTACGAAATCATGCGCGCTCAAGACGTGGGCTGGAGCGCCAACCGCATGGTGCTGGGCAAACACTCGGGGCGCAACGCCTTCCGTACCCGCTTGAAGGAATTGGACATCGACTTCACCTCGGAGGATGAGCTCAACGCGGCCTTCATGCGTTTCAAAGAACTCGCCGACAAGAAGCACGAAATCTATGACGAAGATTTACAGGCCTTGGTGACCGACACCAATTTGGCGGCGGAAAACGAGCGTATCAAATTGGTGTATTCGAAGGTGTCTTCCGAGACCGGCGAGACCCCGGAGGCGACGGTGACGCTGTGGTTCGATGGCGTGGAGAAACAGGCGGTGGCGCGCGGAGACGGGCCGGTGGACGCGGCCTTCAAAGCCATCGAAAGCATCGCGCAAAGCGGCACCAGTTTGCTGCTCTACTCCGTGAACGCCATCACCAGCGGCACCGACTCGCAGGGTGAGGTCACTGTACGGGTGGAGAAGGGCGGACGCATCGTCAACGGCCAGGGCGCGGATACGGATATCGTCATCGCCTCGGCCAAGGCCTATATTCACGCCTTGAACAAGATGTTCGAACCCGCGCAGCGGGCACATCCGCAGCTGTAACTCATGAGCAACCCCGATTCCGCGCGCCGTTTCCACTATCTGAATGCCATGGGTATTCAGACGTGGTTGCGGCGCGGGCAGGGTGGGACGAATGCGGTGATGAGTTCACCATCCAGCGGCGATCCCGTGCCTGCGAGCGCGGCACATGAGGCTTCGTCTCCGCTGCCATATAATGCGGTCGCCACCTTGGATTGGATGCACTTGCGCCAACGGGTGCTGGCCTGTACCCAGTGTGCATTGCACAAAGGCCGTACTCAAGCAGTGTTCGGCGTGGGCAATCAGCAAGCGCGATGGATGATTATCGGCGAGGCGCCGGGGGCGGATGAAGACCGCCAAGGCGAACCCTTCGTCGGCCGCGCCGGCAAATTGCTCAATAATATGTTGCTGGCGGTGGGTTTGAAGCGCGAGGATGCGTACATCGCCAATATCGTCAAATGCCGTCCACCCAACAACCGTGACCCGCAGCCGGAAGAGGCCGATAGTTGCGCGCCGTATTTACAGCGTCAGATTGCCTTGATTCAACCTAAATTGATACTCGCGGTGGGACGCATCGCCGCGCAAAATCTGCTGAACACCACCGCGACGGTGGGCGCTTTGCGAGGTAAGTGCCAGCGTTACGGCGAGGCCGGCATTCCCCTCGTGGTGACCTATCATCCGGCCTATCTGCTGCGCTCGCCCAAAGAGAAGCGCAAGGCCTGGCGTGATTTGCAGCTTGCCCGTGAGATCGCGGCGCCGGTCCTTCCTAACAATAATTAAAATCATGTATGAGTGCGCGGATCTCAAATAGTGAATCCTCGGATCGTATAATTCTGCGTCGTATGGGGGTAGCTGATATGGCAGCAGTCATGGCTATTGAAGTGCGCGCCTATGAATTCTCATGGAGCGAAGTGAATTTTCGAGATTGTATCCGCTCGGGATATTATTGCCGTATTTTAGAGGAAGAGGGGCGGCCCCGCGGTTATGCGGTGATGTCGGGGGGGGCGGGTGAAGCACATATTTTAAATCTATGCGTGTGCCCGGAAGCGCGCGGCCGTGGTTATGCGGGGATGCTGCTTGTTGATGTGATTGAACAAGCCCGCCGGCTCGGCGCCGAAATGTTGTTTCTCGAGGTAAGGCCATCCAACGATGCCGCTCGCGGCTTGTATGAGAAGTTTGGCTTCAATGAAATAGGGCTTCGAAAAAGATATTACCCCGCCCGCAACGGCCGGGAAGACGCGCTGCTTCTCGCGCGTCAGCTGTAATTCGCACCAGGTCATTTCTTGGGTGCTCGCCGCCGCCCATGTCAAATCGCTATTGATGGACGCTGCACGACTGTGAGCGTTCGATTGGACCTTCATGTGCATTTCAACACTGATGGATGATGGAATAACCATGGCGTGTTTGCGTGGCGTGAGAAATATTTTTCGCGTTATTGCTGATTACGGTACTGTCCCGAATCACCCTTCAATCTTGTTCGGAGCGCTGTACCAAAAGGGCCGGATTTGGTGTTGATGCAGCGCTCGGCGGCGTTTTTTTACGCCAGCGAAGAAAGATATAATACGGCTTGCCAGCGAACGGATGCCCCGGCACAGTTTCGGCAATAACCAGATCAATATCATAAAAAAGAACCCGAGTAGAATTAAAAACAAGACCGGGTAATGCAGTGCTGACCACAGTCCCATGATGACCATCAGGTCTTCAGTGAGTGATGTCAGCCCGTTGCTAATCGGTTCAGGTGAGGCGTTGATGAGGGCGCGGCTGCCTGCTTTATAGGCATGCGTGCTGGCGGTAATGCTACCACCCACCAAGCCCGCGGCCAGCGTGGTGGCGACGTTGACGTCACCTACAGCGCCCGCTGCCAGCACTGCGCCAGCAGGGATGCGGATAAAGGTGTGCAGCGCGTCCCAAGCGTTATCCACGCCGGGTATTTTATCGGCGAAAAACTCCATGCAGTACATAAAGCTAGCCGCAACTAATACCGCAGGTTCCGTGAGAGTTTCCAACTCTGGAGGCAGGTTAATATTGCCGGTGGCACCCAGTAGGCCAAGCATAAGAATGGCCGCATATAGATTAATGCCGCTCGCCCAGGCAAGCCCCATACTTAACGCAATTATATTGATAGCATCCCTCAGGTGTTGGGGCTTCGCTATTGGGGCAGTGCTTAATAGTGTGCGTGACTGTGGAAAAATCAGCTACCATCGTTTTGACTTGCTGACAATTCTCTACAATTCTCGTGGCCTTGAAATAAGTTTCCTTAATTAGATTAGAGCGAAATACTAATAATTAGGGTTTATTACAATGGCGTATGAATAGTCGATTTACTATACTCCTAAATGCCCTGAAGGTTGGGAGGGTTTTATTGGGTTTTTACAAGCCTGGTAGATGGGCAATAACTATGACGATGGGGTGAGGTAGTTTGCTATGCGTACTGGTACCGTGAAGTGGTTTAATAACGCGAAAGGCTATGGATTCATTGCACCTGAGGATGGCAGTGAAGACGTCTTTGTGCATTTTAGTGCAATTCAAGGTGATGGTTTCCGGACATTGTCGGAGGGGCAGCAGGTCAACTATGAAGTTGAAGCGGGTCCTAAAGGTCTGCATGCCGTATCTGTCAATATGGTTAATTAATCTTCGTGGTTGAATTGATTTTTTAAGCGATTTAGCAGTTCAAGTCGTGAAAATAGCGTAAGAAGTCAGCCCGTAGTTAATCAAGAATCAAGATATGCTTGAGGGTTATTCGTTCCCTCTAAAAAATAGTAATCGGGGCGAAACGTAAGAAAAATTTTTAAATGAAGTGGTTGAAGGTGCTGGACGGCGCAGAGGCCGTCGGCAAGTTAGAGCCAACGCTGTTTGGCGCTGGATGTCATACCCGCGCAGCAGTGCATCCGCCAAGGATTGCATTAAATTTAGGAGGGCATCACAGTGGCTGCGCCCGCGGAGGAAGTCACCAATTCTGATTCTGGCCGCCAATTCCAATAATCTAAAAAGAAGGTCAGTAGCGCCGCAGTTGAGTCTATTAATCCACAGTTATGTAGTGCGCTGCGTCGCTAAACGCGTAGTCAATTGTCAATAATCACAGGCGATCAGTTTTACTCGGCGCCAACATAGTATGGAGCGACCGCTATATTCCCATTTTGGCAATCCCAGAATAATTGATTGAATGTTTATTGCTTAAATCGGGCCGCACGATTTGAAAATATTATTTGATAGAAACTGAGAAGCCATTGCACGGCAAAGGCTAGACCCATGAGCGAACCGCCGATAATAACCACGTACGCGAAGAGGCCGGAAACTTTTGTGAGCCACCATGAAGCGATGTCGAGAAAAATAGCGACGAAGGGGATGCAGATTATTGCCGTTTTCAACAATTGGCTACGCATATGCGCGTGACTGAAAATTAGACCCATTAATCCAAAAATGAAGGTTAGACCGAAAAGATGAATATGCGAGACGCGTACTAAAGTGCCGATGCTGACGCCTGTATCAAGTTGGGCGACGTTTTTTATGTCAGAATAATTTTTCAGGCTTGGAATGTGCGGATTGGATCCGTCATGGCACATCAGGCAGCGGGCTTCGATGATAGGCAGGACTTGTGACTGGTAGTTTTCTTCTTTACCGCCATTTCTTACCCATTCCACGATGATGTTTCGTTCTTGTGCTGAAAGCATGCTGCTCATCGGGCCTTTAAGGGCGATCTCCAGTCGCGTGTCGGATTTGCTGCCGCTGTAGGCGATTCGAATATCTTCTACAGAAAGAGTGGGCTTGCCATCACGTCCCGCGTGAACTTCGTAGATTTGAATCATCGCGAAAATATATCCAATTCCCATCACCAGCAAAATATTGATGTAGAGCGCCTTCAAGCTGATGGGTAGGTCATTAAATAATGGATAGTGGTGTTGTGTCTTACTGCTCATGATTTCGAACCTCTTTCGTACCGCATGGCTATGGTAACTACGCACAATATTGGTGTGATAATAAACTTAAGAAAATGTTTAGCCCTCGCTGGTCTTCATGATTCCGGTAACGCATGAATACAATATCCAGTATTTTGTTTGCTACCTGGCTTTTCGCATCGTGGTGGAGGCGGCATGTTGCGGAAAGGGCGTGTGCGTTGCGGGAGTCCGATCGGGGGCGGTATTGTAGCGATATCGGCCGCAAAGACAAGCCATGATTGCAACTGATTTGGGTTTAGTTGTTTTTCCATGAGCAATTACTTGAAAATTTTCGTTAGTTCATCTGGCGCATTATGCCAAACGCAATTATCATGCCGGTTGTTTCGCAGGAGGAGTTGGTAGTGGATCCGGTTGATAAATTGCTTGAGGGCTATAAGCGCTTTCGCGATCAATATTTTCACCAAGAACCTGAGCTGTTCGCCAAGCTGGCGAAGAAAGGGCAGGCGCCCGCGGTCGCGGTCGTGGCTTGTTGTGATTCGCGGGTCGATCCAGCCATTATTTTGGATTGCGAGCCAGGTGACTTGTTCATTATCCGCAACGTGGCCAATCTGGTGCCCCCTTACGACCCGGACGGACGTCATCATGGCACCAGTGCCGCGCTGGAGTTCGCGGTGTGTGGTCTGAACGTACAACACATTATCGTGGTTGGGCATGCCCAGTGCGGGGGCATACAAGCACTATTGCAGGGCAGCGATGGCGCGCAGCCACGGGATTTTGTCGCGTCATGGATGAGTATCGCCGATGGTGCGCGCAATGACACTCTCAATAATCGCGCTTTGCAAACGCCGGAGGACCGCGCCCGATTTTGCGAACAGGCGGCGATACGTTCGTCCATACAGAATTTGCTGACGTTTCCTTGGATAAATGAGCGTGTCGCACAAGGCTATTTACGCTGTCATGGCTGGTATTTCGATATCGGTTCGGGCGAATTGTTGCGTTATGATTCCGCTTGCGGTGGTTTTGGCACCTTAAGTGTTTAATTCGCGGTTAAAGTATGTTGGTGATGGGCATTTTACTGATGTTTTTGTGAAGCGTTAAAGTGAGGTTCTTATGGTCCGACAACCTCTTTAAGAGCATGGGTTCTTGAAGGAGGTTGTGTACCATGAAAAATAGCCATCTCGCCCCCGAAGAGGTAGGGGTCAAGGTACCTCGTTCGTACAAGAAAAAAGTATTTGAAGCCGGGTTTGAACACGGAATTAAAGGCGGAAATTTGGATCAGATAAAATATTTTAAACTCTCGTTCCGTGAAGGGTTTCGTGCCGCCAAACTCTATCTGCGTGCTCTGCGCAAGCAGCAAGGCGTGGTTAATTTTCCCATGCAGGGCCGGTTTAAATTTAAAGTAAGTTAACTGGTTGTGATGGCGCCAAAATCAATGGTGCGTTGCCATTACATATACGGATTTGTGTGGTACGGGGCGAACGGTGATAAAAGCTTCACGGCGCCTAATTATAATGCGCGCGGACTATGATTCCAGTTGCCGCGCCAGTTCGCCTGGCGGGCTTGGCTGTACTCGTTGCGGTGGGGGCTGATATAATTAGCCCACTATTTGCGCTGACGTAATAAAATCAAATCGTTACGGAGGCAATTATGTCCCCTTATGCCATTATGCAAACCGGGGGTGTCCCTGGATAGTAGCAGAAGAGTCCTGGGTTACGATCGTATTGTTGGCATTTCCGGCGGGTGTACCCTCGGGCTTGACCTGCTGTTCACGGTGGAGATGGGCTGGAGCGCGCTTGTTCGCGACATGGCTAACCACCACAAACTCAACAAACTGATTATTTGGCAGTGATGGAGGCGAGACCGTGGTGCCGTGCGAGCAACATGTGCAGCTTGATACGCGTCCCAATGTTCATGGTGGACTGAAAGCGTTGTTATTTGCCGCGCCTATAGTAACCGCCGTGGCAGTGGCGAATCTTGTCGTGCCCATACCGGATGCCCCTGCGGCGGACAGTGTGTTCACGCTTCATTGCATGGTGGATGCAGAGGACGACACCATGATTACGGTCAGTGATACGCCTGCGGTCTCCCGTGCTTTTTTTGATACCTCGTGGCTTCCCAGTTTCCGTGAATTTAGCGTGGTATCCACTAGTCACGACAAGGGAGAGAGTTTGTGGAATCCTTTGGGTAAGGCATGGTTGACCGGCGAGCAGTTGGACCTGCTTAGCCTGACTTTTAAGATTGGTTACGAAGATGGTAGGGAGTCACACGCCAAATTTTTGCAAGCAGTGTTGATGCAAGAAACCATTGCTGGGCAACTGGGGCGTTTGGGCCATATGTCGGCGCCGTTGGGTAAACGCTCTTATGGCGTGATGCAGGTTAAGGTTTCGGCAGCTCGGGATGTATTGCGTCATAAACCGAAGTTTGGCCATTTCCGTACTGATGAGCAATTAATCGCCCGTTTAATCTCCGATGACGAATTCAATATTCGTATCGCCTCAGCGTACTTAAAATATCTACGCAAGAGATTCGATAGCGATTACCAAGCCTTGGTCGCATATAACGTGGGGCCGAACGCGGCGAAACGCGTTGTGGATCCATCCAAATTCAGATATGTACGGCGTGTCGAGCGCTATTTGGCTAATGTGGTCGAGCCCTTCAACGGCAAATTTACTAACGAGGCCAATCGCGTTGCTAATATGTAACGCTCTTGCCGCGTTCCTCGCTCAAAAATAATCCGGTTCCTCTCCCGCTCTCCATTTGATATTGCAACCTAGACTCGGAATTTGTTCCGCGCTGACAGCTTTTCCAGTTAACACGGCGTCCACTGCCGCGCGTAGGTCTTTCCCAGTGACCGGTGCATTGTTGCCGGGGCGGCTATCGTCGAATTGACCGCGATATACCAGCTTGGCGTCTTTATCGAATAAAAAGAAGTCAGGTGTGCAGGCGGCTCGATAAGCCTTCGCGACCGCCTGGCTTGCATCGTAGAGATAAGGAAAAATATAACCAGCCTCGGCGACTTCATCGACCATTTTTTGTGGACTGTCATCCGGGTATTTTTCAGCGTCGTTTGCGTTGATCGCGACGATGGCCAATCCCTTATTTTGATACTCGCGCGCGAAGTCAGCCAATGCCTCGCGAAGATGTTTCACATAGGGACAATGATTGCACATGAATATAACCAGTAAGGCGGGGGCTTGAGTAAAGTCATCCAATGAAATTAAACGGCCTTGAGTGTCGGGCAGACGAAAGTTGGGGGCAAGGGTACCGATATCCAGCATGGTGGATGAAGTTTTGGCCATGGCAAATTATCTCCTAGAGCATGTGCGAGGAACATTTGAGTTTGGAGTGTAGAGTCGATGCCATCGTCGCACAAGTGTGGGCCGATATGGTAATGCCGAGTCAGTGTGGGCGATAGAGTCACGTAAATTACGATGAGGAGCGGCTATTATGACACGGCGGCGAGCACTGGTGCAGGATTGCGACATGATCTTTAATTAATAGTTGTGATTGAAGTGTCGCTTTTATTCTACCGTACTTAGATTTCAGTGGTATGGATGATTTGATGATGCCTATCAATTTATCGCAATAAAATTAGGAACCGTACTCATGAGTGACCCGCCTCGCGCATCCCATCTCGCCCGTTTTGCGCTAAATATTTCCGCCGATCTCTACCTGAGTTATTACCAGGGAAGGGCGCGGGCGGTAGTGGTGCACGGTTTTGATGGACGTAGCCTGCAAATACCGGCTGGTGTGTTACAACGCTTTGTGACCCATGAGGGGGTGGAAGGTGTATTTGAAATTGAATTCGATGATAAGCAAAAATTCGTGTCCATCCGTCGCGTTGAATCTTGAGCCGTTTTTGAGGCGAGCACAATCACGCTGCAACTCTCATTAGGCCGTCATGCGCGGGTCGTTAATTCAGAGATCGTCAGGTGCCTGGAGCCTCTCAGGCTAGCGTGAGTGGGCACTACTCATGGTGAGTGCGTAAGGGCCCAATTCCGCCGCGAAAGGTGACCCGGGCAGTTTGTTCAGTGCGCCGGATTCGGGGTTGATGCGAAAGGCGGAGATGGTGCCATTGCCGTTATCGGCAACGTAGGCGAATTCATCGCGAGGGTCGACTACTACCGCATAAGGAAACCATTGGGTGGCGTAGGGTGAGCCAGTGATTTCCGCGAGTGCACCGGTTGCTTGATTCAAGGTGAAGGCGGAGACATTGTGGCTGCCCCAGTTGGCCACATATACAAAACGGTTGCTCGGGTCCACCGTGACTGAATAGGGTTGCGAGCCGGCTATGAAGGGTGAGCCGGGAATTTCGTTGAGCGCGCCGGTGTCTGGATCGATGCGGAAGGCGGAGACGCTGGCGGTGCCGTAGTTGGCGATGTAGGCGTAGCGGTTGTCTTTGGTCACGGCGATATAGATCGGATGCGGATCGGTTTTGGCGCCAACGGTGACCGGGGTGAGGCTGCCATCGCTTGTGTTAATACGATAGCTGTTGATCGATTCACCGTCGAAGTTAGAGACGAAGACGAAGCGGCCGTTGGGTGACACCGTGATGGAAATAGGGTGCGCGCCGGTGGCAGCCGGCTTTCCCGCGGGCTGGAGCGAACCCGTCAGCGTATCGATGCGATAGGGTGTAATCAGATTATCATTTTCACTGGCGATGTAGACGAACTGGTCATCCGGGGTAATCGAGATCGCATCGGGATAGGCGCCCACGTCGTAGGGCGCGCCGGGCATCGCTACGAGAGCGCCACTTTGGGCGTTGACGTGGTAGGCGGAGACGCTGCTAGAACCTTGGTTGGTGGCGTACACGAAGCGGCCATCGTGCGAAGAGACAATGCTGACTGGGAAATGCCCAGATTGATAGGGTGAGCCTGGCAGTGGGGTTAGCCTGCCACTTTGCGAGTCAACACGATAACCAGACACGTTGTGGGCGGCTTGATTCGCTGAATAAATAAACTCGGCGGGGCGAGTGCTCGCGTCTTCTTGCGAAGGTTCGGCTATAACGCCGGCATTGAACGCCAATGTAATCCCTGTAAGCCCAAGCCACGATACTGCACGATGATACTTATGCATATACCACTCTTTTATATTTAGTGTGTCAACAACAGGGATGGTTGCTTTCCCCTTCCCCCCTCACGATTACCGACTATAAGCGCAGTGGTGGCTAGGTTCAAGCCTGTAGTGGCGCTCCATTTCATACAAGAAATTAGCCTTTATCTTTTTAAGGTAACCGTGCGCGCTTACTCGCGTATCCCAGTAGTTTGCCCAGCCACACAACTTTACCGGTACAGGACTAGCTCCAGCCCCGTAACTTGCTGGCATGGCGCTTGCTCAATGTGTTTATGAATTAAGGAATAAAGGAGCTTTATTCCGTATAAAACGCTTCCTCAGTGCCTGTGTGTCGGTTTGCTGTCGCTGAGCGCAATTAAATGACGGATTGTTGGCGGGGATTATGACTTATTACGATTATTTCGGTTTGACACAGGCACCCTACAAGATCACGCCCGATACGGACGCGTTTTACGCGGGCGGCGAACGCGGCGCGATTCTCGATGCCCTGGTCTACGCGATCAAGCGCGGCGAGGCGATCACCAAGGTGGTGGGTGAAGTGGGCAGCGGTAAAACCATGTTGTGTCGCCTACTCGGCGAGCGTTTGCACGGCGAGGTGGAAATTGTTTATTTGATGAACCCCAGCCTCTCGCCGCGCGAGATATTACACGCCATCGCCATCGAACTGGGGCTGCGGGTCAGCGCCAAGACCGAACGTTTCCAGGTCATGAAAAAGCTCGAAGCCTATTTGCTGAAACAGCACGCCGGCGGGCGCCGGGTGGCGGTCTTCGTCGAGGAGGCGCAGTGCATGCCTTGGGAGACGCTGGAGGAAATCCGCTTGCTGACCAATTTGGAAACCGGTCAGGAAAAACTCTTGCAAGTGGTCTTGTTCGGCCAACCCGAGTTGGATGAGGTGCTGTCCAAGGCGCATGTCCGCCAAATCAAGGAGCGCATCACCAATAGTTTGTATCTACCGCCGCTCAACCGCGAGGAAGTGGGCGATTATCTTATGTTCCGTCTGCGCTTGGCCGGATACCGCGGCGTGCCTCTATTCAGCGCGCTGGCGGTACGCATGCTCAAACGCGCCTCGCACGGCTTGATGCGCCGCCTCAATATTTTAGCCGACAAGGCGATGCTGGCGGCTTATGCCGACGGGGTGCAACGTATTGGCGCGCGTTATGTGTGGGCCGCGATGCGTGACTGCGAATTCGGTCCGCGCCGGCGCGGCATACATCCCTTTGCGATCACCACGGCGCTGGCGATGGCGCTCATCGCGGCCGGCTGGCTGGGTGTTTCGGTACAGGGGGTGACCATGCCCGCGATACCCGATTCGAAACCGGCCGCCGCATCATCCCTCGCGCCCGCCGTCAGCCCGAGCGCCGAGCCGCGGGTGGCCGTGGAGGCGCGGGCGGAGGTGCTGAATGATGACGCTGATTTATTCCGAACACGCCTGGCCGCCACGCGCGCTTGGTTGCGCGGGGCGGATGAAAATCATTTCACGATTCAGGTTTTGCTGGGCGATGCCGATCAAGAGGCCGGTATGGAGCGTTTTTTACGCCAAGCCGGTATGAACGAGGTTTTGGACAGGCTCTATATTTACCGCGCCGAGCTGCGTGGCAAGCCGATGTACGGGGTCGTGTACGGCGATTTCCCCGACTATGCCGGGGCGCAAGCGGCCTTGGAGAATTTACCGGCGCCCTTGCGGCGCCATTCGCCATTCTTGCGCAATCTGCACCAAGTGCATGCGGAATGGATGGAAGGAACACAAGAACACGCTCAGGACAAAGGAATGAATCAGGTGGGGCATGAAACAAAAACAGGATAAGCACTCAGGCCGCGCGTTGCTAAGCCTGCCCTTACTCGCCGTGCTGCTGTGGCTGGCCGGTTGCGCCGCGACGCGCCCGCCGAGTTTGTCCGAGGGGCACTTGACGGCCCCGCCGCCCGAGCGAGACGACATTCCCTCCGCGGTGTCGCAAGCGCCGGTCTTGCCCGAACCCAAAGCGGTGGCGCCGCTGGAAACCTACACCGTGGTGGTCAGTGAAGTGTCGGTCAAGGATCTGCTGTTCGAACTGGCGCGCGACGCCAAACTCAATGTCGACGTGCATCCCGGTCTTGAAGGCGTGGTGAGCTTGAACGCGGTGAATCAGACCCTGCCGCAGATTCTCGACCGCGTCGCCAAACAGGCTTCACTGCGTTACACGCTCGACGGGCCCAATCTGGTGGTGGGCCCCGATCTGCCCTACTGGCGCAGCTATCAAGTCAATTACGTCAACATGTCGCGCGAGAGTACCGGTGAGGTCAGCGTGGCGACGCAGATTTCCACCGCGGGCGGCAGCGTCGGGGAGGGCGGTGCGACCACGGAGCAGGGCAATGTGTCCTCCACCAAGGTAAAAAATATCTCCAATAATAATTTCTGGCAGATGGTGGAAGCCAATCTCAAAGGCCTGTTGGGCGTCGGTGGCACCTCGGCGGCGGGCGCGCAGGATCAGGCGTCGCCGGTGATCGTCAATTCGATCAGCGGGGTGATCTCGGTGAATGCCACGCAGCGCCAGCACGAACAGATTCAAGCCTTCCTCGATCAAGTGGTGGGCAATGCCCTGCGCCAGGTCTTGATCGAGATGACCATCGTCGAAGTGGAATTGAGCGACCGCTATCAGGCGGGTGTCGATTGGCAGAGCCTGGCGCGCACGGAGGGACTCAATGCCATTTCCACCCTGGCCGGCTCGGCCCTGAGCGCGCCGCCGGCGTTCGCCGTCAATTACACCGACGTGGGGTCGCAACTGGGCAATGTATCGGCCACGCTGCGCATGTTGGAGTCCTTCGGCGACGCGAAGGTGCTGTCGAGTCCGAAGGTCATGGCACTCAATAACCAAACGGCGTTGCTGAAAGTGGTGGACGAAAAGGTCTACTTCACCGTCGAACTGGAAATTCAAGACGCCACGGACACCACGCCGGAGCGCCGTACTTACATCAGCACGATACACACGGTGCCGGTGGGCATGGTGATGAGCGTGACGCCGCAGGTCAATCCCGATAATAACGTCACCTTGAATATCCGCCCGACGATTTCCCGTATCACCGGTTTTGCCACCGATCCGGCGCCGCGGCTGGCGCAATCGAATTTCGATAATTTGATTCCCGAGATCCAAGTGCGGGAGATGGAGTCCTTGCTGCAGGTCGCCAGCGGCCAGATGGTGGTGATGGGCGGTCTGATGCAAAACAAGACGGACAAAAACAAGCAGGGCGTGCCGCTGCTGTCGGCGCTGCCGTGGATCGGTCATCTCTTCAGTTTCCGCGACGACGACTTCACCAAGACCGAGCTGGTGATTTTTTTGCGGCCGACCGTGGTGAAAGGCGCGGCCCTCGGTTTAAAGATCGACGATCAAAGCAAGCATCTTCCCGGCGGTGATGCGCGGTCGTTGCGGGATGAAGGAGCGTCACATAATAAGACCGGCTTAGATATTAAAGGATAAGCCATGAGTTTGTTGATGGAGGCATTAAAAAAAGCTGAGCAAGCCAAGCGTGATGCTCAGCAACCCGCGCAGAATGTCCCCGTGCCGTCCCCCGTGAATGTGAATGCGGCGGCAGCCGTTTTACCCCCAGCACCCAACTTGAAATCAGTGGATTCCCAGCCGGAGCCTCAAGAGCAGAGCACATCGCCGGCCGGTGAGATTCATCTTGAATTGGAGATGCACGCGCACGAGGAAACGAGGCTTGATCCCTTGCCGCAAGATCAAGAAAAACTATTGGACGAAACGCCTAGCCTTATAGAACGTGAAACCATTCCCGAGCCACCGGAGATTCCTGTAGATGAAGTCAAGAAGTCGCCGCCACCAACGCCGGCTCCGGTAAATTCTCGTCCCGTCCCGCCCTCACCACCACGCGTCACACCTAGAAGGGGCCGTCCCTCCGCATCGCGGCGGCGCCTGGTTTGGTGGTCGGCTGGATTGATCGCGGTATTGATTGCCGCGCTCGGTTTTTATCAGCTTATCGCCGTCCTCGATAAGTTGGATACTGGCCTGGCGGGTGTGGCGCAATCAGCGGAGCAAAGTGGGGATGAGGCGGAGATGGAAGCGGATACCTCAGTGGTGCCCGCCGAGGTGGTGGAGAACGAAGTGGCGCCCACACCGAGTCCGCCCGCGGTGCGGACAGCGGCCAAGCCCGTGAGCCAAAGTAATTCGCCGGCGCTGGTAGCTGAGACGGCGGCTGTTGCCTCGACCGTTATGCCATCGCCGCCGCCACCCGCACCTTTGACCGCGCCAGCGCCGCTGCATATTGTCAGAGAGCAGGTGCCGGATCCGGTCTACACGGTATTGCGGCGTGCGTATGCGGCTTATCAGGCGGGGAGTATGGATGAGGCTGAACGGCAGTACCGTTTGGTGATAGGGCGCGAAGCAAATAATCGAGACGCATTGCTGGGTTTGGCCGCGGTGGCGCAACGCGGCGCGCGGCTGAATGAGGCGCGTGGCCTGTACGCACGCCTACTGGAGTTGAATCCTAAAGACAGCGCGGCTATTGCCAGCTTGATGGCGATGGATGGCAACACCGCGTTGACGCAGAGTGAAAGCCGGCTCAAATTTCTGATTGATCAAGAACCGGCCGCGGCGCATCTGCATTTCGCCTTGGGAAGTCTGTATGTCGCGCAATCACGCTGGGCCGAGGCGCAACAGGCCTTTTTCAACGCCTATCATTATGATTCCGACAACGGTGATTATGTGTTTAATTTGGCGGTGAGTCTTGACCGGCTGGGGCAGGGCGCCTCTGCCTTGCCCTATTATCGCCTTGCTTTGGCCGCGGCCGCGCATGGCGCGGTGCAGTACGATTCAGCCGCTCTCAATAAACGCATCGATAATTTATCGCGAGACGTACAGTGAGCGCGAACGCCGCTAAGAAACCCCCTCGTCTGGGTGACCTGCTGGTTGATAAAGGCTTGGTCACTTCCGACCAGTTGCGCATCGCGCTGGTTGAGCAGAAGCGGCAAAACCTTCCTCTTGGAAAAATTTTAGTACGACTCGGTTTTGTCACCGAGGCGGTGATGCGCGACACTCTCGGAGAATTATTGGATCAAGAGAGTGTCGATCTCACCAAGGTGGTGCCGGATGACAAAGCGATCAAGCTTGTACCCAAGGAGGTGGCTCGCCGTTACCGCTTATTGCCTATTAGTTACGATGCTGAGCAGAAAATAATGACCGTGGCCATGGCTGACACCTTTGATGTGGTGGCCTTGGATCAAGCGGCCGCCTTGCTTGGCGGCGACGTGGAGCTGCGTCCTTTATTGGCCAGCGAGGCGGAGATCGACGCCGTGATCGATCAGTTTTACGGCTACGAGTTATCGTTGGAAGGAATACTTCACGAACTCGAAACCGGCGAGATTGATTACCAGAGTTTGCAATCGGGCGTGGGGACCTACAGTCATCCATTGGTGCGCTTGGTAGATGCCTTGCTGGCGGAAGCGGTCAAACGTAGAGCATCTGATGTGCATTTTGAACCCGAAGAAGGATTCGTGCGTATCCGTTACCGCATCGATGGAGTCTTAAGGCAAATACAGAGTCTGCACAAGAGTTATTGGTCCGGCGTTGTAGTGAGGGTGAAGGTGATGGCGGATATGAATATCGCCGAGACGCGCGCACCACAGGACGGTAGAATTTCACTGACCTTAGTGGGCAGGCCCATCGATTTCCGCGTCTCGACTCAACCTACGACTCATGGTGAGAATGTCGTGTTGCGCGTATTGGATCGTGATCGCGGCATCGTGCCTTTGGATAAATTGAGTCTAACTAGCGAGGCTCTGTCAGCGCTCAAGCTGATGATGGCGCGTCCTGAAGGAATCATTCTCGTCACCGGCCCGACAGGTAGCGGCAAAACCACCACGCTGTATTCCATGCTCGGTTATCTCAATAGCGAGTCGGTCAACATCATGACGCTGGAAGACCCCGTTGAATATCCTATGTCGATGATCCGGCAAAGCTCGGTAAATGAAGCGGTGAAATTGGATTTCGCCAATGGCGTGCGTTCAATGATGCGGCAGGACCCGGATATTATTCTGGTAGGTGAAATTCGTGACGAAGACACCGCCAAGATGGCCTTCCGCGCCGCGATGACGGGCCATCAAGTCTACAGCACCTTGCATACCAACTCAGCTTTAGGCGTCATTCCCCGCTTGACTGATATTGGCGTAACGCCTGAAGTGATGTCTGGAAATATTATCGGTGTTGTGGCGCAAAGATTAGTCCGTCGTTTGTGCCCTCATTGCCGTCAAGCCTATACGCCGGAAGGCATCGAATTATACCTGCTAGGTCTAGCATCAAGTGATAATTTAACGATTTATAAAGCTAGCGGTTGTGCACAATGTGAGTATCGCGGCTATATGGGCCGTATCTCTCTGATGGAAGTGTTGCGTATAGACAAAGAGATGGATGAAATGATGGTGCGTCGCGCCAGCCAGCGCGAATTATTCGCTCATATCATATCCAAGGGTTTCGTGCCCCTCGCCGAAGATGGCGTGCGCCGGGTTATAGAGGGCGTGACCAGTTTAGACGAAGTGTCACGCGTGGTCGATCTGACGGACCGCGTGGCATGAGCCACTCGTACAAATATATCGCGATTGACCGAAATGGAAAGCGCTTGCGTGGCCGTTTAGATGCCGCCAACGAGCCAGAATTGGAGTCGCGAGTGCAATCCATGGGCTTGTCGCTCATCACCTGTCAAATGGAGAAGCGTGCCAGGGTATTTTTTGGAAGGCGGCGTATCACTCGGCGCGAGATAATTTCATTTTGCTTCGATATGGAGCAGCTAACCCGGGCTGGCGTCCCTATTCTTGAAGGCTTGGGTGATATTCGTGGCAGCATGGATAACCCGGGACTCAAGGAAATCATCTCCGGGATGATTTCGGCAATCGAGGCAGGCAAGACCCTATCAGAAGCGATGAGTGAATTTTCACAAATGTTCGATGAAGTATTCATAAATTTGATACGTGCTGGTGAGCAGAGCGGTGATTTGACAGCGGTATTTCGTAATTTAACCGAGTCGTTCAAGTGGCAGGACGAACTTGCGGCGCATACCAAAAAAATCGTGATGTATCCCGCCTTCGTTGGTGCGGTGGTATTGGGAGTGGTTTTCTTTTTGATGATTTATCTGGTTCCCCAGCTAGTGTCTTTTATAGGAAACATGGGGGAGGAATTGCCGCTACACACGCGTTTGTTAGTCAATTTATCAGATTTCATCATAAGTTATTGGGCGGTTATATTATTTGGACCCATGCTTTTCTTCATCATGCTTCGTATTCTCGCCAAACGTTCCGCGCGGGTGAGATACCATATTGACGCGTTTAAGCTGCGTCTGTGGATCATTGGCCCAATTCTTCGCAAAATTATACTTAGCCGCTTCGCCACTTACTTTGCCTTGTTATACGCATCAGGCGTTACGGTGCTGGCTAGCATGAAAATCACACGGGACATCTCGGGTAATAAAGTTATTGCGCAAGCTTTAGGAGAGGCTGAGAAACATATATCCGAAGGAAAAAGCATGAGCGATGGCATCGCCTCGGTAAATCTTTTCCCGCCTTTGGTTTTGCGGATGCTGAAAGTGGGCGAGGAGACTGGAGGAATAGACGAGGCCTTGCGTAATGTCAGTTATTTTTACAACCGTGATGTAAAGGAGTCAATCGATCGTCTGCAATCAATGATAGAGCCGGCCATGACGGTGTTTCTTGGTCTGATTCTGGGTTGGGTGATGCTGTCGGTTCTCGGTCCTATTTATGAAATCATAGGCAACATCAGTAACTGACATGAGCGTTGATAGAATTTTTTATATTAATTCTGGCGCCCTGACAGTGTACGGTTTTAAGGGCCGTGCGCCACAATCGCTGGCAAGCTTCCCTTCTAGCAGTGAAGGGCAAGAAGAATTATCGAGGTACCTGGCTGACGGGCGCGATCAGGTCAGCTTGGTGTTGATGGATGTCATCGAGGAAGAATACCGAAATATCAACCTACCTCATGTGACGGGGGCTGAGAAAAGACAGCTCTTTCAAAGACGCGCCGAGCAGCTCTTTAGGCGCACGCCTTATTATCATGGGGAAGTTCACGGGCGCGAAAATTCTAATCGCCGTGATGACAAGGTTCTATTTACTGCTTTGACCAATCCTGATCATCTTAATTCTTGGCTGTCTATTCTTAATAATAATAAAGTCTCTCTAAAAGGAATTTATTCCGTACCGATGTTTGGTGAATCTATATTGCGCATGTTGGCTGTGGATTCAAATAACGTCTTGCTTCTGACCCGGCACCAGGGTGGCGTGTTGCGGCAGAGTTTTTTCTCAGATAAACGCCTCAAGGCTAGCCGGCTTTCACCTTGCCATATGGCAGATATTAATAATTTCGCAGACTATGTTAAGAGTGAAGCCGAGAAGAATCAGCGTTACTTGAATAGACTGCAGTTGCTGAATCCATCAGAGGTGTTGGATATATATGTGGTAGGTAGTGAAGGGTTGTCTGAATTGCATGAGCAAGTGGATGGTGATGGATTGCTTAATTTTCATGTGCTAGACACTACCAGAATATCCCGATCTCTAGGATTAAAAAATGTAATTTCTCCGGAGGCTTGTGAAGAAATATTTATTTATATGGCTGGACGATCTCAGCCCGCCGCCAATTATGCGCGAACGGTGGAGCGACGTTATTTTTTACATGGGATTATCCGGCGTAGTTTTTTGACCGCTGGCGCCGGCGCCGCCATGGCGGGCGTGGTCATGGGGATGAGTAATATTTTTTCAGCGCTCGAAATGAAAAGTGAGATGAGTTTTATTGAGCAGGAAATGGAGCGCTTGGAAGTTTTACAAAAAAGAGAAATCGCGGCCTTGCCGCCCCTGACGGTTAGCGCCCGGGACATGAAGGCGGTGGTCGATCTCCGAGATTCGATGGTGCGGGGCACTAGCGGGCCGGGACGGATGATGGTTGCCTTGAGCAAGGGTGTGAAGCTGGATTCGCGCATTCATCTGGATGAGATTATCTGGGATAATTCTTCGCGGGATGAAGTTCAGGCGAGTGAAGGCAATGCTAATAATATTGATGGACCACATCGTCAGATTGCAATTCTCAAAGGCAGGCTCAGTCAATTCAGCGGTGACTTGCGCGAGGCCTTTTCGATAGTAGATAAATTTATGGCGGTTTTGCGGAGCCTACCAGGCTTCGTAGCGATAGAATCGGTGAAAATGCCAGTAAACATAAATCCGAATGAAGTTTTAAATGGTGACGCGGGAATTAAAGTTTATTCGGAAGAACCTGCGTTCGAGTTAACTGTCGTCATGGAAGCGAGTGGCGATGAAATTTGAGATAGATTTTAATTATCTTAAATATAATATAATGGCCGCACTTTCGGCGACGGCAGTCGGTTTTATTTTGTTTCTATCAAGTTATTTTTACCTTTCACATATGGAAGACGAATATGCTAATTCTCTAGCCAAGCGCGACGGTTTGAGCGTGGAATACCGAAAAGCGAAGGAAGATAAAAATATCGTTAAAGATTATTTGCCGCGCTATGAAGTTTTGGTCAGAGAGGGTCTTGTCGGTGACGAGCGGCGTTTGGATTTGATAGGCGCTTTGGATGCCAGTGTTTCTGAGTTGAAATTGCCAAGCCTGCGTTATCAAGTATTACCGCAAGAGCCGATGTATCAATTGAATGTTGATGGCGGCGGAGAATTGGTATTGATGGCCAGTCATGTCAAATTGACCATCGGACTCTTGCACGAGGAGGATTTGTTGCGCTTGATCTCGGCTTTGCAGAAGAAAGTGCCAGGCTTATTTAATGTTGAAAGTTGTATGCTGAGGCGTAATGTAGAAATATTCAGCTACATTCAGGATCAAGCTAATATTAATGCAGAGTGTGAGCTGCGCTTGTTTACTATAAAAACTCAGGCGGGAGAGCAAGACGCATGAGTATTCGGGTGACGAATTCATTTCCGCATTATTGCGCCGCGGCTTGTATTTTATTGATGAGTTTTTCTCAGCAATCTATGGCGGCGGGCCTTGAGCGTTTATTTTCAACGCCAGCGGAACGTGTCAAGCTGGATGTGCTTCGCCTTCATGATGCACTACAACCCGTGACTGGCAGAGCAAAAGCCGAACAGCCGCTAGCAAATGATGATAAGCCACAGCCCTCAATTACGCTCAATGGCGTGTTACGGAGTGATGATGGTAGACAGGTGATTTGGATCAATGGCGTCCCGTCCGGCGAGCTTGATAAACAACAAGGCATACGCATACGCGGCGGCGCGGATGAAGACAATCGCGTGACCATGGATCTTATTGATGAGCAGCGCCGGGTGCGCATACGGCCGGGGCAGGTTTTGGAGCGGAAAAGTGGCCGGGTTGAAGACCAATCGACGGCGCGCGCCGCTGAACGTAATGATGGCGTCAAATGAGCTTGACGCGCAAAATATGCCGAATTCCGTCCCAGAATGGCGCGGCATTGCTGGTGATGTTTGTCGTGATGGTGTTGGGTGCCATTGGTTTTTTGCTTTCGCAGTTGAATAGCAGCTCGCTGAGCAGGGAGCGTGACGCGCAGACCATGCGGGTTTTAGCGGAGGCGAAGGAGCTGGTTATGGGTTGGTCCTTGACGCATCCGCAGCGGCCCGGCTTATTGCCTTTTCCCGATCGTAACGCCGACGGTAATTACGATGGCGCCGCGGATTGTCCCGCGGGTGCGGTCAATAATACGCATTTGCTGGGCAAATTGCCCTGGGCTAATTATCCCGCGCCCTGCATTGATCCACGCGGCGGTTTGGGTGGCCGTCTGCGGGATGAAAGCGGCGAGACGCCGTGGTATGCGGTGAGTCGTAATCTCGTTTACAACCTAGCCTACCCCACCATCAATTCCGATCTTACTCAATTGAACACGGGCTGGATCACGGTGTTCGACGAGAAGGGCGCGCTGCTCTCCAATCGCGTCGCCTTCGTGTTGATGGCGCCGGGGCGTGTGCTGCCGGGACAAAATCGCGGCGCGGCCGCGCCGGCGGCGGCGAATTATCTGGACAGCATGACGCTGGGGGCAACAGCTCATAACAACGCCGACACCGATCAGAGCTTCATCGCCGCCACGGCCGGGAGTAATTTCAATGATCGTTTGCTCTACGTCACCATCGATGAATTCATGACGCACGTTGAGAATGCGGTTGCGCGCCGAGTTGAGCGCGACGCCCGCGCCTGTCTCGATGCCTATGCGGCGGCCTCGGGCGGCAAGTACCCGTGGGCCGCGGTGTTGAACGGCGGTGCGGCGCCCGATTACACCGGCGATTACGGCGCGGGTTTCGGCCGGATTCCATTGACGCTGAATATCGAGGCCAGCCCGGGCGTGCCCGATGCGGCGATGCAAGCCGGCTGGCAGCCAGCCACGTGTTTTACCGCTCTGCCGTATTGGAACAGTTGGCGGGAACAGATTTTTTATCAAGTCGCGCCCGGCTACCGGCCCGGCAGTGCCGCCGTGTGCCCGGCTTGTCTGACTTTAAACGGCGGCGGGAATTACCGTGCGCATGTCCTGTTCGCGGGCCGCGCGCTAGCCGGGCAAGCGCGAGTGACTAATGCGAACAAGGGCGCGGTCGCCAATTATCTGGAAGGGGATAACGCCAACGGCGATCTGGCCTTCGAGAATCAGCCGGACTCGGCGTCCTTCAATGACCGGGTGTTTTGCGTGGATGGTGGTGTGACGTGCAATTGAACTCTTTAAAAACGCCGCGGCGGCCCGCGCTGCATGCCGGATTCACCTTGATCGAAATGGCCGTGGTGCTGCTCATCGTCGGTCTCTTATTGGGCGGCATGCTGATGCCCTTGTCCAGCCAAATGGAAAATGGCAGACGCAAGGATACGCAACGCACGCTGCAAGATGTCAGTGAGGCCCTGCTGGGTTTCGCCGTCGCCTACCGTCGTCTGCCTTGCCCCGACACCAGCGGCGACGGGGTGGAGGACAGCCCTTGCGTGAATATCGAGGGCGATCTGCCCTGGGCCACTCTGGGGGTGGGCCGCGAAGATGCCTGGCACCGGCGTATGCGGTATCGTGCCAACAACGCTTTCACCACCAGCATCCCTGATCCGCCCAATACGACAGGTGGGCTAAGCGTGCGCGATTGGGCCGGCGGCGCGCTGAGCGCGGCGGACCCCGATGCGCCCGCCGCGATTATTTTTTCCTGCGGCAAGGACGGCCTGCCCAACGGCGAGAACGATGCCAATTTGATCGTCAACACCTCGGCCGACTGCACTAATCCCGGCGCGCCCAATGCCATCTATATTCAGAACCCCTACCTCGATAACAGCTACGACGACTTGCTGGTGACGCTGTCGAAGAACACCTTGCTCAATCGCCTGGCCGGGACCGGCAAATGGCCTTAGCGGTGGTCGCTTAAATTTCCTCGAATATTACTAAAGCTCCCGGACTTGATTACCGATAACCCTTTCGATATCGGCTCATAGACGGGTGTGCGGCGGCAGTTGGAGGCGACGCGCTAGCGAGCTGGACCAGGAACGACATAGGGAGTGAATGAAATGAATATCTCGCGCAATCAGGCCGGCTTTACCCTGATCGAAATCGCCATCGTGTTGGTGATAATCGGGCTGCTGCTCGGCGGCGTGCTCAAGGGACAGGAAATGATCGAGAACGCCAAGATCAAAAACCTGCGCAATGATTTCGATGGTATTACCGCAGCGTTTTATGCCTATCAGGATCGATACGCCGCGATGCCGGGTGATGATATCAATGCCGCGTCTCGAGGTTGGACCGACGCCGTAGCGGGAAATGGTAATGGTGCATTGGTCAACGCGAACGCCTTCGCGGCTGGCAATAATGAGAACCAATATCTGTGGCAGCATTTGCGCTACTCCGGTCTGGTCAAAGGCAATCCCGCCGGTACCGCGGCCAATGCGGGTGGTCGCGCCAATCCCACGCACGCCTACAACGGTCAGATTGGTATCAGTAATACCACCGCCGCCTGGGGTCTGGGTTTGAGTGGGCATATCCTCTGTGCCGGCAGCTTGCCGGGTAAGTCTGCGGGCGCGATCGATGCGGCATTCGATGACGGATTGCCCAACAGCGGTCAAGTCCGGGGCGTGCAGGGTATCAATAACGCTGAACCCGCGGGCACGACGCCGGCCACCACTTACACGGACGATGGCGCCACCTTCTACACGGTGTGCAAAACCTTGTAATCGAGTTCGCTTTCACAGGCACGAACGCGCCGGATACCGTAAGGTATCCGGCGCGTTTGCGTTTGGGGCGGTTCGATAAAAACGCCGGCTATTGCTTTGCGTATTTCTTCCCCGGCGTGCCGGATGCGTGCGCTAGCGTTAGCGCCAAAAACCGGCCGGTGTAAGAGGCTTCATGCCCCGCCACGTCTTCCGGCGTGCCGCTGATGAGAATCTCGCCGCCCTTATCGCCGCCCTCGGGGCCGAGATCGATGAGCCAGTCGGCTGTTTTAATCACATCAAGATTATGCTCGATGATGACGATGGTATTGCCTTGATCGCGCAAACGGTGCAACACCTCCAGCAATTGTTGAATATCGTGGAAATGCAGGCCGGTGGTGGGCTCGTCGAGGATGTACAGCGTGCTGCCGGTGCCGCGTTTGGAGAGTTCGCGTGACAGCTTGACGCGTTGCGCCTCGCCGCCGGACAGGGTGGTGGCGTTCTGGCCGAGGCGGATGTAAGAGAGTCCGACGTCCATCAAGGTCTGTAATTTATTTCTCACCATGGGCACGGCGTCGAAAAAGACCAGCGCGTCTTCCACGGTCATGTCCAGCACTTCAAAAATGGTTTTGCCTTTAAAACGAATCTCCAAGGTTTCGCGATTGTAGCGTTTGCCCTTGCAGACGTCGCAGGCGACGTAGATGTCCGGCAGAAAATGCATTTCGACTTTGATGACACCGTCACCCTGGCAGGCCTCGCAGCGGCCGCCTTTGACGTTGAAGCTGAAACGGCCGGGGCCGTAGCCGCGCGCGCGCGCCTCTTGCGTGCCGGCGAACAGGTCGCGGATGGGCGTGAATAAACCGGTGTAGGTCGCCGGATTGGAGCGCGGGGTGCGGCCGATGGGGCTCTGGTCGATGTTGATGACCTTGTCGAATTGTTCGAGGCCGATGATCTCGGCGCAGGGCGCCGCTTCTTCGCTGTTGCCATTGATGACGCGCGCGGCGTGGCGATACAGCGTGTCGTTGACCAGCGTGGATTTGCCCGAGCCGGAGACGCCGGTGACGCAGGTCATCAAGCCCAGGGGCAGGTCGGCGTTGACGCCTTTCAAATTATTGCCGCTGGCGCCGCGGATGTTTAATTGGCGCGCGGGATCGTTGGGAACGCGGTCCCGCGGCACGGCGATGCCGAGCTGGCCGTTGAGATATTGGCCGGTGAGCGAGGCGGGATTGGCGATCACCGCCTGCGGCGTGCCTTGGGCGACGATGCGCCCGCCGTGCACCCCGGCGCCGGGGCCCATGTCGATGACGTGATCGGCGGCGCGGATGGCGTCTTCGTCGTGTTCGACCACGATCACGGTATTGCCGAGGCCGCGCAGATGCCGCAGGGTGTCGAGCAGGCGTTGATTGTCGCGTTGGTGCAGGCCGATGGAGGGTTCATCGAGTACATACATCACGCCCACTAAACCCGCGCCGATCTGGCTGGCCAAACGGATGCGTTGCGCCTCGCCGCCGGAGAGGGTGTCGGCGCTGCGGTCGAGAGTGAGGTAGTCGAGACCGACGTTGCGTAAAAAACTCAGGCGTTCGCCGACCTCGCGCAAAATTTTGGCGGCGATCTCGCCGCGGCGGCCGGGCAAGATCAAGTTATGAAAAAATTGATGGGCGTTTTCTATGGACATGGCCGCCGCTTCGGGCAGGGTGCGCCCGGCGAGGTAGACATGGCGCGCCTCGATGCGCAAGCGCGTGCCCGCGCAACTGGGGCAGGCTTGCTGGCTGAGGTATTTCGCCAGCTCTTCGCGCACCGCGTTGGATTCGGTCTCGCGGTAGCGGCGCTCCATATTGGGAATGATGCCTTCGAAGGGATGTTTGCGGCGGGTCTTGGTGCCGCGTTCGTTGATGTAAACGAATTCGATCTCGTCTTCGCCGCTGCCGTACAGGATCACTTGACGTATCTTCGCCGGCACCGCCTCAAACGGGTCCTCCACGTCGAAGCGGTAATGACGCGCGAGCGATTGCAGCATATGAAAATAATAGACGTTGCGCCGGTCCCAGCCGCGAATGGCGCCGCCGGCCAAGCTTAAACTGGCATCGATGACGACGCGCGCGGGGTCGAAGAACTGCCGCACGCCCAAGCCGTCGCAAGTGGGGCAGGCGCCGGCCGGGTTGTTGAAAGAGAATAGGCGCGGTTCCAATTCCGCCAGGCTATAGCCGCAGAGGGCGCAGGCGAACTTGGCGGAGAACACCAGTTCCTCGCGCGCGGGTTGGTCGATGAAGGCCACTCGCGCTAAACCTTCGCCCAAGTTCAGGGCGGTCTCGAAGGAATCGGCCAGGCGCTGTTGCACATCGGCGCGCACCTTGAAGCGGTCCACTACCACTTCGATGCGGTGCTTTTTACGCAAATCGAGTTTCGGCGCCGCGTCCAGTTCGATCACCTCGCCGTTGATGCGCGCGCGCACATAGCCTTGGGCGCGCAAGTCGTCGAGCAGTTTGTGGTGCTCGCCCTTGCGGTCTTGCACCACCGGGGCGAGCAGCATGAGCTTGCTGCCTTCGGGCAGGGCCAGCACGTGATCGACCATCTGGCTGACGGTCTGGGCTTCGAGCACGGTGTCGTGTTCGGGACAGCGCGGCTCGCCGGCGCGGGCGAAGAGCAGACGCAGATAGTCGTAGATCTCCGTTACCGTGCCGACGGTGGAGCGGGGGTTGTGCGAGGTGGATTTCTGCTCGATGGAGATGGCGGGCGACAGGCCCTCGATGTGATCGACATCGGGCTTTTCCATCATCGAGAGAAATTGGCGGGCGTAGCTCGACAGCGACTCGACATAGCGTCTTTGGCCCTCGGCGTAGATGGTGTCGAAGGCCAGCGAGGACTTGCCCGAACCGGAGAGGCCGGTGATGACGATGAGTTTGTCCCGCGGTATATCTAAGTCGATGTTTTTTAAGTTGTGCGTGCGTGCGCCGCGTATCCGAATACTGTCCATCCTAATTTCCCGCTCATGATGCAACCTGCTACTATACCCCCCCTTCGCGTGACGAGGCAAAAACGAGAACCCTGCGTGACCAACGATAATATGACCCCCAATGAGCGCCGCGCCACCCTGTCGCTGGCCGCTATTTTTTCCACCCGCATGCTGGGCCTGTTCATGATCCTGCCGGTGTTCGCCCTGTACGCGCAGGACTTGGAGGGGGCCACGCCCGCCTTGATGGGTCTGGCCATCGGCATTTACGGTTTGCTGCAGGCGGTGCTGGGCATTCCCTTCGGCATGGTTTCCGATAAATTCGGCCGCAAGCCGGTGATCGTCGCCGGCTTGATTATCTTTGCGATCGGCAGCGTGGTGGCGGCGCTGGCCGATTCGATCTGGGGCGTCATCCTCGGCCGGGCCTTGCAGGGCGGCGGCGCCATCGCCGCGGTGGTAATGGCCTTGGCGGCGGATCTGACCCGCGAGGAACACCGGGTCAAATCCATGGCCACCATCGGCGCTAGCATCGGCATGTCTTTCACCGTGGCGCTGATTCTCGGACCCCTGTTGAGTAAATGGATAGGCGTGCCCGGTATTTTTTGGGCGACGGCGCTGCTGGGCTTGGGTGCGATCGCGGTCTTGTATTTGTGGGTGCCGCAGCCAGTGGAAAGCCGTTTGCATCGTGACGCGCAGGCCGTGCCCGCCTATTTCAGCACGGTGTTGCGCAACCCCGAGTTACTCCGCCTCGATTTCGGCTCCTTCGCCCTGCACATGTTGCTGACCGCCAGTTTCGTCGTCACCCCCATCGCCTTGCGCGATCACGCCGGTCTGGCGCTGGATCACCATTGGTGGGTGTATCTGGGGGTGATGCTGGTGGCGCTGGTGGTGATGGTGCCCTTCGTCATCATCGCCGAGAAAAAGCGCAAGATGAAACAGATCTTCGTCGGCGCCGTCGGCCTGCTGATCGCCGCCGAGCTGGTATTGATGAGCGGCTGGCAAAGCCTTACGGGCTTGGTGGCCGGCCTGTTGTTGTTCTTCATCGCCTTCAATCTGCTCGAGGCCACCTTGCCCTCGCTGGTGGCCAAGATCACCCCGCCGGACAAGAAAGGCACGGCCATGGGGGTCTACACCAGTTCGCAATTCTTCGGCGCCTTTTGCGGCGGGGCGCTGGGTGGCTGGCTTTACGGCGCGGCCGGTATCGGCGCGGTGTTTGGTCTGTGTGCGCTGGTGGGCCTGGCTTGGCTGATCTTGGCCGCCACCATGCGGCAGCCCCGCTATCTGTCCAGTCAGCTATTGCACGTGGGTGCCATCAGTCCCTCCGAGGCGGAGCTGCTGGCCCAGCGCTTACTGAGTATTCCCGGGGTGGCCGAGGCGGTAGTGATCGTGGAAGATAAGGCGGCTTATCTCAAGGTGGATAAGAAAATCCTCGACGCGGACGCGTTGCGTGAGTTTTCCACGGCCGAGTCGTAAACTAGGGCCGCGCGCAGCCGCGCGGAGCAGATCAAGGTAAATTGAGAAACGGCGCCGCCCGGGCGGCCGTCACAAGCAAACGGGGTGATCACCATGGCAAGAGGCGTAAATAAAGTTATTCTCATCGGCAATTTAGGCAAAGACCCGGAAGTGCGCTACATGCCCAGCGGCGGCGCGGTGGCTAATGTCACCGTCGCCACCAGCGAGAGCTGGAAGGACAAGCAGAGCGGCGAGAACCAGGAACGCACTGAATGGCATAACGTGGTGTTCTTCAACCGCCTGGCCGAGATCGCGGGTGAGTATCTGAAGAAAGGCTCCAAGGTCTACGTCGAAGGCTCGCTGCGCACGCGCAAGTGGCAGGACAAGAACGGCCAGGACCGCTACACCACCGAGATCGTCGCCGCCGAGATGCAGATGCTCGACAGCCGCGGCGCGGGTGGCGGCGCCCCGGCGGGCCGCGACAACGAGGGCGGCAACTGGCAAAAAGAAAAAGGGTCCGCAGGCAATCAGTCGCCCGCCCCAGCGGGTGATTTCGACGACGACATCCCGTTTTAAGCGGGAGGCTCAAGACGCCAAGGAGGGCTGTCCCCTAAAGGGCTTGCCCGCTTGTCCGCCAAACTTAAGACGTGACAATAACAAGCTGGGGCTGAGTGAATGAATTTACATGAGTTTCAAGCCAAGCAGCTCTTCGCTGCTTACGGGATCGCCGTACCGCACGGCGGCGTGGCGGACAGCGTGGAGGCCGCGCGTGAAGCCGCCAGCCGGCTCGGCGGCGAGGAGTGGGTGGTCAAGGCCCAAGTCCATGCAGGCGGGCGCGGCAAGGCGGGCGGGGTCAAGCGGGTTAAAGGTTTGAACGAAGTCGAGGCGGCGGCGACGGCGCTCTTGGGTAGCCACCTCGTTACCCATCAAACGCCGCCGGCGGGTCTGCCCATACATCACGTCTTGATCGAGCCGGTGTCGCAGGTGGCGCGCGAGTTGTATTTGGGCGCGGTGATCGACCGGGCGCGCGAGCGCGTGGTGTTCATGGTCTCCAGCATGGGCGGCATGGACATCGAACATGTCGCCGCCACCCAGCCCGATCAAATCCTCACCCTCGCCGTCGATCCCATTGTCGGCCTGCAACAATATCAAGTGCGCCAAGCGGGCTTCGCGCTGAAATTGGAGCTGAGCCAGTTCGCCGCCTTGAGCGTGGTGATGAACGGACTTTATCGTTTGTTCATGGAAAAAGATGTGAGCCTGGTGGAGATCAACCCGCTGGTGGTCACCGATAAGGGCGAGTTGCTGGCGGTGGATGCCAAGCTCAATTTCGACGACAACGCCCTGTTCCGCCACCCCGATATCGCGGCGCTGAAAGATATTAGCCAGGAAAACGCAATGGAGCTGGAGGCCGAGAAGCATGGCCTCAATTACGTGCCCCTTGATGGCAGCATCGCCTGCATGGTCAACGGCGCCGGTCTGGCCATGGCGACCATGGACATCATCAAACTGCACGGTGGCGAGCCGGCCAATTTTCTCGATGTCGGCGGCGGCACCACCGCCGAGCGCGTGGCCGAGGCCTTCAAGCTGATTCTCTCCGACAAAAAAGTAAAGGCGGTGCTGGTGAACATCTTCGGCGGCATCGTGCGCTGCGACCTCATCGCCGAGGGCATCATCAAGGCGGTGCAGGAGGTGCATGTGGCGGTGCCGGTGGTGGTGCGGCTGCAAGGCACGAATGTCGACAAGGGCAAGGCCATGTTGAAGGACAGCGGCTTGGCCATTACCGCCGCCGATGATTTGAGCGCCGCCGCGGCGACGGTGGTAAAACTGGCGGCGGGGGTTTAAACCATGGCGATACTCATCAATAAAAACACGCGGGTGATCTGCCAGGGCTTCACCGGCAAGCAGGGCACCTTTCATTCGCAGCAGGCCATCGATTATGGCACGGTCTTCGTCGGCGGGGTGACGCCGGGCAAAGGCGGGCAGACGCATCTCGATCGTCCCGTGTTTGACACCGTGGCCGACGCGGTGAAGGCGACGCAGGCCGATGCCACCATGATTTACGTGCCCGCGCCCTATGCCGCGGATGCGATTTTGGAAGCGGCGGACGCGGGCATCGGAACCATCGTTTGCATCACCGAGGGCATTCCGGTAGTGGATATGCTCAAGGTGAAGGCGGCACTGCGTTATTACGACGCCCGCCTCATCGGCCCCAACTGCCCGGGTGTCATCACTCCCGGCGAGTGCAAGATCGGCATCATGCCCGGCGCTATTCACAAAAAAGGCAGCATCGGCATCGTGTCACGCTCCGGTACTTTAACCTATGAAGCCGTGCATCAAACCACGAGCAACGGCCTGGGGCAGAGCACCTGCGTCGGCATCGGCGGCGATCCTATCCAAGGCACCAACTTCATCGATTGTCTCAAGCTCTTCGAGCAAGACCGGCAGACCAAGGGCATCGTCATGGTCGGCGAGATCGGCGGCACCGCCGAGGAAGAGGCGGCCGATTATATCCGCGCCAATGTGCGCAAGCCCGTGGTGGCCTATATCGCCGGCGTCACCGCGCCGCCGGGCAAACGCATGGGCCACGCCGGCGCTATTATCGCCGGCGGCAAGGGCCGGGCGAAGGATAAAATCGCGGCGCTGGAAGCGGCGGGGGTGAGCGTGGCCTATTCGCCGGCGGACATCGGCAGCAAGATGCTGGAGTTTTTCACGGGCTGATTCCGGTCCGGATCGTTGTGGCGACCTCAGCCAAGAGAGGACTCGATGTCCAGTCTGATGTGGCGAGGTTAAGCGTGAGAGGCCATGATGCTCGCGTGATTACGGATGGTTTGCGGCAGTGGCGTTTATTTTCCCGCGTAATGAATTTTAGAAAACTCTCGCTGTGAGAGTGGGCAGGGTGAGAGGCGTGATTCGAACTGGTTTTTATCCCATTTCAGTCTTTTCTTTCAGGGCGAATGGGTAGGGGCGGAGCGGTAGGCGAATGACGCAGCATTTACGCGTAGCGATGGCCCAGCTGAATTTACTGGTGGGCGATGTCCCGGGCAATGTCGCCAAGATCGCGGCGGCGGCGGCGCGCGCGCGCGATGAACTCAAGGCCGATGTCATCGTCTTTCCCGAGCTCGCGCTCACCGGTTATCCGCCGGAGGATTTATTGCTGCGCCCCGGCCTCCACCGCCAGGTCTTGCGTGGCTTGGAAGAACTCAAGCAACAGGTCACCGGCATCGACGTGGTGCTGGGTTACCCTTGCCCCGATGCCGCGGGCTTGCATAACAGCGTGTCGCTGCTGCGCGAGGGGCAGGTCATCGCCACTTATCATAAACAGCATCTGCCCAATTACAGCGTGTTCGACGAAAAGCGTTACTTCGTGCCCGGGCAGGCGGCGGTAGTGGCGGAGATTCGCGGCGTGCCGGTGGCCTTCACCGTGTGCGAGGATCTGTGGCATCCCGGCCCCACGGTGCAGGCCAAGGCGGCGGGCGCGGCGCTGATGTTCAATCTCAATGCCTCGCCGTTTCACGCGCGCAAGGGCGGCGAGCGCGAGGCGGTGTTGCGTCAGCGTCTGGCCGAGGCGGCCATGCCCATCGTTTATGTCAATCAAGTGGGCGGGCAGGACGAATTGGTGTTCGACGGCGAGTCCATGGTGATGAACGCCGAAGGACAAGTGGTCTTGCGCGGCCAGCCCTTCGTCGAAGATGTTTATCTGGTGGAGTTCGATATCATCGACGGCCTGCCGGTGCCACGGTCGGGCATGCTGCATCCTCACTTACCCGAACCGGAAAGTATCTACCATGCGCTGGTGCTGGGCGTGCGCGACTACATCGAGAAGAACGGCTTTGGCGGCGCGGTGATTGGCCTGTCGGGCGGCATCGATTCGGCCCTCACCTTGGCCATCGCGGTGGACGCCATCGGCGCGGAGCGGGTGGAGGCGGTGATGATGCCCTCGCGTTACACCGCGCAAATGAGTTTGGACGACGCGCAGGCGGAGGCGCGGAGCTTGGGCGTAGACTATCGCGTCATTTCCATCGAGCCCGCCTTCAATACCTTTCTCGACAGTTTGCAAGAGGAGCTGGCGGGCACCGCGCCCGACACCACCGAGGAGAATATCCAGGCCCGTTGCCGCGGCGTGATTCTGATGGCCATCTCCAATAAAAAGGGCAAGATTCTGCTGACCACCGGCAATAAGAGCGAGATGGCGGTGGGCTACGCCACGCTCTACGGCGATATGGCGGGCGGCTACGCGCCCATCAAGGATTTGCCCAAGACCATGGTCTATCAACTGGCGCGTTATCGTAACGGCGTAGCAAAGGTGATCCCGCCGCGGGTGTTGGAGCGGCCGCCCTCCGCGGAGCTTCGGCCGGATCAAAAGGATCAAGACAGTCTGCCGCCCTATGAGGTGCTGGATCCGATTCTGGAACTGTACGTGGAACTGGACAAGACGCCGGAGGAGATCATCGCCGCCGGTTTCGAGCGCGACACCGTGCTGCGGGTGGTGGCCATGGTCAATCGCAACGAATACAAACGCCGCCAAGCGCCGCCGGGGGTGCGGGTGACGCGCCGCGCCTTCGGCCGTGACCGGCGTTATCCAATTACCAGCGGTTATCGCAATCGGCCGCAATTCGCTCATTGAGGCTGAGTGTGCGGGTTTCCTGTTTCAAAAAAACGGCTATCATGTGCCCGAGAGGCTAGGGCATGAAAACCGCGCCGCCCGCCGCGCCCGTGTCGCACTAACCGCAAAAGGAAAACGACGATATGAAAAAGGTCGAAGCCATTATCAAACCCTTTAAACTGGACGACGTGCGCGAGGCGCTGTCGGAAATCGGCATCACTGGCATGACCGTTACCGAGGTCAAAGGCTTCGGCCGGCAGAAAGGCCACACCGAGTTGTATCGTGGCGCGGAGTACGTGGTGGATTTTCTGCCCAAGGTGAAAATCGAGGCCGTGCTCGCCGACGATCAAGTGGACCGCGCGGTTGAAACCATCGCCCAGGCCGCCCGTACCGGTAAGATCGGTGACGGCAAAATCTTTATCACCACGGTAGAACGGGTGGTGCGGATCCGCACTGGTGAGGAAGGCCAAGACGCGATTTAGTGTTTGAGTATTAGCTCACGGAGGGCGGGCGATGGGGTCCGTCCTCGTCTTTCTTCGTGTATTTCGTAGATGAACGCGACCGCCTTCCTTAAAGTTACCGTGTAGCTATCTATAATGTAGCTATCTATAATTTTGCAGCATGGCGGCTTTGTCACTGGCGGGCCTAATGTATCTAAGTATTGTGCGGATACATTAATGGATTGCTGGCGCGGTTTGTTTTGTAGGGTGATGATTGATTCCTGGCTCTAGCCAGACCAGGCGTCGAGTACGAAGCCATATGAACTGGATCGGAAAACTAGAGTAACATCCCGTTTTGGTTACGTTTATGGTGATCGTGGGAATGCTTTTGGTCGGGATTGTCGATTATTTCGTGCCGTTTGAATTATCCATCGTCTTTTTTTACGTGATACCGGTTGGTTTCGCAGCATGGCTGGGCGGCAAATGGATGGGTGTGATAGCCGCGGTTTTTGCGGGTATTGTCTGGCTGGTGTCGGATGTCATGTCGGGCCATCAATTCTCCCATCATATTTTTCTCTACTGGAATGCCATGGTGAGGTTGATTTTATTCGCCCTCATCGCCTATTTCATGGGCAGTCTGCGTCAGCAATTAAAACGCGCCTCCGAGGCGGCTTTGACCGATGCTTTGACGGGCATTGCCAATAGCAGGGATTTTCTTGAGCGCTTGGAGCGGGAGATCGCCCGCAGCCAGCGCTTTGAAGGCGCGTTTACTCTCGTGTATATCGATCTCGATAACTTCAAACAAGTGAATGACACCGAGGGCCATACGGCGGGCGACCGCTTGTTGCGCACGGTGGCTTACACTATGAAATCCTCGATGCGCAATGTGGACTTGGTGGCGCGTATTGGCGGCGATGAATTTGCTGTGCTGTTAGTGGAGACGGGGATGGAAGAGGCGCGCCTGGTACTGGAGAAATTGCAGGCACGCTTACTGGCCGCCATGCAAGCCGAGGCTTGGCCGGTTACTTTTAGTATCGGTGCGGTAATATTTAAGACGCCACCGCAAAATTCAGATGCGGCGATTAAGCTCGCGGATGACGCGATGTATCAAATTAAAAAAGGTGGTAAAAATAATATTCGCGTATCCGCGCATGAAGAAATTAAAGATGCGGCGGTGCGGGAGTCAATCCAGGCCGCCAGGTAGCGAGTAACCCCTTCCCGCCAGCATCTGTTATGAGTATTCAATAGCTTCGATGCCGGCAGGGCGGGCAGGTGTGTGCTCAGCGTCTCTTGTTTAGGCTTTGAGCGATTTCCGCTTCGGCCGCCAGCCAATCTGACGTGGGGTCGCCACCCGTGAAACCGCGCTGTTCCGCGCGCAGATAAGCGGCGCGGGCGATCATTTCGCGGCGCTGATCTTCTGTGATCTGCGGCGCGGCTTGTGTTCTACCTTTGGCGATGATGTTTCTGGAGACGGGCTTGCGCGGCGCGGTCGGGCTTTTTGTTGCCGTCATGCTGCTAGGGTTCACTCTGGATTTTGCGCCGGCTGCTTTGCCGGTTGATTTTTTCTCGCTGCTTGCCGGGGCTTTGCTGACATTATTCATGATTGGATTTCCTCAGGTAAGGGGGCATTAGGGGAGTAATGCTCATCAGTAAAATAATAGTACATCCTAGGGTTGTTGGGATTCACAAAAGTTCAAACTCAGGTTCAAGACGGGGTGCGATGCACCGAGGTATTTTTTACGTGCCGCGATGGCACAAAGTAAGGCGGTTTCAAAGTAATTCCGTCGGGATTATCAGCAAACTGAAGGAAGGAGAGGATATTACCCGCTGTTTTGCTAGGGAGAAAAGAGATGGGCTGACGGTAATTCGACGCTTACTTTGCCATGCCGCACCCTTTGGCCCTTGTAAAAGAGTGCTAGTAGATTTCCGCTCTGACGCATTTAACGAGTTTTGCCAGCCGGTATATGCCGTAATACTCCGCATTCCATCGTCCTTTTACGCTGTTTTAACCTTGAGCTTGATCGGTAACCAAAACCAAAATAGATAGGTGATATCTATTTTAGAAGCGAAATAATATGCAGGTATCAGGCCATTAATCTAATAACGCGTATCAAATTTCGGGCGGCGCGCTTAGAGTCCATGTCTAACTAAGTATTGAACAGACACCAATGGCCGATTCATTCATTCGCGGGCCGTGTCCGTTTATGGTTCAAGGCAGCCAATGCATTTAAGTGGATTGCAGTATGCGGTGACGGCAGCGGCCGGCGGGTGAGTATGTGGCCGTTGGCTCGGAATTTAATAATAAAAACTCAGTTCGGCCTGAATATAGTCGTCATTACGTAACGCGGCGAGTGCGTCGCCGCCACTGTGTGCAAATACGCGCGCTTCGAGTGCGAGCTTCCAGTTGTCTCCGAGGCGCCGATTGGCCTCCAAGCTATAGGAGCTGGTTTGACTTTGACGGTCCACGATCGCGGCAATGAGCAGATCGGTGCTTTGAACGTCGTTTAGGGCGAAGCGTAATCCCAGCATGATGTCGTTTTGAAATGGGCTGGGTCCGGCCTTGCCGCGTTCATCGTAAAGATATTCCGCCACCAGGCCCACGTCGGTTGCGGTATTGAAGAGGCCAGAGAGCGTGTATTCAAAACCGCCGGTGGCGGCCGCGTAACTAGGACCTTGTCCGACCCGGCGTATCGCTTCCAGTTTCCACAGCCATGCGCCGCGCGTCAGCTGAACGTCGAGACCGGTTTGGTCGATGAGGTCATAACGCGGAATTAGTACCGGTTCACCGCTGGCATTGAGGCTGGGCAGCAAACGGGGTTCACGGCTGGTGCCGCTGAAGTGCGAGAGCCCGATATCCCAATCGCCGATGAAGTGATCCCAGCGCACGGCGGCGTCGATGTGACGTTCCTGGTCCGCGGAGGCGTATTCGGTTTGAGAGATGTCCACGGCTAAGGGCGGGCGCAAGCGGCCTTCCACGCCCGGGAAAGTGCGCTCGCGGAAACCCGGCAGCAAAAATAGATCGACGGTGCCCCAATCCCGGATCAGCGCGAGGTTGATCATGGGCTGGCCCAGTTTTTCCTCGCCGTCAATATTTTCCACCAGATCGGTTTGATTGACGATGTCGACCAGATGCTGCGATTCGGTGACGCCCCAAAAAACCTTGCGGATGCCGGCGCGCAGTTCCCAATCTTGACTGGCGTGCAACCACGTCAGTTCACGGATATCGGCGTGCGTGCGTTTCTCGTCGGATTGGTCCCAGCGCAAAAATGGGACGAAGGCAAAGCTGTCTGCCCCGTTATTCCAGCGCGCGAAATATTCCGGTTCGGCGAAGGCCGAAAGTGAAAGTGCGTTATTCGCTTGGCGCGCGTCCAGCGGTGCGGCGGTGAACAGCCGCAGTTCCGTGCCCATGCGTCCCGACCAGTCGCCGGCGGACACGGCCGGTGATATGAGGCCAGCGCACACGAACGCCGCGGCGGCAAAAATCATTCCCGGTCTGAGTAGGCAGGTCATCATGGGTGCTTATCGCGCGCGTTGCAGGGTGTTTTGATCAAGGTCCCTATCGCTCAAACCGGTGCGGAAGCGGTAGTCTTTCCAGGTGAGGGTCGTGCTCTTGCCAGTCTGTTGATTGACCATCAACATCTCGCCCGCACGCCAATATTTATCTAGGTATTGCTGGTAATCTTTATTGGTCAGTGTTTTTAGCAGGCTGTCTTTGCGGTCGTAAAATTCGATTTTCATTGGCCGGTAGTGCTGCTTATCCACCCACACCAGTTGCTTGGTGTAACCGGATAGTTCGTAGGCCGGGCGGCGTTCGACCACGAAACATTCGTTACCGTCCAGCGTTTCATCGCGCAAATAATTGTAAGTGTACTTGGCGACCTCCTGCGAGCTGATGTCTTCGTAGGCGAACTCGCTGCCCATGAACGGCCCCGATTTATTGGCGGAGGAGATGCGTTTGACGCGTTTCAGCGCGGGGAGATACAGCCATTGATCGTCGGCCTCGGTGGCATGGCTGTAACTGAGAAAGGCCGTGCCTTTCACATCCGCCGGTTCATCGAAGATCAACAGGCTCTTGTCGCCGTCATTTTTTACTTCCAAGGTGCGGGCGCGCATGACGCGCACACTTTCATCACCTTGGCGGTTGCGCAGAATCATGGTCATGTCGGCGGTGAAATCTTCAAAGCCCGCGTCGCGGCGGTCGGCCTCGGTGGCGATGGCCAGACCTTTTTCCTGGCTGGTTTCCGCGTGCAGGTTGGCGGCTAACAGGCTGAGGGTGAATAGGGGGAGTAGCAGTATCCTTCGCATAGTGGTGCTCCTGGTGTCCGTCAATAGATTTAGGTGATGTTTGCTGACTGTGATCGCGCATTCTTCAGTAGGCCGTGCAGCAGCACGCGCACGACTTCACGCGCCTTGCGCTGAAATTCCTCGCGGGAGTAGAGGTGCATCAGCAGCGGCATGTCGAATACGGCCACGGCGGTGAGCATGGCCTCGGCGGCGGTTTGGGTGTCGACGTCGGCGAAATCGCCGGCTTCTTTGCCGCGGGCGATGAGCTCGGCCATCAGCGCGTGTTTGCTGGTGATGTGTTTCAGCACGATGTCGCTGCGTTCGCGCGACACCGCCTCCACCAATTCATTGAGGCGGGGCTGTTCGGACCACAGACCATGGGTGTGATCCAGCAGGGTGAGGACGAAGCGCTCCAAGCGTTCCGCGGCGCTGAGCTCACTGCGGTTCACCACTTTGCGCAGTTTAGCCTCTTCATCGAGCAGGCAGCGCCCGGCCAAGGCGGCGGCGATGTCTTGCTTGCTGGCGAAATAACGATAGAGATTGGCCGCCGACATGCCGCAGTCCTTCGCGATTTCCGCCATGGTGGTCTTGGTGTAACCGTAGCGGCGGAAATAGGCATCGGCGGCGGCGAGGATGCGTCCGCGGGGGTCTTCCGGGTTGATGGCCGAGTCGTTCATGGGCGCCATCTTGGCATGACGATAGTGAATATTCAATGAAATATTCACAAATCAGTTTTGTCGTGGCCGGGCTGGCGCCAGTGCGGGCGATGCGGCCGCGGCCCGTTTTATGGGGTGGCTAATTAAATAACTTTAAGGTCTTATCCGTATTATATGAGATAAGAGATGATGTTGTCTGGCCCCTAAAGTTGCGGCTCGACTGTCTCGGCGCGGTAATGGCTGCGTACATATTCATCGACGATGAGCTGGAATTCTTCGGCGATGCGTTCACCCTTGAGGGTCACGGTCTTTTCTCCGTCGACGTACACCGGGGCCACCGGCACTTCGCCGGTGCCGGGCAGGCTGATGCCGATATTGGCGTGTTTGCTCTCGCCGGGACCGTTGACCACGCAGCCCATCACCGCCACGGTCATGGTCTCCACGCCGGGGTGTTGCTGGCGCCACACGGGCATTTGATGGCGGAGATAGCTTTGGATGTCCCGCGCTAATTCCTGGAAATAGCTGCTGCTGGTGCGGCCGCAGCCGGGGCAGGCGATCACCGCCGGGGTGAAGGAGCGCAAGCCCATGCTTTGCAGTATTTCCTGGGCGACGATGACCTCTTGGCTGCGGTCGCCGCCGGGCTCGGGGGTGAGGGAGATGCGGATGGTGTCGCCGATGCCCTCTTGTAGCAGCACCGCCAGCGCGGCGGTGGAAGCGACGATGCCCTTGCTGCCCATGCCCGCCTCGGTGAGGCCGAGGTGCAGGGCGTAGCGGCAGCGGGCCGACAGCTCGCGATAGACCGCGATGAGGTCCTGCACGCCGCTCATCTTGCAGGAAAGAATGATGTGATCCGCGGGCAGGCCCAGCTCTTCGGCCCGGTGGGCATTGTCGAGGGCGGAGACCACCATGGCCTCGCGGATGATCTCGGCGCTGTCGCGCGGCTGGGCGGCGCGGGTGTTTTCGTCCATCAGCCGCACCACCAGTTCTTGGTCGAGACTGCCCCAATTGACGCCGATGCGCACGGGTTTACCGTAGCGGCAGGCGGTCTCGATCATGGTGGCGTACTGACTGTCGCGTTTTTTACCGCGGCCGACGTTGCCGGGATTGATGCGGTACTTGGCCAGGGCCTCGGCGCAGTCGGGATAGAGGCTCAGTAATTTATGGCCATTGAAATGAAAGTCGCCGATCAAGGGTACGTTGCAATTGCGCTGATCCAGCAGCTCGCGAATACGCGGCACGGCGCGGGCCGCTTCTTCGGTGTCCACCGTGATGCGCACCATCTCGGAGCCGGCGCGGGCGAGCTGGAAGACCTGCCCGGCGGTGGCCGCGGCATCGGCGGTGTCGGTATTGGTCATGGATTGCACCACCACCGGGGCCTGGCCGCCGACGGTGATATGGCCTACTTTTACGGCGACGGTGTCGCGCCGGGTAATGACTGACTGCGGGTTGGACATGAGGGGGCCGGGTTTAGTCTGCTGCTGGAAAAGGAGCGTTATGATAACCCAGTTCCGGGCGAGTGGCATGGCGGCGGGGCGTGACGGGCACGCGGGTGCGGACGATGAAAGGTGTGGACGATGAAAAAGGAGCTAGGAAATCATGGACGGTAAAACGCGCATGCTGCGTGATATCGCGGATGAAGTGAGGCTGACCCGGGGCTGGACCGGTAAGGATGAACTCGATGCCCGGGTGATGGCGGCCATGGCTGCGGTGGCCCGCGACCAGTTCGTGCCCGAGGAATACGCCCCTTGCGCCTACAATAACGGGCCGGTGGCCATCGGTTACGGCCAAACCGTGTCGCAACCTTATATCGTGGCCTTGATGACGGATTTGCTCGAACCGCAAGCCGGGCACGTCGTGCTGGAGATCGGCACCGGCTCGGGGTATCAAGCGGCGGTGTTGTCGCGTCTGGCGCAGCAGGTCTATTCCATCGAGGTCATTCCGGCGCTGGCCACCGCGGCGGCGCGGCGTTTGCAAAAACTCGGTTATGCCAATGTGGCGGTCCGTGCCGCCGACGGCTACGACGGCTGGGCGGACAAAGCCCCTTTCGATGGCATCATCGTCACCGCCGCCGCCAGTCAAATCCCGGCACCCTTGCTGGAACAATTGCGGCCCGGCGGGCGGCTGGTGATTCCGCTGGGACCGCCGCACGGCACGCAATCTTTAATGGTGGTGAACAAGACGGCCGACGGTTCCCTTGAACGCCGCGAGGTGTTACCGGTGGTCTTCGTTCCCTTCACGGGGCGGCGGGGGAGAGAGACACCCGCGGAGGTTTAAATTCCGTGGCGTGCGTCCGCGCTGGCCAAGGTGATTTTTTAAGCGATGAGGCTGGCCTGCAGTTCATCCGCCCACATCACCGCGTTGAGGTAGGCCTCGGTGAGATGATCCGGCGTGAAGGAAGGATAATGCGCGTCTTCCCACTCGCCGCGCTCGAAGGCCTTGGCGCAACTCAAGGCGCGGCCCGCCATCCCTTGGTGATGCAGCAGCGCCTGTTTCAAGTCCTCGGCTAAGGGTAGCTGGCGCAAGAGTTCGTCCATTGGCGTGTCCAGCAGCGCGTCGAGCACGGAAAACAAGCCCACGGTGAAATGGACTTCGCCATTGCCTTGACCCGTCCGTGCCAGCTGTTCGCACATGCGGGCACGCGTCAGACCGAGCACCATCAATTCGTTTGGCTTGTCGGGGACATTGGACAGGGCGATCAGCGCGATCCACTGTTTAATATGTTTGAGTCCGAGAAAGACCAGGGCGTGGTGGATGGATTCAATTGGGCGCGATAAGCCGAAGGCGGCGGAGTTGAGCCGGCGCAACAGCTTGTAACTGAGCGCGACATCCTGGCTCACCAATTCAGTTATTGAATTGATGTCGGGATTGGTCTGTTGCAGTGCCGCCAGTAATCGCAGCAACGAGAGGCGGTTGGTCGACAATGTGTGCCCGGCGACGATGTTGGGCCGGCAAAAGAAATAACCTTGGAAATAATCAAAGCCCAAGGCGCGGGCGAAGGCGAAGTCGTCGTGATTTTCCACCTTTTCCGCCAACAGACTGACCGGATATTCGCGTAGCGCGGCGACATGTTTCGCTATCTGTTCGCGCGGCAGGGACATCATGTCGATTTTAATGATGCCGCTGTTTTCCACTAGAGGCCTCAGGCTTTCGTGAAATACGAAATCATCGAGCGCAATGCTATAACCCGCCTGGCGCAGTTGTTGTACCGCATGGATGATTTGTTCGTCTACAACGATGTTTTCAAGAACTTCCAAGACCACTTGTTCGCTGGTGAAGGGAATGGGCAGATCGCCGACCAAGAAACTGCGCGGTAAATTGATGAAGGCCAGTTTGTCGCCCACCAAGTGATCGAGGCCGAATTCCAAGAAGGCATTGAGCACCACCTCGGCGGTGGCGCGGTCGTGGTCGACGATATTGGCGCTATTTTGGTTTTTGTTGTGCCGGTACAGCAGTTCGTAGGCGTGCAGTTCGACATCGCGGTTATAGATGGGTTGCCGGCCGATAAAAATATCCTGCATCGCACTTCATTCCTTCATGTGCATCGAATGCACGGACCCAATGGCTGAGATCTTTATAGGAAGCATATCGGAAGCCGGGCCGCCCTCCTTGAGGGGGCGGCCCGGGGTTAAAGATAACACCTAAGAATTAGGCGTCGAGACGGCGGTATTTGATGCGGTGCGGTTGATCGGCGTCGGTGCCGAGGCGGCGGTGGCGGTCGGCCTCATAGTCGGCGTAGTTACCCTCGAACCATTCCACATGGCTGTCGCCCTCGAAGGCGAGGATGTGGGTGGCGATGCGGTCGAGGAACCAGCGGTCATGCGAGATCACCACGGCGCAGCCGGGGAAATCGAGCAGGGCCTCTTCGAGGGCGCGCAAGGTTTCCACGTCGAGATCATTGGTCGGTTCGTCGAGCAGCAAAAGATTGCCGCCGCTCTTGAGCAGATTGGCGAGATGGACGCGGTTGCGTTCGCCGCCGGACAGTTCCCGGATCAATTTTTGCTGGTCATTGCCCTTGAAATTGAAACGGCTGACATAGGCGCGCGAAGGCATTTGGAATTTGCCGACGGTGATCATGTCTTGCCCCTCGGAGATAAAATCCCACACGCTTTTGTCGCCCGCCAAATCGTCACGCGATTGATCGACATAGGCAAGCTGCACGGTCTCACCGATGCGCAATATGCCGGCATCGGGTTTGTCCTGGCCGGTGAGCAGACGGAACAGGGTGGTCTTGCCCGCGCCATTGGGGCCGATGACGCCGACGATGCCGCCGCGCGGCAGATTGAAGCTGAGATGGTCGAACAACAATCGGCCGCCGAAGCTTTTGCTCAAGTCATTCGCTTCAATGACCAGATCACCCAGGCGCGGGCCGGGCGGGATATACAGTTCCTTGGTCTCGTTACGCTGCTGCGTATCCTGCGCGCTCAGTTCTTCAAAGCGGGCGATACGTGCCTTGCTCTTGGCATGGCGGCCCTTGGGGTTGGAGCGCACCCATTCCAGCTCGGCCTTCATCGCGCGTTGACGCGCGGACTCTTGTTTTTCTTCGGTCGCAAGGCGCTTGTCTTTTTGCTCCAGCCACGAAGAGTAGTTGCCTTGCCAGGGAATGCCGTGGCCGCGGTCGAGTTCGAGGATCCAGCCGCAGACGTTGTCGAGGAAATAGCGGTCGTGGGTAATCACGATCACCGTGCCGCTGTACTCTTCGAGGAAGCGTTCCAGCCAGGCCACCGATTCGGCGTCGAGGTGGTTGGTGGGCTCGTCGAGCAGCAGCATGTCCGGCGCCGACAGCAGCAATTTGCACAACGCGACGCGGCGTTTCTCGCCGCCGGAGAGGGTGCTGACCTCGGCGTCCCAGGGCGGCAGGCGCAAGGCCTCGGCGGCGACGTTCAAGGTGCGGTCCAAGTCCCAGGCGCCCGCGGTTTCGATCTTGTCCTGCAGCTCGGCCTGTTCGGCGAGGAGTTTATCGAAATCCGCATCGGGGTCGGCGAAGGCGTCGCTGATTGCATTGAAACGGTCGAGCAAGGCCTTGGTCCCGGCGATCGCCTCCTCGACATTGCCCCGCACCGTTTTGCTGTTATCGAGCTGGGGTTCCTGCGGCAAGTAACCGATGCGTATGCCGGGTTGCGGCCGCGCCTCGCCGTGGTACTCCTTGTCCTCGCCGGCCATGATGCGCAACAGCGAGGATTTACCCGAGCCGTTGAGACCGATGACGCCGATCTTGGCGCCGGGGAAAAAGGAGAGGGAAATGTCTTTGAGGATTTCGCGTTTGGGCGGGACGACTTTACCCACACGGTTCATGCTATAGATATATTGGGCCATGGCTCACTAACTTGGGTGATGAGTGTGTAAGAATCCGTTTTTTACCCCCTAGCCATACCTAAATTGGGGGCAGGGCGCGATTATAGAGCCTTATGGAGGGCCTAGGAAAGTGGGCGCCTCCGCCCGCATAGCCGGGTCGATGCGCATTTATTGCTAGACTTCACGAAAAAATTCAACTATTAATTGTGAATGTTTTATAAGTTAGCTGGAGGCTGCGTATGTGGCAGCTGTCGCGGGCGGGTGCGATGTTGAGTGAACCTGCGGGGATGAAGATGTCCTCGTGTGGCATCAACATAAGCCCGGCCCTGCCAAGTGTTCGTTGATATGAGTGCTTCTGGCTGCTTACCCGCGCCAAGTAGGATTAATGGTGCGCTTGACGGGCGCATCAATGATTTTAGACATTCAATTCCCCCTGTCGGGCATCATACGCGCCGCTGTCAGTGCCGCCCATGCCGGGGCAGCGTCTTCATCATCCCCTCCATGCCGTTATCATCAGCGCCAGTGAGTGCCGCGCATGATTAACCATCCGCCGCGGTCAGGTCAGACCAATTTGGATGAAAACAACGGCCCCGGCTTATTCGAAGAATTATTGGAGGCAGCGCCCGATGCCTTCGTGATCGCCGACGAGCAGGGCCGGATCGTGCTGGTCAATCGCCTGACCGAAGACCTCTTCGGCTACTCGCGCGGCGAGCTGCTGGGACAAAACGTGGAAATATTGTTGCCGGCGCGTTTTCGTGACGGCCATGTGAGTCATCGTACGCATTTCACGGCCAGTCCTCGTACCCGGGCCATGGGCGGCGCCGCGGACCTGTTCGCGAGGCGCAAAAATGGTCTCGAGTTTCCCGTTGAGGTAAGTCTGAGTCCGATCAAGACCACCGAAGGCATGCACATCATCAGCGTGATCCGCGATATCAGCGAACGTAAACGCACGCAGACATTGCTCGCCAAACAAGCGGCGGAACTGGCGCGCTCTAATAAAGAACTGGAAGAATTCGCCTACGTCGCCTCGCACGATCTGCAAGAGCCGCTGCGTATGGTCACCAGTTACCTGCAGTTACTGGCGCGGCGCTATAAGGGACAATTGGACGCGGATGCCGATGAATTCATCGCTTTCGCCGTGGACGGCGCGGCGCGGATGAAAAATCTTATTGAAGACCTGTTGACCTATTCACGCGTCACGCGTCACGGCCAAAATTTTACCGATATCGCTTGCAACGATGTATTGCAGGCGGTGCTCACCGATTTGAAGTTCGCCATCACCGATGCCCAGGCCGAGGTGAAAGCGGACGCCTTGCCCGTAGTGACGGGCGACCGTCCGCAGCTGCGGCAACTCTTTCAAAACCTCATTAGCAATGCGCTGAAGTTTCGTTCTGGAAAACAGCCAGAAATACGGATCAGCGTTCTGAGGGAGGGCGATGACTGGTTATTCTCGGTGGGTGACAACGGCATCGGCATCGCGCCAGAGTATTTTGAACGCATCTTCGTCATCTTCCAGCGCTTGCATGATAGCAAAACGCATAGTGGTACTGGCATCGGTTTAGCGGTGTGCCGGCGAATCGTGGAGCGGCATGGGGGGCGCATCTGGGTGGAGTCGCAAGAGGGGCATGGGGCGACGTTTTATTTCACCTTTCCGGTGAAAAATACTAAGTTCTTCGAGAGGGAATCAGACGGCCATGATTGAAATACTGCTAGTGGAGGATAACCCAGGTGATGTCCGCCTGACGCAAGAAGCGTTAAAGGATAATAAATTGCGGAACAATTTAAGCGTGGTGAGCGACGGTGTCGAGGCCATGCGTTTTCTGCGCCGCGATGGACACTACGCGGATGCGCCACGGCCCGACTTGATATTGCTGGACCTTAACCTGCCACGTATGGATGGCCGCGAGGTCTTAAAAGAAATCAAGGAAGACGAGGCGCTCAAACGCATTCCCGTGGTGGTGCTCACCACCTCCAAGGCGGAAGAAGACATCATTAAAAGTTATAACCTTCACGCCAATTGTTTTATCACCAAACCCGTGGACCTGGACCGGTTTATTCAAATTGTACGAGCGATAGAGGATTTCTGGTTAACCATGGTCAAGTTGCCGACCTGATGGGGATGGCCTGTTCAATTCTGGGATCATCGTATTGATGAAGAGGGGTGAGCATGAATAAGTCGGCAGTGAAGGTGTTGCTGGTGGAGGACAATCTCGGTGATGCGCGTCTGGTACAGGAGATGCTGCGCGAAGCCAATAACGATGTATTCATTCTCACTCATGTGGAACGCTTGAATGACGCCCTTCAGCATCTCGCCGACGTGAAATATGACGTAGTATTGGTGGATTTGACTTTGCCCGATGCCCATGGCTTATGCACGGTCAATCATCTGCAAACGGCGCGGCCGGAATTGCCCATCGTGGTGCTGACGGGGGTTAACGATCAGAATATCGCCTTGCAGGCGGTTCAAACCGGCGCGCAGGATTATCTAATTAAAGGGCAAGGTGATGGCCATCTGCTCTGCCGCGCTTTGTGGTATGCCATCGAGCGCAAGGAGCGGCAGGCTAAATTGACGTATCTTGCTCAGTACGATCAGCTCACTGAATTGCCAAACCGGATTTTATTCAAGGACAGGCTCGAAGGCGCGCTCAAGCGGGCCGAACGCACCAATACGGTAGTGGCGTTGATGTTCATCGATCTTGACCGTTTTAAATTCATTAATGACACCTTGGGCCATGATTACGGCGATCAATTACTCAAGGCGGCGGGTGCGCGTATCAGGACGGCGGTGAGGGCGCAAGACACGGTAGCGCGCTTGGGGGGTGACGAATTTACGGTGATCTTGGAGGGTATCGCCCGGCCCGAGGATGCCGCGCCAGTGGCGGAGAAAGTGCTGGCGCAGATGGGGGCGCCGTTCAAATTAGGGCAGCATCAAGTGACGGTGACGACCAGCATCGGCATTGCGGTCTACCCGGCCAACGCGGCCGAGCCGCAGGCATTGATACGCGCGGCCGACAATGCCATGTACCGCGTGAAGGCCAGGGGGCGGAATAGTTTTCAATTTTTCACGGAGTCGGTTAATTCCAATATTACCGGCCGTGGCAGCATGGCTAACTCCTTGCGGCATGCCTTGACGCGCGATGAATTTGAAATTCACTATCAACCCCAAGTGGATTTGCGCACTGGTGAGGTGGTGAGCCTGGAGGCCTTGATCCGCTGGCGGCATCCCACGCTGGGTTTGCTTTCCCCGGCGCGTTTTCTGAATCAGCAGGAAGAGAGTGGTCAAATCATCTTGATGGGTCAATGGTTGTTGCGTTCGGTATGCACGCAGCTTTTGAATTGGCAGCGGCAAGGCGCCGCGCCGTTACGGGTCGCGGTCAATCTTTCGGCGCGCGAATTAAAAAATCCGCGATTAACCGCCGAGATCGAGGATATTTTGCAATACACCGGGTTGCCGCCCGCCTTGTTGGAGCTGGAGGTCGCCGAGAGTCTGTTGCGCGATGGTGATACCGCGGCGGTGAGCTCGCTGTTCGTCTTAAAACAAATGGGAATCAGACTCGTGGTGGATGATTTTGGCAGCAGCGCCTCATCATTACGCTGCTTGCATCGTTTGCAAGTCGATACCCTCAAGATTGACCGGGCTTTAATCAATGAAGTGAAAGACGGTGTTGAGAATATGGCGGTGGTCGATGCGATCATCGCCGTGGGACACCACATGGCGTCGCAAGTGGTCGCCAAATCCGTGGAGACCACCGAGCAGTTGACGACGCTGTACGCGCATGGCTGCGACGGCGCGCAAGGTTTTCTTTTCAGCCAAGCCTTGCCCGCCGATTCGATGACGGTTTTGTTGTCAGAACCCGCCCCTTGGGCATATGTGCGCGAATTAGGCGGTGATTCAACATCAATAGCCCATTAATATTCGCTATCTGCGGCGGCGTCGTGCTGTCATGGCGGCCGTGTTCGCGGGAGACGCAACCATGACGAGCGGCGATTATCCTTATCCACTTTATTCCGTGGGACACAGTGACCGCACGGCGACGGATTTTTTAGAAATGCTCGACGCCTATGGCGTTCGTTGTCTTGCCGATGTGCGGGCGCAGCCCGTGTCCCGCCGTTACCCGCAATTTTCTCGCGTCACCCTAGTCCCTTTACTGCGCGGGCTGGATATTGATTATCTTTGGCTTGGCCCCAGTTTGGGCGGCATGCGTAAAAGCGGCGCGGTCTCACCGCATATTGCGCTGTCCTCGCAAAGTCTGCGTGCCTACGCCGAGCACATGGACTCCCCCCTGTTTCGCGATGGGGTGCGGGTTTTATTGCAGCACGCGCGCCGTCTGCCCACCGCCATCATGTGCGCGGAACGTTTACCGCAAAACTGTCATCGTTCATTGCTCGCCGATCATCTGACTCATGAAAAGGTGCCGGTCATTCATCTGCTCGCGGCGGACACCGCCGTGCCGCACCGCCTCAGCGCCACGGCGCGGCCCGCGGCGAGCGGTTTGGTTTACGATCTTGGCGCACAGCAGCAATTGGGGCTCAATCTCTAGCAGCGCGCCATGCCGGGCTTAATGGCGATGCCGGTGTCAACGGTTGGCGAGGCGGTGTTGTCGCCCCATGCGCGCCAGTAATGCGTCGATTCTGGTGCAAGCGTCGCTATTCAGCGCCAATAAAGCGTGGGCGAAAATTTTAACTGATTGTATTTAATAGAGAGGAATAGATGGCATGGGGTGTGCAATGTATTAAATGTGATTCAAGCTAGACCCCCGTCTTATTGAGTCACGTTAATCCCTCTCCCTGATTGACGGGGTACCGAAAGGTACCCCGCTTTTTTTTGCGTGGGGGAAATCGCGGCGTACGGGTTTAAATCACCCGGTCATTACCCCCGTCCACCGGCAATTGCGCGCCGGTGGTTTTGGCGAACAGCGGGCCGCACATCTCCGCCGCCAGTTCGGCGACGTCGCGGCTGCTGACTTCCACTTTGAGTACGTTATTGGTTTTGTATGCGTCCACGCTCAAACCGTAATGCGCGGCGCGGGCGCGTAACACGTCGTCGGTCCACAACCCGGTGTCGAACACCGCGTTGGGATGCAGGGTGTTAATGCGGATGCCATCACCGCCCCACTCAAGGGCCGCGACGCGCGCCAATTGATTGAGCGCGGCCTTGGAGGCGGAATAGGCCGCGGCGCCGGGGCCGGGGGCGGGCACATTTTTCGAACCGATGAACACCACGCGGCCGCCGCGCGGCGCGCATTTGAGCAGCGGGTGGGTTTCACGCAGCAAGCTGAGATTGGCGTCGAGATTCACCTGCATCACTCGCCGCCACTCGGCATCGGCAAGCGCTTCAATACGGCAACCCGCGGGAAAGACACCGGCGTTGAGGATTAACATATCCAGCCCGCCGCAGGCGGCGACGGCGGTCTCCAGCGCCGCGTTCAATTTCGCCGCGTCGGTGATGTCGCATTGGATGCCGTGATAGCCCGGTTTGTCGCTGAGGCCGGTAATGGCGGCGGCAAGGTCGAGTCCCACCACCGCGGCGCCGCGCGCCAGCAAGGATTCCACGCAGGCCTTACCGATGCCGGAGGCCGCGCCGGTAACGACGGCCACCTCGCCGGTGAACATGGGGGGTTTGCCGCCTTGGCGCAGCTTGGCCTGTTCCAAGTCCCAATATTCCATGTCGAATAAATCCCGCGGCGAGAGGGCGCGGTAGCCGCCCAAGGCCTCGGCGCGCAAGATAACGTCAATGGTGTGATCGTAAATGTCGCGGACGATGGCGGCATCCTTCGCGCTGCGGCCTACCGCGGCCAGACCCCAGTCGCCGTCGAGGATGACGCGCGGGGTGGGGTCGAGCATGGTTTTGGGTGCGCGGGCCTGGGCCGCGTGTTGGGCGAAATAATCGCGGTAATCGGCGACATACTTCGCGACATCGCGGCCGAGCAGGGGCAGGCGTTTGGTGCGGATCACATGGTCCGGCGTCGCTGGGCCTTGCTGGGCGATGCGTTGCACGTGCGGGTGTTGCGCGAAGGCGTGGCTTTTCGCGTCGTCCTGCCAGCTCACAATCAGCGGCGCGCCCGCATGATCGCAGAGTGTACGGCGCAACGCCGCGCGTTCGCGGCGCGCGGCGGCGCTTGCATGCGCGGGCGCGGGGCGCGGCAGCGTCCACGCGTTTTGCCGTTGCAGATAGGCTTCGGCGCGGTTCACCAAGTCAATCATGCGTTCGTAGGCTTCGCGCGCCGTGGCGCCGAAGGAGAAAATGCCGTGATTCAATAACACCATGCCCACGGTATCCGGCCCGGCATCGCGGGCGAAGCGCAAAGCGCAGTCCCGCGCCAGATCGAAACCAGGCATGATGTAGGGGATGATGACCACGCTGCCGCCGTAAATTTCTTGGATGCGTTCGAGACCGTTGGCCGTGTTGGTGATGGTGACGATGGCATCGGCGTGGGTGTGATCCACGTATTTATGCGGCAGCACGGCATGCAGGATGGCTTCCACCGAGGGCGTGGGGGCGCTGGCGAGCGTGGTATGCGTTTTCAGTTCGTTCACCATCTGCGGATCAGACAGCTGTTCGAGGCGGGCCAGGGCCAGCAGGTGGGTCATGCGCACCGGGGCGAAACCGGGTCGGTCGATGCGTTCTAAATCCCAGCCGCTGCCTTTGACGTAGAGGATCTCTTCTTCCTCGCCGAGGATGTTTTTTTCGGTGATCTTCACCGAGGTGTTGCCGCCGCCATGCAACACCAGCGCGGGGTCGCGGCCGAGCAGGCGCGAGGTGTAGACCCGCAGCCCCAGTTCGTCATTGAATTGGGCGGCTTCGTTATCGTTCCACAGGCTTTTCATGGTGATCTCGTGTTGGGGCGAAAGCCGCTCATGTTAGCGGCTTCACCGCGCCAAACCAACTGCGGCCGCGGATTATACGGGGTGCAAAGGCAGTGCGCGCGTATCCGCCACTGGCGTTTTGCCGGGCAGGGAGGCGCGCAGCCGCGCCAGCACCGCCTCGGCGGTGGCGCGGTAGGCGGTGAGTTTGCCGCCGTAGATGGTGAGTACGCGCGGCTGCTGTTCGCGGTCGGTGAATAATATAGTTTCCCGCGAGCGGCTGAAGGGCGTGCCGGGGCGGGCGGGCAGCACCCGCAGGCCCGCGAAGCTGTCGAGGATGCGCGGCTCATCGTGGCGATGTTGCGGGAAATAATGACAGAGGGTCTCCCGCAAATAGGTGATGTCTTCCGGCCGTGGCCGCACCGCCGACGGGTCGCCGTGATAAAGGGTTTCGGTGGTGCCGACGAGGGTATTATCACGCCAGGGCATGACGAACACCGCGCGGCGGTCACTCGGCGCCTCGATGTAATAAATGCCGCGTTGCAGCGCGCCCGGCACCAAGATATGCGTGCCTTGCACCAAGTCCACCGCGCATTGGGGCGGCGTGGGGCTGACGCGCGCCAAGACCTGATTGACCCAAGGCCCCGCCGCGTTGACTAAGACCCGGGTTTGACAGCTGCGGGGCTGGCCGTCGTCATAATGCACGGTGACGCCGTGTTCACCGCATTCGGCCCGGGTCAGGGTGGCGGGCATTTTTAACGCCGCGCCCAAAGTTTGCGCCGAGTGCATCACCGCGCGGGTGAGGGCGGCGTCGTCGGTTTGGGCGTCGGGATAGCGGAACACCGCGTGCAAGCCATCGGTATTCAAGCCGTCCAGTCTCTCCCATTCGCGGCGCGGCAGTTTGCGAAACAGGGTGTCTCTGCCCAAACCGGAGAACAGGGCGTAGAGGCTCAAGCCCGCGCGGATCTGCCAGGCGTCGCGGCGGGTGTCGTGATACAGCGGCAGATAAAACGCTTGCATCCGCACCAGTCCGGGGGCCAGTTGCAATAACAGGGCGCGCTCCCGCAGGCACTCGCGCACCAAGCCGAACTGGCCGCTCTCAAGATAACGCAGGCCGCCGTGGATGAGTTTGCTGGAGCGGCTGGAGGTGCCCGCCGCGAGGGCGGTTTGCTCCAGCACTAATACGGAATAACCGTGCGCGGCGGCGGCTTGGGCGACCCCCGCGCCATGAATTCCGCCGCCGATAACGGTGAGGTCATAGACCTCAGCCAATAGCCGCCCCGCGCCTGAGATGCGGGTTTTTGAGCATTTCACCTATCGCCATGGTTTCGATCAGATCGGCGCCACGCTTGCCCAATTGCAGCGCCAGGCGGGTTTGGGTGACCTCGTAAAACATCCATTTCCACGGGCCGAACCACAGCGGCTCATCGGTGTTCTTCGGCAATTTGGTGTAATTGCAAATGAGATAATCGGGTACGAGTTCGGTGGCTTTGCTGCGTGATTCTTCATTCCAAGCCTTCATCACCCAGCCGACTTGTCTGGCGCCCATGGCGCGGGCGGTGCGCAGCGTGAGCGCGTCGTAGGAAATGATCACATAACGTGATTTCAACGGTTCCAGCAAGCTGATGATGGTTTTCACGATCTTTTCGCGGCCGTGGGCCTCCAGGCTTTCTTCTTTGATTTCCACGAAGGGAGTCACGTGCGGGTGCTGGCGGAATAACTCCACGGCCGCCGCAAGTGTGGGGATGGTCATGCCGCGATAACGCTTGCCGAAGCGCTTCGGTTCGTTGGCGGACAGCTCGGCGAGTTTTTCCAGCTTGGTGTTGACGATGCGGCCGCGGGTGCCGGTGGTGCGCATCAGGCTTTCATCGTGCAGGAGCACGGGCACGCCGTCGGCGGTCATTTGCACATCGAACTCTACGTAGCGAGCGCCCGCTTTGATGGCCGCAGTGATGCTTTCCAGGGTGTTTTCCGGGTAACGGCGGGGATATCCCCGATGGGCAACAAGCTGCGGTATATCCATGCCGCTGTCCTTTCTCCTAAGGCGACCCGCGAAAAATGTAACCTTATCCCAGCAGGTTGGCAATCTATTAATACGCATTAATACAATTAATTTTTGAAAATGAGCGCGGATACCCGGCTAAGCTTGCGCCAAGGCATCACACCAAAGGCGGTAACGTGAAGTGAGCTCAGGTCTGGCTGCCGGGATGAAAGACGGGTCAGCATCACGTCTTTCAAAGGCAACGGGGCGGTCAGCCGTGAGAAAGGCCAAGCCGCGGGCGCTGGCTTCGCGCTCGGCCGGTCTGCATACCCCTGCCCCGCTGAGATCGGCCAGGGCTTGGCAGAGCCCGTCCAATTGCGCCAGGCCGCCGCTGAGCACGAGGGTTTGAGACGCCGTGCCGGTAGTCGCCGTCATTGCATCCAGATTCGCTTGTATTAAAAATACGATGCTCTCGATCACCGCCACCAGCTTGGCGGCTACGCTGCCTTCGCCGATAAAATAGGGTTCTAGCTGAGGCCGCCAATAAGGGCTGCCCAGTCCAGAGACGCTATTGATAAACAGCGGGGGCGAGGTTTCGTCGCGCAGCCAGTGCGGCAGATTCGCGAGTGCCCCGGCCTCAGGCATCTGGAGTTGGGCGCAGGCCCAGCTCAGCGCGCTGCCCGCGCCGTTGATCGTGCCTTCTAAAACATAGGTGCGGCTTGCACCCTGTGCGTAGGCGAGGCTGGTGAGCAGGCGTGATGCCGGCGGCCGCGCCGACACGGGCCGTTGCACGAAGGCGCCCGTGCCGAGATTGACGTAGGCGCTGTCCGTGCGGGGTGCGCCGAAGCCGAAGAGGGCCGCCGCTTGATCGCCGGTGACGATCTTGAGTGGCAGCGGGCCTCGCGCCGTGCCGATGTGGCCGTAGCGGTGACGGCTGGGCACGCAGCGGGGCAAGACGGTGGCGGGAATGCCGAACAGCTGCAATAGCGAGGCGTCCCAATCCGCCGTGTCCAGATTGAACAACAAGGTGCGCGAGGCGTTGGCGGGATCGGCGAGGGACTGAGCTTCCCGCGTCAAACGCGCCACTAAAAAACTGGCCATGGGGCCGCAGGCCAAGCGCCCTAGTTTGAACGCGTCCTGCACCGCGGGCAGGTGATCCAAGCACCAGCGCAATTTGCTGGCACCGTAATGGGGTGAGAGAACTAATCCGGTGCGGCTTTGAATATCGGCTTCAGCTTGAGTGAAATGTTGCAGCCAACCGGCCATGCGCCGGTCTTGCCAGCTGATGATGGGGGAGAGGGCGCGGCCGTCGCGCCGGTCCCAGCACACGACACTGGAACGTTGACTGGCCAGGCCCGCGGTGATGGCCGTTGTTGCATTTCCCGCTTGCCTGAGCGCTTCGTCGATGGCGCTGCGCAGCGAGGCGATCATCTCCTCGGCATCATGTTCCACCTGCTGGGGCGCGAGATGCTGGGTGTGTATGGGGACGGCGGCGCTGGCGATCAGCGTGCCGGTGCCACTGAAGAGCAGGGCTCGGCTGGCGTGGCCGCCTTGATCGATTGCAAGGTAATGCGCGGCGGCGTGCACCGGTTTTACAGGCACGGCGGCTGTCCCGGCGGGTGGCGGCTACGGCCGCCCGCGGAGGTCAGTCCTCCGCGGCGCGATGACGCTTTACTTATCGCCTTCACCCGGCGCGACGGTGATGGTGATTTTCTCGGACATCACCGGCGGATTATGCGGCATATGCTGGTGATCGCCGAGGATGAGCTGCAGGCTGTGTTTGCCCGGCGGCAGGTCCAAGCTGGTTTCAGTCTGCCCGCCGCCGAAATGGCGGTGCTGCGCGTCTTTCGGCAAAGGCTGCTCCAGCGGCGGCAGTGTGTCGACATTGATAAGCAAATGATGGTGGCCGGTGTTTACTTGATCCACGCCCGCGGGCGCCACCCCCATGCCGCGCAGACCAAAAAGCACAGTCACGGGGCTGGAGACCGTCGCGCCTTCGGCGGGGGCGATGATGTAGACCTTGGCGCCGTCCTCTGCCGCACTGGCCGCAAAAAGTGGGTTGGTAAAGGCGAGTAGGGCCGCACCGGCGATTGCACTGCTGATTTTCGACATGCCTGTCTCCTGTTTGAATAATATGACCAAGCTATCCATTACGCGACGCAATAGTAGCACTCTTGCGGAAAAGTCAAAGGCGGCCGTTAAAGACCGTGTTGGAAAGGCGTGTTACCGCAGCGGGATGCTAGAGCGGGCGCCTCGTTGCGCGCTTTTTCCCGCCATTGGGAATATCCCTAAACTTCTTTGTATTTCTGACGATAAAACAATAAGTATACGCAGTCCTCATGATATTTAACGATGCAGCCTAAATCGTACATGAAAAGCAAAATCAAAAGACTTTTACCAGTTACAATTAAGGCTTTGTTTTTATTCTTTTTCCCCTCTGGAATTTTGGTTTCGCAAGCGGCATTCGATCTTAATTGGCTCGCGGATGAATCAACCTACGTGAGTAATGATGCCTACGTCAGGTGCAATAGCCCGCTGGGGGGAATGTCAATTGCGGTGGATTTGGCACACTCGGCGGCAGCCACATAGATGGTACCGCGTTTTTTCAGCGGTAATTCTCCAACGGGGGCCAGCAGTATTACCATGTTATCGTGGGCAACCCCGCGACGGATCCCTTCGCGCAAGAAGTCATCATCAAGGCCAACGCGGGCAACGACTATTTTGCCAGCGGGTGGAATGGCAGTGGCACGAATGCCGTCTCGCACAGTCTGTCGAATAATTCGAGTGTCGCTAACTCAACCTTTGGCACCACCCAGCCCTATGACAGTGATTCCAGCAGGACCGGCACGGGCACTGGCAATCCCAATAGCGTGCTGATACGCCAAATCGCGAACAGCGGTGAGATTCAGTCTGAGTTTTTGAAGGATTCATTTACGCAGAAACCGCGCATCAGCCAGACCATTACCGGTTCGGGGGCAAATGCCGGCATCGTGAGTACGATGGTGATTGATATGCGCAGTTTAAATTACTCGTCCATGACGCCGCTTGACGCCAGCACGATGATTACCAACACCGTGGTCTTGAGTGGTCCGCTCATCAACGGTACCTCGGGCAACTTTGACAATGCCACTGACGCGCAGATCAATTACAACACCGGCGGCGGCTTTACCTACACGGCGGGCGCAGGTCCCGGCGGCAGTGGTGGCAATTACACTTACATGGACCCGTTGGACGATGCCAATCCGATTTTTGAGCCTAATGGGCTTGACTGGCGCGGCTATTGTAATCCGTCGGAGAATCCGAATTGGGGTCTTGGGCCTTGTCAAGGTGGCACCGGTGGTGGCGGCGGCGGTTGGGGCTGGTAAGCGCGTTTGATTTAATCTTCCTGTTTTAATCCAAGCCCGGCAACACCGCGGGTGGTACCCGATCCGGGTCAATAATCTGCTCGGTTTTTATCAGCCGCAATCCACCGATGTATAACTCATCCATGGCGGTATTCATGAAGCAACGGAAAGCGTCTTGCGGCGTGCAGACAATGGGTTCGCCGCGCACATTGAATGAGGTGTTGACGATCACGCCGTAGCCGCTCAGTTGTTTGAAGCGGCTAATCAAGGCGTGGTAGAGCGGATGGGTATCGGCATGCACGGTTTGCACGCGCGCCGAGTAATCCACGTGGGTCACGGCGGGAATGTTGGAGCGCGCGAGATGTACTTGGTCGAGTCCGCGTATGCCGCGTTCCGCTTCGCCGAGTTCACGCCGCCGCGCCGCGGTGACCGGCGCGACCAAGAGCATGTAGGGGCTATCGCTCGCCAAATCGAAATACTCGGCGCAGTCTTCGCTCAGCACCGAGGGCGCGAAGGGGCGGAAAGACTCGCGGTATTTGATTTTGAGGTTCATCAGCGATTGAGTCACCGGTGAACGCGGGTCACCGAGAATACTGCGCGCACCCAAGGCGCGCGGGCCGAATTCCATGCGCCCTTGAAACCAGCCGATGACCTTGCCGTCGGCGATGGCGCGCGCGGCCCGATCCACCAGCTCGCTTTCATTCAGCGGGTGATAACGCGCGCCGAGGCGGTCGAGTTCGCGCATGATTTCAGCGTCGGTAAACGCGGGCCCGAGATAGGCGCCGCGCATGCCGTCGCGCGCCTCGTGTTGGACGCGTTCGCCCGCGTGTTCGAGATGATAGGCCGCCAAGGCCGCGCCGAGCGCGCCGCCCGCATCACCGGCGGCGGGTTGAATCCACAGGCCGTCATACAAACCCGATTGCAGGAGTTTGCCGTTGGCGACGCTATTGAGCGCCACGCCGCCCGCCAGACATAAATTGCCGATGCCGTATTCGCGGCGCAGGGCCGCCGCCATTTTCAGCACCACTTCTTCGGTGACGCTTTGAATGGAACGGGCGAGGTCCATGTCCATTTGCGTGATTTCAGCTTCGGACCGGCGCGGGCCGCGGCCGAACAGCCGGTCGAAGCGGCGATTGGTCATGGTGAGGCCGGTACAATAATCGAAGTAACGCATGTTCAAACGGAATGAACCGTCGCCTTCGATTTCTATGAGGTGTTGGCGGATGAGATCGGCGTAGACCGGCTCGCCGTAGGGCGCCAGCCCCATCAGTTTGTATTCGCCGGAGTTGACTTTGAAACCGGTGAAATAAGTGAAGGCCGAATAGAGCAGGCCGAGCGAGTGGGGGAAGTGAATCTCTTTAAGCGGCCTTATCAATCGGCCTTCGCCCATCATCACCGAGGTGGTGGCCCATTCGCCGACACCGTCCATGGTGAGAATCAAGGCGCGCTCGAAGGGCGAAGGATAAAAGGCCGAGGCGGCGTGGGAGAGATGGTGTTCGGAGAAGAGCAGACGCTTGGCGTCGAAGTGTGGCGCGAGGGCGCGCAGGCTTTGGGTCAATTCGCGTTTTTGAAACAGCTTTTCCTTCAGCCACACCGGCATGGCTTTGACATAGGAGCGGAAGCCCAGCGGCGCGAAGGCGTGGTAGGTTTCTAATAGACGTTCGAATTTTAGGAATGGTTTTTCGTAGAACACCACCCAGTCGACGTCATCGAGCGTGATGCCGGCCTCGCGCAGGCAGTACCGCACGGCTTGCGTTGGAAAACCCGGGTAGTGTTTGACGCGGCAGAAACGTTCTTCTTGGGCCGCGGCGACAATTTCACCATCACGAATGAGGGCGGCGGCGCTGTCGTGGTAATAGGCTGAGAGGCCGAGGATCCACACGTCAAAAGATGGTGTAGATGAAGGGGGCGAGGGCGCTGCCTTGTACGAATACGATCAGGCCGCCGAGCAACAACAGGACGATAATAATGGGCAGCAGCCAGAGTTTTTTCCGGGCGCGCATGAAAGCCCACAGCTCGCGAAGGAAGTCCATTAGAATTGATCCTTGAATGAGCGGATGCTTTGTTCTTCGCGCGCGGTCCACTGGCTTTGCGCCGCGCCGCCGCGCAGCTTGAGTGGATCGCGGCCGATGAGTTTGAAGATCAGCGCGAGCGGGGTGACCAATAAAAAGAAGGTCAAGGCCAGCAGAATATGGGTGTTGATGATGCCCAGCACGTGACTGAAGGCGAGCCAGGCTTTCAGCACCGGGCTCAGGACGACGGGGACGGCGAAGCTGATGAGGGCAATGATTGCCGCCGCGATGAGCCAGGCACCGCCCACGGCTTCGGCGTTCAGTAGCGGCCAAGCACCGATGGCGGTGATGATGCACGCCAGGATGAGGCCGAACTGTCTTTCTTGTCGGTAGCTCGCCATCGTTGATGTCGCTGTGTTGATGCTCATCGGGAAGTCTGACTTATCGTGTATGTCCGGGTTCAGATATGCATTGTATCGGGACAGGGCAGGCTGGACTTAAGCGCGGACCGCGCCTCGCGGTTGAATTTATCTCAGGTAAATAGCAGTTTACCGCGGAGTTCGGGTACAATGCCACATTCGCTGTAAGCCTGGCCAGTATACGAATTCAATAAGCGCGTCTTGAACATGTCCAAGGTTCCCGCAAAGCCTAGAAGGCTGTTTATTCATCTCGTGGTTCTGTTGCTACCGGTTGCCTTTTTTTTGCTGCTGGAGAGCGGACTGCGTTACGCCGACTACGGGGATGATCTGCGGTTGTTTATTCCAGCGTCTAAGGAATTCAGTGATAATGAGTATCTCATGGTCAATCCCGAGATCGCTCGCCGCTATTTTTCATCTGAGGGTTACCGGCCACGTCCGCCGGGTGAATACTTTTTAAAAGAGAAGCCGGAGAATGGCTACAGGGCCTTCGTGTTGGGCGGATCATCGGCGGCGGGCTGGCCCTATCCTAATAATGTGATGTTCTCGCGGCTGCTTAATCGCCGTTTGGCGGACGCCTTTCCCGAGCGCCACGTCGAGGTGATCAATACCGCTCTCGCCGCGGTGAACAGTTTCACTTTGAATGATTTCATGGATGAGATTCTGGAGCAGAAGCCCGACGCCATTTTGATCTATGCGGGCCACAACGAATTTTATGGCGCGCTGGGCGCCGGGTCCACTGAGTCGCTGGGCCGCGTGCGCTGGGTGGTGAAGACCTATCTGGCCTTGTTGCATTTCAAGACAGTGCAGATATTGCGCGATGCTGTCAATCAGTCGGGGCGTTGGCTGGCCGGGCTGACAGCGGATAAGAATAAACAGGATGCTTATCCCACCTTGATGGGCCGCATGATCGGGGACGCCAGCATTCCCTACGGCAGCGAGGTCTATCAATTGGCCAAGCGGCATTTCCAAGAAAACTTGCGCGACATCTTCACCAAAGCACGGGAGGCCGGCGTGCCCGTGCTGGCCAGTGAGTTAGTGAGTAATGTGCGCGATCATCGGCCCTTCGATGCGGTAAAAGTGGGCGATCAGCTACCCGCCGACGTGATCTTCGAATGGGCGAAACTGCTGGATAAAGAGCAGATGTATGACATGGCGCGCAGCGCCTATTATTGGGCGAAGGACATGGACGGTCTGCGTTTCCGCGCCTCCGAGGAATTCAATGAAGTGATTCAGCAAACGGCCGCCGAATTCAAAGTGCCGGTGGTGCCGATGAAAGCTTATTTTGAAGCCGCTTCGCCGCAAGGGATCATCGGCGCCAATCTCATGCTGGAACATCTGCACCCCAACTCCGATGGATATTTGTTGATGGGCGAGGCCTTCTTTCGCGGTATGCGCCAGCATGAATTCATCAGCGTGACCTGGGACGAGAGTAAGATCAAACCCTTTTCATTTTATGTACAGCAATGGGCGATCACGGAACTCGATCGCGCGCTGGGCGCCTTCCGTGTCATGCAGCTCAAGGATCACTGGCCGTTCACGCCGCCGTCCTCGCCTTCGCAGGTTTTCGCCACCTATCAGCCGCAAGACAAGGCGGAAGAGCTGGCCTACAAATCCATCAAGGAAGAGCTGAGTTACTTCCAAGCGCATGCTGAACTGGCTGCCTATTACAACGAGCAGGGCCAGCCTGAGCGGGCATTCTGGGAATATCAGGCCTTGATCAACGCCGCGCCGCATGATCACGAACGCTATCTCGCCGCCGCCAGTCTCTTACTGCAACACAAACAGTATGAACTCGCTATTCCGCTGTTGCAAAACGCACTGTCACTGAAAGAATCCAGCACCGCGAATAAATGGATCGGTCAGATTTATTTGTATCAGAACCGGCCGCAGGAGGCCCTGACATTTCTGGAGAAGGCGCAGCCCATGGCGCCGGACGATCCGCAACTGCTCTATAACCTGGTGGGTGCTTACGGACTCACCGGGCGGCAAGACGACGCTCACCGGGTGTTCGCGCGCTTGGAGACGCTCGCACCGGACTTTCCTCGACTCGATCAGCTGCGGCAATTACTCGACAAACCGGAATGAGACCGGCGGTTTCCTGAGCGTGCCGTGCTGCACAAACGCCGCCTCACCCGCAAAGACGAGGGGAGAGCTGATATTTTTCTCCTCGCCTTTCCAACGAGGGGTGGCCGCGAAGCGGGCGGGGCGGTTCAGCTTATCCAATTGGCAGCGGCTGTTGATGGCGTGCTTGGGCCACCGCGTCGATGTGTCGCGGCCCTCAGGAAACGCTACGCACATCCGTGTGCGAATCGACCTCGGTCTCGCGACTTTAATTCCTTTTGCCCCGGACATCCTGCGTCCGCTCCGACGCGAGACTACGCAGCGCATAGGCTCTCACAATGACTGACAACGCTGCGCGTTTCCACGGACTTCTCGCTTCCACTTAGTTTTACTTGGCTCGTCGGAGGTTTGACCGATATGTCGCGGCTCTCAGAAAACAAGTCGCGGCTGCGGCTGCGAAATGATCGCGGTCTCGCGAGCTTGATACTTTTTGCCCCGACGCACTGCTTCGTATGCATCCACCGCCGGCAATGACTGACGCGGCTACTGCGCGCTTCTCGTCTTCGCTTCGCGCAATCCGGCTCGTCGCACGCATTTCTTGGTTCAATAGAGCTGTGAACGTCACTACTAGCCTTGCACCAGCGCGATGATTCAAATACAGGTGGGATAGTGACTGAAGGCGAAAAAGTTGCGCTGCAAAAGAGGGGGCTTCACTCGCCAGGTCGGTTGCCGGTTACCGTGTGCTGCGTCATTATCATGCAGATGAAAAAGCCGCATGCCCCATTCGCTATGGTGAGGGGGCATGCGGCTCGAAGATTCATATAGGATGCGACAGAGTTATCCGCGCACCGGACAGCATAAGATGGCTTTTACCAACCCCAGCCGCCACCACCGCCGCCGCTGCTACCGCCACTGGAATAACTCGGCTTCGGCCCGAAGGGCGGATCATACCAAGTGAATGGGCCGGTACCTGAGATCGAGCTGGTGGCGATACGGTCCCTGCTATCGCTCAGATTGTCATAGGCTTGGAAGCCGAAACCGGACTGGGCTATCCAGGTGACTTTAATATCATTGCCGGCCGACCAGGAGATGCTGCCGCCGCTGCCGCTGCTAGTGCCGCTGCTCCAGCCGCCGCCGCCGAAACCGCCACTGCCACTGCTTATGCTGGCGCTGCCGGAGCTGGTGACCATGTCACCGGCTCTTTCGCGCATCACCATTTTGTTGATGCTGCCGCCGCCGCTCCAGCCACGGCCGCCGCCGCCGTCAAACGCCGAGCCGTTGACGGTTTGCGCGAGATCAAGCTTAAAACCAGTGCGATTGCCGCTGGCGTCCATGTTCGCTATGTAGCTAAAATCAGCCACCATGTCCACGCTGGAAGATGTTAATGAGCCGCCGACGTTTTGAGTGATTTCAATGCTGGGTTTGCCCGCTTCGAGTGCCCAACCGGTGTTGATTTTCGAGGTGAGGAGCATGGAGTCGCCGCTGCTGTCCCTGACCACTTGCAGCGAAGACAAGCCCGACGCGGCGCCGCTGCTCTCGGTGGTGGCGTTGGATTGGCCGTTTATACCGCCGGTATTGTTCCAAGTCGAGGCCGACCAGCCTTGCTTCACGAAAGATTCAGAAGAGAAAGCAAGCGTTCCCGGCAAACCGCTGGCGGAGGAGTCGGTAAGAATGTTTTGAATATAGCGGCCGTTGTCCGCGCCGACGGTGAGTTCTCTTTGTAGCATGCCCGTGGTGGACAGACTGGGTCCACATAGCGCGCCGGAGGCGCAACTCGCGGTGATGTTACCGTTATTAACCGACCAACCACCAAAGGGAATGGGCGGTCCGCCGGTGACGGTGCCAGGGATAAATGGCGCGGCAATAGCAAGCCACAACACGCGGCGCGAAAGAGGGTGTTTATTATGATTTTTGCTCATGGCTGGCCTCAGCTTGGGTTCCATGTTGATTCAATAGATTCAAAATTCACAGGGGCTTTTTACCAGCCACGGCCGCCGCCACCGCCACCAAAGCCGCAGTTACTACTACTGCCGCCGCCACTCGGAAAGCTTGGGGCGGTGCCAAAAGGCGGGTTCGGCCAGGCGAATGGTCCGAGGCTAGAGGTAGACTGATAGGTGACCTGGGATGAGTTGTCGCTCAAATTATCAAAGGCCTGAAATCCCAGGGTGCCGCCGTCGGCATCGCATTCGAAATCGAGACGCTGGCCAATCCACACGGTTTGAATGACCTGCCCGGGTGACCAGTTCACTCGGTTAGTACTCGGCAAGGTGGCCGAGCCGCTTGTTGTCAACATGTCACCGCCAATCCGGCGCAACTCGAACTGTTGTCGATCGGTGCTGGAGGTGGTGAGCGAAGGTTGACTAAAGGCTGAACTCAGCCCGATCAGCGTGCCGGTTTGCAGGCCATCGCCGTTGTTGTTGCTGGCGATGTGCGCGGTATCAGAAAAGCTTTGTCCTGCGCTGGTGGTCTCAACGATTTTTTGCAAAATATCGATGCTCGGCTTGCCTGCCTCGGCGGCCCAGCCACGGCTTATTTCAACCAATGAATCGAAGGTGCGCGTTTGGTCTGCGGTAATGCTTGCAGAGCGGAGAATTTGCTTGTCGGCGATCCCGTTGGTATTAATCAGGCTACCTGGACTTTGGCTGCCAGGCGTTTGTGAACCAGTGCCGGTACCGGTAATAGCCCCCGCGCTCATTTTAATGAAACTTTCATCGGAGAAATTCAGGCCCGCCGCAGGGATGCCCGAGGAGCCGGCGCCGGTGACGATGGTTTGCACGAAGACCTGGCCGGCATCATTTTTAACGTTGCGCTGTAGGAAGCCAGGGCCGCTACTGAGTTCGGTACACTGAAAGCCCGTTCCGCAACTTGCCGCTACGCTGCCGTTACTGACGGACCAGCCGTCGAATGGTTTTGGCGGGCCAGCGAACGCGGGATATGAATACAAAGCAACCAACGCAACTGGAACCAGTCCAGAGATACAGTATCGCCGATACATTTTTGCCCCCTTGCCGGCTTCTAAGCTTTATAGATGATGCATTTGGTGGTGCTTAGGCCAGGTTTTAATTCTAAGACCGTGAAGGAATTATCACATTTGACTTCTTATTAAAATTCCGCTAAAGGCGGCACTTCTCAATCAAATTTAGGCAAACTTAGTTTTAATCTAAGTGATGGTCTTAATAACTGTCAATGATTACTTTAGATTGCATTAGGCGCCGCTAAATTAATGATTTATGAATATGGACTTGTTCGTGGCGGTTTACGCCGGCATTATTCTTGATATCAAATATAGCTATAGCGTTAATGCTTGTTTGGGGTGCGTTTGTTGATGGGCTAATGGGGGGTGAGGTGAGCATAACAGCGGTGTTACACGTGGGCCTGCTGGTGACGGATACGACGCGGGCTTTGAGTTTTTATCATGATCTGTTGGGTTTGCGACTCGACGAGACTCGGCCCGATTTGGGCTATCCCGGTGCCTGGTTGTGGGTGGGCAGTCAGCAGATACATCTCATGGCGCTGCCGAGTCCGGACCCGGCGAGCGGCCGTCCGGCGCACGGCGGCCGTGATCGGCATGTGGCCATGGCGGTGGGCGACATTGAAAAACTGCGGCGGCGTTTGGACGCCGCCTCCGTGCCTTATACACTGAGCAAATCTGGGCGTAACGCATTGTTTTGCCGCGATCCGGATGGCAATGCCTTGGAGTTCGTGGAGCAGGCCTAAGCGGTTTCGCGCAGATGCAAAACGCCGTCGTGTACTTGGAGCCGCAGCTCGCCGCGCAATACCTTCAATAAGATTTCACCCGCCATTTCCAGACGCCAGCCCTTCAACACGGCCACCGAGTCATCACCCGCCACCAGTTGCTCCAATTGTTTGCGGCTGGCGATGACACTGGGATGGATGGCTTGCTCGGCGCCGATTTTACGGATAACCGCCAGCATGACGTCCACCACGGCTTCTTGGCCTTCTTCGAGGGGCGTGGCTTGATAATCGGCGGGCAGAGGGGCCGGGGTGCGGTTTTGCGATTCGGCGATGACGCGGAGAAAGGCCTCTCCGTAACGTGCGGCGCTTTGTTCGTGCAGGCCGCGCAATTTACCGAGTTCGGTTTTGTCTTTTGGCTGCAAGCGGGCGAGATCAAGCAGGCTCTCGTCACGCAATATCCAGCCGCGCGGTTTGTCGAGCTGCCGCGCGGTTTCTTCGCGCCACGCCGCCAAGCCTTGGGCGACCGCCAGTTGCCGGCTGCGCAGGCGTTGTGTGCCTTTCACTCGCAGCCAGGCGTCTTCAGGCGGGGTTTCGTAGAGGCTGGATGCGCTGAGTTCGGCAAAGTCCCGCTCCAGCCATTGAAGGCGGCCCTTGGCGCGTAAATCGTCACGCAGCTTCGGATAAAGGGCGGCGAGATAGCGCACATCATCCGCGGCGTAGTCGAGTTCTTCTTTCGACAGCGGACGGCGCGACCAATCGGCGCGGGTGTGGGCCTTGTTGAGCCGCACATCCAGCATGGTCTCCACCAGATTCGCATAGCCCATTTGCTCACGCATACCCAAGAGCGGGGCGGCCAGCTGGGTATCGAATAGCGCTGGCGGCGCTTCGCCACGCAGATGGTAGAAAATCTCCATGTCTTGGCGGGCGGCGTGCATCACCTTGATGATGGCGGGATCGTAAAGCACGTCCAATAAAGGATTGAGGTTAGGCAAGGCCAAGGGGTCGATACAGGCAATGACATCCTCGGTGGCGATCTGCACCAAGCACAACTGGGGATAAAAAGTTTTCTCGCGGACGAACTCCGTGTCCAAAGCCAGCCAAGGCACGCCTTTTAGCTTATTGCAAAATGCGCTGAGTGCCGCGGAATCGTCGATGTAAATAAATGGATTGGTATTCATGGGCGCACAGCATAACAGCGCCCGCCATTGTCACCAACATGAAGACCACCAAAAAAAAGCCCCGGGCAGGGTTGCGACGGGGCTCAGTGGGTGGCTGGATGACGCCGTAGGGGGTGTTGGGGGGGGGGATGAGGGGCGTCATCACGGTTTCTATTATCCACGGCGGGAGCAACAAAAACGTGAGCCACGTCACAAAAACGAAAGCGTACAAAATGTGATCGACTCGTTAATTCACGGCGCAAAAAAAAGCCCTAACGCTAGTTAGGGCTCAGTGGGTGGCTGGATGACGCCGTAGGGGGTGTTGGGGGATGAGGGGCGTCATCACGGTTTCCATTATCCACGGCGGAAGCAACAAAAACGTGAGCCGCGTCACAAAAACGAAAGCGTACAAAATGTGATCGACTCGTTAATTCACGGCGCAAAAAAAAAGCCCTAACGCTAGTTAGGGCTCAGTGGGTGGCTCAGGTGACGGCGGGGGGGTTTGGGGGGGATGAGGTGCCGCCACCTTAGTCAATCAAGGTATCGGTCCGGTTCGCGGCGACTTTAGGGGGATTTGAAAATTTATTTTTGGCGCTGGCGCGGGCGACCCGGATTGGCCGCCCGCGCGGGTCTGTATTTAAATGCGCTTGGCTTGTTCAGCGGCAATGCCGGCATAGCCCGCGGGAGTGAGTTGCAGTAAGCGGGTCTTTTCCGCCGGCGGGATGGCCAGATTGTGGATGAAGGCGCTCATCCGTTCTTCATTGATGGTTTGGCCGCGAGTGAGGGCCTTCAATTTTTCGTAAGGTTCGGGAATGCCGTAGCGCCGCATCACGGTTTGCACCGCCTCGGCCAATACTTCCCAAGCGCCATTGAGATCCGCGGCCATGCGGGCCGGGTCCGCCTCTAATTTGGAGATGCCCTTGAGCGTGGACTGATACGCGATGAGCGCGTGGGCGATGCCGACCCCGAGATTGCGCAGCACCGTGGAGTCACTGAGGTCGCGCTGCCAGCGGGAGACCGGCAGTTTGGCCGCAAGATGATGAAAGATGGCGTTGGCTAATCCCAGATTGCCTTCGCCGTTTTCAAAGTCGATGGGGTTGACCTTGTGCGGCATGGTGGAGGAGCCGACTTCGCCGGCGATGGTCTTTTGTTTGAAATAGCCCAATGAGATGTAGCCCCAGGCGTCGCGGCAGAAATCGAGCAGGACGGTATTGAAGCGCGCCACGGCGTCGAAGTATTCGGCGATGCAATCGTGCGGTTCGATCTGCGTGGTGTAGGGATTCCAGTCCAAGCCCAAGTCGACGACGAAGTCGCGGGCGGCGGCCTCCCAATCCACCTCGGGATAGGCGGCGAGGTGGGCGTTGTAATTGCCCACCGCGCCGTTGATCTTGCCCAATATCGCGACCGCCGCTAATTGTTCCCGCTGCCGTTTCAAGCGATAGGCGACATTGGCCATTTCCTTGCCCAAGGTGGTGGGCGAGGCTGTTTGGCCGTGGGTGCGCGAGAGCATGGGCTGGTCGGCGTACGCCTGGGCGAGGCGGCTAAGGGCGGCGATCAGCTCATCCATCTTCGGCAGCAATACCTGCGCCCGCGCCTCTTGCAGCATGAGACCGTAGGCGAGATTATTGATGTCCTCCGAGGTGCAGGCGAAGTGAATGAATTCGCTTACCGCGTGCAATTCTTCGTTGCCAGCGATTTTTTCCTTTAAAAAATACTCGACGGCCTTGACGTCGTGATTGGTGGTGCGTTCGATGTTTTTAATGCGCTGGGCGTCGTCGAGATTGAATTTCTCGGCGAGGGTGTCGAGCACTTGATCCGCGTGCGCGCTGAGGCTGGGCACTTCAGCGATACCTGGATGGCGGGCGAGCATTTGCAGCCAGCGCACTTCCACCCGCACGCGGTGGCGCATCAAGCCGTATTCACTGAAGATAGGCCGCAGCTCAGCGACCTTGTCGCCGTAGCGGCCGTCGATGGGGGACACCGCGCTGAGGGAAGAGAGTTCCATGATGGCTCCGTTGGTATTTTGGTATTAATGAATGTGAATGGATTATAGCCAAAGCGGCGCGGCTTAGCCCGGGCCCGCCGCGGCCAGTAATTCCTGCGCGCTTTTGAATAATTTGCGGCGGCTGAAAAATAACTGCCAGCGATTGCCGCCGCACTGGCGCCACAATACCGCGGAGCGGATCGCGGCCAAGAGCAGTGTGCGCACTTTGTTAGCGTTGTCGGGGTTCGATAAATGGCCTTGGGCGCCGGCGACGACGATGCGCGGTTTCAGCGTGCTGATGGTGTCGAGGTAGCAGGAGGCGAGGCTGGCGATGATGTTGGTGTGCGTGATGTCGAAGTGCGCGCTTTGACCCCGCGCCTTTTCCACGCCGGCGCTGATCTGTTGCAACATGGCCGGGCGCTTGGCCAATTGCTGTTGAAGATGCAGCACGCTCACTACATATTTCACCACTTCCATGGTTTGCGGCGAGCGGGTGTCATTGAATTGTTTGATTAGCAGTTCTAGCCCATAACGCACGCCGGCGCTGCCGCCGTAGACCGCCGCGGTATCATCGGGGTCGGTTTCAAAAATGCTGCGCACGCATACCGCGAAAGAGTCTTGGTTTACGCGGCCATCATGGGCGATGTCGCGCACGAGTCCAGCGGCTTGAAAGAGTCCGGCTAAGGCCAGGGTTTGATCATTGATGTTGCGATGAATCATGAGTGCGCGTTCGTTTCGTGGTTGAAGTGAATTGAAGATGCCATCGGGTATTAACGCAGCAGCGCGTCGATGACGCCGCCGCCGAGGCAGTGCTCGCCCTGATAGAACACCACAGATTGGCCCGGGGTCACCGCGCGCTGCGCTTGCGTGAAGATCACGCGGTAACGGCCGTCGTCGTCGCGGCTAAGGGTGCAAGCTTGATCGGCCTGGCGATAGCGGGTCTTGGCGTGGCATTGCAGCGGTAAATCAGGCGCTGTGTCCGCCACCCAATGGAGGTCCTTGGCCAGCAGGCCGCGGCTGAATAACAGCGGGTGATCGTGACCCTGCACCACCACCAAGGTATTGCCGCTTAGATCTTTGTCCGCGACGTACCACGGAGTTTCGTCGGCATCGCGGCGCCCGCCGATGCCTAGGCCCTTGCGCTGACCGAGGGTGTAATACATCAAACCTTGGTGCGTGCCCAGGTGTTCGTCTTCGGGGCTGCGGATGTCGCCGGGCTGCGCGGGCAGGTAGCGCGATAAGAAACGGCCGAAGTCGCGCTCACCGATGAAGCAGATGCCGGTGCTGTCTTTTTTCGCGGCGTTGGCCAAGCCCGCGGCGGCGGCGATGTGCCGCACCTCGGATTTTTGCAGTTCACCGACGGGAAATAGCGTGCGCGCGAGTTGCGCCTGTCCCAAGGTGTAGAGGAAATAGGTTTGATCCTTGCCCGCGTCGCATGCCTTGAGTAATTGGTATTGGCCATCCACCTCGCGTACCCGCGCGTAATGGCCGGTGGCGATGTAATCCGCGCCTTGAGCGAGGGCGTGCTGCAAAAAGGCCTTAAACTTGATCTCTTTGTTGCAGAGGATGTCGGGGTTGGGGGTGCGGCCGAGGCGGTGTTCGGCGAGGAAATATTCGAAGACGCGGTCCCAATATTCGCGCACGAAGTCGATGGCGTCGAGCTCCAGCCCCAAGTGTTCACAGACATTCCAGGCGTCGCGCGCGTCCTCGGTGGCGGTGCAGGGAAAATTGGGGTCGGTCTCTTCCCAGTTTTTCATGAACACGCCGCTCACGTGATGGCCCTGGCGCTGTAACAGCAGGGCGGCGACCGAGGAATCCACGCCGCCGGACATGCCGGCGACGACGCGTGTTGCGGCGTGGCGGCGGGGGCAGGTTGGGCTCAAGGTCTCGGTCATGGTGCGTGTCTTCAACGGCGGGCGCGGGAGAGGTTACGGCGTGGCGGCGCTTAAGCCTCAAGCGGCGTTGTGGATATCCGCGTACAGCTCCAGGGGATAACGGCGGCCGCTGAGATAATCATCGATGCAGCGCAACACCAAGGGACTGCGCAGCTGGCCGCTGACTTCCATAATTTCCGGCCGGCTCAGCCACCAGGTGCGGATGATCCCTGTATCCAAGCTTTGGGCGGGGTCGTGATCGACACACTCGCCGGTGAAGCAGAAGCGTATGTAAGTCGTATCATGGACCGGGTGTACCCAGCGGTAGATGCCGAGCAAGGCCGTGGGACGGAAACCCCAGGCGGTTTCCTCACGGGTCTCGCGCACCACCGCGTCGATAATGCTCTCGCCGGGCTCCACATGGCCGGCGGGCTGGTTGTAGACCCGCTGTTCGCCACTTTGCTCTTCGACCAAGAGATAACGGCCGTCATTTTCGATGACCGCGGCAACGGTAATATGGGGCGTCCAAATCATCGCGAAACTATAACACAATCAAGCGGCTTATTCAGCGCGGCGGCGGGGGGCGGCGGTGGCGGGATTGACTTCGATTTCACGCCATTCGCCCGGGGCCAAATCGTCCAGCCGCCACGGCCCAATCGCGTGCCGCACCAGGCGCAGGGTGGGGTGGCCGGCCGCCGCGGTCATGCGCCGCACTTGGCGGTTGCGGCCCTCGCGCAGGACGATCTCCAGCCAGGTGGTGGGAATCCGGGCGCGGTAACGCACGGGCGGGGTGCGCGGCCATAGCGGCGGTTCGGGAATGACGCGCGCCTCGGCCGGGGCGGTGAGGCCGTCCTTGAGTTCGATGCCCCGGCACAACTGCGTCAGCGCCGCCGCGTCGGGCTGTCCTTCCACTTGCACCCAGTAACGCTTTGCCATTTTGTGGTGCGGATCGGCGATACGTTGTTGCAGGCGGCCGTCGCCGGTGAGCACCACCAGACCCTCACTGTCACGGTCGAGACGGCCGGCCGCGTACACGCCCTTCAATGGGATGAAGTCGGCGAGGGTGGGACGGCCCGCGGCATCGGTGAATTGGCAGAGGACGTCGTAGGGTTTATTGAATAAAACTAGCGTTGCCATAGTGTTTCAATTAGCTGTGTCATGGAGCGAGCTGCTACAATGCGGCCTTTATTGCGTCGTTTGCCAGGAGTTGCTGATGCCTTACGAGAAGATTAAGTTGCCCGCCGAAGGGGCGGCTATCGTTGCCCAAACCGGCGGGGTATTGCACGTGCCCGATCGTCCCATTATCCCTTTTATCGAGGGTGATGGCATAGGCGTGGATATCACCCCGGTGATGCGCGCGGTGGTGGATGCCGCGGTAGAGAAGGCGTATGGCAAGCAGCGCTCCATCGTGTGGATGGAAATCTATGCGGGTGAAAAGGCCACCCGGGTTTACGGCCCGGATGTGTGGCTGCCGCCGGAGACCCTCGCCGCGTTGCGCGAATTTTCCGTGGGTATCAAAGGTCCGTTGACCACGCCGGTGGGTGGCGGCATCCGTTCGCTCAACGTAGCAATGCGTCAAGAATTGGATTTATATCTTTGCCTGCGGCCGGTGCGTTACTACCCGGGTACGCCGAGTCCGGTGAAGGCCCCGGAAAAAGTGGATATGGTGATCTTCCGCGAAAACTCCGAGGATATCTATGCTGGCATCGAATGGGCGGCCGAGACGCCGGAGGCGAAGAAGCTCATCGAATTTTTACAAAAAGAGATGGGCGTGAAGAAAATCCGCTTTCCGGCGAGCTCGGGCATCGGCATCAAGCCGGTGTCGCGCGAGGGCACGGCGCGGCTGGTGCGCAAGGCCATTCAATACGCCATCGACAATAACCGCAAATCGGTGACCCTGGTGCATAAGGGCAATATCATGAAGTTCACCGAGGGGGCGTTTAAGAATTGGGGCTATGAGGTGGCGAAACGGGAGTTCGGCGCCAGCGAGATCGACAAAGGCCCGTGGTGCCGTATCAAGCATCCCAAGACCGGCGCGGAAATCGTCATCAAAGACAGTATCGCCGACGCTTTCTTGCAAGAAATCCTCTTGCGTCCGGAGGAATTCGATATCATCGCTACGCTCAATCTGAACGGCGATTACATCTCCGATGCCTTGGCGGCACAGGTGGGTGGTATCGGCATTGCGCCGGGCGCGAATCTATCCGACACCATCGGCTTGTTTGAGGCCACGCACGGCACCGCGCCTAAGTATGCGGGTAAGGATATGGTGAACCCCAGTTCCTTGATCCTTTCGGCCGAAATGATGCTGCGGCATATGGGTTGGACCGAGGCCGCGGACTTGGTCGTCAAGGGCGTGGGCGGGGCCATAGCGGCCGGCACCGTCACCTATGACTTGGCGCGGCTGATGTCAGGCGCGACACAGCTAAGCTGCTCCGGTTTCGGCCAGGCGGTAGTAAATAAAATGTAACGCTCAACGCTCCGCCGCGGGCTGAGATGGCCCGCAGTGCGGAGTGGATGGCTAGTTAATGGTTTCGCCCTTAGCCTCAGTCGCGATAAGGGCGGGGCGTATACTCGCCGCCATCCAGCCTTTGGGCCCTTGCTGGATTTGAAACTCCACTTTTTGTCCTTGTTTCAGGGTGCGGTAACCATCCATTTCAATGGCGGAAAAATGGGCGAAAACCTCATCGCCCCCCTCATCCGGCAGGATGAAGCCGTATCCCTTGGCATTGCTGAACCACTTAACTATCCCCGTAGCGGTTTTCATCTCATAACATCTCCGCAATCGTGCGGCTTAAGGCCGCTTATTTCATTGCCAGAGATCCATGGTACAGCTTGGATCTCAATCCGCGCTCGTAACCTCATGAGCATCTTGAACTAAACCATGGACACTCTCATCCAACTTAGTATCATTGTCAAGCATAGGGTCGGCGGGTTTTTATTTCGCTATTACCCTGACCCGGCTGTTCTACAAGGGTGGCTTATGTTTAAACTCAAGTGAGACCCAATTTCGTTCGTTATATTGAATAGGCACTGAAAGCTATGAGTGTACGTCGTGACCCGGCCCACAATGAGGGAGTGGCCACCAAAGAGGCGAAACCGCGGTTAAAGCAACCGCCCTTATATAAGGTTATGATCTTGAACGATGACTATACTCCTATGGATTTCGTGATAGACGTGTTGCAAAAATTCTTTGGCATGGACCAGGAAAAGGCGACTCAAATTATGTTGCATGTACACACGCGTGGCGCGGGAGTGTGCGGCGTCTATGCTCGCGATGTCGCGGAAACCAAGGTACATCAAGTGAATCGCTATTCAAGGGAGAACCAGCATCCCTTGATGTGCACGATGGAGCAGGCATAAGTCCGGCGTAAGGAAGTAGAGGTAATTATATGTTAAGCCAAGATTTAGAGAGTACGCTGAACGCGGTTTTCCGTGAGGCGCGCGACCGCCTCCACGAGTTCGTGACCGTGGAGCACTTGTTGTTAGCCTTGCTCACCAATACCGCCGCCACGAAAGTCCTCCAGGCCTGCGGGGCGAATATTGACCTGCTTAAAAAAGACCTCAACCGTTTTATTGAGGACACCACGCCCCACCTCTCTCCCGACGATGGCCGTGAAATTCAACCGACCTTAGGTTTTCAACGCGTCTTGCAGCGCGCGGTTTTCCACGTGCAGTCCTCCGGTAAAAAAGAAGTCACCGGCGCCAATGTGCTGGTGGCTATGTACAGCGAACAAGACTCCCAAGCCGTGTACCTGCTCAACCGGCAAAACGTCAATCGCCTTGATGTGGTGAATTATATTTCTCACGGCATTTCTAAGATTCACGGCGAAGAAGATGACGCCGACCATCTGCCCCTGGCCGGTGATGAGGATGAGATGGGCGCGGCGCCAGCTAAAACGCCATTAGAAAATTTCGCGGTAAATCTTAATGAGTTGGCAAGACAAGATAAGATAGATCCTCTCATCGGGCGTCAGGACGAAATTCAGCGCACTCTTCAGATATTATGCCGCCGCCGCAAAAATAACCCGCTCTACGTGGGGGAGGCTGGCGTGGGTAAAACCGCGCTCGCCGAAGGCCTGGCGCGGCTGATCGTCGATGGCAAAGTGCCCGCGGTGATTGCCGACAGCACGGTCTATTCCCTGGATTTGGGCGCACTCTTGGCCGGCACCAAATACCGCGGCGATTTCGAGAAACGCCTGAAAGCCGTGCTTGCCCAGTTGGCGCAGGAGCCGGGCAGCATCCTGTTCATCGACGAGATCCACACCATCATCGGCGCCGGCGCGGCCTCGGGCGGGGTGATGGATGCCTCCAATTTACTTAAACCGGCACTGACTTCGGGCCGGATGCGCTGCATCGGTTCCACGACCTATCAGGAATACCGCGGCATTTTTGAAAAAGACCGGGCCTTGGCCCGCCGCTTTCAAAAGATCGATGTGGGTGAGCCCTCGGTGGAGGACACCGTGGAGATTCTGCGCGGCCTCAAGTCGCGTTTCGAAAAGCATCACGGCGTGAAGTACACCCGCGCCGCCTTGCGCACGGCGGCCGAGCTGTCATCCCGTTATATCAATGACCGGCACCTGCCCGACAAGGCCATCGACGTGCTCGATGAGGCGGGCGCGACGCAGCAACTCTTGGCGCCCTCCAAGCGCAAAAAGGTTATCGGCGTCACCGAGGTGGAAAACGTGGTGGCGAAGATCGCGCGTATTCCGCCGAAGACCGTTTCCGCCTCTGATAAGGAATCGCTGCGTAACTTGGAGCGTGATCTCAAGCTCGTTGTCTACGGCCAAGAAGAGGCCATCGACGCCTTGGCGACGTCCATCAAGATGTCGCGTTCGGGCTTGGGGCATGTGCAAAAGCCGGTGGGTTCCTTCCTCTTCGCCGGCCCCACGGGCGTGGGTAAAACCGAGGTGTCGCGGCAATTGGCCAAGATTCTCGGCATCGAACTCATCCGTTTCGATATGTCCGAATACATGGAGCGCCACACCGTGTCGCGCCTGATCGGCGCGCCGCCCGGCTATGTGGGGTTTGACCAAGGCGGGTTGTTAACCGAGGCCGTCACGAAACATCCGCACGCGGTGTTGCTGCTCGATGAGATCGAAAAAGCGCACCCGGACGTGTACAACTTGCTGTTGCAGGTGATGGACCACGGCTCGCTGACGGACAACAACGGACGCAAGGCCGACTTCCGCAATGTGATCATTATCATGACCACCAATGCGGGCAGCGAGCAAAGCAGCCGCCGCTCCATGGGCTTCACTCAGCAGGATCACTCTACCGACAGCATGGAAGTGATTAAAAAAATGTTCTCGCCGGAATTCCGCAATCGCCTCGACGGCATCATCCAGTTCCGTCAATTGGACGAGACCACCGTCGGGCACGTGGTGGATAAGTTCATCGCCGAATTGGAGGCGCAGCTCGAAGAGAAACAAGTCACGCTGGAGATCGATGACGCGGCCCGCCGCTGGCTGGCGCGTCACGGCTTCGATCCGCAAATGGGCGCGCGGCCCATGGCGCGGGTGATTCAAGAGCGCATCAAGAAAGCCTTGGCGGGCGAACTGCTCTTCGGCAAGCTGGCGGGCGGCGGCCATGTCGCCATCTCAACACGGGACGATGAGCTGGTGTTTGAATACGAAGCCCACTCCGGGGCCCAGGTGCCGGAACAAGCCTAAATTCATTGTCGAGAAAGTTAATCAGCGCGCCGCGGCAAGAGCGGCGCGCTGTGCCCGCGTCCGCTGACCGCCGCGTATGACAGAAACTTCTGGAATAAATAAATAGAGTGGGGGAAGTAGAGGCCCTCAGCGGGCGCGAAAGCTGATGCGGCCTTTGCTGAGGTCGTAAGGCGTTAACTGCACGGTTACCTTGTCGCCGGTCAAAATACGAATATAGTGCTTACGCATCTTGCCCGATATGTGGGCGGTCACTACATGGCCGTTGTCCAGCTGGACGCGGAACATGGTGTTGGGGAGGGTTTCGATAACAGTCCCTTCCATCTCGATATGGTCTTCTTTCGCCATACGGCTACTGCTCTCCATTCAACGCATTGTCATGATCCACCCCCAGCAATAACTCGGAAGCGGCGATTTTAGAACGCGCATATTGCACGAACTGGGGGAATTTTTCAAAGGCGGCGAGCCACAATGGGTATTCCGGCCGTTTTGCCAAGACGGTACGGCTCAAGCGCCATAGGGCTGCCAGCGTCCTTGGCGCAGGATTTCCATGGGTTGAAATTGATTCTTGTAGGCCATTTTTTGGCAGCGTTCGACCCAATAGCCCAAATAGAGCCAAGGCAGGCCCAAACGCCGGCATTCGTGGATTTGCCACATCACGGCGAAGCCGCCGAGGCTGCGCCGGGCGTGTTCCGGGTCGAAGAAGGTGTAGACCGCCGACCAGCCCTGGTGCAGCGGGTCAATCATCGCCACGGCCAACAGGTTTTCCGCGTCGCGGATTTCCGCGCACAGGGTCTGGCTCCAAGGACTGAAAAAGAAGCTCTCATATTGGGCTGAGTTAGTTACATCCATGCCGCCCCCCGCATGCCGGTCCGTGATGTAGCGGCGGTAGAGCTCGTAATGCGCGCCGTGGAAGCGGGCAGGGAGCAGGCGCACCCGCAGGTCTTGATTGCGGCGCCAAACACGCCGCTGCTGCCGTGTCGGGCTGAAACTATCCACGGGGATGCGTACTGGGATGCAGGCATCGCATTGACGGCAGCGCGGGCGGTACACCAGTTCGCCGCTGCGGCGGAAACCCAAATCGACCAGCTCGCTGTACACGTCCGGGCTCATGGGCAAATTCGGGTCGATGAATTGAGTGAGCGCGACCTCCGCTGGCAGATAACCGCACGCATGGGGTGGACCCGCATACAACTTTACCGAGCGTTGCGTGGCGCGCTGCGCGCTGGGGTCTTTATCCATGGCCGGCCTCTTCCTCGGGTCCCGGGCGCCAAGGGTCACCGGGCGGTGCTTGTTCGCAGTACGTGTCGAGCTGGGCGATGAATGCGCGGCGCGGAATGAGGGTGGCGCCGAATTGACTGAGATGAGCGGAGGCGACTTGGCAGTCAATGAGCTGATAACCCGCATCGCGCAGCACGGTGACGGCGTGCACGAAGGCAACTTTGGAGGCATCGCTGCGGCGGCTGAACATGGATTCGCCGAAAAACACGTGTCCAAGCGCCACGCCGTAGAGCCCGCCCACCAACACGCCTTCATGCCAGGCCTCCACCGAATGGGCATGGCCCAATTGGTGTAAGCGGCAATAGGCGGCGATCATCTCCGCCGTTATCCACGTGCCCAATCCGTCGGCGCGGGGCTGGGCGCAATGGCGGATCACCTCGGTGAAGGCGGTGTCGAAGCTCACGCGGTATTCACCCTTGCGCAGGGTTTTGCGCAGGCTGCGTGAAACATGTAAGTCCCGCGGATACAGGACCGCGCGCGGGTCGGGCGACCACCAAAGTATGGGTTGACCGGCGCTGTACCAGGGAAAGATGCCCTGGCGGTAGGCATTCAGCAGACGCTGCGGACTGAGATCCCCGCCCGCCGCCAGCAAGCCGTCGGGTTCACGCAAGGCCAGTGCCGGGTCGGGAAAGGGCGCGGTGTTATCCCGCGCGTCGAGCCAGAGCAGTTTAGTCATGTTCATGGACTCCATCGGCTGCGCTCGCAGCGGGCGCCGCCAATTTAAATGGGAGATGGAGGCTGAGTTCCGCGCGGTGCCCACTCATGAGATTGCGCTCCTCCGCGAGAAAGCGGGTGACGGCGGTGTGAAAGCCGGGGTCCAGCATCCAATGGGCGGAATAGGTGAGGGTGGGGGTAAAACCGCGGCTGATCTTGTGCTCGCCTTGGGCGCCGGGTTCGAAGCGCTGCAGGCCCTCACGTATGCAGTACTCGATACCGGCGTAGTAACAGGCCTCGAAGTGCAGGCTGTGAAAGTCCTGATTGGCGCCCCAGTAGCGGCCGTAAAGCGTGTCGCCGCCGTGCAGGCTGAGGGCCGCGGCCACGTACTCGTTGCGATGGCATGCCAGTACCATGACGATGTGTTCAGCCATCGTCGTGCCCAGGCTTTCAAAAAAGCCTTGTGTCAGCGGCACGACACCGCTCTTTTCCAAAAAGGTGTTGCGGTAAAATTGATAAAAAGCCCGCCATTCCGCCGGACCCAATTCGTTGCCCGCTAATATCCGTATCTCGACCCCGGCCTCGCGCACCCGGCGGCGCTCGCGTTTTACCTTCTTACGTTTTTCCGCGGTGAAGTGACTGAGGAAATCATCGAAATCGGCGTAGCCGCGGTTGTGCCAGTGGTATTGGCAGCCCCAGCGTTGTTGCAGGCCGCGTGCCTCCAAGGCATGAGCCTGCGCTGCGTCGGTGAAGAGAACATGCAATGAGGAGACCTGCAATTCCCGGGAGAGGGTCTTGGCCGCATCGATGAGCGCGGCGGTGACGGTCTCGCTGTGCGCCGCAGGGGCGACGAGAAGGCGCGGGCCGCCGCACGGCGTGTACGGAATGGCGGCTACCAATTTCGGGTAATAGGCGCGGCCGCTGCGTTCATAGGCCTGAGCCCAGGCCCAATCAAAGACGAATTCGCCCCAGGAATGGGATTTGAGGTAGAGTGGAAGTGCGCCGCTTAATTCGCCTTTTTCCCAGGCCAGCAGATAGCGCGGTGACCAGCCGCTGTGGCCGCCCACCGCGCCGTGTTGTTCCAAGGCGGTGAGAAATTCATGGCGGACGAAGGGATAGCCGCCGGCCGCGAGGCGGTTCCAGGCGCCGGCTTCAATTTCGCTCAATTGTTCCGCTAGGGTGATATGCACTTGGATATTTTAACGAATCGTAGGATGGCGCGCTGGCATAAGTTGGGGATGGGTCCGGCCTGCTGTACTCATGCGAAGGTTCATTAAACTAATAAGCTCTCTAGCAATAATAGGAGCGGCATCATGCGCTATTTAGCACAAAGATTAACCGCCTTAGCGATTTTCGCAGCCTTGAGTTGCATGACCTCCGCGCTGGCGGCGGAGCTGAGCGCGGCTGAGATCATCGCCAAGGCCTATCACGTCGATGGCGGCCGCGATGGGATCGCCCGCCTGAGCTTCAATTTCCAAAAGCCCGGTGCGCCCGACAAGAAATTGGTCTTTACCATGGTGTGGAAGGAGTACGGCGAAGAGGGTGATGTGGATAGCAAGGTCGTCTTCTTCAGCGAATTTCCCCCAGATGAACGCGGTAAATCCTTTATGGCCTGGGTTTATAAGGAACGCATGGATGACCAGTGGATCTATCTGCCTGAGCTGCGCATGGTGCGCAAAGTCAGTCACGGTGACCACAAGGAGCATGAGAACGATGATTTCGCCCACTCGGTCTTGACCCGTGCCGACTTGGTGCCGAGAAAGCCGGGCGCCGATGAGCACACCTTGCTCGGCGAGGAGGAGATTAAGGGCCGGCACTATTATGTAGTGGAGAGCATCCCGAAAAAACCCAGTGAGGCCTACCCCTATCAAAAAGTCCGGCGCTGGATTTCCAAGGACATTTACCTCATCGAACACATCGATTATTACAGCGGCGGGGCTACGCCGGACAAACAACAAGAAATAAAGTGGGAACGGAAAGGCGACGCTTGGGTGTGGACCCGAGTATTGGGTGTGGAGCCCAAGGGCGGAAGCCGCACCGTGCTGGATATCAGCGATATCCGGGTCAATCTCGGCTTGAAGGAAGACGTCTTCTCGGCGCGCACCCTGCGTTTGGGGGTGGAGACCGTGCGCTGATGGACCCGTCTTGCCGCGGGCTTGAACGCTATTTTTTCGTGCCGCCGCTCATGGTGAGGCTGGCGCGGCCACCGCGGAGTTAGCCTCCGCGCCGGCAAATGAGTTACAATCGCGCGCCGCGGCGCCAGTCACTTTTCAAGGATGGCGCGCCAAATTCGGAGAGGTGGCTGAGTGGTCGAAAGCGGCGGTCTTGAAAACCGTTGAGGCGCAAGCCTCCGGGGGTTCGAATCCCTCCCTCTCCGCCAATATTACCCGCGCGATGTAACACCACTCACTCATAGATTTACCCCGTTGCCCATGCCCGATTCAGCGCCCGTCATTTTTATCATGGGCCCCACCGCCTCTGGTAAAACCGATCTGGCCATTGAGCTGGTGCGGCGCATGCCGTGCGACATCATCAGCGTCGACTCCGCCATGGTATATCGCGGCATGGATATCGGCACGGCCAAGCCGGGGCCGGATACCTTGGCCGTGGCACCACACCGTCTTATCGATATCCGCGATCCCGCCGAGGCCTATTCCGCCGCGCAGTTTAGCGCCGACGCCCGCCGTGAGATCGCGGCGAGTCATGCCGCCGGAAGAATTCCCCTCTTGGTCGGGGGGACGATGCTGTATTTTCACGCCCTGCAGCATGGGTTATCGCTGCTGCCTTCCGCTGATGCCGCGGTGCGCGAGCGTCTCGAGGCCGAGGCGCGGACACGGGGTTGGGCCGCGCTGCATGCGCGTTTGGCCGAGGTGGACCCCGTCGCCGCCGCGCGTATCCATCCCAACGATCCGCAACGTATTCAGCGCGCCTTGGAGGTTCATGAGCTTACCGGCCGCTCTTTGTCCTCGTTCTTCACCGACCAGCATCTCGGTAGCCTCACGCCCTCGTTACCAGGGAAACTCATCAAGCTGGTGCTGGCGCCCAGTGATCGGGGCGTCCTGCGCGGACGCATCGCGGCGCGTTTCCAACAAATGTTGGAGAGGGGCTTGATAAGTGAAGTGGAGGCCTTATATCAGAGGGGAGATTTGCACAGGGATCTGCCCTCCATGCGCGCGGTCGGTTACCGGCAAGTATGGGATTATCTCTCCGGCGAACTCCCCTATGCGCATATGGTGGAACGGGCGGCCATCGCGACGCGTCAACTCGCTAAACGGCAGCTCACCTGGCTGCGGCGCGAACAAGGGGCGCAATGGATAGATGTGCTTGAACCCATGGCGTTTATAAGAGCGATGGAATATATTGAGGGCGCAATGAAGACATAAGCAGGGAATATGCTAATCTTGTCAACGAGCCTCTGTTGTCCGAAGAGACGATAAACAGGGGTCCAATAAGGAAATAAGGAGAAGAGAGTATGAGCAAAGGGCAATCCCTCCAAGACCCTTTTTTGAATACATTGCGCAAGGAGAAGATTCCCGTTTCAATCTACTTGGTCAATGGCATCAAACTGCAGGGACAGGTTGAATCTTTTGACCAATTCGCCGTGTTGTTGAAAAACAGCGTCAGTCAGATGGTATATAAGCATGCTATTTCCACCGTCGTGCCATCCCGCCCGGTGAAAATGAGCTTCTCCGAAGAAGACGGTTCTTCAGGCCCGGGTAACGCCTAAACTTCAGGAGCGATTAGAAGTCACGTGCATTTTATTGAGCGCCCCCGCGGGGGTGAACGAGCTGTCCTGGTCCATGTGGATTTCAATGCCGCGGACGACCAGGAAGATTTCCAGGAGTTTTCCGAGCTCGTCCGCTCCGCGGGGGCGCAATCCGTTGCCGTGGTGCGCGGGGCCCGGCAGGCACCGGATCCCAAATATTTCGTAGGCAGCGGTAAGGCGGAAGAAATACGCGTGCAGTGTGAGTTGCATGAGGCTGAGGTGGTGATCTTCAACCATGTGCTGACGCCCGCGCAACAGCGTAACATCGAACAATTGGTAAACTGCCGCGCTTTGGATCGCACGGGTCTTATTCTCGACATCTTCGCGCAACGGGCCACCTCATTCGAGGGCAAACTCCAAGTAGAACTGGCGCAGCTGCGCCATCTTTCCACCCGCTTGGTACGAGGCTGGACGCACTTGGAGCGGCAAAAGGGCGGTATCGGCCTGCGCGGTCCCGGTGAGACCCAGCTGGAAACTGATCGCCGTTTAGTGAAACACCGAATTTATCAACTTAATAAACGCCTGGAAAAAGTGCAGCGCCAGCGCGATGAGCGGCGCCGCTCGCGCGGCCGCACGGGTATGGAGACCGTATCTTTGGTGGGTTATACCAATGCGGGGAAGTCCACTTTATTCAACCAGCTCACCGGCGCCGGTGTGCATGCGGCGGATCAACTATTCGCCACCCTCGACCCTACGTTGCGCCGGCTCGACTTGCCTGGGCGTGATGCCGCGATTATCGCCGACACCGTGGGTTTCATCCGGCATCTGCCGCACAATCTGGTGGCCGCTTTCCGCGCAACTCTCGATGAGACGCGTGACGCTAGCCTGCTGTTGCACGTCATTGACGCCCGTGAGCACGAACGCCAAGCCCGTATCGAACAGGTCAATGCAGTCTTGGCGGAAATCGGCGCTGACGAAGTGCCGCAGATTCAAATATTCAACAAGATTGATTTGCTGAGCGACGGTGCGCCGCGGCTTGATCGTGACGCTGAAGGCCGCGTGCAACGGGTGTGGGTATCGGCGATTACCGGTGAGGGCATGGCCCTGCTGCGTGAGGCGATCGCGGAGCGCTTGCATCAGTTGCGTGCGGCGCCAGGCGCGGCTCAGGCTATCCGTAAACTGACGGAACAGGTTTACATCGCCCCGCAAGCCGGTAAACTGCGGGCACGCCTTTACGAACAAGGTGTGGTGCTTGGTGAACAAGCCAGTGAAACAGGTGGCTGGCTGTTGACCTTGGCGCTGTGGAGTGATGAGCTGGACGCCTTGGTCAACACCGAGGGTTGTCACTTGATTGAAGATTATCCGCTGCACGCCGTCGGCAATGGCTAGCCGGTTGCGCATAAGTGCCTGGCACACCTACAATGCTCCTCTTAATGACTATGCATTATTCACGTAATAACGGAGTCGCACATGGCCTGGAATGAACCGGGTGGGTCTCAAGATAAAGACCCATGGGGTGGACGGCGTAAAAACCAAGGTCCTCCGGATTTAGACGAAATGATTCGCAAGCTGCAGAAAAAGCTTAATAGCATTTTCGGCGGCAAGGGCGGCGGCGGTGGCGGAAATGGTGGCGATGGCGGCGGCAAAGCGGCGTCGGCCGGCGCGGCGGTCATTGTCGCCGTGGTGTTTATCGCTTGGCTCGCCTACGATTCCATCCATTTTATCCAACCCGCCGAACGGGGCGTGGTCCTGCGTTTCGGTAAATACGTGGACACCTTGCAACCTGGGCCGAGCATCCGTTTGCCGAACCCGATTGAGAAGGTGATACGGGTTGATGTGGATCAAATCCGCACGGTGGAGATTGGCTATCGCGGTGATGGTGGCCGGCAAGGCTCGGTGGCGCTGAACGAGTCACTGATGCTGACCCAAGATGAAAACATCGTCGAGATCAAACTGGCGGTGCAGTACAAAGTCAAATCGCCCGATGACTATTTGTTTTTCGATCGCGACCCCGATATCACCATGCGCAAAGCCGCGGAGAGCGCCATCCGCGAAACCGTTGGTAAAAGCCAGATGGACTTCATCTTGAAAGAGGGCCGCAGCGAAGTCGCGGCGCGCACCAAGGATTCCTTGCAGGCGACGCTTGATCGTTACACCACCGGCTTGATCGTCACCAGTGTCAATATTCAAGACGCCCAGCCGCCCGAACAAGTGCAAGAGGCCTTCCTCGATGCCATCCGCGCCCGCGAGGATCAAGAGCGTTTGATCAACGAAGCGGAGGCTTACGCCAACGAGGTCATTCCCAAGGCGCGCGGTGAAGCGGCGCGTTTAGTCGAAGACGCCAATGCGTATAAGGCGCGCGTCGTCGCCGCCGCCCAAGGTGAAACCGCGCGCTTCTTGGAAGTGTTGCGTGAATATCAGAAGGCCCCGGCCGTGACGCGGGAACGCTTGTACATTGAATCTTTGGAGACAGTATTACAGAACAGCAGTAAGGTGATGGTGGATGTGGAGAAGGGCAGCAATCTGCTCTATCTGCCTTTGGACCGGCTCACGCAACGGCCTGAGAGCGTCGCGCCCAATACGCTAAACACCGCGCCGGCGCCAACGCGAGTCATGCCGCCCGAGCCGCCGCGTAGCACCAACCGGAGCCGGGAGACACGCTAATGAATCAAGCCAAAATGATAAGTGTAGTGGTTATGCTGGCTCTGTTGGTGCTAGGTTCGTTTTCCATCTTCACGGTCACCGAAACCCAACGGGCTATCTTGTTCCGTCTGGGTGAGATCGTGCGCACCGATTACGAGCCGGGTTTGCATTTGAAAGTGCCTTTCGTTAACAACATTCGCACGTTTGAAAAACGCATCATGACCTTGGATGTGGAGCCGGAGCGTTACCTGACCAGCGAGAAGAAAAACGTTATCGTCGATGCCTTCGTCAAATGGCGCATCGAAGACGTGGCGCGTTTCTATACCTCGGTGCGCGGTGATGAAGCGCAAGGCGCCTTGCGTTTGTCGCAGATCATCAAAGATAGCTTGCGTGGTGAATTCGGCAAGCGCTCGATTCAAGAAGTGATTTCCGGCGAGCGCGAGCAAATCATGAACCTGGTGACCGTGAACGCCAGCAAACAAGCTCAGGAGTTCGGTATCAACATCATCGATGTCCGGATCAAACGCGTTGATCTGCCCGCCGATGTCAGCGATTCGGTGTTCCGCCGCATGGAAGCGGAGCGCTCGCGGGTGGCGCGGGAATGGCGTTCGCAGGGTGCGGAATCGGCCGAGCGTATCCGTGCCGATGCCGACCGCCGCCGTACTGAGATCGTCGCCGAAGCTTATCGCGAGGCCCAGACTTCGCGAGGTGGCGGTGATGGCACGGCTGCGGAAATCTATGCCAAAGCCTTCGATAAAGATAAAGAATTCTACTCATTTTATAGAAGCTTGGAGGCGTACCGGACTAGCTTCAAGAGTCAAAACGACATCTTGGTCGTCGATCCCAACGCGGACTTCTTTAAATATTTCAAGGATTCCAAGGCCGCCCGGCAATAATCCCGCGGGCGGGGGCGTGCAACAGGGGACGGCAGCGTAAATCGTGTATAATTCCCGCCGCTTTGAGGGCCGGCGAGGCATTGGGCACCACGGGTGTCCCAGGCCTCGCCGCCGCGCTTGTTTGCACGTGAGCGTGTTCTCCGGCGTTCGCTGCGGCAGGGCGCGGCGATAAGGCGCGGCATGTGGCACGAACTCTTAATCGGTTTGGCCTTGATGCTGGTGATTGAGGGGGTCTTGCCCTTTCTCAGCCCGGCCTTTATGCGTCAAAGCTTATTGGCCATGGCGCGGATGGATGACCGCTCCTTGCGTCTATCCGGATTACTGAGCATGGTCATCGGTGTTGCACTGCTGTATCTACTGCGTTAAAGCTTGGCGCAAGGTGCGAGAAACGTGAAAAAGAATGGCAAAATCGCAGGCGCGATGAAATCGGCGGCCGACCCGTTTATCACCCGTGATGATCGCTGGTTGTTGCCCGAAGGTATCGAGGAGCTGCTGCCCGATCAAGCCGAGCGCTTAGAGCGCTTGCGCCGCCAGTTGCTGGACCAGTTCGCCGGCTGGGGCTACCGTATCGTCATCCCGCCCATCATCGAACACCTCGAATCGCTGCTGGTGGGCACGGGACGTGATCTGGAATTACAAACCTTCAAACTCACCGATCAACTCACCGGCCGCTTGCTTGGCGTGCGCGCCGACATGACCCCGCAAGTGGCGCGCATTGACGCGCATCGTCTGAAAACCACGGCGCCTTCGCGTCTATGTTACGTCGGCCCCGTGTTGCACACCCGGCCGCAAGGTTTCGCGCGCACCCGCAGTCCCTTTCAAGTGGGCGCGGAACTATACGGTCATGGCGGCATTGAAAGTGACGTAGAAATTCTCGCGCTGATGGTGGCGACCTTGGCCACGGTGGGCTTGCACCAGCCGCACATCGACCTCGGCCATGTCGGCGTGTTTCGCGGCTTGGCGCGGGAGGCGGGATTAAGTGAAGACCAAGAGCAAGTGTTATTCGACGCCCTGCAACGCAAGGCCAAACCGGAAATCAACGACTACGTCGAGGCCCTCGCCATCGAACCCGACTATCGCCGCATGTTCTCCGCCTTGGTGGATTTGAACGGTGGCGCCGGGGTGTTGAACGAGGCGCGTGACTGCTTGCGGCAAGCCGGACACGAGGTGCAGGGCGCCTTGGATAATCTGCAGCAAATCGCCACGGCGGCGCGGACCAAAATACCAGGCATCGCCTTGCATTTCGATCTCGCGGAGCTGCGCGGTTACCACTATCAGACCGGCATGGTATTCGCCGCCTTCGTGCCCGAGCATGGCCAAGAGATCGCACGCGGCGGACGTTACGACGACATCGGCCGCGCCTTTGGCGGCGCGCGGCCCGCAACCGGTTTCAGCACCGATTTGGAAACCTTGCTCATGCTCAGCCGCAATCACTTAGCGCGTTTCGATGCGGTGTTCGCGCCTTGCGTTGATGACGCGGCGCTCAATAAATTGATTGCCGACTTGCGCGGGCAGGGTCAACGGGTCTGCGTGGAATTGCCCGGGCAGCAGGGCGGGGCGCGGGAAATGGGCTGCGGCCGTATCATTGAACAACGCGATGGCGCATGGCGCGTCACGGCATTATAAGCAACGATCAGGAATATTGAGAGACACATAAGCATGGCTGACAGCAAGAGCATCGTAGTCATCGGCACCCAATGGGGCGACGAGGGTAAAGGTAAGCTGGTGGATCTGCTCACCGATCGCGTCGGCGCGGTGGTGCGTTTTCAAGGCGGCCACAACGCGGGCCATACCTTGGTGATCGGTGGCGCGAAGACCGTGCTGCACTTGATACCCTCGGGCATCTTGCGTCCCGGCGTGCAATGTTTGATCGGCAACGGCGTGGTGCTGTCGCCCAGCGCCTTGCTCGAAGAAATTGAAATGCTTGAAAAGCGCAATGTGCCGGCGCGCGAGCGTTTAAAAATCAGCGCCGCCTGCACCTTAATTCTGCCCTATCACGTGGCCTTGGATCAGGCGCGGGAAAAGGCGCGCGGCAACGCGGCCATCGGCACCACCGGGCGCGGTATCGGCCCGGCCTATGAAGACAAAGTCGCGCGCCGCGCGCTGCGTTTGGGCGATCTATTCCACCGGGAACGTTTCGCCGCCAAGCTCGGCGAAGTACTCGACTATCACAATTTCGCCCTGCAGCATTATTACAAAACCGATCCAGTCGATTTTCAACAGACCTTGGAAGACGCGCTGAGTTACGCCGACATCTTGGAGCCCATGGTGGCCGACATCCCCAGCGTCTTGGCGGCCTTCCGCAAACAAGGTAAAAATATCTTGTTCGAAGGCGCGCAAGGTTCATTGCTGGACGTTGATCATGGCACTTATCCCTTCGTGACTTCATCGAATACCACCGCTGGTGGCGCGGCCACCGGCACTGGCGTCGGTCCCTTGCATCTTGATTATGTGCTGGGTATCACCAAGGCCTACACCACGCGCGTGGGCTCCGGGCCGTTTCCCACGGAGTTGTTCGACGAAATGGGGGCGCACTTGGCGCGCCGCGGCCATGAGTTCGGTTCCACCACGGGGCGCCCGCGCCGTTGCGGCTGGTTCGACGCCGTGGCCTTGCGTCAGGCCATCGAGATCAACAGCGTCTCTGGTCTGTGTATCACCAAATTGGATGTATTGGACGGATTGGATACGATCCGCCTGTGCGTGGGCTATCGTTGTGACGGTAAAGAGCATTCCACGCCGCCCGTGGGCGCCGAGGCCATGGCCTCGTGTGAACCGGCCTATATTGAAATGCCGGGCTGGAAGGAGTCCACCGTGGGTATTAAGCGTTATGCCGAGTTGCCCGCCAATGCGCGCGCCTATCTGGCGCGTATCGAGGAGATCGTCGAGGCGCCTATCGACGTGATCTCCACCGGGCCGGATCGCGAAGACACGATAGTGGTGCGGGACCCCTTCGCCGTTTAAGCGCGGCGGGCGCCCCGTGCCCGCACGGGTAGTGCGTGGTGTTTGGAGATGATGTTGGTAAGGGATTGATGAGAATCAAGATGGTGCCGAGGAGAGGACTTGAACCTCCACGGGGTTACCCCCACTAGTACCTGAAACTAGCGCGTCTACCAATTCCGCCACCCCGGCAAGGTGCATAGCAGTGCGGCTAAGCCGCAAACCCTCTAGCAGGGCAAAAAGTGCCGCGAACTTTACAAGGAGCTCCGCGGTTTGTCAATCATCGAACCGCGCGAATAATACAATAGGCGCGGCCAAGCCCGGATCTTAAATGGCGGGCTGTTTATAGAAATGAAGGATTACAAACATCATGGCGAAACGCCGTAGTATCGACGACCCACATCACGAGCGGGAGGCGGAAAAATACGCCAACCCCATCCCCAGCCGCGAATTCATTTTGGAATTGCTCACTGAGCGAGGCGCGCCCGCCAGTTTCGAGTACATCGCCGGGGCGCTCAATCTCGGCGACGAGGAGCAATTGGAGGCCTTGCGGCGACGCATGCGCGCAATGGAGCGCGATGGCCAGGTGGTATTCAACCGCAATGGTGAATACGGTCTCGCGGAAAAAATGGATTTAGTGCGCGGCCGAATCGTAGGCCATCCCGACGGTTTTGGTTTTCTCGTGCCCGATGAAGGCGGTGATGACCTTTTTCTCTCGCCCAAGCAAATGCGCACCGTATTGCACGGTGATCGCGCCTTGGCATGTGTGTTGGGATTGGACCGCCGCGGCCGCCGCGAAGGCGCGATCGTCGAGGTGCTGGAGCGCGCCCATCAGCACATCGTCGGCCGCTTTCAGTTGGAGCATGGTTTAGGTTTCGTTATCCCCAGTAATTCACGCATCAATCAAGATATCGCCATTCCGCCGGAACACCGCGGCGGCGCCACCTTGAATCAAATCGTCGAAGTGGAAATCATCGAGCAGCCAAGCAAACGCGCGCAGCCTATCGGCCGCATCGTCAAAGTGCTCGGTGATCACATGGCGGCGGGCATGGAAGTCGACATCGCGGTGCGCAGCTACGATCTGCCCCATGAGTGGCCGCAAGCCGTGTTGGACGAAATCGCGCCGCTTACCGCCGAAGTGCCGGAGGAGGCGAAGCTCGGACGCATTGATTTGCGCGAAACGCCGCTGGTCACCATCGACGGCGAAGATGCCCGCGACTTCGACGACGCGGTGTACTGCGAACCTCACGGCAAGGGTTGGGTCTTGCTGGTCGCCATCGCCGACGTCTCGTCCTACGTCAAGCGCGCCAGCGCTCTGGATCAACATGCCTTCGTGCGCGCGACCTCGGTGTATTTTCCCGGGCGGGTGATCCCGATGTTGCCGGAGATTTTGTCCAACGGTCTGTGCTCGCTCAATCCTCACGTCGATCGTTTGTGTCTGGTGGCCGAACTCATTATCACGCACACCGGTCAAGTGAAGAGCCATCGTTTCTTCGAGGGCGTAATGCGTTCGGCGGCGCGGCTCACTTACACCGAGGTCGCGGTGGCGGTGGTGGAGCGCGAGGTCAAAACGCGTAAACGGCTCGAAGCCGTCTTGCCGCAACTGGAAGAATTACATGCGCTGTATAAAGTCATGCGCGCGCGGCGGGACAAACGCGGCGCCATCGACTTCGACACCACTGAAACCAAGATCGAGTTTGGCCGCACCGGCAAGATCGACCGCATCGTGCCGCTGGTGCGTAACGACGCGCACCGCATGATCGAGGAATTCATGGTCGCGGCCAACGTCGCCGCCGCGGAATTTCTGCTCGAAAAACGCATTCCCGCGCTTTATCGCGTGCATGCCGGTCCCGCGGTGCAAAAGCTGAGTGACTTGCGCGAATTCCTCAGTGAAATGGGTTTGAGCCTGGGTGGCGGTGACGAACCGGAACCCAAACATTACGCGCAATTATTGGACAAGGTGCGTGAACGCCCCGACGCGCGGCTGATTCAAACCGTGCTGCTGCGCAGCTTGAGCCAAGCCGTGTACAGCCCGGATAACACCGGCCATTTCGGTCTGGCCTACGAGGCCTATACGCATTTTACTTCACCGATCCGGCGTTACCCCGATCTGCTGGTGCATCGTGCCATCCGTCATCTGGTGGCCGGCGGCCGAGCCGAAGACTTCGCTTACGGTCACAGTGATATGGTCAACGCCGGCGCGCACTGCTCCACCAACGAGCGCCGCGCCGACGAGGCGACGCGCGATGCGATGGACTGGCTCAAGTGCGAGCACATGCAGGACAAAGTGGGCGAGGAGTTCGAGGGACTCATCACCTCCGTCACCAGCTTCGGCCTCTTCGTGGAACTGAAGAACATCTACGTCGAAGGCTTGGTGCATGTCACTAATCTCGGCAAGGATTATTTCCACTTCGATCCGGCGAAACACCGCATGTTGGGCGAGCGCACCAAGATGGTGTATCGCCTCGCCGACCCCATTACCGTGAAGGTGGTGCGAGTCGATCTCAATGAAAAGAAGATCGACTTCGAGCTGGTGGAAAAAGAAGAGGCAAAGACCAAGGGTGATAGCGAGGTGCAGGGTAAAGCCAAGCCGCGTGCTAAGCGCAGCCGTCAACGTAAAAAGAAAAAGGCGTAAGCGGCGGGACCATGGCCAAGCAAGATCTCATCTTCGGTATTCACGCCGTCATGGCGGCGTTGCGGCGCGATGCCTCGCAGCTCAGCGAACTGTATGTAGCGGAAGGCGGCCGCAAGAATCCGCGTTTGCATGAAATTATCGACCTGGCGGAGCAGGGCGGGATACCTGTGCTCTTCCAAAGCCGCGATGAGCTTGATGCCTTGGCCGCCAATGGCGTGCATCAAGGCGTGGTGGCGCGGGGCGCGGCAAGTGCTCCTGTGTTGAGTGAACATGATTTGTTGGCGTTGGTGCAAAACCTGCGCGAACCGGCTTTATTGCTGGTGCTCGACGGCGTGCAGGATCCGCATAATCTCGGCGCCTGTTTGCGCAGCGCCGACGCCGCCGGGGTACACGCGGTCATTGCGCCGAAAGACCGTGCGGTGGGTCTCACCCCCACCGTGCGCAAAGTGGCTTGCGGCGGTGCCGATCACGTGCCTTTCGTGCAAGTCACCAATCTGGCGCGCACCCTGCGCGAGTTGAAAGACGCGGGAGTGTGGCTGGTGGGCGCCGCTGGCGATGCGCCGGACAGTCTTTATCAAACCGATTTGCGCGGACCCATTGCCATCGTAATGGGCGCCGAAGATAAAGGACTGCGCCGTCTCACCCAAGAACAGTGCGATTTCCTGGTGCACATCCCCATGGCCGGCAGCGTGGAAAGCTTGAACGTTTCCGTCGCCGCCGGTGTGTGTCTGTTCGAGGCGGTGCGCCAACGCGGACAGGGCAAGTGAGGGCCGTGCCGCTTTACGGATAGGCGCGCGCGGAAATCCGATAGCGTGCGCGCCGATGGCGCTAAAAGCTAGTCGATATCGGACAAATCCGTATTCTCTCCGAGCCGGCGTTGCAACGAGGCGATGATCAGCTCGTCGAGCTCCACGGGTATTTCCAGGTTCACCTGCGGATCCGCGATGTTCTCGTCCGGCGTATGCGTGGGCGGCGTCCGTTCTTCTTCCGGGGCTTCGGTGGATGATTGCGCCGGTTTTGAGCTGTAGAGCAGCGAGAGCGTGGAGTTATACAAGCCGCCGGTGGCGCTCAATAACGAGCTGGCGGCGTTGTTGATGCCTTGCCCCACAAAAGCCGCAGCTTGATAGCCGCCGCTGGTCGCCTTGCCCAACAGCGGCAAGCGGGTTTTGATCAATTGATCGGTCGCGACCAGGCCTGGTTCGATGGTGGTTTCGAGCCGTTTGAGTATTTGTTCGAGCAGCACCGGCGCGGCGACGGCGCCCACCGGGCCGAGCGTCGTGCCGCCCATCGCCGCCAAGGGTTTCAACAGGGCGATGGTGGAGTCGGTATAGGTCTTGGCCTTGGCGATATCCGAGAGCACCAAGGCCACTTGTATGGCGCGGGCGCCGTGTTTGACCAGATCGGCGCCGGTGCTGGGGGTGCTGGCTTTCTTCAGCGTTTCGGTGGCGGATTTTGCCACGTCGTCGGTGGATTCGGCCACGACATCCTTCAGGCCGGAGACCGCGGAGACGCCGCGCAGTTTTTCCTTGGCACCGGCCAGCGCCACGTCATCGACGACTTCGGCCGCCGGTCCGGCGAGGTCGTCGGCGAATTCGAAGCCTTTTTTCACCGCGGCGCGCACGGGTTTGTGGATGACCTTGAGCGGACCCAAGGCTTCGTTGGCAAGCTCCGCCGCTTTCTCCGCCACGTCGGCATGTTCTATCACGGCGTCGATGGCCTGGGTGGCATGACCGAGATTTTCACTGACCACTTGTCTGCCGGTTTGCATCACTTGCTTGGCCGTCTGCTTGCCGATGAAGTCGATGCCGCCGCTGATCGCGAAGTGCGCGCCCACTTGCGAGGCGGTGCTGGCCAGCACTTCCAGTGTTCCCTTGACCACTTGCACCACGCGCGACTCGCCCAAGGTTTCCGCGAGGCGGGCCTTGTAGGCCTCGATCTCTTCGCGCAGATCGGGCATTTGCGCGGCGAGGCTGTCCAGCGCCGAACCCACCAGTGTTTGCAGTTTTTCCGCCAGCGGCGCCGCGAGTCGGCCCGCGGCGTCCTGCAAATGGGCGCCGATCCGCGCCTGTTGCAAGGCACGGCGCAGTTCGGGATTGTTCTGCATGGCCTCGATCAGCCCGGCCAGCACCTCGTTTTCCAGCCCGGCGAGTTTTTCCGCCAGCTTGCCCTTGGCCGCGCGCATGGCCGATTCGCGCGCGACTTCTTTCACAACTTCACGGCCGGCGAAGCGGCCGACGTTGATCACGATGTTCCACACCCCTTGCACGACGGGGGCGGAGCCTACGCTGGTTTTTTGCAGCGGGGCCGAGTCACGGGTGTACTGCAGCGGGTCGCCGGCAAGCTGGCCGCCCATCTGATCTGCCTCGCGCTCCAAGCCGGGATCGAGATTGATGCCCACGCCCTGGGCCCGCACGCTGGGTTTGACCCGCCCTTGTTTTTGCTGGACTACATGCCAGGCTTCGTGCGGCAAGTGCCGCTCTTGGCCGGGGCCTAGGTGAATCTCGTTGCCTTGGGCATAGGCCAGGGCCTTCAGCTGCGCGGGTTTGGCCGAGTTTTTATGTACCCGCACATCGGACATATCGATACCCGTAAACGATTCGATGCCGTGCTTCACATGTTCGGGCAGACCAGTGTGCTTAGGTGCGCGGCGGCGCCGTTGCACCATGCCGTTGGCAAGCTCTTGCAGCTGTGCAGCGTGAGACACGCGTGGGCTGCAATCACAGTGCGCCTGTAGTGTTTGTTGCCGCTGTGTCTGGGGGCGGGCATCATTCAATTGCTGTGGGGATCCCTCCGATGTGGTGGCGGGCTTGCCACGCCGGCGCCGCTCGGTTGAGGCGGCTGGTCGATGACCTGGCGTAGCCGCAGGGCGTCTTCGTGCGCTCGACTTCAAATCATCCTCCCTGAATCTTGAGTGCCACCTTGGCCCGCAGCTGGGACTTTTTCCAGCATATCGTTGGAAGTGTACGGCCAAGACAGGAGAAAACACAGCTTTAGTTTTGCCGGGATAACCGGAACAATAAACAGGCAAGAGGTGTTAATGCACAGCTATCGTTTGCCATTTGTTTTGGGTCTTAGGAAGCAGATTAACTCAGATTGGGTGTTTTCTGAGTAATTGCAGCAGCTGTTTATAGATGTCCTGTCGACGATGATTAAATCTGAACTCGGTTTCTTTCAAATGTAAATAGAACG
>CAMYKQ010000041.1 GCA_947259075.1 uncultured Gammaproteobacteria bacterium | reverse complement strand
CGCCGGGCAGACGGAAGGGGCGCAGGCTGGCGACGCGCCGCCACGCGCCGGGCGCGCCGAGCAGGGCCTCGCCGCCCCACAATGTGCCGTCCGCGCCGAGACCGGCGCCGTCCCAAGTAAAGACCAGCCAGCGCGATTCCCGCGGATATTCACCGGCGAGCACGGCGGCGTGGGCGTGATGGTGAAAGACCTTGGTGAGGGGCAGACCGCATTGTTGCGCCCAGCGGTGGCTGGCGTAGCGCGGATGCGCGTCGCGGATGACGCGGGCCGCTGTGACGGCATAAAGCGTTTGCATCTCCGTTATCGTTCGCGCGAATACGCGCAGACTGCGCGGGCTGTCGAGATCACCGAGGTGCGGCGAGATCACCACGCGGTTTTCCCAGGCCAGCGCGACGGTGTTTTTCATGTGGCCGCCCACGGCGAGCAAGGGCGCGGCGAGCGTGAAGGGCAGTGTCAGTTCCAAGGGTGCGGTGCCGCGGCCGAGACGCAGCGGCCGCGCGGCGCCGCCGGTAAAGCGATAGACCGGATCATCGACGCAATGCGCGATGGCACGGTCGTGATGTAACAAGGCGTCGGCGATCTTGCTCAATCGCCTTTCCGCGTCATCGTTATCGCTGATCAGAGGCTCGCCGCTGAGATTGCCGGAGGTGGCGATCAGCGGCGCGCCGAGGCCCGCGAGCAGCAAGTGATGCAGCGGGCTGTAGGGCAGCAGCACGCCGATCTCATCCAGTCCCGGGGCGATATTGTCCGGCAGCGGGCATGCTGCGCTGCGCGGCAGCAAGACGATGGGCCGCGCGCTGCCGCGCAATAGCGTCAGTTCCGGCGCGCCGGCATTCACATAGGCCGAGAGTGCCGCCGCCGCGCCGTCATCCGGCAACATCACCGCCAGCGGTTTGTGCGGCCGCTGTTTGCGTTGCCGCAGACGCGTGACGGCATCGCCATCGCGGGCGTCGCACATCAGGTGATAACCGCCGATGCCTTTGACGGCGGCGATGCCGCCGCCGCGCAGCAGCGCGAGGCAGGCGGCCAGCGCCGCCGCGTTGCCGCTGATGCGTTCCGCGCCGTGATGAAAAGACAATTGCGGGCCGCAGTCCGGGCAGGCGCTGGCCTCGGCGTGGAAGCGGCGGTCGGCGGGGTCGTGGTAGTCGCGGCGGCACGCGGGGCACATGGCAAACCGGGTCATGCTGGTGTTGGCGCGGTCGTAAGGCAGGGCGTGGATCAGGCTGTAACGCGGCCCGCAGTGCGCGCAAGTAATGAAGGGATAGGCGTGGCGGCGATCCGCCGGATCGCGTAACTCCGCCAGACAGTCATCACAGGTAGCGAGGTCGGGCGGCAGATGGATGTCGGCGTCTGCCGCGGCCTTGCTGTCACGGATAATGAAGTCGTGGAGCGCAAGCACGGCGGTTGCGCTGACCTCATGCAGCCGTGCCTGCGCCGGGGCGGGCGCCTCGGCGATCAGCGCGGTCTGAAAGGCGTCGAGCGCGTGTTCTTCGCCCTGCACATGCACGCTCACCCTGCCGCGCTGATTCATCACCCAGCCCTGCAAACCATGACGCCGCGCGAGACGGAACACGAAAGGCCGGAAACCCACGCCCTGCACCCGGCCGCGCAGCTGCACCAAGCGCGCATGAATTTGCCGTTCGCGGACCGCGCCGTTCATGCGCGGCTTGCGTGCGCGCCGCGGATGCCGCCGCGCCACCAGATGCGGCAGGCGCCTTCGTCCGAGACCATGCACGGGCCCACCGGGTTTTCCGGCGTGCAGAGATTGCCGTAGAGGCGGCAGGCATCGGGATAGATGCGGCCCAAGACCACCTCGGCGCAATCGCAGCCTGGGGGCATCTCGCCGGCGCGGCGGCGGGTTTGCTCGTCGAGGGGAAACAGCCGCAGCGCGTCGAGGTGCTGGTAATTTTTATTCAAGGTGAAACCGGAGCGCGGGATGACGCCGATGCCGCGCCAGTTGGCGTCGCTGATATCGAATATTTGCTGCAACAGCCGCTGCGCGTGGAGGTTGCCCGCGGCGCTAACGAGTTCGGGATAACAATTGTCGAGCCGCGCCGTGGGTGCGGCGGCTTGTTGCAGCGTGGCGTAAAACGCGGCGAGCAGGCTCTCGGCGCTGAAGCCGGCGATGGCGGCGGGCAGGCCGTGGCGCTCGGGGACGAAGCGCCATTCCTCACCGCCCATGATGGTGGCGACATGGCCCGGCGCCACCAGGGCGTCGAAACCCGCGCGGCCGGAGTCGAGCAGCAGCGCCACCGCCGGCCAGGTGAGGCGGCCGGAGATCAGCAGCGATAGATTGTCGGGCGTGTCCTCGGCGATCATCGCCGCCACCGGCGCCATCGTCGTTTCAAACCCGGCGGCGAAGAAGACGATGTGCCGCCCGGGATGGCGCAAGGCGAGGGCGCGCGCCTCCAGCGGCGAGGCGATGGCGCGGATGTCGGCGCCCGCGGCGCGCGCCTGTTCCAGCGAGCGCGGTTCGTGTTTGGGCGCGTTCACCGGCACCCGCAGCAGATCACCGAAGCAGGCGAGGGTGATGGGATGCCGCAGCGCCAGCTGCATCGCGGCATAAATATCTTCTTCCGGGCAGATGCACACCGGGCAGCCGGGGCCGGGGATGAGTTCGATGTAGTCCGGCAGCGCGGCGCGCAGGCCGTTGTGCGTGATGCTGCGTTCGTGGCCGCCGCAGACATTCATGATGCGGAAGCGGCCGCGCGGCGGCAGGGCGTGCAGGCGTTGCAGCCAGTCCTGCGCCGTGCCGCGCAGCGCCTTCGTCTCTGTTTGCCGGGTGATGTTCATGTCGAAGCCGGGGCGTTCGTTTTAGATCCGCTTGCGCGTAATGCCTCCGCGCCGAGGGCGGCGCGCAGCCAATCGCACCACTCGCGCAAACCCGTGCCGCTCCGGGCGGATAGAGTGATGACCGGCGCCGGATTGGCGAGATCGCGTAAACAACGTTCAGCGCGCGCGGGGTCAAAATCACCCAGCAACGGCAGGAGGTCGGCCTTGCTCAGCAGCAGGATGTCGGCGGCGCGGAACATCACCGGGTATTTGGCGGGTTTGTCGTCACCCTCGGGGGTGGAGAGCAGCACGACGTTGCGATGCTGGCCCAGATCAAAACTCGCCGGGCACACCAGATTGCCGACATTCTCGATGAATAAGAGCTCGATGCGGTTCAGGTCGATTTCATCCAAGGCCGCTGACACCATGCCCGCGTCGAGGTGGCAGGCGCTGCCGGTGGTGATCTGCTGCGCCGCGATGCCCCGGGCGCGCAGGCGTTGGGTGTCGTTGTCAGTGGCGAGGTCTCCCTCGATGACGGCGAAGTTGATTTCGCCTTGCAGCGCGGCGGCGGTGGCCTCCAGCAGCGCGGTCTTGCCCGCGCCGGGCGAGGACATCAAGTTGATGGCGACCACGCCGCGGGCGTCGAGATAATCGCGATTACGTTGCGCTAATGCGTCATTGTCGGCCAGCAGATCACGCATGATCGTGTTCGTCTCACTCGACGGCGACCGCGGAAAATCGCGGGTGAGGGCGGGGGCGAGCTGGCAGCCGCAGTCAAGACACATGCTGAGCTTCCTCGTGGGGCGCCGGCGCGGTGATGAAATCCACGGCCTGTAACAGCAGCTCATCGCCGCCGATGAGCTGGGTGCGCCAGTCGCCGCAGTGGCGGCAGTGCAATTGATTGAGGCTCACTTCGCTGACGCCGCCGCAAGTTTCGCAGCGCACTTGCAGCGGCGTTTGTTCGATTTCCAACACGGCGCTGGCGGCGAGGCTGCCGCGGCTGCTGTGGGGAAAGGCGCTGCGCAATAAGCCGATCTCCACCCCCGCGAGCGGGCCGATGCGCAGGCGGATGACGCTGACGCCGCGGGCCTGGTGTTGCGCCGCCAAGGCGCTCACTTGTTCAATGAGGGCGCGGCACAGCGACAGCTCATGCATGGGGTTCGCCTCCGTCCTGCAGCAAGGTGCTGACCAGGGCAAGGGTGTCGCGGGCGTACTGAGTATCGATCTTCTGGATGGCGTAGCCCACATGCACCAGTACGTAGTCACCCTCCGCGATGGCGCTGTCCTGCAACAGGAACAGGCTGACCTCGCGCTCCACGCCGCCGGTTTCGCAGCGGGCCCGGCGGCCGTCGATGGCGATGATCTGCATGGGGATGCCGAGGCACATGGACACTCCGTTGCACAATATTTTAAAGAGGCTGCATTTCCTCCTCTCTATGTTTTATGGAGAGGAGGGCGAGGAATTGGTAGAGGTTATCTACTCCCTCGCCCCGGTCCTCTCCCGGAGGGAGAGGGGGAAGATTGAGCCTCCTTGACGTCATAGCGCTTGCTTGAACATATAGTGCTGGCTTGAAGCATATAGCACCAGCTTGAAGCGTGTAGCGCTGGCTTGAAGTATATAGCGGATGCGGTCCGTGCATAGCATCGCCGTGGACAGCTCGCCATGACTGGACAGTGGCGGCGCGCGGGGGGACGATAGAGGCGGGTTAAGGAGGACGGTGATGACGCAGGCCTTGAGCTTTCTTCCGCGCCCGCGGCTGCAGGCGCTGATAGACGCCTTGCACGCGGCGGGATTTCGTTGCATCGGTCCGCGCGTGGCGGAGGGCGTGATTGCTTACGATGCGCTGGAAGAGGCGGCGCAACTGCCCTGGGGCGTGAGCGAGACCCAGGCGCCGGGCCATTATCGTCTCGGTGCTTCTGATACCCAGCGTTGCTTCGCCTGGGCCAACGGCCCGCAGGCGCTGAAACCGTTGCTGTTCGCCCCGCGTGAAAATTTGTGGCGTTCACGCCGCGCGGCGGACGGCGGTCTGCGCTTCGAGGAGACCCTGCCTGGCAGCGCGCCGCTGGCGGTGATCGGCGTGCGCCCCTGCGATATCGCCGCCCTCGCCCTGCAGGACCAGCACTTTCTGCAACAAGAGGTGAGCGACCCCTATTACGCGCGGCGCCGCCGGGATCTATTTCTGGTAGCGGTGAATTGCACCCACCCCGCCGCCACCTGTTTCTGCGTCTCCACCGGCGACGGGCCGCGCGCGAGTGAGGGCTATGACATCGCCCTCACCGAATTGGCGGACGGTTATCTGCTGGAGGCGCATAGCGAGCGCGGCCGTGACATTGCCGCGGCCTTGCCGCTGGAGACGGCGGCGGAGGCGCACATCGCCGCCGCGGATACCGCGTTGCAACAGGCCGCCGAGGCGCAGCAGCGGCGCCTGCCCGGCACCGATCTGCAGGCGCCGCTGTTCGCCAATCTAAATCATCCGCGCTGGGACGAGGTGGCGGCGCGCTGCTTGAGTTGCGGCAATTGCACCTCGGTCTGTCCCACCTGTTTTTGTTACAGCGAACACGATGCACCCGCACTGGACGGCGGCGAGGTGACGCATAGCCGCGAGTGGGATTCCTGTTTCACCCAGGGCCACAGCTACATCCACGGCATCACCATCCGCGCCGAGACCGCGCCGCGTTACCGCCAGTGGCTCACCCACAAACTCGGCAGCTGGCATGCGCAATACGGCCGCTCCGGTTGCGTCGGTTGCGGCCGCTGCCTCACTTGGTGTCCGGTGGGCATCGATCTCACCGAGGAGGCGGCGGCGATCTGCGGCGAGGTCGCGCCGCCATGAGCAATCCCCACCTGCCCTGGGAGGCGCGCATTGTCGAGCGGATTCAGGAATCGCCGGGCCTGTTCACCCTGCGTCTGCAGCTCAGCGATGCCGCCGCGCAAGGCGATTACCGTTTCGCGCCGGGCCAGTTCAATATGCTCTATCTGCACGGCGCCGGTGAGGTCGCGATCTCCATCGTCTCCGATCCGGAGGACGAATCCCTCATCGATCACACCATCCGCGCCGTCGGGCGGGTGACCCGCGGTTTGGAGCAGCTCAAGGCGGGTGAGCGCATCGGTCTGCGCGGTCCTTATGGGCGCGGCTGGCCGCTGGCCGCGGCCGAGGGCCGCGACATCGTGGTGATCACCGGCGGTCTGGGTTGCGCGCCAGTGGTGTCGGTCATCGAATACATCGCGCGCCGCCGCCATCAGTTCGGCCGTCTCAATATCGTGCAGGGGGTGAAGCACAGCAGCGATTTGATCTGGCGTGAACGTTACGCCGCCTGGAGCAGGCTGGCGGACACCCGGGTATTGCTGGCCGCCGACGCCGGCGAGCCCTGGTGGCCCTTTCACATCGGCCGGATCACCGATCTCTTCGGCCAATTGCAATTCGATCCGCGGCGCGTCAGCGTGATGATGTGCGGGCCGGAAGGCATGATGCGGGTGGCGGCCCGGAACATGGGGGCGGCGGGCGTGAATGACACCGACATCTGGTTGAGCATGGAGCGCAATATGCAGTGCGCGCTGGGCCACTGCGGCCACTGCCAGTACGGTGCTAAATTCATCTGCCGCGACGGTCCGGTGTTCAGCTTCGACGAGGTTCGGGAGCTGTTCGAGGTGAAGGGGTTTTGAGCATGACGAACAAATCGCGCATCGCGGTGCACAAGTTCAGCTCCTGCGACGGCTGCCAGCTCGCCTTTCTCAATCTGGGCGAGGCCCTGCTGGAGCTGGCTGGGCTGGTCGACTTCGTCCATTTTCTCGAGGCGGGCTTTGACGACGCTGCGGCGCAGGTCGATATCGCCTTCATCGAAGGCAGCGTCTCCACCCCGGAGGACGCCGCGCGCCTGCGTGCCATACGTGCGAACAGCCGCTATCTGATCACCATCGGCGCCTGCGCCACCGCGGGCGGGGTGCAGGCGCTGCGCAATCTCGCCGACGCCGAAGCGTGGACGGCGGCGGTGTACGCCAGTCCCGAATTCATCCACAGCCTTGCGACCTCAACACCGATACGCGCCGAGGTGAAGGTCGATCTGGAATTGTGGGGTTGTCCGGTCAACAGCCGCCAGGTGCTGGCGGCGGTGCGCGCGCTGTTGTTTGGTGTGGCGCCGGTGGTGGAAAACGACAAGGTCTGCATGGAGTGCAAGCGCCGCGGCCAGGTCTGCGTGCTGGTGGCGCGCGGCGAGCCCTGTATGGGGCCGGTGACGCGCACCGGCTGCGGCGCGCTGTGTCCCAGCTTCGGCCGTGATTGTTACGCCTGTTACGGTCCGGCGGAAAACAGCAACGGCGCCGCGCTGGCCAATCGCTTCGTCGGCTTGGGGCTGGCGCCGGCGGCGGTGGCGCGGCGTTTTCTTGCCATCAACGGCGCCAGCTCGGAGTTCGATAGTGTCGGCCGCTCGTGGCGCGAGAAGCAGAACGATGGCGGATAAACGCGAGATCAAGATTCAGGTGCCGGCGCTGGCGCGGGTGGAGGGCGAGGGTGCGCTCGATCTCCATATCCGCGACGGCGTGATCGAGACCTTGCAGCTGCGTATCTACGAACCGCCGCGCTATTTTGAACAGCTGCTGCTGGGGCGCGACTACACCGAGGTGCCCGACCTGGTGGCGCGCATCTGCGGCATCTGCCCGGTGGCCTATCAGATGAGCGCGGTGCAGGCCTTGGAGACTATCGTGGACTTTACGCCGCCGCCGTGGCTGGAGGCGCTGCGGCGGGTGATGTATTGCGGCGAGTGGATCCAGAGCCACAGCCTGCACATCCATATGCTGGCGGCGCCGGACTTGCTGGGTTTCAACAGCATCACCGCCATGGCCGCTCAATATGGTGCCGAAGTGCGGCGCGGGCTGATGTTGCAGGGCCTGGGCAATGCCCTGATCGAATTGCTGGGCGCGCGCTCGGTGCATCCGGTGGGGGTCAAAGTCGGCGGATTTCATCGCATTCCGGGCCGCGCGGAGCGGGAGGCCTTGCGTCAGCGCCTGCTCGCCGCACTGCCCGAGGCCGAGGCGCTGCTGCGCTGGGTCGCGGCGCTGCCGCTGCCGCAGGATGAGCAGGATTTCATCTGCGTGTCGCTGCGCCACGAGCGCGACTATCCCATGCAGGGCGGCCGCATCATTTCCAGCGAAGGTCTGGAGATCGGCATCGAGGACTTCGAGCGCCACTTCGTCGAGCATCAAGTGCCGCATTCCACCGCGCTGCACGCCTTGCTCGATGGTGAACCCTATCTGCTCGGGCCGCTGGCGCGGCTCAATCTCAACGGTGATCGCCTGCCGCCGCCGCTACGCGCCATCCTGGATGAGGTCGGCATCCGCTTTCCCAGCCGCAATATGTTCCACAGCATCGTCGCCCGCGCCGCCGAGATCTGGCTGGCGCTGCACGAAGCGGCGCGGCTGCTGGCGCAAGGGCATGATGAAGCCAGCGCCTCGCCGACACCGCCGCCGCGCGCGGGCCGTGCCGCCGGTTGCACCGAGGCGCCGCGCGGCCTGTTGTGGCACCGTTATGAGACCGACGCGCGCGGTCTCATCACCCGCGCGCGCATCGTACCGCCCACCAGTCAGAATCAGGCGCGTATCGAGGCGGACCTGCGCCAAAGTCTGACACGCTTCGGCTTCGATCAACCCGACGCGGCGCTCCGTCTGCGCGCCGAGATGGTGATACGCAATTACGATCCCTGCATCTCCTGCGCCACCCATTTTCTCAAACTGCATATTGATAGAGACGAGGCGCCGGTGGTGAAAACGCCCGCGCCCGCCGCGCGGCGGGTGCTGGTCTTGGGTGTGGGCACGGAGCAGGCGGGTGATGACGCCGGTCTGCGCCTCGTTGAACACTTGGCGCGTGAGGCCGCGCTCGCGCCCTATCTTGCAAGCGGCCGTTTGCTGCTGCATGCCAGCCGCCAGCCGCTGCTGGATAGTCCGCGCTGGATCCGGGATGAAGATGAGGTATTTGTCATCGATGCCTTGCACGAGGCGAATCCCGGATCCTTGCGCGAAATCGATGGCGCGATTTTGGCGGATAGCGGTTTGGCTTTATCCAGTCACGGCCTGAGCGTGGGTGATGCGCATCGCCTGCTTATGGCCTTGGGGCGGACGGCGGCGCGGCTTACCGTGCTCGGTGCCGGTGTTCATGACGCGGGCACGGTGCCACTGGATGCCGCGCCGTTGCGGCCGCTCGTCGAGCAGATCCGCGAGCGGCTGCTGGTTAGCTTGGGTGAGGCGCGGCCGTTGCCGCCGCCCAAGTGAGGCGAATCGTCGTTGCGAGCGATGGCGCGGCATGCCGCGTGGCGGTGCGGCGGCTGCGCCGCCCGTCATGCGCTCGCGGGGCCTTAGCGGCGAAACAGCCAGATCAGCAATGTCAGGACCAGACTGATGATGATGGAGGTGACGATAGGGAAGTAGAAGCGGACGTTTTCCTTTTCCACCGCGATATCACCCGGCAGCCGCCCCAATCCCAGTTTTTGCAGCCACGGCCAGAGCAGGCCGGCCACGATGAGCACCGCGCCGAGGGTGATGAGTATCTGTGACATGGGCGTTTTCATGCGGGTTTGGACCATGGCGCGCGGGCGGGTGTTCCCGCCGCGCAACGCCAAGCCGCATCAAGTCAGGGTGCGCACGCCTTCGGCGGTGCCGAGGATCAAGACATCGGCGGGCCGCAAGGCGAAGAGGCCGTTGGTGACCACGCCGGGGAGGTTATTGAGTTCGGCCTCGAGTTTGGCGGCGTCCATGATTTTTAGATTGCGCACATCGATGATGATGTTGCCGTTGTCGGTGGTGAAGCCCTCGCGCAGCGCGGGTTGGCCGCCGAGCTTGACGATCTGCCGCGCGACATAACTGCGCGCCATGGGGATGACCTCGATGGGCAGGGGGAAGGCGCCGAGCATGTCCACCAGCTTGGAGCCGTCGGCGATGCAGACGAATTTTTTCGCTACGGCCGCCACGATCTTCTCGCGGGTGAGCGCGCCGCCGCCGCCCTTGATGAGTTGCAGATATTTATTGGCCTCGTCGGCGCCGTCGACGTAGAGGGCCATGTCATCGACGCTATTGAGGTCGAGCACGGGGATGCCGTGCTTCTTCAAACGCTCGGCGGAGGCGACGGAGCTGGCGACCGTGCCTTCGATCTTGTGTTTGATTCTGACGAGCGCGTCGATGAAATGATTGGCGGTGGAGCCGGTGCCGATGCCGACGATGCTGCCCGCCTGCACATAGTCCAAGGCCGCTTCCGCCGCCGCTTTCTTGAGTGCGTCCTGAGACATTATGTTTCTCCCCGGTGACATAAGATATGGGCGGGATCATACCCGATCTTTCGCGCTAAAGTCAGAGGCGCAGCGCCGCTAGGCAGTGATGGGGCGAAGCTGTTACTGTATCCCGATGCCAAAGAAATATCTGGAAAAAATCCTCAAGGCGCGGGTGTACGACGTGGCGATAGAGACGCCGCTGGATTATATGCGCCGTCTCTCGGAACGGCTGGGCAATAGCGTGTGGTTGAAGCGCGAAGACTTACAGCCGGTGTTCTCCTTCAAGCTGCGCGGCGCCTATAACAAAATGGTGCATCTGAGCGAGGAACAGCGCACCAAGGGCGTCATCGCCGCGTCGGCGGGTAATCACGCGCAGGGAGTGGCGCTGGCGGCGGGGCGTCTCGGTATTCAAGCCTTGATCGTCATGCCGCGCACCACCCCGGATATTAAAGTGCAGTCGGTGCGTAAATTGGGCGCCAAGGCGGTGTTGCACGGCGACACCTATGATGAGGCCTACACCCGCGCTGTAAAATTGGCCGACGAAAAAGGCCTGGTGTTCATTCATCCCTATGATGATCCCGAGGTCATCGCGGGACAGGGCACGGTCGCCATGGAGATACTGCGGCAACACACGACGCCGCCGCACGCCATCTTCGTGCCAGTGGGCGGCGGCGGTTTGATCGCTGGGGTGTCCAGCTATGTGAAGGCGCTTTATCCCGAAGTGAAAGTGATAGGGGTGGAGCCCGAGGATGCGCCCACCTTGCAGCGCGCCTTGCAGCGCAAGAAGCGCGTGATCCTGGATCAGGTCGGCATCTTCGCCGACGGGGTCGCGGTGCGGCAGATCGGCGCCGAGCCCTTCCGCATCGCGCGCAAATGCGTGGATGAGGTGCTCCTGGTCAGCACCGACGAGATTTGCGCCGCCATCAAGGATATATTTGACGACACCCGTTCCATCGCCGAGCCCGCTGGCGCGCTGGCGGTGGCGGGCATGAAGCATTATGTGGCGCGCAACAAGCTCGTAGATCAGAATTTGGTCGCCATCGATAGCGGCGCCAATATGAATTTCGACCGCCTGCGCCACGTAGCGGAACGTGCCGAGATTGGTGAGCGCAATGAAGCCCTTCTTGCGGTGACGATACCTGAACGGCCCGGCAGCTTCCGCGCCTTTTGCGAGGCGCTGGGCACCCGCAGCATCACCGAGTTCAACTACCGTTATTCCGACACCACGGCGGCGCACGTCTTCGCCGGTATTCAATTGCGCGGTGGTGAGGCGGAGCGGCTTGAGATCGTGCAGCGGCTCCGCGCCGATGGTTACCCCGTGCTGGACCTGACGGAGAATGAAATGGCCAAGTTGCACATCCGCCACATGGTGGGTGGTCACGCGGCGAGCGTTGGCGACGAGCTGCTCTATCGTTTCGAGTTTCCCGAGCGGCCCGGCGCGCTATTGCGTTTCCTCACCAGCATGGGTCAGCGCTGGAACATCAGCCTGTTTCACTACCGCAATCACGGCGCCGCCTACGGCCGGGTGTTGCTCGGTATTCAGGTGCCGGCGCATGAGCGCGAACGCCTTGAACGCTTTCTCACCGAGCTAGGGTATGCCTACGAGGATGAGACCGCGAATCCGGTCTACGGGCTGTTCTTGCGTTAAACGTGGGTGGTGTTGCGGGGCTTTAGAAGGTGCCGGGGCGGTTGATATTCCGGTTTCATTCGTGTTTTCTTAGGCGGTGGCGGGGTCTGCAATACACGAAGGGCCCGCCACCGCGAGCCCTCCGTACAGCACTGCAAAAGCCGGAAACTGCTGCTATTTCCGGTGGTTTGCTTAGGCCATCTTCGCTGTGGTCGCCTTTTTCTTGGTGACCTTTTTCTTGGAAGAGGCTTTCTTTTTGCCAGCCTTTTTCTTGGCGGCTTTTTTCTTACCAGCCTTTTTCTTACCGGCTTTCTTCTTGCCGGCCTTCTTCTTGGCTACCTTCTTTTTCCCGGCAGCCTTTTTCTTGCCGGCTTTTTTCTTACCGGCCTTTTTCTTGGCAGCCTTTTTCTTACCGGCTTTCTTCTTGCCGGCCTTCTTCTTGGCTACCTTCTTTTTCCCGGCAGCCTTTTTCTTGGCTACCACCTTCTTCTTGGTTGTTACTTTCTTCGCTGTCGACTTCTTCTTTGAAGTCACTTTCTTCTTCGTGGCTTTCTTAGTTGCCATTGTGTTTCCTCCATTGTGAACGTAGCGTTCGCTACTAAGTATAAACAACTTCTTTAAAAAACAAAGAGTGTTTATTCCAAAACACTATCGAACCGTCTTGAGTATTCCTTTAGGGGTTGGTGTGATGCGCATAACATTTTTGCGCGCGAGGCGGCGTTCGGCGTCTGCGTTCCGTCATCGTGATGAGGTTGAAAGTGTGTTGGCGAGCGGTTGGCGTGGTGTGTGTGAGCGAGGTTTAAAGGGCTAGGCCGACGCCTTGATCAATGAGTGAGTAATTGCATTATTCAGCGGTAAAACCGCGTTATTTGTTAATGCGGTTATTCTAGATCAAGGATGAGATTCCACTCTTTCGCGCTCACCGGCATGATGGAGAGCCGGTTGCCTTTACGCAGCAGAGTGAGCTTGGCGAGCGCCTCGTGTTCTTTGAGTTCGGCGAGGGTGATGGTGCGTTTGAAACGCCTCTTGAAGCGGACATCGACCATGTACCAGCGAGGCGCCTCCGGTGTGCTCTTGGGGTCGTAATGGTGGTTTTCAGGGTCGAAGGCGGTGAAATCGGGGTAGGCGCCGCGGACGATCTCGGCGATGCCGACGATGCCAGGCTCTTTACAACTGGAGTGATAGAAGAAGGCTTGGTCGCCTTTTTTCATCTCGTCGCGGAGCATGTTTCGCGCTTGGTAGTTGCGCACGCCGTCCCAGTGTTCGGTTTGCTTGGGGCGGTTGCGGAGGTCGTCGATGCTGAAGGCATCCGGTTCGGATTTCATTATCCAGTAGCGCATGGGTGTTCCTTACTATGGGCGGGAATGGGGCGTTGCTTAGGGTAAATAGAGTTGAGTGTCGGTGGCGATGGCGTCTAATGGCACGTCCCAATCTTGCGCAACGAGGGTGCCGACGCGCTGGAAGTCGTGGGCGATGCCGAGCAGGCGCGGTTTGCGCCAATGCTGGCGCTGGCGCAGAAAAGCGAGGCTGCGGTCGTAAAACCCCCCGCCCATGCCGAGGCGATTGCCTTGCGCGTCGAAGGCGACCAGCGGCATCAGCAGCAGGTCGAGTAATTTCGCGTCCACGTATTTGAGGTTGGCGCCAGCCGGTTCGGGTATGCCGAAGGCGTTGGGCGTGAGGGGGTCGCCCGCTTGAAAGGGTGTGAAGAGCAGACGCTTGCCGGGCGTGATGACCGGCAGATAACAGGTTTTGCGCATGCCCCAGGCGTGATGGAATAAGGGGGTGAGATCGAGTTCGCCGTCATTGGCGAGATAAAAAGCAATGTGCCGGCTGCGGCGGAATAAGCTAGAGCGCCAGACTTGCCGGGCGAGCTGGTCAGCAGCGTCCTTTTGTTCGGCGGTGTTCAGCGCTCTGCGCAAGCGGCGCATGTGGCGGCGCAGGGCCGGACGTTCATTGAGCGGGATAGCGGGGGGCGGCGCGTTGCTCGTGGGCGGAGGCGGTGTGTTATTCATTCCGGTGCGTTCCGCGGTGATAAAAAAGGCATCCTCCGCGTGAACCGTCGTGGGCTATTGCCCTTGAACCATTCGGTTCAGGTGGGGACGCAATCAGTGTTTTTAGGCTTTCCGCCGCAGCGGACATGCACACCAACACTGGCAGTGCCCCCAAAGGGTATGAATTAGGGTCAAGGGGTACCCAGCCCGCTAACGGGAACCGCAGAGGATGCGAAGCAGAGTCTATCGTGAAATGCGGGTGAGAGAAACAGCCGGGCGGCGGCGACGATTACAGATCCATCTGCCGCGAGTCGTGGAGGGCGGCGTCGATCTTGTTTTGCAGGGCGCGGATGCGGAGGCCGAGGTTGTCGGATTGTGATTCGCCGTCGTTGCGGCCCTTGAGCAGTTCGTGGGTGATATTGAGGGCCGCCATTACCGCGATACGGTCGGCGCCCACGACTTTGCCGCTGTCGCGGATTTCCTTCATCTTCTTGCCAAGGTAGCTGGCGGCGGAGAGCAGGGCATCGCGCTCTTCGTCGGGGCAGGCGATGCGGTATTCCTTTTCGAGGATGTGAATAGTGATAGGCGTGGCGGGGCTGCTCATGCTTCGGTCTCCAGTGATTTGAGGCGCAGCAAGAGCATTTCCGTTTGCGTTCTAGCCATGTCCGTCTTGTGCTGTAGCTTGGCGCGCTCGCTGACGAGCGAGGTTTGCTGCTGACGCAACAAGCGGTTTTCTTCCTTCAGGCGCTGGCAGGTGCGGATGAGATCCTCGATACGGCTGTCGAGGGCGCGGATGTCGGCGTCGGTGATGCGATTGGGTTTGTCAGTATTCATGGGTCATAAATATAGAGCGGTGTCGAAACCGGGTCAATCACCGGCTGTGGTAGTGGCGCTTTGCGCAGCCATGGTAGCATAGCTCCCCGTCTTCCCTTGATATCTTGACTATTATCTAAAGGGTGGATTTAGCCCTTTTTTATAGATTGACGGATGGAGACTGTTTTGACTGCCGCGCCTTCGCCCCTTGATTATGATGCGTATGACAGCTTGTTCCAGCGCCTGGGTTTGGGTTTGGAGGCGGCGGAGTGTCACGGTGGTTTGGCGGGTTTGCTCTGCGCCACCGATACCGTGGGTCCCGAGCAGTGGGCCGCCGAGCTGCTGGCGGGAAAGCCTCAGCTTGATGTGGCGGACACGCCCGCGGCGGCGGGTGCCGCGCCTAGTCTGCTCAGCCTGTACGAAACCACCGCGGATTTGCTGGAATCCCCCGATTACGGCTTCACTTTGTTGTTACCCGCCGACGATCATTCCCTGGCGCGCCGCGCCGAGGGTTTGTCACAGTGGTGTCAGGGTTTTCTGTGGGGCTTGGGCTTGGGCGGCATTCAAGATCAGGCCAAGCTCCCGGGCGATGTGAATGAGGTGATGCGCGACATGGCGGAGATTTCGCGGCTGCGTTTCAGCGATGAGGGCGGTGGCAACGATGATGAGTCGGCTTACGCCGAAATCGTCGAATACGTGCGCATGGCGGCCTTGCTGGTGTATGAGGAATTGCGCCCGTTGCGGCTGGCGCGCCCCGATGGCAATGCCGTTCATTAATTAAATAGATGGGAGCCGCCGGGTGTTTGATAGTAAGGAGTTCGCGAAGCGCCGCAAACAACTGATGCGCATGATGGGGGAGGGGGCCATGGCCATTCTCCCCGCCGCGCCGCAGCGTTACCGTAACCGCGACAGTGAATTTCCCTATCGCCAAGACAGTGATTTCCTCTATCTCACCGGCTTCGGCGAGCCGGAGGCGGTGGCGGTGCTGATTCCTCACCGCCCGCAAGGCGAGTACGTGTTGTTCTGCCGCGACCGTGATCCCGTGATGGAAACCTGGAACGGCCGCCGCGCCGGGCCGGACGGCGCGCGCGAGCGTTACGGTGCCGATGACGCTTATCCTATCAGTGATATCGACGACATCCTGCCCGGCCTGCTGGAAAATCGTGAACGTGTTTATTACAGCATGGGCTACAGTCCGGAGTTCGATCAGCGCCTGATGGCCTGGGTCAACCAAGTGCGCGCGCGGGCGCGGGGCGGCAGTCACGCGCCGGTGGAGTTCGTGGCGCTGGAGCATGTGTTGCACGATATGCGCCTCTATAAAAGCCCGGCGGAGATTAAAGTGATGCGCCAGTCGGCGCGCATTGCCGCCGCAGCCCATCAACGCGCCATGCGCGCATGCCGCCCGGGTATGATGGAATACGAAGTCGAGGCGGAGTTTCTCCACGAATTTCGCCGCGCCGGGGCTTGGGTGTCGTACAACCCCATCGTCGCCGGCGGCGGCAACGCCTGCATCCTGCACTACAACGAAAACGACGCGCCGCTGCGCGACGGCGATCTGCTGCTCATCGACGCCGGCGCGGAGTTGCACGGCTACGCCTCCGACATCACCCGCACCTTTCCGGTCAACGGCCGCTTCAGTCCCGCGCAGCGCGCGGTGTACGAGCTGGTGCTGGCGGCGCAGCAGGCCGCCTTCGATCATGTGCGCCCGGGCAGTCATTGGAACGAGCCGCATGACGCGGCGGTGCGCGTGCTCACCGCGGGCATGGTCGAGCTGGGGCTGCTCAAAGGCAAGGTCAAGGATTTAATCGCCAGCGAAGCCTATCGGCGTTTTTACATGCACCGCACCGGCCACTGGCTGGGCTTGGACGTGCACGATGTCGGTGATTACAAAGTCGGCGGTCAATGGCGGGTGCTGGAGCCGGGCATGGTGCTCACCGTGGAGCCAGGCCTGTATATTCCCGCTGGCAGCAAAGGCGTGGCGAAAAAATGGTGGGACATTGGCGTGCGCATCGAAGACGATGTGCTGGTGACCAAAACCGGTCACGAGGTGCTGACCCAGGCCGCGCCCAAAACGGTGGATGAAATTGAGGTCTTGATGGCGCGGGATGCAGCGGCCGCGCCCGCGCGGCGCGCGCGGCATGGCTGAACCGCTCGATTATGATGTGATCATCGTCGGCGGCGGCATGGTCGGCGCGAGTCTCGCCATTGCCTTGAGCGCCACGCCTTTACGCATCGCCTTGCTGGAGGCCGTGCCCTTCCGTTCCCAGAGTCAGCCCAGTTATGACGATCGCGCCATCGCTTTGGCCTATGGCACGCGCCGCATCTTCAGCGGCATGGGTTTGTGGCCGGCGCTGGCGCCGCGGGTCACGCCCATCGAACATATTCATATTTCCGATCGTGGCCATTTCGGCGCCACCCGTTTGCATTGCCGTGATAGCGAGGTGGATGCGCTGGGTTATGTCGCCGAGAGCCGTGTCGTCGGCGCGGTGGTGGCCGAACGGTTGCAAGAACTCGATCAACTCACGGTGTTCTGTCCCGCCACCGTTACCGATGTGGTGCTGGGCAGTGACCACGCCGAGGTGATGGTGCAGCTCGGTGAAGAGGCGCGGCGCTTGTCCTGCCGTTTGGTGGTGGCGGCCGATGGCGCCAAGTCCACGGTGCGTGAGTTACTGCACATCGATGCGCAGCGCTGGGAATACGGCCAGACCGCGATCATTACCAATATCACCCCCGGGCGCCCGCACGGCCAGCGCGCCTATGAGCGGTTCACCGACAGCGGCCCGCTGGCGCTGTTGCCGATGACGGACAATCGCTATTCCGTGGTGTGGACGGTGCGTGATGACTACGCGCAAACCGTGCTGGCCATGGACGATGCGGCCTTTTTGGAGGTATTGCAAAGCCGCTTCGGTTCACGCGCCGGCCGCTTCATCAAAGTGGGGCGGCGCGCCGCCTATCCCTTGGCCATGGTGCGCGCGCGCGAGCATGTGCGCGAGCGTCTGGCCTTGATCGGCAATGCCGCGCACACCCTGCATCCGGTCGCCGGCCAAGGTTTTAATTTAGGTCTGCGCGATGTCGCGGTGCTGGCCGAGGTGTTGCACGAAGCGGCGGCGCAAGGCCGGGATATCGGCGGCCTCGCGGTATTGGAAAGCTACGCCCAATGGCGGCGGCGCGATCATCTGAAAATGATCGCCTTCACCGACGGCTTGGCGCGGGTGTTCGCCAATCCGCTGTGGCCGGTGCGCGCCGTGCGTAATATGGGCATGGTGGCGGTGGATTTATTACCGCCGCTGAAAAAAATCCTGACGCGGCACACCATGGGTCTGGCCGGTAAGCTGCCGCGCTTGGCGCGTGGATTACCGTTGCGAGGTGCGCGCGATGAGTGAAGCCAGTCAATTTGATGCGCTGATCGTCGGTGGCGGCATGGTCGGCGCCACCCTGGCCTGCGCCTTGGCGGACTCCTCATTGCGCGTGGCGCTTATCGAGGGCGGCGCGCCGCGTGATCCGCGGCGCGATGAGCCCCATGATCTGCGCGTCTCCGCCATCACCCGCGCCTCGCGACAGGTATTCACCGCGCTGGGCGCGTGGGAGGGCATGGTGGCGCGGCGCGTGAGCCCGTTCCGTGAAATGCAGGTGTGGGACGCCACCGGCGCGGGCGAGATTCATTTCGACAGCGCCGAGATCGGTGAGGCGGAGCTGGGCCATATCATCGAGAATCGTGTGGTCCAGATTGCATTATGGGAGCGTCTGCGCAACGCGGAGAACGTCAGCGTATTTTGTCCCGCGGCCTGCGCCCGCTTGCGGCGCGAGGCGGGCCTTATTCACGCGCGGCTGGAAGACGGGCGGGAGCTCAGCGCGCGTTTGGTCGTGGGCGCCGACGGCGCGCAATCGCGGGTGCGCCAATTCGCGCATATCCCCGTGCATGGCTGGCAATACGATCAACACGGACTGGTGGCCACGGTACGCAGTGAGCTCCCGCATCGCGAAACCGCGTGGCAGCGTTTTTTGCCCGAGGGCCCGCTGGCGTTTCTGCCGCTGCATGATGGCCGCTGTTCCATCGTGTGGTCCACTGCGCCTGAGCACGCCGCGCGCTTGCAGGCCATGGAGGACGCGGCGTTTTGCGAGGAATTGGGCCGTGCCTTCGGCGGCAAGCTGGGCCGGATCGAAGAGACCAGCGCGCGCGCGGCGTTTCCCTTGCGCTTGCAGCATGCGGAGTGTTACGTGGCGGCGGGTATTGCCTTGATTGGTGACGCGGCGCACTCCGTGCATCCGCTCGCGGGACAAGGGGTGAATCTCGGCATCCTCGACGCCGCGTCTCTGGCGGAGGTCTTGCTCGATGCGCATGCGGCAAACAAAGACATCGCCAGCCTCGCGGTGTTGCGGCGTTACGAACGCTGGCGCAAGGGCCACAATCTGCTGATGATGGCGGCGATGGATGGCTTCAAGCGTCTGTTCGGCAGCGAGTGGTGGCCGTTGCGCGGCGCGCGTAACGCGGGGCTCACCCTGACCAATCGCTTGAGTCCAGCCAAACAACTCATCATGGCGCAGGCCATGGGCCGCGGTGGCGATCTGCCGCGCTTGGCGCGGCTGTGAATTTTCGTGCCAGGGGGCCGTCAGTAGATTAAGTATCGCGTGGCGCTAGCCGTGCCCGCCGCGCCCCGTCCGTTGCGCCATGGCGCTGGGTGATGGGTTCGCTCCGCTGTATTTCCCGCGCCACGTATTCCCGGAAGATAGCTTCGATGAGTCTATTTCAGACTGCCACGCTCTTGGTGCTGCTGGCGGCCCTGTTTGGTTATATCAATCACCGCCACATCGGTTTGCCGTCCACGGTGGGTTTGATGGTGATGGCCTTGGCTTTGTCGTTTATCTTGGAAGGCTTCGGTGTCTTGGGCTTTGGCATGGAAGAGCGTGCCGCGCATTTTTTTGTCCCGCATCGGCTTCAATCAAACCGTGCCGCATGACACCTTGGTTTTTTTGCTTTTTGCCGGCGCCTTGCATGTCAATCTCAGTGAGTTGGCGCGGCAGCAACGCGCCGTGATCTTGTTGGTTACGTTGGGCGTGGTCTTGTCCGCCTTCATTATCGGCGGTGTGCTGTGGCTGGTGTTGGCGTGGCTGAACATTCCCCTGTCGTTTATTTGTTGCCTCATCTCCGGCGCCTTGATTTCGCCGACGGATCCCATCGCGGTGCTGGCCATGCTCAAGGGGTTCGGCGCGCCCAAGGCCTTGGAGATGAAGATTGCCGGCGAGTCTTTATTCAATGACTGAGTCGGCGTCGTGCCGTTTCTGATTTTGGTTGGTATCGCGGCGAATGACGCGCACATGATAGTGGCCGTATTGGCTGGTTGCTCATCAAAGAGGATATGGGGGGTATCGCGTTTGGTCTCGTCACCGTGCGATCGCTTACTGGCTATTGTTACACGCCGATGGTTATCAAGTGGAGATATTGATTACGCTCGCGCTGGTGATGGGCGGCTATGCCTTGGCTGAGAGCTGGCATCCTTCGGCGCCCATCGCCATCGTGGTGGCAGGTTTGTTGCTCGGCGGTCATGGACGGCGCCACGCCCTGCCGGAGAAAACGCGGCAGCATTTGAACACCTTTTGGGAATTGGTCGATGAGATTCTTAACGCGGTGTTATTTGTGTTGATTGGCTTGGAAGTATTGGTGCTGGTTTATACGTGGGATTATCTGCTCGCCAGTCTCGCCGCCATCCCTATCGTGCTCTTCGCTCGCTTCATCAGCGTGGGTTTGTCTCTGGGTTTGTTGCGTGGCGCGCAGGACTTCGCGCCCAACACGGTAAAAATCCTGACTTGGGTGGTTTACGCGGCGGGGTTTCGGTGGCCTTGGCCTTGTCGGCGGGCGCACGGCGCGAGCTGATCCTGCCGGTGACGTATGCGGTGGTGGCTTTTTCCATTGTGGTACAGGGCCTCACCATCGGGTGTTTGCTCAAGATGGATTAAGGGATGGGGTCTTTATTCGGTGCCGCTTGGTATGCGTGTGTCATATAAACTTTGTGTTTTGTATATATAGAGTATGCGCGGTTGCCGCTTCAGCCCTCGCCACGGTTAACTAATTGATGTTAATAAACACTCTAACCAAGGGGTCAGGTCGTGGCTTTGTCGGTAGCGCTTGCAATAGATAATGATAATAATTATCATTAAGAAAGATGTAACTTGTTATGCAGGCGGGTATCGATAGGAGTGGTCCATGATTAAGCGAATTGGAGTTTGTTTGGTAGCGGCGTTGATGGGTTTGTGGGGTGCCGCGGGTGTGGCGCTGGCCAAGGACGAGTTGGTGGTCTATTCGGGCCGCAGCGATAAATTCGTCAAGCCGGTGGTGGAGGAATTCACCAAGCGCACCGGCATCGAAGTGCTGCTGCACAACGCCAGCTCCACCGAGTTGTTGAATAAAATGCGGGTGGAAGGTGAGCGTACTCAAGCTGATTTGTATTTGAGTAACGACGCGGGCAACTTGGAGATGGGTGGTCAATTGGGGTTGTTTCAGCCCTTGCCCGCCGCGCTTACGCAGCAAGTCGACGCGCGCTGGCGCTCGCCGGATAATACCTGGTTGGGTTTGTCGGCCCGCGCGCGGGTCTTGGTGGTGAACACTAAGGCCAAGGACATCGGTTTCGTGAAATCGGTGTTTGACCTCGCCGACCCCCGTTTGAAGGGCCGCCTGGCCATCACCAACAGCGCGAATGAAAGTTATGTGGCGGGGGTGACGGTGTACATGGAGGCCGCGGGCAAAGATAAGACCCAAGCGTGGTTGAAGGGTATGAAGGAGAATGTGGGTAAGAGCGTGTTCTCCAAACACGGTCAAGTGGTCAACGCCGTCGCTGAAGGCAAATACGCCGTGGGTTTGGTGAACCACTATTACATCTACCGCTATTTCGATGAGGCGGCCAAAGGTCGCGACAAGGATAAAGATAAAGACAAAGACGTTGTTCTCGACAAAGACGCCATCCGCATCTTGGTGCCCGACCAGGGCGCGGACGGCATGGGTGTAGCCTGGAACGTGGCGGGTGTGGCCATCAGCAAGCACACCAAAAAGCGTGAGCTCGCGGAAAAATTCGTGAGCTACTTGGCCTCGCCCGAGGGGCAGAAAATTTTCGCCGAGGCGAATTATGAATACCCCACCCGCGCCGATGTGCCGACCGCGGCGGGTTTGCCCAAGAATATGAAAGTGGCGGACGTGCCTTTATCCAAATTAGGCCCCGAACGTGATGCTACGTTAGACTTGATCGAGGCGGCGGGGATGCCTTGATTGCGGCTATCCCAAACTGAGTTGTTGGGAATGGGATGATTAAAAGCAAATTCGGCCCACTGGGAACGGTGGCGGGGGTGGTCGTGGTTGCCGCGGCCATCCCCTTATTATTTGTTTTATACAGCAGCGGCCAGCTCAGCGCGGACAAGTGGGCCGGGCTGTGGAGCAGCCGTTTGCCCGCCTTGTTGGGCAATACATTGTCATTGGCCGTGCTGGTCACCCTCGGCGCCTTCGTGCTTGGCATTTCCTCGGCGTGGTTGATCGCGCGGCGTGACTTCCCCGGCCGCCGCGCCGCCATGTGGCTGATGGTGTTGCCGCTGGCCATTCCTACCTATGTCTTCGCTCACATTTACACCACCTTGTTTGAAGAGCGGGGCTGGCTGGGTCAGGCTTGGCGCGCGTTGTTCGGCGCGGCGGTGCCGATACCCGATTTATACAATGTCTTCGGCACCGCGTTGATTCTATCGCTCGCCAGTTTTTCCTATGTGTACTTATTAGTGCAGGCGGCCTTGGCCCGCTCCAATCGCGGGCTGGAAGAGGCGGCGCGTATTCAAGGCGCCACGCCCTTGCGGGTGTTTTGGCGCGTCACCTTGCCGCTGTTGCGTCCGGCCATCGCCGCCGGGCTGGCGGTGGTGGTGCTGCACGTGCTGTCGGATTTTGGCGCGGTGAGCATGTTGCGCTATCAAACCTTCACCTTGAGCATTTATTTGCAGATGAGCGGGCGTTTTGATTATCAAGCGGCCGCGGGCTTGAGCCTGGTGCTGGTGTTATTGTCGCTCAGCTTTTTGGTGATGGAGCGTTTCTTCCGCACCCGCCAGCGTTATTACGCCGGGGCGCAAGGCGCGCCGATTCAGCGCAAGCGGGCGCGGCGCTGGGAACTGGTGTGGATCTGGTTGTGGCTGGGGCACATCGTACTGTTCGCCTTCGCCCTGCCGTTGATCTGGATGCTGGATTGGACCTGGCAGGCGTGGCAAAACGGCGCCATCGGCGCGCAATTCTGGGGTTATGTGTTCAATACCTTGCTGGTGGCGTTTTGCGCCGCGACGGTGGCGATGCTGGTGGCCCTGCCCATCGGTTTGTTTCATGTGCGCCGTCCCACGTGGTTGAGCACTGGTTTCATGAATCTGTCCAGCGTCGGCTTTGTGTTGCCCGGGCCGGTGATCGCCTTGGGCATCATCACGTTCATGCTCGCGGTGTTGCCGCCATTGTACGGTGGCCTGACGGCCTTGGTGATGGCCTTGGTCGTGCGTTTTCTGCCGCTGGCGGTGCAGTCTGAAGAGGCGGCGATGCAGCAGCTCACTCCGTCGGTGGAGCAAGCCAGCCGCGTCCACGGCGCCGGGCCCTTCGAGAATCTGTGGCGGGTGACCCTGCCCATGATACGCGGCGGCATGGTGGTGGCGTGGGTGCTGGTGTTTATTGACGCGCTCAAGGAATTGCCAGCCACGCTCATTTTGCGTCCCATCGGTTTCGATACCCTGCCGGTGCGTATTTGGATCGAGGCTAGCGAGGAGATGCTGGAGCTCGCGGCCCCGGCGGCCTTGATGCTGGTGGTGGCCTCGCTGCCCGCCTTGTGGATCATGATGCGCGGGGAAAAGGGCCGCTAAAAAAACCGCGCGGCGGGTGCTTGGTTTCCGCCCTGGCCCCCGGTATAGTGGCGCCTCAACCTTGTCCCCGCGGGAGAGGCCCCGTTCAATCGGGGCGCCGAAGGCGCAACCAGCCCGGAATCGCTCAGGCAAAAGGACCGCTGCGGGACGTTGACTCTGGAGAGCGATCGCCGTGCGCGGTCCACCGAAGGGGCTAAACGCTCTCAGGTACCCGGACAGAGGGGCAACGCCATGCGCGGCGCGCGGGCGTTGCCCCTTTTTATTTTGGAAACCGGAAAACCCATGGCCCATACGCTCGACGATAAGCGTCCCGTGTTCGATCATTCCGCCACGCCCAATGCCGGGCGCATGCCTGCGTGGATACGTCAGCGCCTCGGCGGTGAAGCGCAGTACGGTCTCACCGCCGGCGCGGTGCGCCAGCACGCGCTGCACACCGTTTGCGAAGAGGCGCGCTGCCCCAATCGCGCCGAGTGCTGGAGCCGCGGCACCGCTACCTTCATGCTGCTGGGCGACACCTGCACCCGCGCCTGCGGTTTCTGCGCGGTGAAGACCGGCAAACCCAGCTGGTTCGACGCCGGTGAGCCGCGCCGCGTCGCCGACGCCGTGCTGGGCATGGGGCTGGACTATGTCGTGCTCACCTCGGTCAACCGCGATGATCTCGCCGACGGCGGCGCCGGCATCTTCGCCGCCACCTTGCTCGAATTGGCGCGGCGCAAACCGGGCATCGGTTTGGAAGTGCTCACGCCGGATTTTCACGCATGCCAGGATAAGGCCGTGGCCTTGTTCGACGCCGCGCTGCACGAGGCGGACACGCGCATGGTGTGGGGACACAATGTCGAGACCGTCCCCGTACTGTACAAAACCGTGCGCAAAGGTTCCGACTATCAACGTTCATTACAGCTATTGGCCAAGGCGGCGCGCTTGCCGCGGGTGGAGGCCAAATCGGCCTTGATGCTGGGCTTGGGCGAGACCCGCGCCGAGGTGCTCGCGGTGTTGCGCGATCTGCGCGACGCGGGGGTGCAACGCGTGTCCTTGGGGCAATACCTGCGCCCGAGCCGCTACCACTTGCCGGTCAAGGAATACATCACCCCGGCGCAGTTCAGCGACTACGAAGCCGCGGCGCGCGCGCTGGGATTTGCCTGGGTGAAGGCGGGCGCGCTGGTGCGCTCTTCATATCACGCGGAAGAAGAACAAACCGGTCAAGCTGACGAGGGAGATCATGGGTAAACGCACGCCGCTTTTCGAGACACACGCCGCCGGCGCCAAGATGGTGGACTTCGGCGGCTGGGACATGCCGCTGCACTACGGTTCGCAGCTGGAGGAGCATCATCAGGTGCGCCGCGACGCGGGCATGTTCGATGTCTCGCATATGACCATCGTCGATCTGCGCGGCGAGCGGGTGCAGGATTTTCTGCGCTATCTCGTCGCCAATAATATCGACAAACTCAAACTCCCCGGCGGCGCGCTGTATACCTGCATGCTCAACGAGCGCGGCGGCGTCATCGACGATTTGATCGTCTATTTCGTCGAGCCGCGCTGGTACCGCCTGGTGGTGAACGCGGCGACGCGTGATAAAGACCTCGCCTGGATCAACCAGCAGGCCGAACCCTTCGGCGTCGAGGTGCGCGAGCGCGATGACTTGGCGATGATCGCGGTGCAAGGCCCGCGGGCGCGCGAGAAAACCCACGCGGCGCTGGGCGAGATCGTGCGCGCCGCCACCGCCTTGCAGAAGCCTTTCACCTTCATCGTCGCGGGCGAGCTGTTCATCGCCCGCACCGGTTACACCGGCGAAGACGGTTTCGAGATCATCTTGCCCGCGAAGCAGGCCGCCAGTGTGTGGCAAAAACTCGCGGCGGCGGGTGTGGCGCCCGCCGGCCTGGGTGCGCGCGATACCTTGCGTTTGGAGGCCGGGATGAATTTATACGGCGCCGATATGGATGAGGCGACGACGCCCTTGGAATCGTGGCTGGCGTGGACGGTGGCCTTCGAGCCCGCCTCGCGTGATTTTATCGGCCGCGCCGCCTTGGAGGCACAGCCTCAGCAGGGTTTGACGGCGCAATTCGTCGGCTTGGTGCTGCTCGACAAAGGCGTATTGCGCAATCATCAAGTGATTCTGCACGACGGCGACGAGGTGGGTGAGATCACCAGCGGCGGTTTCTCGCCGACGCTGGGCCGCGCGATCGCGCTGGCGCGTCTGTGTGGAGAGGCGCAAGGGCCGTTCCAGGTGGATGTGCGCGGCAAAATGCTCAATGTGAAAGTGGTCAAGCCGCCTTTCGTGCGCAACGGCAAGGCCTGCGTCGATGTGACGGCGTGAGAATTCGAATTAATCAAATGATGAGGATAGGGTCATGAGCAAAACTCCTGCTGAGCTGAAGTACACCAAGTCCCACGAATGGCTGCGCCGCGAAGCGGATGGCAGCGTCACCGTGGGCATTACCGACCACGCCCAGGATTTATTGGGCGATATGGTCTTCGTTGAATTGCCGGAGCCGGGCCGCGCGCTGAAGGCCGGGCAAGAGTGCGCGGTGGTCGAATCGGTGAAGGCCGCTTCCGATGTCTACAGCCCGGTGGCGGGCGAGGTGATCGCGGTTAACGAGACCTTGAGTGACAGCCCGGAGCTGGTAAATAAAGCGCCCTATGGCGAGGGTTGGATGATGCGCATTAAACCGGCGCATGCCGCCGATGTGGACGCCTTGTTCGACGCCGACGCCTATCAGGCGCAGATCGATAGCGAGGCGCATTGATACGCCTGCTGGTCACGTGGTGGCGGTGCAGCGGGAGAGGGTGATCAGGTAGCGCGCTGGCCTCTCAGCGCTGGGCTGAATACGCCGGCGCTGTGGCCTGATCCGGGTCTCTGATTCTCGATTTTGATCCCGCGGTTTGCCGGGGCTTCGACGCTGATTATTTTTGGAGTGTGTTATGCCGTTCATTCCCCATACCGAATCTGAAGTCCGCGAGATGCTCGACGCCATCGGCGCCGGCAAGATCGAGCAGCTCTTCGACGAAATCCCGCCCGATATGCGCCATGGCCTCAAGCATGTACCGGCGGGCTTGTCCGAGATGGAGGTGGCGCGGCTGATGCGCCGCCGCGCCGCTCAGGATCGCGACAATCTCTGTTTCATCGGCGCCGGCGCCTACGAGCACCACATCCCCGCCGCGGTCTGGGAGATCACCACCCGCGGCGAATATTACACCGCCTACACGCCCTATCAGGCCGAGGCCAGCCAGGGCACGTTGCAATTGCTCTACGAATATCAAACCATGATGGCGGGACTCACCGGTTTGGACGTGTCCAACGCCTCGCTGTACGAAGGCGCCTCGGCCCTGGCCGAGGCGGTGCTGATGGCGGTGCGCGCCAATCGCAAATCCAAATCCAAGCGCATCCTCATGCCGGCGTCCGTGCATCCGCACTACCGCAAGGTGACGCAGGCCATCGTGCGCAACCAAGGCATCGAACTGGTCGAGCTGCCGTATTGCACTGAAGGCGGCTACACGATTCCAGCCTCCCTGGCGCGTTTCGCCGGTGAGGACTACGTCGCGCTGGTCATCCCGCAGCCCAATTTCTTCGGCGTGCTGGAAGAGGTGGACGCCCTCACCGACTGGGCCCATGCCAACGGCGCTCTGGTCATCGGCGTGGTCAACCCGACCGCGCTGGCCCTGCTCGCGCCGCCGGGTGAATGGGGCAGCAAAGGCGCCGACATCGCCTGCGGCGAAGGCCAGCCTCTGGGCGCGCCGCTGTCCTCGGGCGGGCCGTATTACGGCTTCATGTGCTGCCGCCAGGAATGGGTGCGGCAGATGCCGGGGCGCATCGTCGGCCGCACCGTCGACCGCGACGGCAAGCCCGGTTTCACCCTCACCTTGCAGGCGCGTGAGCAGCACATCCGCCGTTCCAAGGCCACCTCGAATATCTGCACCAATCAAGGTCTGGTGGTCACGGCATCCACGATATACATGTCCCTGTTGGGCGCCGAGGGTCTGGAGCGCGTGGCGGCGGCGAGTCATGCCAACACCGCGCGCCTGCTCGATAAACTCTGCGCACTGCCCGGGGTGGAGCGGGTCTTTAATCGCCCGGTATTTCACGAGGTGGTCGTGCGCCTGCCGCGTCCGGTTAATGGGGTCCTGGCCGCATTGGCCGAGCGCGGCATCGCCGGCGGTTTCAATCTTAAAGAGTGTTACCCCGAATTGGGCGAGGCCCTGCTGCTCTGCGTCACCGAAACCAAGACCGAGGCCGATTTGGACGAGTACGCCGCCGCGCTGGGGGCTATACTCGGGCAGTGAGGAATTAACCTGTTAGGCGAAAGCAACGGAGGGGCGAGCATGGCGACGATCACATTAAAGAACAATCCGATTCATACCAATGGCGAGTTGCCCGCGGTGGGCGGGGCGGCGCCGGATTTTCATCTGGTGGATAAAGACCTCAACGATGTGCGGCTGGCGGATTACCAAGGCAAGAAGAAGATCATCAACATCGTGCCGAGCTTGGACACCTCGGTGTGCGCCACCTCGGCGCGCAAGTTCAATGAATACGTGAAGGGGCGGAGTGATCTGGTGGTGCTCACCGTCTCCGCCGACCTGCCCTTCGCCCAAGGCCGTTTTTGCCAGAGCGAGAGCATCAATAATGTCATCACCCTGTCGATGATGCGCTCGCGCAACTTCGCCAAGGACTACGGCGTGCTGATCCAGGACGGCCCGCTGGCCGGCATCACCGCGCGCGCCATCGTCGTCCTCGACGAGAACGACAAAGTGCTCTACACCGAGCTGGTGCCCGAGATCGCGCAAGAGCCGAATTATGAAAAGGCGCTGGCGGCGTTGTGAGAAGGTATAAATTCGTGGGCCGGGTAAACCGCGGCTTGGGTGGTGTACGGGCTGCGTAATATATTAGGGCGCCTTTATTCGGATAACGAGCGATATAGAACGGCCAAAATGTTCGAGAAATTAAAGGAAAGGGGCTTTCAAATCCTGCCGCTGCACCACGCGGAAGCTATCTTGAAACATGATATGGCTGAGTCAGTGGCAGAGCTGGAAGCTGTTTTACTCGATGTCGAGATACCCGCTCAAGAGCTCGTTCGGGGTGGCGGCGGGGAAGGTGAGCTGACGCAGCGAATGCGCCGTGCGCTTGCGGGTGTTTACGGCTGGAAAAAGCACAACTTCGAAATCAAGAAGATCGTCGATGGTGTGGAGAAAGAATCTATCTCGCACGAGATTGATCACGTTAAAAGCTTTGCCACCGGCACTTTCGCTCTTGAGATCGAGTGGAACAATAAAGACCCGTTTTTTGATCGGGATCTAGAGAACTTTAAACGCCTGCACGCCGATGGGGTGATTTCGATCGGCGCCATCATAACCCGGGGCGCCACGCTGCAAGAATCGCTGCGGGATGTGATTGCGCAATTCGCGAGAAAGCATGGCATCAACGGGCCGGATGCCTTGCTGGAATACTACGCCCCAACGGCGCGTCAGCTTGAGCTCATCCAGCGCGCCGCTATCGCCAAGAAGTCATTCGAGGATGGTTGGGCGCACGTGTTCGTGTCGGATAAGTTTGGCGAGGCAACGACTCATTGGAGAAAACTTGAAGATCGTGTCCGGCGGGGTGTCGGCAATCCATGCCCGCTCTTGCTGATTGGGATTCCCAAGCAGGTTGTGGTCGTATAGAAAGTCTAAGGAAAAAAGCATGACAGCAAAAATCTACAATATTGCGGAACCCAATCCCTCGGAGGATCTCCTCGCCAAGATGTCTGGACAATATTCGACGATATTGGCCGATCCGCCGTGGCAGTTTCAAAATCGCACTGGAAAGATGGCGCCTGAACACAGGCGCTTGCTCCGCTACCCGACAATGGAATTGAAGGAAGTAATGGGGCTCCCCGTTTCCCGTCTTGCCGCCGCCAAGTCACACTTATATTTATGGGTACCCAATGCTCTGCTCAATGAGGGTCTAAGGGTCATGGAAGCGTGGGGGTTCACCTACAAATCCAATATCGTTTGGTACAAGGTTCGCAAGGATGGCGGGCCAGATGGGCGCGGAGTCGGCTTCTATTTCCGGAACGTCACCGAATTGGTGTTGTTCGGCGTTCGTGGCAGTATGCGCACGCTTGCGCCGGGCCGTACGCAAGTGAATCTGATGGCGACCCGTAAACGCGAGCACTCGCGCAAACCGGATGAGATTTATGAGCTGATCGAGTCTTGTTCGCCTGGCCCCTATCTGGAGCTCTTTGCACGTTTCCGCCGCCCGGGCTGGCATCAGTGGGGTAATGAAGACGTGGAGGAGAATTCGCATTATGGGGTGGCGAAGCGAAAAGGGCATACCGACCCTCAACTGCGTCTTCTTGAAACACCTCGCGGCTATGGTAATAAGCGATGATGCCTAAGCCAGGATTCCTAAGCCGCTTCCTGTGCTTATTCAGCCCCCGTGTTAGGCGCCAAGTATGACGCGTTCCAATGGGTATAGTCTGAAATTACAACATTCATGGCTTGTTTAGCTGTAAATTGCCGAGTCAACCTAGATTGAAATTATTAAAGCGAGTTTTTTGACATGTTGATCTTCGAACATTCCCGCCCGGGACGCCGGGCGCAGGTGCAGGCGCCCAAGGTGATGGCCGATATCGCCGCCATTCCCGCGCAGCTGCGGCGCAAGCAGCGGCCGCTGCTGCCCGAGGTTTCCGAAATGGAGGTGGTGCGGCATTACACCCGCCTGTCGCAGAAAAATTTTTCCATCGACACCCATTTTTATCCGCTGGGTTCCTGCACCATGAAGTACAACCCGCGCGCCTGCAATTCGCTGGCGCTGCTGCCCGGCTTCCGCGACCGCCATCCCTTGGCGCCGGAATCCATGGGTCAGGGTTATCTCGCCTGCATGTATGAACTGCAGGAGATGCTCAAGGACGTCACCGGGATGAAGGGCGTGTCGCTCACGCCCATGGCCGGTTCGCAGGGCGAGTTCGCCGGCGTGGCGATGATACGCGCCTATCACGACGCGCGCGGCGACACGGCGCGCAGCGAGATTCTGGTGCCCGACGCGGCCCACGGCACCAATCCCGCCACGGCGGTGATGTGCGGCTATACCGTGCGCGAGATTCCCACCGACCGCGACGGCGATGTCGATCTCGACGCCTTGAAGGCGGCGGTGGGGCCGCACACCGCGGGCATCATGCTCACCAACCCGTCCACGCTGGGCGTGTTCGAACGGCGCATCACCGAAATCGCCAAGATCGTGCACGTCGCCGGCGGCCTGTTGTATTACGATGGCGCCAATCTCAACGCCATCCTCGGCAAGGTGAAGCCGGGGGATATGGGTTTCGACGTGGTGCATTTGAATCTGCACAAGACCTTTTCCACGCCGCACGGCGGCGGCGGCCCGGGCGCCGGGCCGGTGGGCGTGAGCGAGCGCCTGCTGCCGTTCTTGCCGCTGCCGCGCGTGGCCTACGACGGCAACACTTATCGCTGGTTGACCGAAAAAGACAGTCCACAAAGCATCGGTCGCCTTTCTGCTTTCATGGGCAATGCCGGTGTGCTGCTGCGCGCCTATATCTACGCGCGCATGCTCGGCCGCGAAGGTATGGAGCGGGTGGCGGAGTACGCCACGCTCAACGCCAATTACCTGATGGCGCAACTGGCCAAACGCGGTTTCAAATTGGCCTTTCCGGCGCGGCGCGCGACCCATGAGTTTATTCTTACACTCAAGGCGCAGGCCAAGGAGCTGGACGTCAACGCCATGGATTTCGCCAAGCGTCTGCTCGATTACGGCTATCACGCGCCCACCACCTATTTTCCTTTGCTGGTGCCCGAGTGTCTGCTCATTGAGCCGACGGAAACCGAGAGCAAGGAAACCTTGGACGGTTTCATCGACGCCATGACGCATATTTTGCGTGAGGCGGAAACCGCACCCGATAAGGTGAAGGGCGCGCCCCATACCTTGCCGGTGCGGCGCCTGGACGATGTGCGCGCGGCGCGTGAGCTGGACCTCACGTGGCGGCCCGCCAGCGCATAGACGAAATATGGGCAAGCCAGGTAATACGGGATTCACCCGCCTCATCAACGCCACGACGTATTCCATGGCGGGTCTGGCGTGGGCCTGGCGCAATGAGGCCGCCTTGCGCCAGGAGGCGATCTTGGCGCTGCTGCTGGCGCCGCTGGCGTGCTATCTCGGCGAGACCGGCGTGGAGCGCGCCTTGCTGGTCGGCGTGCTGCTGCTGGTATTGCTGGTGGAGCTGATCAATACCGCGGTCGAGGCGGTGGTGGACCGCTTCGGTGGTGAACATCATGCGCTGTCCAAGGCGGCCAAGGATGTCGCTTCCGCCGCGGTGTTCGTGAGTTTGGTGAATGTGTTCGTCGTGTGGCTGCTGGTGCTGTTGACTTGAAGCGCCAAGATTAGGCGGGCGCGCAGGCCGTTGTAGTGCGGTGGAGTTAAGGCCCGGGCTCGCGCGCTAGCGTATTAAATTAAGCGCCGCTCATGCCGAGGCGCACGGGGCGCCAAAATAATTCTTTATCAAAAATCGGAGACATCCATGTCCGCTCTTATTTGTGGTTCGTTCGCCTTTGACACCATCATGGTGTTCGATGATAAATTCAAAAATCATATCCTGCCCGACAAGGTGCATATTCTAAACGTGTCCTTCATGGTGCCGGCGCTGCGCCGCGAGTTCGGCGGCTGCGCCGGTAATATCGCCTATGGCTTGAAGCTGCTGGGCGGTGAGCCGCTGCCGATGGGGGCCGTGGGCAAGGATTTCGGCGCCTATGCCGCGTGGATGGATCAATGCGGTATCCGCCGTGACCACATCAAAGTGATAGACGGCGCCTACACGGCGCAGGCCTTCATCACCACCGATATGGATGATAATCAGATCACCGCCTTTCACCCGGGCGCGATGGGCTTTGCCCATGAAAACCGCGTGACCGATGCCGCGGGTGTGCGTCTGGGCATCGTCTCGCCCGATGGCCGTCAAGGCATGATGGAGCACGCCGCGCAATTCGCCGCGGCGGGCATTCCCTTTATTTTTGATCCGGGCCAGGGCATGCCCATGTTCGACGGTGACGATTTGTCGCGCTTCATCGAGCAGGCGGCGTGGGTGACGGTGAATGACTACGAGGCGCAGCTGCTGCAAGAACGCACCGGCCTGTCACCGCGGCAAATCGCCGAGCGCGTGCGCGCCTTGGTAGTGACCTTGGGCGCGGGCGGTTCGCAGATTTACACCGAAGGCCGCCGCATCGATATTCCTTGCGCCACGCCGGTCAAGGTGGCGGATCCCACCGGTTGCGGTGACGCCTATCGCGCGGGATTGCTCTACGGCTTGATGAATGAATTGGATTGGGAGTCCACCGGGCGTATCGCCTCGCTGATGGGCGCGATGAAGATCGAGCAGCCCGGCACGCAGAATTACCGTTTTAGCCATGATGAGTTCAGCGCCCGCTTTAAGGCCAGCTACGGTTATATTTTCTGAGATCCGCGGACGCGGCGTGATTTTGAGGCCGTTGTGTCCGCCCCGTTTTGCTAGCCCGGCGGTGAGTATTTCTTGCTGGCGCGTACCGTTGCGGAAAAATCAGTGAGTGTCATGCCCGCCCTCTTCCATGGAGGCAGGGGCGGGTGGCTGAGGCGGTTGATTTAGTTGATCGCCTGTCCCGGCGGGAGATTCTGGCCCCACTGTGATGCGCCGTAGATCCACGGCGCGAAGTCTTCCGCGCGTAGCGGGTAGTTGATGTGATAACCCTGCATGGCGTCGCAGCCGCGTTTTCTCAGGCGATCGAGCGTCTCTTCGTTTTCCACGCCCTCGGCGATGACTTTTAGTCCCAGGTTGTGTCCGAGGTCGATGGTGGCATTGACGATGATGGCGTCGTTCTCATTGGCCAGCATATCGAGCACGAAACTCTTGTCGATTTTTAAATGGCTGACCGGCAGCTTTTTCAAATAAGACAGGGAGGAGTAACCGGTGCCGAAGTCGTCGATGGCGATGCGCACGCCCATGTCGGCGAAGCGGCTGAGGATGTGCAGCGCCAGTTCTTGATCGAACATGATGCTTGATTCGGTGATTTCGAGGGTGATGCGTTGCGGTGAGACATCGTAGGCGGCGATGAGGCCGGTGACTTGATCGGGAAACTCCGGATCGAGCAGGGTTTGCGCCGAAATATTCACCGCGATGCCCACGTCCAAGCCCACCGCGCGCCACGCCGCTTGTTGCTTCAGCGCGTTTTTGATGACCCATTGGGTGATGGGATAAATCAGGCCGGTGCGTTCGGCCATGGGGATGAATTCGTCGGGGGTCATGATGCCGTGAATTTTGTGGTCCCAGCGTACCAGCACCTCCACTTCATGAATGCCGTTGGTGCGATTGCTGACGATGGGTTGAAAACGCAGGGTCAGTTCGTTGTTCTTGATGCCTTCGCGTAATTCGCTCATCAGGGTGAGGCGGCGCGGGCTTTGCTGATCGAGTTTGTCCGAATACAGAACGAAACTCTTTTTCTCTTGTTTGGCGGCGTACATCGCCACATCGGTGCGTTGCAGCAGGGTGTCCGCATCGGTGCCATGCTCGGGATACAGCGCCGCGCCGACACTGGCTTGCACGTCCACGTTCAAGCCGTCGAGGGTGTAGGGCGGGGCGAGGGCTTTTTGAATTTTGTTCGCCACGGTGTGAATGTCTTCGAGCGAACTGAGCGGGTTGAGGATGATGGCGAACTCGTCGCCGCCGAGGCGCGCTAAGGTGTCGGCGTCGCGCACCACGTGTTTGAGCCGGCTCGCCACGTGTTTCAGCAGGCGGTCGCCTTGATAGTGGCCGAGGGTCTCGTTGATATCTTTGAAACGGTTGAGGTCGAGCAATAACACCGCGAGCGGACGGTCTTCGCGTTGCGCGCTGTGTATGGCCTGTTGCAGGCGGTCGCGCAGCAAGATGCGATTGGGCAGGTCGGTGAGCGCGTCGTGCGTGGCGTCGTGCATCGCCTGGTATTCCAGCGCGGTGGTCTTGGTGCGCAGGTCCTGGGTTTGGTCGATGACCATCGCGCCCGCTTCATAGGCGATGAGTGAGCTGACGTATTGGCCCCAGAAGGCGAAGATGAAGGGCATGAGGTCCAGCGCCCACAGCGCTACGTTGCTGCTCTGCGCGTGGACGATTCCGTTAATGCTTATTTCGCCGGTGTTGATTACGCTGACTAGGGCGGAAGCGATGACCACGGCGCCGATTGCGATGGTGACGCCGTAAATTGCGGGTTTTGCGGCTTTGGCTTTGAGTAAACGGACATTGTCACTCAGGATCTGGCTTATAGGCATCATTGTTGTCGGATCTCCGTTCCAGTTATTTTCGCTGGATTATCACCGCTGCGTGCGAGCTAACTTCCTTATTAGCGCGATACACGCGTGACCAGCGTTGTCGGCAGTATACTACCCAGCTTGCATTGTGCGAAGTTGTATTTGTTAATCAAAACATTCTTTTGCGCTTGGTCTATTATTATATAAGCACGGTGTGCAGCCATGTATTAATCAAACCGGTTCATCATGAACGGTGAGGCCGGTTATCTTTAGTGGAAACCCTGGTTAACCGGTGCGGCGCATAGCGCGTTTTATGGGCCCACACCGCGGGTTTAACCGCGTTTAATTCGCGCGGTGCCGCCGGGTTCAATCCCACGGCGGCAGCTCGGCGCGCCGTTCGTTGGCCCCCTCTTTACGCCGCTTGGGCAAGATTACATCGAAGATGACGCCCGCCAAGGCATGCACCCGTGACACGCGGAAGATCAAGCCGCTTACCGACATGGGCGGGACTTCGCGCACTTCACGCAGCTGCGGAATAAAGACGAGCGCGACGAGCAGGCGGGCGACGGCGGAAATGAGGAAAACGCCCAGTAATACGCTGCCCCACGCATAGGTTTCGCCGCCGAAGCTAACTTCTCGCGGCAAGACCATGCCTAAATAACCGCCGAGTATCGCACCGAGAAATACACCCAAGCCTATTAGCACATTGTGATAGGCCACATAGGTCGCGCGTTTGGGGCTGGGCACGAGATCGTAGATGAAGTTGCCGGCGCTCAAACTGAAACCGGCCCACACCAGTCCACCGAAGATTTGCACCACGATGAGATACCAGTAGTTGCTGGAGAATAACCACAGCGCGGGTAATAGCGGGATGATTAAACCAGTTGCGGCGAGGATAAGGCGGTTGCCGAAACGGTCGCTGATGCGGCCCCACATATTGAGCGCGAGAAATTGCGCCAGCACCGAGGCGGCGGTGTTGGCCATGAACATGAGGTAGGTGAAGTGGAGATCGCGCAGCATATAAACGGTGAAGAACGGCGAGGCGATGGCCACCGAGAATTGCATGAGGGCGTAGAACAGCGAAAAGCGCGCGAAGGCCGAGTGGCGGATACGTTGCAGCAGATTGCGCGGTGAAGGCAGGTCGAAGAGCGCGCCGGTGCGCGGCGGGTCGTGCATATGACGCAAGTGGTGCACTGATACGAGGCGCGCGATCGCGGCAATGATGAAGATGCTCAGATAACCGGCGAGGGTCAGGGCATTGCTATCGAAGAGGTGCAAGATCAAACCGCCCACAATCAGCGCGAGAAAGGACATGATGCTGGCCACGCGAGTGCGCAGGGCGAAGAAGCGGCCGCGGGTTTGTTCCGGTACGAGATCGCCCATCATGCTGCTCCACTGCGGCGTGGCCAGATTGCCGGCGGCGTGATAAAGGATGACGCTGCCGATCAACAAGGGCACGGCGTGCTCGGGGAACAGCAGTGGCAGCAGCATCAAGGGCAGCCACGACAAGGCTTGCAGGTACACCCCGGTGAGGATGAGTGATTTGCGGATGCCGCGCCGGTGCCCCCACCAGGCCGAAAACAATTGCGCGAAGGAACCCAGCAGCGGCGGCAGCGACGCGAGCAGCGCCACCTGCGCGGTGCTGGCCTTGAGAAAGACGGCGAAGGCGGAGAAGTAGGTTTCGCCCGCGCCGGTCATCACCGAATAGGCGGCGGCGTCGCGCACTGAGTGGCGCAGCGAGCGCTCGACGGCGGGGTCTTGACTGTGGGCCTTGTCGGGCACGGCGATTCCTCTGCTGCGCGGCAACCCGCCGTGGTGAGGGTGCCGCATTCAACGCCACGATAGTATGATGTCGGCGGCGGTTCGCGAGCTTGGGGTATTGTACCGCGAATGCCTTGGCCCGCGTTGAGGCGCCAACGCGGGCCGTGCCAAGGTGATCGGTTTTTTAGCGGGATTATTGAGCCGGACGGGTGCCGCGCTGGCGAGGATAAAACACAGGGGAGTAGAGAGATGCCTTCATTCGATGTGGTGTCGGAAGTGGAAATGCACGAGGTGAACAACGCGGTGGATCAGGCCAACCGTGAAGTAGGAACCCGCTTTGATTTCAAGGGCAGCGGCGCCCATTACGAACGCAATGAGGCGCAGATCACCTTGCATGCCCAAAGTGATTTTCAGCTGAAGCAGATGCTGGAAATTTTAAAGGACAAGCTGGTGCGCCGTGAGGTGGATATCGGCTGTATGGAGATCAAGGACCCGGAACTGTTCGGTAAAGAGGCGCGGCAGACGGTGAATTTGCGCCAGGGTTTGGATGCGGCGCTGAGCCGGGATATCGTCAAGCGCGTCAAAGAGGCGAAGCTCAAGGTGCAGGTGGCGATTCAGGGCGAGAAGGTGCGGGTGACCGGGAAGAAGCGGGATGATCTGCAGGAGGTTATCGGCCTGCTGCGCGCGGCGAAGCTGGAGATGCCGCTGCAGTTTAATAATTTCCGGGATTAAACCTCAGTTGTCTTGCGCGCCGTGTTTGATCCACCAGTAAATCGCGTTGATCTTGTCCTCGTTCAGGCGGGGTCCCTTGGGCATGCGGCCGCTGGCCACCATTTGATAGAGTCGGCTGTTCATGGGGTCGCCGGGGCTGACTACACCCAGGGTCGAGGTATAGCTGAAAAAATAGGGCAGGTCGCGGCGCTCGGCGTGGCAATAGATGCAGCGGCCGAATACGTGTTTTTTCAGCCAAGTGTAAGTGGCCATCTCCGGTGTGGCGGGGGCGGGCGGTTCCGCGGCGCGTGCCTGGCAGATGCTGATTAACACCGCCGTGAGCGTGGCGCTTAAGAGGGTGATGGTCCGCGAAGGTCTTGGCATGGGTGCTTATTCCGCTGAGTCTTTTTCCAATTTGCCGACGAAGCGGATGGCGTCAAAACGCCGCTGCAGGTGTTTGCTGAAAAAATCCCGCATCATGATGCCCTCGCTGTAGCGCACGCGTTCACCGGTCCGCAAGGCCATATTGGCGGCGGCCAGCCATTCGCGCCCGGCGCCGGTGTCCACTTCCAAATAAATATACATGCCGCCGTCCAGGGCTTGAGTGATGACGCCCGCGTGTTCCAGTTGCACCCGTTTGACCGGCGCTGGCGCGGCGGTGTCTGCCGGGGAAGCCGCCGCCGCGGACAGACCGCCGCGCGCATCGAAGCGCGCGCTGTAAACCGTGTTGTAATACCCGTCCTGGTTGGTGCCGCCGATCAAATAGAGTTGTTCGCCCGCCACCACCGCGCCGAAGTCGGCGAGAGGCAGGGGCAAGGCCGTGGTCTTTTGCCACGGCCCCGGCGCGCCGCCGGCGCCGATGGCGCTGGTTTCGATCACGTCATAAAACGTCGCGCCGCTGAGGCCGCCCATGGCGTAGAGCCGCGCGGCGTGGCTGACGACGCTCAGGCCGTAACGGCCGTGTTGCAGCGGCGCGGCGCTGCGCCAGGCCTCGCCATCTTTCATGGCGCGCCACTCCACCGCGGTCTCACCGCCGCCGCCCTGCTGGGCGTGGCCGCCGGCGATGTAAACATGCGTCGCGGTGCGTGCCGCGCCGTGAATATACCGGGGCTGGGTCAAAGGCGCCTCGAGTAATGCCCATTCACCGAGGCTGCCGTCGGCGTGTATCGGCGCGCGTTCCACCGAGGCTAGCAAGGCGCCGCTGTAACCGCCGAGGGCGTAGAGATAGCCGCCCATCGCCACCAGCTTGGCGCAGCGGCGCGGCAGGCGCAGCTCATGCTCTTCGCGCTGCCAAGGGCCGAGGCCACCGTCGCCGAGGATGGGCGCGCGTTCCACGCTGCGCAGCAAGGTGCCGCCATTCGCATCCTTGCCGCCGCCCGCGGCGTAGACATAACCTTGGTACGCCGCCACGCCGAAGAAGCCGCGTTCTTCATTGAGCGCACTGCCCGCCCGCCACGGCGCGAGGCTGCCGTCGTTTTGAATGCGGGTGTATTCGCTGCTGTTTAGAAAATGCGTGCCGTCCACGCCGCCGATGGCGTAGATCACGCCGTCGATGCCGACTATGCTCGCGCCCGCGCGCGCGGTGATGAGCGGCGCGGTTTGATTCCACGGGCTTGCCGCTTGCGCGGCGGTGAAGCTGGTGTAGAGACAGCCGGCGAGGATGACGCTGAGAATGCGGTGGGTGCGAGTACGCATGAGGTGAGGGTGGCGTATAGGCGCGGGCGGTTTACACCACGACCTCGGTGGCGGCGAGTTCGGCTTCCAGCGCGCTGAGTTCGCTGAGCGGCGCGGAACACTGGCTGCCGCTGCAGACATAGGCCACCGCCGCGCCGCGCGGGGCGCGTTCGGCCAGCGCGCCGGGCAAGGCTTGCGCGTCATTGGGGATGGCGAGGGTATAGCGGCGCGGCGCGTAGTATCGTTCGATACGTTCACGCCACGGCTTCATCGCAACGGTCTCGCCGCGCAGCACGATGAACTGCGGCGGGTAGAGCTGATCTTCCAAGGCGCTGAGCAGAGAGTCGTGGGCGTAAGGCAGATCGGAGGCCGCGTTCCACGCCGCGAGCAGGCCGCGTTCGGCGGCGTCGAGATAACGCGGTTCATTCAGCAGATGGCCGAGCTTGCCCAGCACCTGCACCGCGATGCCGTTGCCGGAGGGCAGGGCCTCGTCGGCGTAAGGTTTGGGGCGGTGGATGAGTTGCTCGTGATCGCCGGCGGTGAAGAAAAAGCCGCCGTGTTCCTTGTCTTCGTAATGCGCGAGCAGGGTGTCGGCCAAGGCCGTGGCGAAATCCAGGTCGCCGTCGCGCCAGCGCGCTTGCAAGAGCTCCAAGATGCCGTCGATGAGAAAGGCGTAATCGTCGAGATAGGCGCTGAAGCGCGCGCGGCCGTCTTTGTAGACGGCGAGCAGGCGGCCGTCGCGCCACAGCCGGGCGCGGATGAAATCCAGCGCGCGTTCCGCCGAGGCGAGGTAGGCGGGTTCATCGAGCAGGCGCCCGGCTATGGCCATGCCTTTAATCATCAGGCCGTTCCAGCTGGTGATGATTTTTTCGTCGCGGCTGGGGCGTATGCGTTGTTCGCGCGCGGCGAGGAGTTTGGGGCGCGCGCCGTCGATGATTTTGAGCACGTCTTCCGGTGGTGTGGAGAAGCTTTCGGCGAGGGCGCGCAGACCCGTGAACACGTGCAGGTGCCAGTGGTGTTCAAAATTGGGCGCGCGGTCGAGGCCGAAACGCCGTGCGAACAGCGGGTATTCCACCTCGTCGAGCACGGCGCGCACTTCCGCGGGCGTCCACGCGTAATATTTTCCTTCCTCGCCTTCGGAGTCGGCGTTGAGGGTGGCGTAGTAGCCGCCCTCGGGCGCTTGCATTTCGCGCAGGATCCATTGCGCGGTTTCGCGGGCGACGCGCAGAAAGAGGGTGTTATGACTGATGCGCCAGGCCTGGCTGTAGAGGCCGAGCAGCGGGCCGTTGTCGTAGAGCATTTTTTCGAAGTGGGGGATCATCCACTGTTCATCGACGCTGTAGCGGCAGAAGCCGCCGCCGAGCTGGTCGTTGAGGCCGCCGTCGGCCATTTTCATCAAGGTGTGCAGCGCCATCTCCAGCGCTTGGGCATCGGCCGCGCCATTCAAGGTGGTGGCGGCCCAATGGCGCAACAAGCGCTCGATGTGGCTAGGGTGCGGAAACTTGGGCGCCTGGCCGAAGCCGCCGTGTTCGGCGTCATAGAGCTGGCCGAGTTGATTGCGGGCGATATCGAGGGGCGCGGGACTGATGGGGCTGGTGGCTCGTTCCGCCGCGCCGTAACCGCGCATGACATCCATGAGCTGTTCGCTTTGTTTGCCGATGTCCTCGCGCCGCTCGCGATAAAAGCCCGCCACTTGCCGCATCACCTCGGAGAAGGTGGGCATGCCGTAGCGCGGCGTGCTGGGAAAATAGGTGCCGGCGAAATAGGGCAGCAGGTCGTGGGGGGTGATGAACACCGTCAGCGGCCAGCCGCCGCCGCGCCCGGCGAGCACTTGATGCGCGAGTTGATAAATCTTATCGAGGTCGGGGCGTTCTTCGCGATCCACTTTGATGTTGACGAAGAGTTCATTCATCAGTGCCGCGGTGGCCGGGTCTTCGAAGGATTCGTGGGCCATGACGTGGCACCAGTGACAGGCGGAATACCCAATGGACAAGAGTATGGGTTTATCCTCGGCACGGGCGCGCGCCAGGGCGGCGGCGTCCCACGGATGCCAATGCACCGGGTTGCCGGCGTGCTGCAGCAAATAGGGGCTGGTTTCCCGCGCGAGCAGGTTGCTGGTTGGGGCTTGAGTCATGCTGGATTCCGCGGCGAGGATGTTGCCGCAGTATAACGTGCGCGGACGGCGAGTGTCCCGTGAACGGGCGGTGTTTACATCGAGGGGAGAAAATCGACGGGCCAGGTGAAGACCGTGGCGTCGACATTTTTGGCGCCGAATTGGAAGAGTTTGATGCGCGCCAAGAGTTTGCGCACCAAGTCCTCGTCTTTTAATTCGGAGGAGACCACCGTGCACTCGCTGACGTCGCCGCCGGGGGTGATGGTGATTTCCAGCACCAGCTTGCCTTGCAGGGCTGGGTTGCTGCGCAGGGCGCGGTGATACAGCGCGTAGATCGCGCCCTTGTTCTGATCGAGCACCAATTGGATTTGTTCGGCGCTGCGGCCCGGCTTGCGGCCGTCGCGTTGTTCTTTCTCTTCCGCTTTGACCACCTCGCTCTCCACCACGGTGGTGTCGCGCGCGGCCAGCTGGGTTTGTCCCGGGTCGCGGCTGAGTTTGGAGGTGCTGATGCCGCCGCTGCCCGCCGTGGCCGTGGAGGTGATGATGGAACGGCGAGTGGCATCCCCCTCGCCTGCCTTGCTGAGCGGTTTGCCGCCCAGCAGCGCGCCGAAGCTGCCTTGGCGCAGCGAGGCCAATTCATCCTTCATGGCGAGCAGACCGGATTTGGCGGCTTTCTCGCGCGCGGCCTTGATGTCGGGCGGCGGCGTCTCTTTTTTCACCTCGGGTTTGACTTCCGGCTTGGGTTCTTCGACCTTCTTTTCCGGCTCCGGTTTGGCTTCCTCGATTTTAGGCGGGGGCGGCGGAGGCGGTTTGGGTTTTTCCTTGAGCACCAATTTGGCGAGGCGCGGCGGCACGCGCTCGGACTCGAAGCGATCGGGTTGCGGCACATTGATCCACGGCACGACGATGCAGATCGCCACGAACAGCGCCAGTAACACCGTGGCGATGAGACGGAAACGTTTCTCTTCCGCCAGCGAGGTGCTCCAAGGCAATTCCGACGAATGATAGTAGGCGGCGCTCATGCTTAACCCGGCTTATTATTCTTTTTCATCGCCGCGAGGGAGATGTTGGTGTAGTCGGCCTTGGTGCAGGTGACCATGATTTTTTTCAACAGCAGATAAGGGATCTGGCGGTCGCCCATGATGGTGATCTCGCCTTGCGTTTCACTGCCGTCTTGCCGGGCGCGTTGCGCCTGATAAGTCAGTTCGGCGAGCAGCTCGGGAATGAGGTCATCCTCCCTGGTCAAGGAGTCCGCGGCACTGGCGACCTTGCGGCCCTGTACCAGGATGTCTTGGTTGTTGACCAGCACCACGATGGTCTCCTTGGGCATTTTTTCGGCGCTGGACGAAGGCAGTTGCAGGGTTTTGCTGCTGGGCACGTTCTGCACATTGGCGGAGTTGACCAACAGAAAGAACACCAGGATGGTGAAGATGTCCATCAGCGACACCATATTCAGCAGCGCGCCGCGCTTATTGCGCTGGTGATGACGCTCCATGCGTTTGGCGCGGCGTGACATCTTCATGGCTGAGGTTCCGCGGCGCGCGGCGCGTCGCCGATGGAAATATCAGGAAACAATTCGGCTTGTACTACTTCACCCGCTTGCAGCACGGCGACGGAGCGGGTGGCGTCCATCGTTTGAATCAAGGTTTCGTAGGGCGTGTCTTCCTCGGCAAGCAGGCTGGCGTCGAGTTTATCGGGGACGCGCGCCTTGACCTGCTGCAAGACCTCGCTGAGGGTTTTGAAATCGTGACGGCCGTTTTGCTTGTCGATGCGGCGGATCAAGCCGCCGCGGCGGTCGGCCACGTCCAGCGCGTCTTTGCGGATGATGATTTCCAGTTGCAGCGCTTCGCTGGGATCATCGGCATTCTCCACCGCGGGGGGGATATTGAGTTCTAAAATGCTGAGATGAGAGAACACGGCCGATATCAGCAAAAACGGCACGAGCACCACCATCAGATTCAAGAAGGCGGTGATATCCAGCTCCGGCGGGAGCTTGGAGTGGCGGCGGAAGCGGCCCCTCATTTGTGGTCGCCGTCCTTGTGCTGGTGTTCGCCGATGATGTTGAGGAATTTCACCGCTGCCATTTCCAGACTGTCCACCAATTCCGTGGTCTTGGTTTGCAGGAAGGTATACGACAGCAGCAGCGGGATGGCGACCATGAGTCCCATGGCGGTGGTGTTCATCGCCACCGAAATACTGGACGACAATAGCTCCGCTTTTTGCGCGGGGTCGGCGTTGGCCACGGCGGTGAAGGCTTGAATTAGACCGATGATGGTGCCGAGCAGGCCGAGCAAGGTGGCGATGTTGGCGAAGGTGGCGAGGTAGTGGGTGCGTTTTTCCAGGCGCGGCACCATTTCCATCAAGCCTTCTTCCATCGCGGTTTCGATGTCGTCGCGGCGGCGCGCCGAGGTGAGCCGCGACAGGCCGTAGGCGAGAATCTTACCCACCGCCGCGCTGGAGCCGCCGGCGATGTGCATGGCATCCTGGTATTTGCCGCCTTCAATCAGCGGCAGCAGTTGATCCCAAATTCGCAGATTGGATCTTTTGCTGCTGTTCAAATACAAGAAGCGCTCGATGGCGATGGCCAGTCCGATGGCGAGTACGATCATGATCGGGTACATGAAGGCGCCGCCCTCTTGCAGGAATCGCACTATGGTGTTGAAGCTGTCCATCCGAATCTCCTCGTTTTATGTGCTGGCCGCTCCACGGTTCACGGCGAAGGCGCCGCCATCCGTGAAAATCCGGCCTGATTAATGCCAATATTAACGGCGCGCCCCCGCGCTTCTTGATTGACGGGCGGTTCATCGTCCCTCTTGCGCCGCGCCGGCCGCGGCGCGTGGATTCATCTGCCCGGTTTGTTCCAGTTGCAGGCGGTAGCCTTCGCGGTCCAGCGGTAACAGAGGGGCATCGACTAAGCGTTGCAGCGGCCACTCGGGCAGGCGGGCGTCGATGTCACGCCAGGGAACGACGAAAGTGACCCGCGGTAATTCGCGGTTGCCGAGAATGGTGGTTTGTTCGATGTTTAAACGGTCTTCGGCATGCGCGGATGATATCAGCAATATCGCGCCCAAGAATAATGTAATGGCGGTGAACTTCATGGCGTGCCTCGCTCGGGTTCTTGGCGGCTGTTGATGCGCTGTTGCAGGTCCGCGAGCCAGCCGCTGAGTTGCGGGTCATCGCCACCCTGTAGTTGTTGATAACGCTGATAGTGCTGCAGCGCTAGCTCGAGTTCGCCCAAGTAGAGATCGTAGAGTATCGCCAGATTCAGATGGGCGTAGGCATAGCCGGCATTGGCGGCGAGGGCCTGTTCGTAGGCCTGCCGCGCTTCATCGAATTTGCCCTGCGTGCGGTAGATGATGCCGAGGTAATTGTGGGCGACGAAATCCTGTTTATGTCTTTCGACGGCCTGTTTGAAGGCCTCTTCGGCTTGTTCCAGCGCGCCGCGGCGAAAGTAGATGATGCCTAGATTGGCGTGCGGGCTCGCCAGCTCCGGGTGATTTTGCGCCAGTGTGCTGAACAACGCCTCGGCCTGCGCGTCCTGCTTGGCGTTCAGCGCGGCGAGGGCGCGCTGGAATTGCAGTTCGGTTTCACTGGGGGGCGCGGCTTCGGCCGCGGTTTCGCCACCGGCTGGCGCGGCCGCCTTTACTTCTTCGGGTGGCGGCGGCGGGGGTGCCGGCGCGGGCATGGGCGCGCTGCAACCCGCCGCGAACGCGGCAAGCAGCACGGCGGCCCAGGCGCCGGGGTGTTTAATAAAGCGTGTCGATGAGGTGCTCACCTTGCTCCACCTTGGAATAGCGCGCGGGCAGTAATTTGCCCAGTGCGGTAAAACTCTTTTGTACCCACTCGTCGTAAATGCGCTCGGCGCTGCGGCGGGCATTGGCCTCGTAGAGGCTGATGGCCTGTTCCTCGAAGGGGTAGGCCTGTTCTTCGAGCAGCACATTGTATTGTTCCAGTTCGATCTCGCTCAGGCCCTTGGGCCGCTCCGATTGGAGCAGGGCGCCGCCGAATTCGGCGTAGATCTGCGCGGTGTGATAGGTGGCGGCGGTGGTGACGGCGGCCACCCCGTATTCCGCGGTGCCGCGATAGGCTTGCAGCGCGTCTTCCATCGCCTGCTTCTTCACCTTCAAGCTTTTCTCCAGCGGCCGGGTCAGTTTGATTTGCTCAAAGTCGGTGTAGCGTTGATCGGCGAGCGCGAGCGCGGCATGCGCGGCGAGGAAGCGCGTGCGCTCGGTGCGCGCCGCGCCGCCCATTTGCTCGGCCGCTATTAAGCGCGCCTGCCACTGCCGTTGATTTTTCGTATCGCCGCCCTTGGCGTACAGTTCAGCGATGCGCTGATGGGCATCCACCGCATCGGGCAGCGGCGCGGGGTATTGCTGCAAATAGCGTTCGAAGCCGCGTATCGCATCTTGCGGGCGCTCGGAGCGCACGTACAACTCCGCCGACTGCCACAGCGCGTCGCGTTTGATTTCCTCGTTGTCGCTTTGGGCGGCGAGTTTTTCCAGTTCGCCGGCGGCCTTGCCCCAGTCGCGGTTGTTTTGATAGGCCACGGCCAGTTTCGCGGTGAGGTCTTTTTGCAGCGGATGGGCCGGGTAGTCCTTGCGGAAACGTTCCAGCACCGCGATGGCGGCGGGCCAATCTTCCAATGTCAGCAGTTGCGCGGCGGCGTCGTAATCGGCGCTGGCGCGGATCTCCGCGCCGGGGGTGAGCTGGCCCACCCGCAGGAAGTGTTGCGCCGCGCCGCGATGATCGCCGTTCGCCGCCGCCTGTTCGCCCTGTTTGTAGATCGCGGCGGCAAGGCGTTCCGTCAAATCGTGGCGTTCTTTGCCATTGCCATTATCATTGGCGCTGAGCGCCAGCACTTCTTGATAGCTCTTTTCCGCGGCGGCGTAGCGCTGGGTTTCGAATTCACTGTGGGCGATGATGCGCCAGGCGCTCAAGCGGTATTCGCGTCCGGCGGGCGGCTCGATCGCGAGTATTGTCCGGGCGATACCTTCGGCGCCGGGCAGGTCTTCGCGAGTGAATAAGGTTTGCGCCGCCTTGAGTTGCGCCGCCAGCGCGCGCGGATCGGCGGGGAAGTGTCCGGCGAATCGCAACAGCGCGGCGACGGTGCGTTGCTGCATATCGCTTTGCTCGGCGCCGCTCAGCATCGCCGCCTGTTTTTCACGGGCGAGGATGGCGGCGTAGGCGGCCTCGGCGCTCTTGGGGTGCGCGGGATAGTCATAGGCTACGTGATCGTATTCACGGATGGCATCGTCGAAGCGCCGCGACTCGAACAGTGATTCGGCGAGGAGGAAGTGCATCTCCGTGACTTGCGGGTCGGCGGGGAAGTCTTGCAGGAACAGCCGGTACCACTGTTCGGCGGCGAGGTAGTCCTCGGTCTGTTTGGCGCTTTGGGCGCGAGCGTGGTGGTAGTGCGCCAAGTCGCGCAGGTAGTCGCGCACGCGCTTGAGGGTCGCGTCACGCGCCAGTTCCGGGTTGTGGCTCCAGAATGGGCTGTCCGGTTTGTAACGCTTGACGAATTCTTCCTTGCTGGCGAGCAGCGGGCCGGTGAATCCGCCTTTTTCGTAGGCATTGAGCACATGGGCTTGGAACACCGGCGCGCGCGGGTCATCGGGGTGGCGGGCGATGTAGGCGCGGTAGGTATTGGCGGCGTCCTCGATGCGCTCTTGCGCGAGATAGAGTTCGGCCAAGCCGGCGTAGAGGCGGTGCTCATAAGGACGCGCGCCGACGCGCTCAAAATAACGCGCGAGGGATTGCGTGCCGTTGAGTTGCGAAAGGCTGAGGCTGACCACGCGCAAGACGTCGCTGATGATTTCCTCTTCGCCGCGGCTGGCGGCGGCGTCCGGCGCCTTGGGGTCCGCTTCTTCGCCGCTGAGTTTACGGTCTAGCAGCGAGAGGAAGGAGTCGAGGGCGGGGGTGTGCTGGTTTTCCTTGTACATGGACCAGCCATGTTTGTAGAGGGCCTTCTCATAGTAGGGTGAGTCAGGCCCCAGCACCACGACCGCGCCATAGGCCTGCGCCGCTTGTTGCGGCAGGCCCAGCGCGAACAGGAGTTCGCCGCGGCGGAATTGCACTTCGTCGAGATAGGCGCTGGCCGGAAAGTCATGGGCCAAACGATCCAGGGTGTCTAGTAACGCATCGGTTTCGCCGGTGTTGTAGTAGACGTTGGCCAATTGATACAGCACGCGATCATTGTCGGCGCGGCCGGGATAGTTTTTGAGCAGCTCGGCGAGGGTCGCGATGACGTCTCGATAAATACCATCGATGGCGGAGGTGGTGGCCGAGGCATTTTTATCCGCCTTGGCCATGAGTTGGTTGTAGCGGTTTTCCGCTTGCAACATTTGCAGATGGGCGAGACGCAGCAGGGTTTCACGCCGTTGCGGCGAGCTCTGATCGGCGTCGATGAAGGCGCGGTAGGCGGCGATGGCCTGGGTGTAGTCAGCGGCGCCTTTATCTTCGCGGCTCGCCAATTGATCGTGGGTTTGGGCGAGGCCCAGGCGGGCTTGCGCCAAATAAAGCGCTAAGCGCCGTTCGCGTTCTTGCAGCGCGCGCGTCAGCAGCGTGTTGAGATAAGCCTGATGTTGCGTGGCGAGCCGCCCGCTTTGTTCCAAGAGGCGTTGCTGTTTCGCGCGCAGGTTTTTCAACGCGCCTTCCTGCCCGGTGTAGTTGTCTTTGGCGCTGTCGGCGGCTTGATGCAGCAGTTTTTGCATGCGCACGGTTTCGCTCATCAGTTTGTCGAGTTCGACGAAGGCCTTTTTGGCTTCCCAGAGACGGGTGGGGTAGGCCTTGCTCAGGTCGCTGAATAGCAGGCCGCGCAGCAGATGGTATTTGTCCTGAAGCTCCTGCTGATCGACGAGAATGTCTTTGTTGCGCTCAAGCTGCTGCTCGATGCGGCGCAGGATTTTAAGCTGGCGTTGTTCTTTGCCATTGGCCAGCGCGGCGACATCGCCGCCGGATTCGGCGCGCGTCAGCTCCCGTTTTAGCGCTTCGCCCGCACTGAGCACGCCGGAGCGGTCGAGCTTTTTGCTCTGCTCGGTGATCTTGGGTAAAAGGCGCCAGTAGTGTTCGCGTTGCGCGCTGAGCAGGCTCGCGTAGGCGTCGATGTCATCGCCGCTGGTGCGCAGGCTGTCTTGCATATAATGCAGGTTGCGGTAATTTTTGAAGGTTTCTTGAAAGAGGTGGCCGCTGGTGGTTTCCGCCAGATAGGCGCTGGCGGGATGGCTGGCCAGGCGTCCCGGCCGCGAATACCAGCCGGCTTGTTCATCGCCTTGACTGGATGAGAGCAGCGCGCCGATGTAGCTGCCGTCGTTAACGGCCGCGGCCGCTTGCATGAGGCCGCGGCGCCCGGTTTCGTAGACCTGTAAGGCCTTTTTATAGGCCGCGGCCGCGGCGGGGTAATCCTGCAATTCGTAGAGGGCGCGGGCGGCGGCGAGGACGCCCTCTTGGGCCTCGGCGCCGCGGCTGTTGTCTTGGCTTAAGGCCGTCCAGCTTTGCGCCGCGGCGCGGTAATCGCCGCGCAGGTAATCGGCCCAGCCGGCGCCGAGCTGGGCCTTGGCGCCGCTGGCCCGCGACAGCGCCGCGCGCGCGCGGTCCAATTCGTTTTGTTTGAGGAAGTAGTAGCCGAGTCTGATGTTGATCTCGTCACGCAGACCCGGGACGCTGTCCGCCTGCACCGGGCTTTGCGCCAGTTGCTCGAGCAGCGCGAGGCCCTCGTCGCCGCGGCGTGATTCCAGCATGGCGATGCCGAGGTTGTAGCGGCCGAACTCACCCCATTCGTCCGGACCTTGCAGGGTATGGGAGACGGGGATGACTTCCAGATAACGCCGGCGCGCCAGCAGGACGACCGCGAGCAGATAATCGCGCTCGGCTTGAATGGGGCCGGGGGGCAGGTCGCTGAGGTTGGAGAGCGCGGCTTCGGCGCCGACGAGGTAGCCGCGCTGGAAATACTGGCGGGCAAGTTTGAGCCAGAGCGCGTGGGGGGCGGCGGCATCTTTATTGGCGCTCAAGTCGCGCAGGACTTCGCCGGCCTGATCGGATAGGCCCAGCGCGATATACAGTTCGGCCAAAGTCTGGCCGGTGTCGGCCTCGTGCGGGGTCAGTTCGGGCAGGCGCCGGATGCGCCGCAATTCATCGAGGGCGCTGAAGTAGCGCTGTTGCAGCATTTGATAGGTGACCGCGCCTTGTTCCATATTGATGATCGCGTGCTCGCGTGCGGCGTCCGCCGCATGCGCGGCGCCGATTTGCGCGGCCGCCAGTAAGACGGCCGCGATGCACTTCATGCGGATTGTGCTGCGCGCTGCCATGACCGGTGAGATTTAATATTCCTTGATGGTCATGGGGCGTTCTTTATTCGCCGTGTTGACCTTGATTTCCAGGTATTTCGCGGTGAGGTCTTTTTCGAAGTCGCTGCTGAAGCTGTGTTTACCGTCCTTGCCGATGATGGTGAGGGTGAGTTTATGCGGGCCGACGGCGATATTGCCGTCGTAAAGGCGTTGCACGCCGCCGCGGCGCAGGGCTTCGAGTTCGCGGGCGGTATACAGGTAGTTGTTCACCGTGCGGCTGTCCAGTTGCAATTGCACCGAGTCAAGCGCGGCATCGGTTTGATTGTCCAAGGAAAGGAAGATATTGACCTTGGTGGTGGCCGGGGAGAGCAGGTCGTCTTGCAGGCGCATTAAATCCTGCTGCAGATCGAGCAGCTCTTTGTTGAGGGTCTTCATTTTTTCATCCAGGCTGCGGAATTCCGGATCGGGCGCGATGGTGAAGCGCTCGGGTATATTGCCGTCGGCCAGGGCCGTGGCGCCGAGGAGCGCCAGGAAGAAGCCGCAGATGATGTGTCGTGTCGCCATGATGCTTACTCCGCTCAATCAGTCCATGGGCCGCGTATCCGCCGCGGCGATGTGCGTTTCGCCCCGGCCGCGCATTGCTTGTGAACGGGAGAGGGCTCTCCCGTTCGGCGGGCGCGGCTGGAAGGTGGTGTGTACCTATGCGCTTACGAGCGCGGTATCAGTTTGATTCGCCGCCCGGTTATTTCCACTCACTCAATAATTGCCGCAGTTCACTTTCATACGCCTGCTCGTCCAGTTCGCGATAATCTGGGTGGACATAACGCTGTTTGCCATCTTTATCGACCAACACCAGGGTGGGCATAAGTTCGGCCTGGTAACGCAGCGTGGTCAGCTTGTCGCTGTCGATCAGGATGGGAAAGCTCAGGCCCAAGTCGGCGGCAAAGTCGGCCGCGGCTTTCAGGTCGAGGTCGGCGCTGAGGGCCAAGATGCGCAGCCCCTGGCTGGCGTAGCGTTTGTTGAGGGTGTTCAGCGCGCGCAACTGGTCTTGGCAGGCCCGGCAACGGTATTTGGTGAAGGCGAGCATCACGACTTGGCCCCGGTATTCGCTCAGGCGCAGATTGTCCCCTTGGGTGCTTTTGAGGACGAAGTCCGGTGCGGCGGCCGGCGCTTCGGCGGCGAAGACGGCTGGCGTGAGGCTGAATAAATAAAACAGGCAGATCCAGGCTTGTGCGGTGCGCCACTGTGCCGCCCTATTGGCCGCGGCGGGCGATGAGGAGACGGGTTGCTGGTATTGGCGTCCTGCCGCTGAGGTCATCGTTAATTAGTGGGCGAGCTTATGAATTGCGAATTTAGATTATCATGCCGGCAAGTACCCGGCGGCCGTCCGCTTACTGTGAGCGGATGCTTCTGCGCGCAGGGCTTAGGATAACACCAAATTTACCGCGGGCGTAAGCACGGCGCACGCATGATATGATGCGCCCCAAGCCTATTTTGGCCGCATGCGGTTGACGGTTTATTCGTGACGCCATCCCCTTTACATCCCTGTTTTCCCCGTGATTACGCCGTGCCGGTGGCCGCGCTGCTGTTGCTCGCCGCGTTGTTGTCGTTCGCCGGCAACAGACCGGTGTTTCTATTTTTTAATCAGTTTGCGGCGCAAGCGGGCGGCGCCGGTTTTTGGGCCCATTGGACGATGCTGGGCGATGCCCTGCTGTTGTTGGTTTTCGCTTTACCGTTTGCCGGCCGCCGCCCGGATGTCGTGTGGGCGGTGTGGATCGTGGCTGTGCTCACGACGGTGGTGGTGCATGTCTTGAAGGCGGGAGTAGGCGCGCCGCGGCCGCCCGCGGTGTTCGACCCGGCGCAGATATATGTGGTTGGGCACGTCTTGCGCAGCGGCTCGTTTCCCTCCGGGCACACCGCGGCGGCCTTTGCCTTCGCCGGGGTGCTGGCGCTGTGTCTGCGCCGGGCGTGGGTGACGGCGGGTGTGTTGTGTTTGGCGGCGGGCGTTGGTATCTCGCGCATGGCGGTGGGGGTGCATTGGCCGGTGGATGTGCTCAGCGGCGCGGCCCTCGGCTGGTTGGGCGCATGCGCCGCGGTGGTGCTGGCGCGGCGCTGGGCCTGGGGTTTGGCGTTATGGGCGCAACGAGGGATGGCCGCCTTATTCGTGGTGGCCGCATTGGTGATGTTGTGGGGCTATGATGCCGGTTTTTCGCAGACCAGCTTAATGCAGCGCCTGTTGGCCGCCGCCGCCTTGCTGGCGGCGACGCCCGGCCTGATCCGCCTTGCGCGGGGCCGGGCGTCTTTGCCGGACGCTTAAGCCTCGGAACGGCGTTTTTGTTCCATCATGTCGTGAATGATGGGGGTGAGGATGATCTCCATCGCGAAGCCCATTTTGCTGCCGGGCACCACCAAGGTGTTGGGGCGCGACATCCACGAGTCGCAGATCATCTGCATGTAGTACGGGAAGTCATGCTTCTTGGGGTAGCGGAAGCGGATGACGATGAAGCTCTCGTCCGGCGTGGGGATGTCGCGGGCGATGAAGGGATTGGACGTGTCGACGATCGCCACGCGCTGGAAGTTGATGTCGGTGCGCGAGAACTGCGGCGTGATGTACTGCACGTAGTCGGGCATGCGCCGCAGGATGGTCTCGACGATGGCCTCGGCGGAATAACCGCGCTCCTTGTTGTCGCGGTGAATTTTCTGAATCCATTCCAGATTGACGATGGGTACCACGCCGATGAGCAGGTCTACCCATTGAGCTACGTCGATGTCGTCCGCCACCACGCCGCCGTGCAGGCCTTCATAGAACAATAAATCGGAGCCGGGGGCGATGGGCTCCCACGCGGTGAAGGTGCCGGGGGCGGCGTTGTGCAGCGCGCCTTCTTCTTCGTTGTGGATGTAGTAGCGTTTTTGACCGGTGCCGGTCTCGCCGTAGGTGCGGAACAGTTCTTCCAGCTTGTCGAAGACATTGGCCTCGGCGCCGAAGTGGCTGAGGGTGCGGCCTTCCTTGCGGGCCTTTTCCACGGCCTCGCGCATGGCGGCGCGATCGTGACGGTGGAAGCTGTCACCCTCCACGACGGTGGATTTGATGCCCGCGCGGCGGAAGATATGCTCGAAGGCATTTTTCACCGTGGTGGTGCCTGCGCCGGAGGAGCCGGTCACGGCGATGATGGGATGTTTCTTTGACATGGCGTGGTCCCTTTATTAGTCCAAATTAAAAAATAAAAAAGAGGTAAGCGTTTTTGTTGGAATCCTGTGATCGCGGCGGCGTGACGGAACCCGCGCGGGCCAAGGTCGCGTGGCGCCTGCTGCCGACGAAAGCGCCAAATTATACTGAAGTTTACCGCCTTGTGCGCGCATGCGCGGCGCGGCGCGGGGGCGGTGACCAGGCGAGGTGGCTTGGCGCCTGTTCACGCCGGGGGGCGCGTGCTTGAAATTACCGGCTTGGGATGCCATTATCACTTTGTTTTTATTAAGCTAGGGCGCGGAGGGCTGCATGTTGAAAGCACGAATACAGGGCTGGGCATGGGCGGCCTTGCTTGCGGTATTGGGTCTCAGCGGCTGCGCGGCTATCAGCGGCACCAAGGTGGATTTAAGTCATCACTTGGTGAGTGCCGCCACGGAGCCCTTGTTCGCCACGGTGTATTTCATCCGCCCGCAGACCGAGCGGGCCATGGGGTTTTCCGATAACGCCCTCACCGTGAAGGTCGATGGCCGCACGCTGCTCACTATCGAAAAGGGCGATTACACCCTGGTGTATATGCGTCCGCGCGTCAGTACGGACGTGACCTTGGAGAACCGCACCGAGGTGGGGCCGACAATCAGCTCCAACTCCATGAGTGACGCCGACACCCCCAACTGGATACAGCGCGGCACCTGGCCCACCAAGGTCATTGGTAAGACGTATCAATTGGAATTTGCCGCGGGCAAGACCTATTACCTGCTGCTGGAGCCGGTTGACGGGGAATTCCGCGGGGTGCATTTCACCGTGCATGACGTCACGCCGTTCGCGGCTAAAGAGGCGGTAAAGGATTTGCGCGCCGTGGGCGTGGCGCGCTCGGTGGCGATTTCCACGCTTTGACGCGTTAAAGGCCCTGAATAAAAAACGCCGCGCCCTTGCGAAGCGCGGCGTTTTTTATTGCCGGTTAGTTAGCGCGCGGCGGCACGGGCCGCTTCGCTCTCGGGATATTCCCGCCATCAAGGCGTTTGAAATGCCGGGTTCAAAATCCAAATTAATGGCGGGCCGGCCCCAGAAAATTTCAGCGGGTTTTATTTCGGATTTTCAGCTGGGCCTGCGTGCCGTCGCTTTCCACGGCCATCACCGCGTAACCCTGGCGGCCGAGACGCGCCGCCAGCCATTGGGCCTCGTCCAGCTTGCGCAGGCTGAGGCTGAGCAGCGCGGCGCGCGGGAGTTTGCGCAAGGCGAGCAGCGCCAGGATATAAGCGGCGATGGCGCGATGCTCGCTGAGATCCAGGCTGATGAAGGGCGTGTCTATCATGGCGCATTACCTCCCGCGGTCAAGGCCGCGTATTACCCCGCCGTGGCGGTGCTGGCCTCGGCCGCCTTGCGGATTTTGATGCGCGTGGCGGTGCCGAGTTCTTCGAAGCTCAGTATTTCGTGACCGTCGCTTTTGAGACTGGAACGCACTTGCAGCGAGGGATCGCCGGAGACGAACAAGAAATCCACTTCATCACCCTGATTGAATTTGCGCAGTTCGTTGCGGGCCTTGATGTAGTGCAGCGGACAGCCATAACCGGTGAGGTCGATCACCACCGCGGCGCTTTTCTTGGCCGCCGCGATGTTGGCGGGCAGTGACGCTGATAAGTCCAACTGACGGTCTATGGTTTGGCAGGTTTCGGCCGCGGCCACCATCCACTCGTCCATGGCGCGTGAGAATTTGGCGAAGCTGTCGACATCGGTTTCGTCGCGCTGCACTTTTAATTCGGCGCTGAATTGCTCCAGTTGCTCGGCGAGGGCCGCGCTTTGTGGCAGCGTGGCGCGTATCGTCGCGGCGATTTCATTGAGGTCGTTGACGGCCTTTTGTCCCGCGAGGAAGAGCAGGGATTGGCCCACCAAACGCAGGGTCTGTTCGGCGCACTCGGAGGCCTCTTCGAATTTGCGCTGCAGGCCGAAGGCGACGCGGTAACTGCGTTCGTGCGCGGCCTCGGCGAAATTGGACGACACCAGCTCCTGCGCCGCGCCGGCGCATTCGCCGCCGCCCAGTTGCAGCACCTTGAATGAATCGGCCTCGCCGTGGTCGCGGGCGACGCTGGCCATTTCGTTTTCCGCCACCGTGCACAAGTCGGCGAGCAGGGTGTTGAAGTAGCCGGGTGCTTGGCGATGGGTCCAGTGGAAAAAGCTCTCGCCGTCTTGGCGGGCGCTGCTGTAGGTGTCTTGCACCCGTTTGACCGCCGTCTCGATGCGCGCGACGGGCACGGTGGGGCCCTTGATGGCCAGGCCGCCGTTGCCGCGGCCGTCACCGCCGAAATAGGTTTGGTAGTGCGGGATGAGCTTGCCGTGCAGGCGTTTGCCCTCGCCGTAGATGCCGATGTCGCCGGTCTCGGGTTGGGCGCAGCCGTTGTGGCAGCCGCTGGCGCGGATGCGCAGGTCATGCACGCCGCCGCTGAGTTTGGTGCCGATGGTCTTCGACGAGGTGATGCCGAGGCGGCAGGTGGAGGTGCCGGGGCAGGCGACGACGTTGTCGCCGGTTGCCGGCTCACTCAGGCCCAATGCGTTGACGGCGGCGCGTACCGCGGCGATTTGAGCGCTGGGGACGTTGATGAGCATGAGTTTTTGATCTTGAGTGGCGCGGATTTCTTCCAAACCCAGTTTTTCCATGAGCGCGGCGATGCCGCGCAGCTGGGGCGAATTAATATCACCGATGGGGGTGGTGATGGGGAAGACACTTAGCCCGGGCTGTTTTTGCGCGATGACGCGGCGCGGCGCGCCGGCCTCCGGGGTTTCACCCGTGGTGGCGCCGGCGGCCCACTGGCCTTGCGGATAGGGCTGGCCTTCGTAGGCGGTGCGGGTGCGCGCCAGTTCTTCGCGGTATTTTTCCACGAAGCCTTCGGCGCCGAATTTATCGACCAGGAATTTAATGCGGGCCTTGGCGCGGCGCTTGCGGTCGGAGTAGCGGTTGTGCAGGGCGATGAGCGCCTCGATGCAGGGCAGCAGCTCTTTTTCCTCGATGAATTCTTCGACGGTGATGGCGTGGTGGGGTTTGTGGCCCAGGCCGCCGCCGGCGACGATCTTGAAGCCGAAACGGCCGTTATTGTTAACGGCGATGACGCCGAGGTCGTGCATCAGGCCTTGGGCGCAATCGGTCTCGCAGCCGGAGAAACTCATCTTGAATTTGCGCGGCAGATGCTGGGTAAGCGGGTGACGTAGGAAGCGGGCGACCGCCGCTTCCATGTGGTGGGTGATGTCGGTGTGTTCGCGGGCGCACATGCCGGACAGCGGGCAGGCGGTGATATTGCGCACGGTGTTGCCGCAGGCCTCGCGGGTGGTCAGGCCCGCGTCACCGAGACGGCGCATGGCGGCGGCGGTATCTTTGACCGGCACATAGTGGACTTGGATGTCCTGCCGGGTAGTGATATGCACCACGTCATGCTGGGCGTAGTCGTCGAGGATGTCGGCGATGGCGCTCATCTGTTCCGCGTTGAGGGCGCCGCCGGGCAGCTTGACGCGGATCATGTGGACGCCGTCCTGGCGCTGGCCGTAGATGCCGTGCTGGAGGCGGAAGGCCATGAAGCGGTCCGGGTCCATCTGGCCGCCGACATAGGCTTGAACGCCCTCCTCGTAACGGTCGATCTCTTCACGGTTCACCAGGTTTTTAACAATGCTCATCTCGATATACTCCCGCGCCGGTTTATCGTGGCGCCTCGCAGTTATTACTCATGTTTACGTCATCTACCAAACGAATTTCACCCCGATCATCATGAGCATGCTCGCCAAGATGGGGCGCATGACCTTTTCCGGGACGGCGGCGCTGAGCCGGCTGCCGAGATAAATCCCCGGCAGCGAACCGAGCAGCAGGCTGCCCAGCAGCACTAAATCCACGTTTCCCATGTGGAGGTGACCCAGGCCCGCTACCGCGGTGAGCGGCACGGCGTGGGCGATGTCGGTACCGACGATGCGTGCCGCCGGCAGTTGCGGGTACAGAAAAAACAGCATCGCCGCGCCCAGGGCGCCGGCGCCGACGGAAGTCAGGGTGACCAGCACGCCCAATATCATACCGGCGGTAACGGTAATCGCCCAGCGCCAGTGCTGCCATGCCGCGGTTTTCCGGCCGCTTAAGCGCCGGCCCAGCTGCTGAAATTCGCCTTTAAAAAGCAAGGCGATAGAGGTCAGGATGAGGGCAAAACCCAGCGCGCTGGTAATGATAATGTTTAGCCGCTCATTATGCACGCCCATTTGCTGCAAGACGGCGCTGGTGAGCAGCGATGCGGGCACGCTGCCCGCGGCCAGCAGGCCGACGATGCGCCATTCGATGGTCTTCAAGCGCTGGTGTATCCACACCCCGCCGGATTTGGTGATGGCGGCGAACAATAAATCGGTGCCCACGGCCTTGACCGGGGTGATGCCGAAGAAAAACACCAGCAAGGGGGTCATGAGCGAGCCGCCGCCGACCCCGGTGAGGCCGACCAGAAAGCCCACTAATAAACCTGCGAAGGTGTATGCCCAATCCATAATCTATTGCTGTGTCTGTCTGTCGCCGCGATAAAAAACAGCCGGGTCTGCGCCCGGTTTGTGGCACTGTAGCAAGGCTTGCATATCGTGAAAAATAATATAATATTCTAAAAATATTCATTCGAGTTATATAGGGTATGAAGCTACAGCAGCTGCGCTTTGTCCGCGAGGTGGTTCGTAGCGGGTTCAATGTGTCCGCCGCCGCCGAGACGCTCCACACCGCCCAGCCCGGAGTGAGCAATCAAATCCAGCTATTGGAGCAGGAATTGGGGGTGCAGATCTTCGAGCGTAAGGGTAAACGTTTGACCGGGTTGACGCGGCCGGGGCAGGCCATCATCGAACTCATCGAGCAGATTTTGCGCGAGGCGGAGAACATCAAGCGGGTAGGGGCGGAATTTTCCAATGAAGGCAGTGGCACGCTCTCCATCGCGACCACCCACACCCAGGCGCGTTATGCCTTGCCGCCGGTAATCAAACGCTTTACCCAGCGCTTTCCCGCGGTGCGGCTAGATATTCATCAGGGCAATCCCACGCAGGTGTCGGAGATGGCGGTGGCGGGGGTGGTGGACGTGGCCATCGCCACCGAGGCGATCGACTTGTTCCCCGAGCTGGTGATGCTGCCTTGCTATGAGTGGAACCGTGGCGTCATCGTGCCGCAGGGCCACCCATTATTGAAGGAGCAGCCCCTCAGCTTGGAGGCGGTGGCGAAGTACCCCATCATCACTTACGACTTCGCCTTCGCCGGGCGCTCGAAGATCAATAAGGCCTTCGAGGCGAAGGGGTTGCGGCCCAATGTGGTTTTGACCGCCATCGATTCCGATGTGATTAAAACCTATGTGGAGCTGGGTCTGGGTATAGGCATACTCGCGAAAATGGCCTTCAACCCGGAGCGTGACCGCAATCTTGAAATGATCGATGCCTCCCATTTGTTTGAACCTAGCACTACCCGCATCGGTATCCGCCGGGGCGCCTATCTGCGCGGGTATGTGTACGCATTTATAGAGTTATTCGCGCCGCATCTGAATCGGGCCGTGGTGGACGCCGCAATGGCGTAAGCCGGGCATTGCCTAGCTATAATTTAGGACTATATTTTTAGAAGTAGGTCTTTCTTTGTTGCGGCCACTGCGGCTGCTACAGTTTCGGGGTGTCGTGCCCGGGAATGCATCCATAATATCTTCTGCCGTGGGATTAAGGCCGGGCCGCTGTTCACTCTAGCAAGGAGGAATGTGTATGGCATTACGATTAGGCGATACCGCTCCTGATTTCACTCAGGAGTCGACCGAAGGCAGCATTCGTTTTCATCAATGGCTGGGTAATAGCTGGGGCGTGCTGTTTTCTCACCCCAAGGATTTTACCCCCGTGTGTACCACCGAGCTGGGCGCGGTGGCCAAACTCAAAGGCGAGTTCGACAAGCGCAAGGTTAAAGTGCTGGCCTTGAGCGTGGACCCGCTGCCCTCTCACGCCGAATGGATCAATGACATCAATCAAACCCAGAGTACCCGGATGAATTTCCCCATCATCGCCGACGCCAACCGCACGGTGTCGGATCTCTACGATATGATTCATCCCAACGCCAATGACACCCTCACGGTGCGCTCGGTGTTTGTCATCGATCCCAAGAAAAAGATACGGCTCATCCTCACCTACCCCGCCAGTACCGGGCGCAACTTCGCGGAGATTTTGCGCGCCATCGACTCGCTGCAGCTGACCGACAACTACAGCGTAGCCACCCCGGCGGATTGGCAGCAGGGTGACGATTGCGTCATCGTGCCCTCGCTGACCGATCCCAAGGTGTTGAAGGAAAAGTTTCCCAAGGGTTGGAAGGAAGTGAAGCCGTATCTGCGCATCACGCCGCAGCCGAACCAATAAGCGTGAAAATTAAGAGATGAGGAATGAAGGGGCGATGCAAAGGGAGCGGTCTTACCGCTCCCTTTTATCATCGCGCTATTCGCTGGGCTCTGCTGGTGCCGGCGCCAATTCCGGCGCGGGTGTGCTGTAGCCGCATTCCTTTTGCGGGCAGACCTTTTCCGTGCCGCGGCGCTTCGTCGTTTTCACGGTGAGGATGGGCCAGCTGCAGCTGGGGCAGGCCTCTTTGAGAGGCTCGTTCCACACCGCGTATTTGCAGTCCGGGTAACGCGAGCAGGAATAGAAAATTTTACCGTAGCGCGATTTGCGTTTGAGTAGATTGCCTTGATGGCATTCCGGACAGACGACTTGCGTGTCCGCTGGTTTCTCCAGCGGCTCGATGTATTTGCACTTGGGGTAATTGCTGCAGCCGATGAACTTGCCATAACGGCCGTGGCGGATGATGAGATTGGATTCGCACTGCGGGCAATTGCGCCCTTCCACCACTTCCGGCGTTTCGGGTTCCTTGTCCTCACCCATGCTGCGAGTATAGTCGCATTCGGGGTAACCGGTGCAGCCGACAAAACGGCCGCGCCGTCCTAGCCGGGTGGCCAGGGGTTTGCCGCACTTGGGGCAGTTCTCGTCCATCGCCTCTTGGGTGACGTCCTTGCGCGCCACGTTTTGCTCGGTGTCGTCCACCCGTTCTTTGAAGGGTTTCCAGAAGGCGCGCAACAACGGCACCCATTCCTCTTCGCCGCGTGACACCGCGTCCAGTTCGTCTTCGAGTTTGGCGGTGAAATCGTAATCGACGTATTGGGTGAAATAATTGGTGAGGAATTTCTTGACCACGCGCCCCACGTCGGTGGGTATGAAGCGGCGTTTGTCCATGTTGACGTATTCGCGCGCTTGCAGCGTGGAGATGATCGAGGCATAGGTCGATGGCCGGCCGATGCCGTGTTCTTCCAGCGCCTTCACCAAGCTCGCTTCGGAATAACGCGGCGGCGGTTCGGTGAAGTGTTGTTCCGGGCGGATCTGATTGAGTTTGACGTGGTCGCCCTCGGTCAAGGGCGGCAAGGTGCGGTTTTCATCGTCGTCCTTGCCGTCGTCCACGCCTTCTTCGTACACCGCGAGAAAGCCAGGATCGGTCACGGTGGAGCCATTGGCGCGGAAGAGATTGCCTTCGCCCGCACTGAGGTCGGCGCTCACGGTGTCGATGGTGGCGTATATCATCTGGCAGGCCACGGTGCGCTTCCAAATCAAGTCATAGAGCTTGAGTTGGTCGGCGGACAGATGGGCCTTCAGCGAGTCGGGTGTTTGCGCCGCGACCGTGGGGCGTACCGCTTCGTGCGCCTCTTGCGCATTCTTCGACTTGGTTTTGTAAGCGTTGGGTGTGGCCGGCACGCTGGCGGCGCCGTAACGTTTGCTGATCAATTCGCGGATTTCATTCACCGCCTCTTGCGCCAGATTCACCGAGTCGGTACGCATATAGGTGATCAAACCCACCGTCTCGCCGCCGATGTCGATGCCTTCATAAAGCTGCTGGGCGATGCGCATGCTGCGCTGCGCGGTGAAGCCGAGTTTGCGCGAGGCTTCCTGTTGCAGGGTGGAGGTGGTGAAGGGCGGCGCGGGGTTGCGCTTGCGCTGTTTCTTTTCCACTTTGGCGACAATGAGCTTGCCGCCCGCGGCTTTAATTAAAGTTTGCTCCGCCTCGCGTGCTAGGGTTTCGTTGTCGATGCTGAACTGGCTGAGCTTCTCGCCTTGGTAATGATTGAGCTTGGCGGTGAAGGCCTCTTTTTTGTTTTTGCCGAGGTCGGCCTCGATGGTCCAGTATTCGCGCGCGATAAATTTTTCGATCTCTTCCTCGCGCTCGACGATCATGCGCAGCGCCGGACTTTGCACCCGCCCCGCCGACAGGCCCGGCCGTACTTTTTTCCACAGCAGCGGCGAGAGGTTGAAGCCCACCAAGTAGTCCAGCGCGCGGCGCGCTTGCTGGGCGTTGATTAAATCCATGGATAGATCGCGGGGATGGTCCATGGCCTCTTGAATGGCGCGTTTCGTGATCTCATGAAACACGACGCGCTGCACCGTTTTGTCCTTGAGCAGCTTTTTCTCTCGGAGGTGCTCGCATAGATGCCAGGAGATCGCCTCGCCTTCGCGATCCGGGTCAGTGGCGAGGAAGAGGGCCTCGGCCTTGCCGAGTTCCTTGGCGATGGCGGCGAGGTGCTTCTCATTTTTCTCGATGGGCTGATACTTCATGGCGAAGTCGTGGTCCGGGTCCACCGCGCCCTCTTTGGGCAGCAAATCACGGACGTGGCCATAGGAGGCAAGCACGGTGAAGTCCTTGCCCAAATACTTTTTGATTGTCTTAGCCTTGGCGGGCGATTCGACGATGACCAGGTTTTTACTCATCGCACTCTATAGTTAAAGTTGATGTTCAGCTTCATGCTGCTTTGCGTTCTGGCCAATGACAGGCCAGGCGCCCCTCCGGGGCCCGTGCTGCGCGGACGGTCCCGATTGATTTGTGCTGTGTTTGAATGTGTCGTCGTGCCGCGGCGCGGCTTTAATGCAACCAGCCTGGGTTGCCCTCGAACAACAAATCTTCCATCCAGGCGAAGGCGGCTTCCTTGCCGGGCTGGTTGAAGAGGACCAGCAGGATAACCCATTTGAGGTCGGTTAAATCGGTTTCCTCCGCATCGAGCGCCATGATGCGGTCGATCACCAGCTCGCGGCCGGATGGGTCCAGCACGCCTACTTGCTCGAGAAACATTAAAAAGCCGCGGCTCTCCGTGTCGATGCGCTTACATTCCTCGCGGGTAAACACCCGCAAGGCGTGGGTGGCGGGGGTGGTGACCGCCCCGGCGTTTTCGCGCATCGCGGCCAGCCCCTCCAGCCAGGAGAAGGCCTTGTTGATTTCTTGATCGGGGAAGCCGGCGCGCTGCAACTCACTGCGCAGCGAGGCCTCGTCGGCGCTGTTGTCAATGTCCCCGCATATGTAGTTTTCCAGCAGGTACATCAGAATATCCAGCATATTTTCTTTCATGAGCTCGTCTCTGGTCGGTTGTTTACGGCGCCCGGGTGTATAAACCGCCCGGTCCGGACGTCACCTTTCCATGCAATTCAAGTACCACCAGCATGGAGGAAACCTGCTCGGCCGTCAATCCGCTGCGTTCCACCACCGCATCTATCGAAGTGGGTTCGAAGCCGAGCAAATTCAATAGGCTCGAGAACTCATCGCCGGGCCTGGCGCCTGTGTCGGCCGGCCGGTTTGCTTGGGGCGGACGGGGTTGTGCGGGCACAAAGGCTTGTAATTCTTCGAGGATGTCTTGCCCGGTCTCCACCAGTTTCGCCCCTTGGCGGATCAGCGCGTGGCAACCGCGCGACAGCGGATTGTGGATGGAGCCGGGGATGGCGAACACCTCCCGGCCCTGCTCGGCGGCGAGCCGCGCGGTGATCAGCGAGCCGCTTTGGGGCGCGGCCTCCACCACCAAGGTGCCCAGCGCCAGGCCGCTGATGAGGCGGTTGCGGCGGGGAAAGTGATCGGGCCGGGGCGGCGTGCCCACGGGGAATTCGGAGATCAGCGCCCCTTGTTCGGCGATGGCGTGGGCGAGCTCACGGTGCGCGGCCGGGTAGACGCGGTCGAGGCCGGTGCCGGTCACGGCGAGGGTGAGCCCCTGTGCTTGCAAGGCGCCGCGGTGGGCGGCGGCGTCGATGCCGATGGCCAGTCCGCTGGTGATGGCGAGGCCGGCGCGGCTGAGGTGGGCGGCGAAGTCGGCGGCGGTGCGTTCACCGCCGGGGCTGGGGTTGCGGCTGCCTACGACGGCGAGCTGGGGGCTGAGCAGTGCGGCAGGGTCGCCGTGCACGAACAAGACGGGTGGCGGGTCGGGGATTTCGCGCAAGAGCGCCGGGTAGGCGGGGTCGTCAATGGTCAGCAGGTGGTGCTGGGCTTGGGCGAGCCAAGCAAGGTCTTTTTCGACATCCGCCCAAGCTGGATTGGCCAGCTGGGCGCGGGTCGCGGCGGGCAGACCGGCGGCGCGCCAGTCCGCTGCATTCGCTTCAAAGAGGGTGCGCGGCGCGCCGAAATGGGACAGTAATGCGCGCGCGCCCGCCGCGCCGATGCCGGATGTGCGGATCAATGCGAGCCAATAGGCGCGCTCGTCTTCGCTGCGGGTGTCCCCCATCCCTGTTCCCCTCGGTCCCTTTGTTATTTAAGGCGAGAGCCGAATATATCCATCCTGAAATTTTCAAGGCAGGCGAGCCGCTTCAGGCCGGACTCGCCTTTATTCGTTTACGTTTAAGCCGCTTGCGGGCGCATAAGCGGCGGTCCTGCGCCCGCGCTGAATTTATGCCGGCCCTATGGGTTGCGCACCGTGTCGTAGAGGCGGATGTCCCGCGTGGCCTGCATCACCAGGGCGTAGCTGACTTTGTCGAAGACCCGGAAGACGACCATCAGACCTTCCTGCACGTCCGGTAGCTCAACGGGTTTGGCCTTGGTGTTGACCGTGTCACGCACGGTCTCGCCGCTGTGAAAGGCCGCGAGCACATTGCCCGGGCGAATGCCGTCATTATGGCCGAGGTTGAGCACGACTACTTGATAGCGCCCGGCGCGGGAGATGGCGTCGAACAGGGCGACGATATTGCCTTCAATGGCCTTGTCCGGGGCGCTGGGCACGAAGTTGAGGTTTTGCATTGCATCTTCGGGCACGGGAATCAGGCGGTCGCCGATCAAGGTTTCACGCGTGGCCTTGGTTATGGCGAGGGTGGCGGGATCGCCAAACGCCTCCACCCGGGCATCGGCCACGCCGAGGGCTTCATAACCGAGGATATCGTCTTTTTTGGCGTTGAGGTTGCGGTACACCGTGCCGGTGCGGAATACCTGGTAGCGGCTGGCGCTGCGGTCGTGGATATCGCGGGCGTAGATTTTATTGCCGGTACCGGCGATCAGGCGGCCTTCTTCCATGGAGACCACGTAGCCGGACTTGTCCAATTCCTCTTGGGAGATGACGTGGGCATTGAGCAGGAATTGCTGGATGGCGTCGACGGGTATCGTGGGGATGGGCCGTTCCAGTTTACTGATGCGCACTTGGGGCGAGAGTTTCACCACGTTGGCGTCGCCGCCGCTCATGGCGGCGCTTTGAGCGCCGGGGCGTTCGAGTTGCAACACTGGCTGGCCTTCGCGGTAAGTCAGGCTGATGGTGTCGCCGGGATAAATAAGGTGCGGGTTGTCGATCTGCGGGTTGATGTCCCACACGTCGGGCCAGCGCCACGGGTCGCGCAGAAAGCGCGCTGAGATATCCCATAACGTGTCCCCTTTCACCACCGTGTAACGCTCGGGGTGGTCGGGATTGAGCGTGACGCTGTCGGCGTGCGCGCCGCCGCTTACGGCCAAGGCCAAGCTCAGCAGCAGCGCCGTCACGGTATTACGAATGGCCATTTTCGCCCCTTTTCCTGGTTGCATCGCGGGAGTGTAGCCGAATCATGCCCTGGTCTCCATGGGTGGCATCCGCCCGTGTAAATTCGGTATGATCCTGCGGCTAGCAATATATACGGCAGATTGATTAAGACCTTGATGGATTTTACATGGCGATTCTTCCCATTCTGCATTTTCCCGACCCCCGTTTGCGCAATCCGGCGCAGCCAGTGGCGCGCGTCGATGGCGCCTTGCGCGCTTTACTCGACGATATGCTCGAAACTATGTACGCCGCGCCGGGTATCGGTTTAGCGGCGCCCCAGGTCAATGTCTCCAAGCGCGTGATCGTGATCGACATCTCCGAGGAGCGTAACGCGCCGCACTATTTCGTCAACCCGGAGATTACCGCCAGCCGCGGTGCCGAGGTATTCGAGGAGGGCTGCCTGTCGGTGCCGAACATCTACGAGAACGTCGAGCGCGCGGAGTGGGTGCGGGTGAAGGCGCTGGGCCGCGATGGCAAGGCTTACGAACTGGAGGCGGATGGGCTGCTGGCGGTATGCATTCAGCACGAGATCGATCATTTGGAAGGCAAACTCTTCGTCGACTACCTCTCCGAGCTCAAGCGTTCGCGCATCCGAAAAAAAATGGAAAAACTGCGGCGCCACACCCTGTGAGCGTGTTCGCGTTCGCGCCTGTCCTGGGCCTAAAGCCATGCCATTGAAAATCATCTTCGCCGGCACCCCCGAGTTCGCGCGCACCGCCTTGGCGGCCTTGCTGCAGTCGGAGCACACCGTCTGCGCCGTTTATACCCAGCCCGACCGTCCCGCCGGGCGCGGCCGCAAACTCAGTCCCAGCCCGGTCAAGCAGCTGGCCCTGGACGCGGGTATCGATGTTTATCAGCCGCTCAGTCTCAAGCCCGCGGCCGAGCACGAGGTATTGCGCGCGCACGCTGCCGACGTGATGGTGGTCGTGGCCTATGGTTTGATCTTGCCGCGGGCGGTGCTGGACATCCCCCGCCATGGCTGCCTCAATATTCACGGCTCCTTGCTGCCGCGCTGGCGCGGCGCGGCGCCGATACAGCGCGCCATCCTCGCCGGCGACCGCGAGACCGGCATCACCATCATTCAAATGAACGCTGGGCTGGATACGGGCGATATGCTGCTTAAGCTCCCTTGCCCCATCGTCCCCGGTGACACTGCCCAGACGCTGCACGATAAATTGGCGGCTTTGGGCGCCGAGGCCATCTTGCTGGCCCTGGCCGCGGTGGAGCGCGGCGCCGTGCGCCGCGAGGCGCAGGATGACGCGCAGAGCTGTTACGCCGCGAAACTCGACAAGGCCGAGGCCGTCATCGACTGGTCGCGCAACGCGGAAGAGATCGAGCGCCAAGTGCGCGCCTTCAACCCCTGGCCGGTGGCGCAAACCCAATGGGGCGATAAAACCCTGCGCGTGTGGCGCGCCGCCGTGGCGCCCGCCCATAAAGCCGCCGCGCCGGGTACGGTGTTGAGTGCTGGCCGTGAAGGTATTGACGTTGCTACCGGCGCGGGCGCCCTGCGCTTATTGGAGGTGCAATTGCCCGGTGGACGGTCCCTGCCCGCCGCCGTGATGCTCAACGCCCATCCCATCGTGCCCGGCACCGTGCTGGGTGGCGCGCCCCCCGCCCCCGCGGACGCCGGTTAAATCTTGGCCGCGGCTGCCATGGAGGCCAAGGGCGCGGCGGCGGCGGTGTTGACCGAGGTCATGGCGCGGGGCCGTTCCCTCAGCGCGGCGCTGCCGCCGGCCCTCGCCGCCTTGCCGCTGAAGGAGCGCTCGCTGGCCCAAGAGCTGTGTTACGGCGTATTGCGCTGGGGTCCGCGTTTGGAGGCGTTGCTCGCGCGGCTGATGAATAAGCCGCTGCGCGGCAAGGAGCACATCATCCATAGCCTGCTGTTAGTGGGCCTCTATCAATTGCATTACACCCGCATTCCGCCTTATGCCGCGGTGGCCGGCACGGTGGAGGTGGCCCGCGCCTTGGGCAAGCCCTGGGCGGCGGGTTTGGTGAACGGCGTGTTGCGCGCCGCGCAGAAAGGCGGCGCGGCCTTGCTGGCCGAAGTGGATCGCGACGAGGTGGCGGCGTATGCCCATCCCGCGTGGTTGCTGGCGCTGTTACGCGAAGGGCGGCCGGATGACTGGCGCGCCATCGTCACCGCGAATAACGCGCGCGCGCCGCTGTGTCTGCGGGTTACCCCGCGCCACGGCGGCCGCGATGCCTACCTCGCGCAATTGGCCGCCGCGGGCATCGAGGCGGCGCCGGCGCCGCATACCGAGTGCGGTGTGCTGTTGACGCAGCCGCTGGACGTGGAGCGTCTGCCCGGTTTCGCCGCCGGCGCGGTGTCGGTGCAGGACGGCGCGGCGCAATTGGCGGCGCAGTTATTGGATGCCCAGCCGGGCGAGCGGGTGTTGGACGCTTGCGCCGCGCCGGGCGGCAAGAGCGCGCACATCTTGGAGCGTCAGCCGCGGTTGGGCGAGTTGGTGGCGGTGGATCATGATGAGGAGCGCATGGCGCGGGTGCGGGAGACCCTGGCGCGTTTGGGTTTGAGCGCCGCGCTGATCGTGAGCGACGCGGCCCAGCCCGCTGCCTGGTGGGACGACGCGCCCTTCGACCGTATCCTCTTGGATGCGCCTTGCGCCGGCATCGGGGTGATACGCCGTCATCCCGATATAAAATACTTGCGCCGTCCTGGCGATATCGCGAACTTGGCGGCGCTGCAGGGGCAATTGCTCAGCGCGCTGTGGCCCTTGCTGCGCACGGGGGGTAAGCTGGTGTACGCCACCTGCTCGGTGTTGCCGCGGGAAAATGAGATGCAGATACACGCTTTCTTGCAGCGGCAGGGCGATGCCCGCGAGCAAGGCATTACGGCGGCGTGGGGCCGGCCGCTGAGTCACGGCCGCTTGATTTTGCCCGGCGAAGAGGGGATGGACGGTTTTTATTATGCCTGTCTGGAAAAGACGTAAGCGGCGATGAGCCAGGCGCGAGGCGATAACGAGGCGCGGGCGGCGCGGCGCGGCGCGCTGCTGGTGCTGCTGGCGCTGCTGGCCGCGTGGGGCGCGCGTCCGGCGCTGGGCGCCGAGATCGTGGTGAACGCCGCCGAGACCTTTTTGGTGGATAAGGTCTATCACCTCGATGCCCGCATCGACTACGGCTTCAGCGATCAAGCCTTGGATGCGCTGCACAACGGCGTGCCCTTGGTGGTGCAGTTGGATATCGAGATTAACCGGCTGCGTGAATACGTTTGGAACGAAACCATCACCACCCTGCGTCAGCGTTATCAGCTGGCCTACGAGGCCCTCACCGGGCGTTACGTCATCACCAATCTCAACAGTGGCGCGGACACGTATTATTCCAGCCTCGGCATGGCGGTGGATGCCCTGGGGGATGTCGATAATCTGCCCTTATTGGATGCGGGGCTGCTGGCCGGAGGCGAGCGTTATAACGTCTCACTGCGCGCCAGTTTAGATTTGGAGGCCCTGCCGGTGCCGATGCGCATCATGGGTTACTTCTCTTCCGACTGGCGTCTCGCCAGCGAGTGGCGCATATGGCCGCTGGAATAATCAGACGCTGGGGCGGCGGGGTGGTGCCGATCGTCTTGCTCTTCGGCCTGCTGTTAGCCTCGTTGTATCTGATGAGCCGCGCCACCCAGAACTCCGAAGAGTTCGGGCGGCTGTATGTGCTGCTGTTGGTGGCGAACCTCTCCCTGCTGCTGTTGCTGGTGGTGTTGATCGGCGCCAATATGCTGCGGCTGTGGCGGCAATACCGCGCGCAGGCGACCGGGGTGCGGCTCACCCTGCGCTTGGTGGTGATGTTCGTGGTGCTGGCGATGGTGCCGATGAGTATCGTCTATTCTTTCTCCTTGGATTTTTTACGGCGCGGCGTCGACAGTTGGTTCGACGTGCGTTTCGAACAGGCGCTCAACGATGCCTTGGAGTTGAGCCGCACCGTGCTCGACAGCCGTATGCGCGATATGTTGCGCCGCAGCGAGGGTATGGCCGACGAATTGGCGCATGTCGACGATGATCAAGTCACGCATGCCTTGAGTGAGTTGAGCGTTGACGGCGAATCAGGCGAGGTGTCGCTGTTCAGCTTGAGCGGCCGCATCATCTCCTCGACGAGCATCAACTCCGCCAAGGTCTTGCCCAGCCATCCGCCAGAATCCATCCTGCTGCAACTGCGCCAGGGTGTCACTTACGTCGGTTTGGACCAAATTCCCACCCAGGGTTTGAATATACGCGTGGTGGTACCGGTCGCGGGCGGGCGCCTATTGCAGATCTTATATCCCGTGCCGGAACGGCTCGCGGCGCTCACCGCCAATGTGCAAGACACCTATGCGCGCTACGATCGCCTGCAATATCTCCGCGACTGGTTGAAATTCAGTTTCACCCTGACCCTCACGCTGGTGTTGCTGTTGAGTCTGCTCACCGCGGTGTGGACGGCTTTTTACGCGGCGCGGCGTTTGGTGGCGCCGATCCGCACCCTGGCCATCGGCACCCGCGCGGTGGCCAGCGGTGATTACAGCCGCCGCCTGCCGCTGCCGAGCAATGACGAATTCGGCGTGCTGGTGCAATCCTTCAATGACATGACCGGTAAGATCGCCTTGGCGCAGGAAGAGGCGCGGCACAATCAGCGCCTCGCGGAAAACCAGCGCGCGCATCTCGAGGCGGTATTGGGGCGTTTGTCCTCGGGGGTGCTGGCCTTGGACGGCGAGCGGATATTGAGCACCCTCAACGCGGCGGCCGGCCATATTCTCGGCGTGGCGGCCGACGACGCGGTGTTGGGGCGCTCGCTGGCGGCGCTGGCGCAGGGACACCCGCATCTCGCCGGTTTCGTCGATGCGCTCAGCCGCCACATGGCCGCGGGTGAGCGCGAGTGGCGTGAAGAGATCACCTTGTTTGGTCCCAGCGGGCGGCAGGTGTTGATTTGCGGCGGCGCGGCCTTGCCGGCCAATGCGGCGGCCGGCGGCGGCTTCGTCATCGTGTTCGACGACATCACCGAGCTGGTGCAGGCGCAGCGCAATGCCGCCTGGGGCGAGATGGCGCGGCGCCTGGCGCACGAGATTAAAAATCCGCTCACGCCCATCCGCCTCTCCGCCGAGCGTCTGCGCCACAAATACCTCAAGGGTATGCCGCCGGCGGACGCCGATGTGCTGGACCGCTCCACCCACACCATCATGCAGCAAGTGGACGCGATGCAGGAGATGGTCAAGGCCTTTTCCGAGTACGCGCGCAGCCCCAAGTTGGAACGCCGCGCGCTGGATATGAATCAGTTGATAAACGAGGTGCTGGATTTGTATCGCGGCCATTCGCCGGTGCGCTGGGTATTGGATTTGGATCCGGCCTTGCCCGCGGTGGAGGCCGATGCCGGGCGTTTCCGCCAGCTGCTGCACAACCTCATCAAGAATGCCTTGGAGGCCTTGGCGGAGCGCCGCGACGCTTGCGTCCGCATCGCTACCCGCCGCGTCGAGCACTCCGGTTTTCCCTATGTGGAATTGCGCGTGGGCGATAACGGCCCCGGTTTTCCCGCCGAGCTGGTCGGCCAGTTGTTCGAGCCTTACGTGACGACTAAGCACAAGGGCACGGGTTTGGGTTTGGCCATCGTCAAAAAAATCGTCGAGGAGCATGGCGGCGCCATCGCCGCGGAGAACACCGAGGCCGGGGCCTGCATCGTGATTCAGTTGCCGCTGGAATCGGCGGCCAGGCTTGACGCCGATGCGCGCCCCGGCGCGGTGACGGATAACGAGTCGCCCCAGCGGCGGGGTGGAGAGAGGGTATGAGCGCGGCGCATATTTTAGTGGTGGATGACGAACGCGATATCCGTGAACTCCTCAAGGAGATTCTCGAAGACGAGAATTATGAGGTGAGCACCGCGGAAAACGGCGAAGCGGCGCGCCTGGCGCGGCGTACGCGGCGGCCGGATTTGGTGCTGCTGGATATTTGGATGCCGGACGTGGACGGCATCAGTCTGCTCAAGGAGTGGAGTGATGAGCGCGGCCCCTTTTGCCCGGTGATCATGATGTCGGGTCATGGCACGGTGGAAACCGCGGTCGAGGCCACGCGCCTGGGCGCCTACGATTTCATCGAAAAGCCCTTGTCGATGGCCAAGCTGCTGGTCACCATCAGCCGCGCGCTCGAGGCGCAGCGCTTGGTGCGGGAGAACAGCGGCCTGCGTAAATTCGCGCCGCCGGTGCTGGAGCCCTTGGGCAAGAGCGCGTTGATGCAGCAATTGCGCGAACAGCTGCAGCGCGTGGCGCAGCACGATGCCTGGGTGCTGATCAGCGGCGAGCCCGGCACCGGCAAGGGTTTGTGCGCGCGCTATCTGCATGCCTGCAGCGCGCGGCGCGACCGCCCCTTCGTCGAAGTGGGCGCCGCCACCTTGTTGCAAGAGAATTCGGCCACGGAATTGTTCGGCGCCGAGGACGGCGGCCGCATTCAATATGGTTTGCTGGAGCAGGCCAATGGCGGTACCTTGTTTCTCGATGAGGTGGGTGATTTGGATTTGACCATCCAGGCGCGTTTGTTCGGCGCGCTGGAGAGCGGGGCCTGTTTGCGGCTGGGCGGCAGTGAGCCGGTGCGGCTGGACGTGCGCGTCATCGCCGCCAGTCACCGCGATTTGGTCAAGGAGGTGCAGGCCGGACGTTTCCGCGAGGATCTTTACTATCGTCTGGCGGTGGTGCCGCTGGCGGTGCCGCCCTTGCGCGAGCACGCGGAGGATGTCCCGGATTTATTGAGCTATTACACGGATATGCTGGTCAGTCTGGAGGGTTTGATGTATCGCCGCTTCAGCGTCGCCGCGCAAAATCGCTTGCGCCATCACGCCTGGCCCGGCAATATTCGCGAGCTAAAAAACCTGGTGCAGCGTTTATTGATCCTCGGCGCTGGCGAGGATATCGAAGTCGCCGAGGTGGAGGCGGCCTTGCTGGCGGCGCGCGATCAGGCGGTGCTGGCGGTGGCGCCGGGGGATTTTGAGCTGCCTTTGCGCGAGGCGCGGGAGAAATTCGAGCGCGCCTATTTGGAATATCAGTTACGCGCCGCGGGCGGCAGCATGGGCAAGGTGGCGAAGCAGGCGGGCATGGAGCGCACGCATCTTTACCGTAAACTGCGCGCCTTGGGGCTGAACCCCAAAGACATCAAACTGGAAGACGAGAGCTAGCGGGCTTACGATGAGCGGGGTTTCACCGCTTCTACGGTGATGAAAGGGGCATGTGAAAATAATCATTCTCGGCGCCGGGCAAGTGGGTTCCTCGGTGGCGGAGGCCTTGGTCTCCGAAGCTAATGACATCACCGTGGTCGATTCCGACGCGAAGAAACTGCGCGACCTGCAAGACCGCTTCGATCTGCGCACGGTGACCGGCCATGCTTCGCATCCGGAATTGCTGCGCCGCGCCGGCGCCGAGGACGCCGATATGATCCTCGCCGTCACCAACAGCGACGAGACCAATATGATCGCCTGCCAGGTGGCTTATACCTTGTTTCACACCCCGACCAAGATCGCGCGGGTGCGCGCTCGCGATTATCTCGCCCAGCCGCAACTCTTCACCCAAGAAGCCCTGCCCATCGATGTGTTGATCAGCCCCGAGCAGGTGGTGATCGATTACGTCCAGCGTTTGATCGAGCATCCCGGCGCCTTGCAGGTGCTGGATTTCGCCGGCGGCAAGGTGCAGCTGGTGGCGGTGAGGGCCTATTATGGCGGACCGCTGGTGGGGCATGAGTTGCGCGAGTTACGCGAGCATATGCCCGGCGTCGATACCCGGGTGGCGGCGATCTTCCGCCGCGGCAAACCCATCATCCCCGAGGGCGGCACCGTCATCGAGGCGGACGATGAGGTGTTTTTCATCGCCGCGCGTAAGCATATCCGCGCGGTGATGAGTGAGCTGCGCAAACTGGATAAGCCGGTGAAGCGCATCATCATCGCGGGTGGCGGCAACATCGGCCGCGGTTTGGCGCTGGCCTTGGAGAACAGTTATCAGATAAAGCTCATCGATCACAATCTGGGCCGCAGCCGCGAAATCGCCGAAGAGGTGACCAAGACCATCGTCTTGTTGGGTGACGCCGCCGACGAAGAATTGCTGCTGGAAGAGAATATCGAAAACACCGATGTGTTTTGCGCGGTGACCAACGACGACGAGGCTAATATTCTTTCGGCGATGCTGGCTAAGCGCTTGGGCGCGCGCAAGGTCATGTCGCTGATCAATCGCGCCGCCTATGTGGACTTGGTGGAGAGTGGCGATATCGACATCGCCATCTCGCCGCAGCAGGCCACCATCGGCAGCCTGCTGGCGCATGTGCGCCGCGGCGACGTGGTGGTGGTGCATTCATTGCGGCGTGGCGCGGCGGAGGCCATCGAGGCGGTGGCGCACGGCGACAAGCGCACCTCGAAAGTCGTGGGGCGCGCCATTCAAGACATTAAGTTGCCGCCGGGCACGAATATCGGCGCCATCGTGCGTGGCGAGGAGGTCATGATCGCGCATCACGACACGGTGATCGAGGCTGAAGATCACGTCATCATGTTCTTGGTCGACAAACGCCGCATCGGCGAGGTGGAGCGCTTGTTCCAAGTCGGGATTACCTTCATTTGAATCGCCTTGGTCACTAGCAAGAAACGAGAAACGAGAAACGAGGAACCATGTCCGTGAGCCGCCGCGCCAAAATAAAAACCTTGAACGTTTGTTGCTGATTCCATGCAGCTCCGCGTCGTACAACGCATTCTCGGTATCCTGCTCATGCTGTTCAGCATCACCATGTTGCCGCCCGTGGTGGTGGCATGGTGGTATGAAGATGGGGCGATGCTGCCCTTCCTGCTTGGCTTCGTGATCACCCTCGGCTCGGGGTTTTTGTTTTGGGGTCCGGTTCGAAAATTCCGCCGTGAACTACGGGTGCGCGATGGCTTCGTGGTCGTGGCGATGTTCTGGGTGGTGCTGGGTTTTTCCGGTGCCATTCCCTTGATGTTGTCCGAACGCCCGCATATGTCCTTTACCAATGCGGTGTTCGAATCCTTGTCGGGACTCACCACGACCGGCGCGACGGTGCTCACGGGGATTGATAACCTCCCTCATGCGGTACTCTGGTACCGCCAGCAGCTGCAATGGCTGGGCGGCATGGGCATCATCGTCTTGGCGGTGGCCATCCTGCCCATGCTCGGCGTCGGTGGCATGCAGCTTTATCGCGCGGAAACGCCGGGGCCGATGAAGGACGCCAAGCTCACGCCGCGCATCACCGAGACCGCCAAGGCCTTGTGGTACATCTATCTTGGTCTCACGGTCGCCTGCGCCTTGGCTTACTGGGCGGTGGGCATGGACGGTTTCGATGCCATCACCCATGCCTTCGCCACCGTGGCCATCGGCGGCTTTTCCACCCATGATCTTAGTATTGGCTATTTCAATAGCACCTTGATTGAAGCGGTGGCGGTGGTATTCATGCTGCTCGCCGGGGTGAATTTCTCGCTGCACTTCCTCGCCTGGCGCTCGCTCAGCCTCAAGCCGTATTTCGGTGATTCGGAGTTCAAGACCTATCTCACCGTGTTGGCGGTGGTCGCTTCCATTACCACGGGTTATTTGTATGGCGCCGGCACCTTTAGCGACCTGGGCTCGGCCGTGCATCACGGTATTTTTCAAACGGTGTCGATAGGTACCACGACCGGTTTCACCACCACTGAATATCACAACTGGCCCGGATTCCTGCCGGTGATGCTGCTGTTCACCAGTTTCATCGGTGCCTGCGCCTTCTCCACCGGCGGCGGCATGAAGGTGATTCGCATGCTGCTGCTGGTCAAGCAAGGCATGCGCGAAATCCGCCGCTTAATCCATCCCAATGCGCAGTTCGTGATTAAAGTCGGCGGCAAGCCGCTGCCAGATAACGTGGTGGAAGCGGTATGGGGATTTTTCTCCGCCTATGTCGCGGTGTACGTGGTGATGTTGCTCATGCTGATGTTCACCGGACTCGATCAAATCACGGCCTTTTCCGCGGTGGCCGCGTGCTTGAATAATCTGGGCCCGGGTTTGGGCGAGGTAGGTGCCAACTACGCCTCCATCGGCGACACCGCGAAATGGATTTTGTGTTTGGCCATGGTCATGGGGCGGCTGGAGATTTTCACCTTGCTGGTGCTGTTGACCCCGGCGTTTTGGCGCCGGTGATGCCGTGGCCGCGTAAGTATGAGCTTGCGCGGAATATCTTCACCGGCCTCGCTTTGCTGAAGACCGGTCTTGATGCGATGTCTGCGCGGTCAAGGCATCACGCGCGTACTTCATGCTTGTCCTTGTTATCGCTGAAGCGGTGCCGGTCACGAACTATGCGGCTACTTGCCCTTCAGCGTATTCTCGGCATTATATTGATCGTATTTAGCCCGACTTCACCACCTTGGCTGCTGTCAGTGCGATGACCGTGGGTTATTTATATGGCGCTGGCGCTTTTCCCTCTTTGACATAGGTATTGCATCACGGGATTATTCATCACCGGCTACAGTGCGTGGCCGGGTTTTGTGCCGGCATCGCTGCTGTTCGCCAGTTTTATCCGCGGCTGTGCCGGTTCCGCGGCCGGTGGTTTGCGGATGATCCGCTTTCTTTCGTGATTCAAACGGGGCTGCATGAGATTGTTCGTCTGATTTATCCCGCCCGCGTTAATTTGATAAAGATCAATCGCGTGTGCTTTTTTCGGTTTGCTTCATGATTTTCTTGTTGCTAACTTGTCGGCGGCGATGATGGGACGTTTGGAAATATTGACCTTGCTGGTGTTGTTTGCGCCGGTGTTGTGGCGGCGGTAGACTGAAAAAAATTAAAATCAGGTAACTCAACGATGACCGATCAAATGACTCAAGATAGATGGGATGCCCGCTACCGTGACAAGGGCTTGCCGGGCGCGCCCGCCACCGTATTGCTGGAGAACATTCATTTGTTGCCGCGTCACGGTGTGGCCTTGGACCTGGCCTGCGGTTTAGGCGCCAATACCTTATTGCTCGCGGAACGGGGTTTCGAAACCCATGCCTGGGATATCTCGCCGGTGGCGATTGAAAAGTTGCGCGCGATCGCGGTGGAGAGCAAGTTGCCCATCATCGCCGCGGTCAAAGATGTGATGCATGCGCCGATACCGCCGGCGCAGTTCGACGTGATCGTAGTCTCCCACTATTTGGAGCGCGCCCTCACTCAGCCCCTTATTCACGCACTCAAGGTCGGCGGCTTGCTGTTCTATCAAACCTTCACCCGCACCACGGTGAGTGAGGAGGGGCCGGAAAAACCTGAATGGCGGCTCGCTGACGGTGAACTGCTGAGCATGTTTGCGCCGCTGCGTCCCATCGTCTACCGCGAAGAAGGCCGCGCCGGTGATGTGGCGCAAGGTTTCCGTAATAAAGCCTTGCTGGTGGCGGTGAAGGAAATGCCGCGCCGCGGTGATTGTCTGCAGGCCGGGCAGGATTGAGGCGGGCTGGTACGCGTGCGGGCGAGCAAGTTTGGTGGCGCGCAACGGCATCTCGCCATTCATGCCCGCCGCCCGCCGCGCGGCGCTACCATCGGCTTTATTCATCGTGATGGCTTTCTCCATCACGATGAAACTCTAAAAATTAAACGCAGGGGTCAGTAACGGAGCCTGAGGGCGCGCCGAATGCTTGGGCCATGGAGTTGCCTTGGATGATCTGAGCTATCGGCTAAAGGCCGATGAAAAACTGAAGAACTGGCAAAACGAGGCCGGCGCTGCGGCGCAAGGTTATTCGTAATAAAGCCTTGCTGGCAGCGGTGAATGAAAAATTGCTCTCCAGTGTGATTTTCTTCCGTGAGGTAAATTCGCCGGGCCGAGGGTAACCCTGGCAGGGATTCACTGCCGCGGTCCGTATGCGCCGAATGTGAGATGTTTGTCACGTCGGTTCGCTTCTTCAGCTGGCGCGAAATGATGGTTAGCCGACCTTGTCCAATCATCTATTCATCTACCAGAGGCAAGCGTCCGCAGCGGCATGGGAGTAACTTGTCTAGGATAAATAATTGACAGGGTAAGCTGGGTCTTTTAGCGTGGCATACTGGACGTTAAGATATGCCTTGTATACTTACCTTGCGGTTTTATGGTCCAGGGAGTGGATCCAAATGTTGCTTACGTTATCTAACTCGGTTTGCGGCGGCGCTCGCTTCAAGATGCAGCGAGTCCGGGCTTCTCAGTACCCTAATCACTACACCTTTCTCTTTGCCAATCAGCGCGCATTATTATTATGCCGGAATGGGTATGTTCCCAGTCTATAAGTTGCGGTGATTCTCCCTGCCATATTTTTAGTGTGGCCGATCAATGTTCGAATCAGCGATGAAAGAGTGTCATGCGAGCGCTAAAGAGCATTAAGAGCCGGATAATGATTTTTACACTCATGGCCGCATTGATTCCATCCGTGGGCCTGGGTCTGTTTTCCTTTTGGCAGCATGAATCCTTGATTGCCGCGAACGTAGTTCATCAACTACGTACTCTTGCGAGTGATACTAAGCGTGAGTTGGAGCGCTGGCTTTCAGAGCGGACGCAGAGCGTACGCGCCTTGGCCGCGTCGGGCGCGGTGATCGACGGATTGTCTCATCGGCCGGTTTCGGCGAAAGCTAAGTCATCCCAGGAACTCACCTATTACCTGAATTCCGTTAAAGATAAACTGGGCACTTTTCTGGAGCTCACGGTCTTGGATCCGCGGGGGAAGGTCGTCGCCAGCAGTTCCGTCGCGCCCGCATCGGTAGTGATGCCGCCGGACTGGTTCGCTAAGGCCGCTAGCGTGGTGCTGGTGCCGCCACACTGGGATGAGCGCCGCGCTACAGCTACACTCACCGTAGCGGTGCCCGTGCTGTCGCTCGATAATCGAGTATTGGGCGCGCTGCTTGCTGAGCTTGATCTGGGGTCAGTGCAATCCATGCTCAATTTTGTCGCGAGTGCGATTCCCGGTGATGCCATCCTCCTCGATAAAACAGGCCGGGCTATATTGAGCACCTATGCCGAGCTTTATCAAACGATTCGTATCGAGCCCGCGTTATTGCAACAGCTGCGTGAGTCCAAGAATGAGCTCAAGCAGTTTGAAGGCATCGGGCGGCGTACGGTGCTCGGCCTGGTTGATGCGCCGCAAGATGCGCCTTTTATTATCCTGGTGGAAAGGGATCGGGCTGAGGTCTATCAGGCCTGGGTAATTTTCCGTAATTTGTTTTTGGCCTTGGTGATAGGTCTTGCCTTGCTGGTAGGTTTGGCGGCTTTGCGCATAGGGCGTTACATTGTCTTGCCATTGGATCGTATAACCGTCGCGGCGGATCGAATTTCCGCCGGCGATTTAGCGGTGCAGTTACCCAAGGCACAGGACGATGAGCTTGGGCATTTGACCCAGGTATTCAATCGCATGAGCGATAAGTTGCGCCACGTCCATCGCGAGTTTGAGCGGGCCAGCCTCGCTTTGCAGGAGCAGAATGCCCTGCTAGAGACTCTGTCCGTCACCGACAGTCTCACCGGTTTATTCAATCGGATGAAGCTCAATGAGGTGCTAGATGAGCAGTTTGCGCGCTTTAAGCGAAATCAGCATACCTTTGCCGTGCTGATGTTGGATATCGATCACTTCAAGGTATTGAATGATACCTTTGGTCATCTCGCGGGGGATTATGTCTTGACGCATGTGGCGGAAATTCTTAAAAAGTCCATTCGCAGCGTGGATTACGCGGCACGTTATGGTGGTGAAGAATTCGCTATTGTCTTGCCAGAGACCAGCAGCGAGGCCGCCTTGGATATGGCCGAACGCATCCGTAGCCGGATACAAATGGCGGACTACCATTTCCATGGGCAGCATCTTGCGGTAACAATCAGCGTGGGCGTGGCGCACAGCCGTGCTGATGATGTTACGGCTGATGCGGTGATCTCACGCGCCGACCAAATGCTCTATCAAGCTAAGTACGCTGGTCGCAATCGCGTGCAGATTGCGAAAGAAGTTGGCCGTATCGGTGAGCCGCCTGACGACGGTGGCGATTCTTTGCCCGGTGCTTGATGCATCAGCTCCGATCAAATTGAATGCTGTGTGGTTGGCTTGGCGCGTATGGCGCGGCGTAGGGCTTATGGCTTGCCGCCGCTTATGGTCATTAAATTTCGCCGCGGTCTTGCCAGTGAAGCGCGGTTTGGCGCTAACGGCGGCATCGACTAACGTGCTTAGCGGTTATGATCGCGGCAAATTAGCGTTCCTCAATCAGGTTATTGAAGATCCAGCCCGTGGCGCCATCCTCGGTTTCCACCTGTAGCCAGTTGCCTTGATATGCGCGAGCGGTGATGGGGGTTCCCTGTGGCAGTACGGTGATGATCGCAGCATTGGGTTGGGGTTGGCGGCGTAGATTGGTATCAACCTTTGTATTCAGGGCCACCATTATCTTGAAGGGTATTGCCGTGGGCGCGCGCTTGTTCGCGGCGGGGGCTTTAATATGAACCGCCAGTATGTCAAGCGATTGGCGTGCTCGAATGGAAAGGTCGACGCTATTATCGTAATCCGCCTTCCAGAAGCTGGAAGTGGCTCTGTCCAATAGCTGCTGCGCTTGCGTTAACTGCGCATCTTGGCGTGGCGCCGTTGCCAAGGAACGCAGCTTTATCAAGGCCACTTCCACTTCGGCGAGTAATGATGCCGCATCGGTCTCAGTGGCGAATCGCCGTAGTTTCACCTCGGCATGCGTGGTTTGGCTGGCAGCTTCTTTCAATAGTTTATCTTGGTTTTTCTGGGAAGCGCGAAGCTGCTTAATCTCCGCCTCCTTATCCGTCAATAGCCGCTGTAAATGAGCGATCTCGCCCTCTGACTCTGAGGTGTCACAGACCAGGGGTGAAACAGGGGTAACGACCGGGCTGGGGGCGCAGTTATGTGGGGCTTGATGCGTGGCGCAGCCGGCCGCGATTAAGCCGCATGCGATTAATGTTAACCACGGAACACCTTGGCGCCAGAGCGGTTTGGCCAGCGGGGGAGGGCTGGGTTCATGCGGTGAATTCGACATATTAGTTAACATCCGCCATTTGCGCTTCAAGACGAGATTAGTCAGGCCGCCTGCTATTCAGTATGATGCCGGGTCTCACGATTATTTGGAATTTAAGGGGCGCTTGATTAGGGGCTGAATATTCATGGGCCTGGCCACGTTGGTGCCCTTTCATATTCTTTCACATGTTCTTTAGCAATGGTGTGCTGGCCTTCCGGTTTATCAGCATCGGCGCAGCATTGTAGCCGCTGCAGTGGTAAGCATCTAGAGCTTGTGGCTGTGATGGGTGGGCTCAATGAGGAAAATTGGAGTGAAGGAGTTGAAATTCAATCAAAGGGGCTTGGGGCGGTGGGTCTGCCGCTGGTGCCTATGTAATATCCGAACTTAATGGATTTAGAGCCGATCGGACGAGGGTATTGTTTTCTCGAGGCGCACTCGAATTGTGCGCGCCGCGGCGCGCACAATTACTTTCATACCTGACAAACCAGGCTGGCTACAAACTAGATGCAGGGATCGGTAACGGAGCCTGAGGGCGTGCCGAATGTCTGGGTCATGGAATTGCCTTGGATGATCTGCACTATCTGCATAAAGGCCGATGAAAAACTGAAGAATTGGCAAAACGAGTCATTGGTGATGTTTTGAGAGATGGTGGTGCCGCCGTTCGAGAAGGAGAACGAACTGTTCCCGAACGAACCGCCGCCAGAACCTGAGTTGCTGTTGCTAAAGGTGTTTGAATTGGTCGTGGTGGTGGTCGTTTGCGCCAGGCCGGTTCCCGCGGCGAGTGTCGAAATGGCGATACCGAAGATCAAATGACGTATCTTCATGGGCTTGCCCTCCTTGGGTCGATTGCGAAGTCGAGACCCAAATATTAAAGACCACAAAGATTTTTTCGTCAATGCCGCGCGGGCGCGGTCTGGTGAGCCCCGCCGCCACGAAGCTGTTGTTCCTTGCCTTACGGAATATCGTTAAAGATTGGAAGACGCCGCCACGCACCTGGAAGAAGGCGGCTAATCAATTCGCCATTATCTTCGGTGAAAGATTTACGGCATCATTGAATTGAGATTGTGAAGATTCCGACCTCACACACACACACACACACACACACACAGAATTTGGGATACGTCCGAAGATGCGCCGATTGCGGGTCAGCTTGCGCAGGCTCATGTTCAGACTCTCGATAGCATTGGTGGTGTATATCACCTTGCGTATCTCCGGCGGAAACTGAAAGTACGGGATGACGTTGTCCCAGTTGCCGCGCCACAGGCGCACCACCGCGCGGTACTGCTTGCCCCAGCCGGTTTCGAGCGCGTCCTGTTCCAGCGCGGCCTCGTTGGCGCTCACCGATTGGTATACCCGCTTCAGTGCCGCGACGACGGCCTTGACGCCCTTCGTCGACACATGGCGCAGGCTGGCCCGCACCAGATGGACGGTGCGCAACTGCGTCAGCGTGCGCGGGTACACGGCGCTCACCGCCTCGGGCAAACCCTTCAGCCGTCCATGCAGGCGATGTGAATGTTCTGCGCGCCGCGTTGTTTTAATTCGGCGAGCACGACCAGCCAGAACTTCGCCCCCGTGTTCTCCGCCAGCCACAGGCCCAGGACTTCCTTCTCGCCTTCGAGGTTGACGCCGGGCACGACGTGCGCGGATTTGTTCACGACCTGCTTGCGGTGATGCACCTTGACCGCGATGCCGTCTAGCGAGACGATGGGGTAGATCGCGTCCAGCGGGCGGTTCTGCCAGGCGCGCACATCGTCGAGCACACGTCGGTGATCTGTGAGATCACCGTATGCGAGGTGGTGACGCTATGCTATTCCCGCATCAGATGTTCGATGTCTCGAGTGGCCATGCCCTTGGCATACAGGGCGAGTATTCTGTCTTTCATGCCGGCCAGGCGAATCTGGCGCTTCTTGACCAGTTGCGGCTCGAAACTGCCTTCGCGGTCGCGCGGGGTCTCGATGCAATAGCCGGGAATACAGTGATTCGACATCTTTGGGCGTTTTGCAATCCTTCTGCAACTCGTCCAACAATTCTGGCTTGGGGGTCAGGTGTCTGCTCCTTCGGCGGCTAAGCGCCAGTTTGTCAAAAGCAGTTACACAGTTCAATTTACAGGCTCGCAAGGGGAATACCCTTCGCTGTGGCCGGTTTCGGGAAAGATTGGCTGTACGCCAGAGACCTCGAGATCCACGTTCCCGAAGAGGTTCTTGAAATCGCAGCCATTTCGGAACCCTCCGTCCCTGAAGTGTATCGGCAGGGTGCCGCTGGCGAATTTCCCAAGTAAATTATTTTTTATATTGTTGATATTATTGGTGGGCCCGCTCGGACTCGAACCGAGGACCAAGGGATTATGAGTCCCCTGCTCTAACCAACTGAGCTACAGGCCCGGAAGGCCCGGAAGTATAGCGTGCTCTGCGCATGCCATCCAGCTTCTTACCGCATAGGCCAAAAAAAGGGAGGCAGAGCCTCCCGATGTCTGGGCAAAAAACGTTGTCTTATATCAAGCGGAGTCGAGGAAGCTGCGCAGGGTTTCGGAGCGGCTGGGGTGACGCAGTTTGCGTAAGGCCTTGGCTTCGATTTGGCGGATGCGTTCGCGGGTGACGTCGAATTGTTTGCCTACTTCTTCGAGGGTGTGATCGGTGTTCATGCCGATGCCGAAGCGCATGCGCAGCACTTTGGCTTCACGCGCGGTGAGGCTTTCCAGCACCATCTCGGTGGTTTCGCGCAGCCCTTCGAAGGTGGCGGCATCCGGCGGAGAAATATCGTTGGAGTCTTCAATGAAGTCGCCGAGGTGCGAGTCTTCGTCGTCACCGATCGGGGTTTCCATCGAGATCGGTTCTTTAGAAATCTTCATCACCTTGCGCACTTTGTCTTCCGGCATTTCCATGCGCTTGGCCAGTTCTTCCGGCGTGGGGTCGCGGCCCATCTCCTGCAACATTTGCCGCGAGATGCGGTTGAGCTTGTTGATGGTCTCGATCATGTGCACCGGGATGCGAATGGTGCGGGCCTGGTCGGCGATCGAGCGGGTGATGGCCTGGCGTATCCACCAAGTGGCGTAGGTGGAGAATTTGTAGCCGCGGCGGTATTCGAATTTATCCACGGCCTTCATCAGGCCGATGTTGCCTTCCTGGATGAGGTCGAGGAATTGCAGGCCGCGGTTGGTGTATTTCTTGGCGATGGAGATCACCAAGCGCAGATTCGCTTCTACCATTTCTTTCTTGGCGCGGCGGGCCTTGGCCTCGCCGATGGAGATACGGCGGTTGATGTCTTTAATCTCGGCGATGGTGAGTCCGCAATCGACTTGTATGGCGCAAAGTTTTTCCTGCGTGCGGCGCACTTCGTCGCCGTGCTGTTGCAGACCGGCGGCGTAAGCGTGTTTGCCCTTCGTGTGTTTGTCCAGCCAAGTGAGGTCGGTTTCATGATCGGGGAATGAGGTGATGAACTGCTTGCGCGGCATATTCGCGTCATTCACGCAGATGTCCATGATCGCGCGTTCGTGGCTGCGAATGTGGTCCACGGTGTTGCGCAGGTTGCCGACCAGGCTCTCGATGAAGGGGGGCGCTAGTTTGAGTTCGAGGAATTTGGCGCCGGTCTCGTCACGCAGCTTAATGGTTTTGGCGTGATCTTTACCGTGTTTGTCCGCGGCGGCGGTCCATTGCTCGAGGTATTCGCTCAGCGCCGTGATGCGAATTTGCACTTGTTCGAGGTCGATGCCGGTGTCGGGACTCTCTTCATCCGCGCTGTCGGCGTCGCCGTCATCGTCATCATCATCGTCCGCGCCTTTGCCGGATGCGGCTTGATTGACGGCGGCGGGCGTGGGGATTTCTTGTTCGGCGGCATTGGGGTCGATGATGCCGCGGATGACGTCGCTGAGACGGACTTCGCCGGCGCCGACGCGGGCATAAACGCGCAGCAGTTCGGCGATGGTTTCCGGGTAGTTCGCGAGCGCCAGCAATACTTGGTTTTCACCGTCTTCGATGCGTTTGGCGATTTGGATTTCGCCTTCGCGGGTGAGTAGCTCCACCGTACCCATTTCGCGCATATACATGCGCACCGGGTCGGTGGTGCGGCCAAATTCACTGTCGACGATGGCGAGGGCGGCGGCGGCTTCTTCGGCGGCGTCTTCGTCGGTGACGGTGTTGTCCGAGAGTAACAGGGCGTCGGCGTCGGGTGCGATTTCATGCACCGGGATGCCCATGTCGTTAATCATGGCGATGATGTCTTCGATCTGTTCGGGATCGACGATTTCATCCGGCAGATGATCGTTCACTTCGCGGTAGGTTAAAAAGCCTTGCTCTTTACCGCGGGCGATCAGGAGTTTTAATTGCGATTCTTGCTGTACGTGGTTCATGCTGTGATGTAACCCAGGTAAGTGATAAAAATTAGCCGGTCATTCTACATGACTGGCGGGGTGGCCGCGAATCCTTTCACTTAGTGGGGGGGCTTGGGTGAAGGTTCCCCGAAGGCCAAAAACTCGCGTTTTTCCTCGCCGCTCAGTGTTTCCCGTTGGCATTTATCGTGTAAATAGGCCCAGCGTTGTTCACGCAGCTGGCTGTCCAGCCACTGTACGATACCCATGAATTCTGCCTCGAAACCCTCGGCCGGGATCGCCAAGTTCCCCAGCGCAAGCTCAGTAAGTATCTGCTGCTGCGGCGTGTTTCGCCAGTGCTCAAGCATGGCGCTCCCAGTTGAATGGGGGTGGGCTTGGAGGAAATCAATGACACTTATCCACAGGTCGATGCCGCGCAGGTTCAAGTCTTTCCAGCGTTGAACGTCCCCGGTCCGGCTGGCTAAACCCGGGGCGTGGAGCAAGAGGCTGATGCCCAGCCGCAACGGGGATAGGTTGCCCCGGGATGCGGGGCGGGCGGCAGTGGCGCGTGTTTCGCTGGGGGTGCTCTTACCCGCCAGCATGCGGTCCAGGCTGTTGCCGTCGATGCGGGCGAGTTCGGCCAGTTTGGTGATCATCATATGACGTAATACCCCTGCACTTAACTTCGAGAGCATGGGCCTTGCCAGTTCCACAAGGCGCGCACGGCCTTCCATGCTGCTTATGTCGGTCTGCTTCAGGAGTCCTTCATAAAAGAATGTGGAAATTGGGATGGATTGCGCAGTACCTTGCTCGAAGTGTTCTCGTCCTTCGCGGCGTACCAGGGAATCGGGGTCGTCACCCTCGGGCAGGAACATGACCCGGGCCTGACGGCCTTCGCGCAGGGCGGGCAGGGTGTGTTCCACGGCGCGCCAGGCGGCCTCGCGGCCGGCGCGGTCGCCGTCGAAGCAGAAGATGACTTCCGGTGCGGCGCGGAACAGGCGTTCGACGTGTTCGGTGCTGGTGGCGGTGCCGAGGGTGGCGACGGCGTAGCGGATGCCGTGTTGCGCCAGGGCGACCACGTCCATATAGCCTTCCACCACCAAGATGCGGTCGAGACGGCGCAGGGCTTGTTGCGCCTCGAACAGGCCGTAGAGCTCCTGGCCTTTATGAAAGATGGGCGTTTCCGGCGAGTTGAGGTATTTGGGGGTGCCGTCCTTGTCCAGCACCCGGCCGCCGAAGCCGATGACGCGGCCGCGGCGATCCCGAATGGGGAACATGATGCGGTTGCGGAAGCGGTCGTAATAACCGCCTTGGTCTTTTTTGATGAGCAGGCCCGCGGTCAGCAATTGCTGTTGCCGCTCGGCGGAGTTGCCTAGGGTTTGCAGCGCGGTGTCCCAGCCTGGCGGCGCGTAACCAATGGCGAATTCGGCGGCAATGGCGCCGGTGAGGCCGCGCTGTTTGAGGTAGTCCACAGCGGCGGGGTGTTGGCGCAACTGGTCGCGGTAGAGGCGCGCGGCTTGCTCCAACAGTTCGTAGAGCGGGGTGTTGGGCGCGGTGGGCGCGAGCTCCGGCCCCTCGCTGGGGACGTCGAGTCCGGCCTTGGCCGCCAATTCATGCACGGCCTCGACGAAGTCGAGGTGCTCGTACTCCATCAAAAAGCTGATGGCCGTGCCATGGGCCTGGCAACCGAAGCAGTGATAGAACTGCTTGGTGGGGCTGACGGTGAAAGAGGGGGACTTCTCTTCGTGAAAGGGGCAGCGGGCGGTGTAATCGCGGCCGGTTTTGCGCAGGGGCACGCGCGCGTCGATCAGCTCGACGATGTCGATGCGGCTGATGAGGTCATCGATGAAATGCTGAGGGATGCGGCCGGCCATGAGCGCAATTGTATGCTGATTTCCGGCGGCTCGTCAGGCGAGGTTTAAGCGGGTATCAGTTGGCCAGGGCGTCTTTAACTTTGCGGCTGGCCAGGCCCACGTCGGCACGGCCTTGGATTTTGGGTTTGAGCACGGCCATGACCTTGCCCATGTCCTGCGCGGAGGCGGCGCCGGACGCGGTGATGGCCTCGCGTATCAAGCCGTCGAGTTCCGCTTCGCTGAGGGCGGCGGGAAGGTATTCCTGGATGATGCGGATTTCCGCCGCCTCGATGTCCGCCAATTCTTGACGGCCAGCGGCCTCGTATTGCGTGATGGAGTCACGCCGTTGCTTGTTCATTTTATCGAGCACGGCGAGGATCTGCGCATCATCGAGGGTGATGCGTTCGTCGATTTCGCGTTGTTTGATCGCGGCCAACATGAGGCGGATGGTGCCCAGACGCTCTTTGTTTTTGGCGCGCATGGCGGACTTCATGTCCTCCTCGATACGCTGCCGCAAGCCTGGTGTGCCGCCCATGTTGGTGGTCTCGAATCGCAGGAGATGATTAGTAGAGGCGGACCCGGTTGACGCGATCGCGCTGGGTCTTTTTGAGGTGACGCTTCACGGCGGCGGCAGCCTTGCGCTTGCGCACGGCGGTGGGTTTTTCATAGAACTCGCGGCGGCGGGTCTCGGTGAGGACGCCGGCTTTTTCACAGGTGCGCTTGAAGCGGCGCAGGGCGACTTCAAACGGTTCGTTTTCGCGTAATTTCACAGCGGGCATTATATGTTTCCCTATTGATCTCGGAGGTAGCGGAAAAGCCAAAGCGCGACAGTTTAGCCGGACGCGTCCCGCGCTACAAGCCCCGCGCGTGCTTGAGCATGAGGCTGGGCGCATACGGGGCAATGGGGGTCGGGCCGCAGCCGGGCGCTGTGGAAATCCATGTTGCGGGCATCGACGCGCAGTAAGCGGCCCCACAAGGCATCGTCCATGCCGAGGAGAATCTTGAGGGCTTCGGCGGCCTGGATGCTGCCGATGAGGCCGACCAGCGGGGCGAATACGCCGTTTTGAGCGCAGTTTTCTTCGGGGGCGTCGCCCTCCGGATAGAGGCAGTGGTAGCAGGGCGAGGGGTCTTTGTCGGCTCTAAATACAGTCACTTGGCCTTGCATGCGCAGGGCGGAGCCGGAGACTAGCGGTGTGCGCGCGGCCACGCAGGCGGCGTTGAGGGCGTAGCGGGTGGCGAAGTTGTCGCTAGCGTCGATGACGACGTCGGCGAGCTGTGCCTCGTGCGCCAATTCCTCGCCTGCCAGTCTGCGCGGGATACTCTGCAGCCGGATGTCGGGGTTCAGGGCGCTGAGCCGGGTCTGGGCGGAATCGGTTTTGGCATGGCCGAGGCGGGTGCCGTCATGCAGGATTTGCCGTTGCAGATTGCTGAGATCGACGCGGTCATGATCGCAGAGGACCAGGGTGCCGACACCGCTGGCAGCCAAATACAGGGTGACCGGCGAACCCAGTCCGCCCAGCCCTACCACCAGTGCCCGTGAACGCAGCAGAGTTTCTTGGCCATGCGTGTCAATTTCAGGCAATAGCAGGTGGCGGCTGTAGCGGCTGAGTTGCTCGTCGTTCATTCCTGTGGGGATTTAGCCGCCCGTGGTGTAGGCGTACACCTCGGCTTGCGGGGTGCGGCCATCGTCGGCCCAGCCGCCGATGAGATAGATAGTATTCCCCAGGGTCGCCACACCCATGGCGGCACGGGGCATGGGCATGTCCGCAATGCGCTGCCAGCTATTGCTTTGCTTGTCGAAGCGCGCGGCGCGGTTGTGGATGTTGTCAGTGCTGTAACCGCCAAATATATAGATGGTGTCGTTCAGGGTACAGGCGCCCAAGCCCGCGGCCGGCCAAGGCAGGGCATGGCGTTCGTCCGGGACCCAGCGGTTCTGCTTTGGCTCGTAACGCTCGACCAGGGTGAAATTATTGAAACCTTCCGGGGTGAAGGCGACGCCACCCATGGTGAGGATGGCGCCGTCAACGACCACCGCGGCGAGGGCGAAGCGGGGTTGTTTTAGTGGGGCGATCTCTTCCCATTGGCCTTTCTTGAGGTCAAGGCGTTCGCAGAAATCGAAGCCGGGATCGGTCTTCGGGCCGGCCTTGGTGGCGTCTGGATGGTGGCCGCCGAGGACATAGAGGGCGCCGTCGAGTTGCGCGACGGCGGGGTAATCATGCGGCATCAGGAGGTCCGGGCCGGTTTCCCAGCTATCGCTGTCCGGATGGTAAATTTCAACCGTGGTGAGAAATTTAAACTGGCCGTTCGGTTGCTTGAAGCCGCCGCCCATGACGTAAATGCGATCATCAACCACGGCGGTAACCGCACCCGAGCGGTAGGTGGGCATGTCGCTACGCTGTTCCCATTGATCCGTGGCGGGATCGTAGGCGTACACCGAATTTTTGCTGGCGAACTGAGGGCCGCCGCCGCCGAAGATGTAAATTTTGCCGCCATGCACCGCGGGCGGCGTGTGGGAGCGTGCATCAGCAAGCGGGCATTTGATGGCCCAGGTGTTAGGTTTCGTGGTTTGTATTTCAGTAATTTTCATATCGTTAGTATTCGTGTGAGTGGGTTGGGGTGAAGGATAACCAGCACGATAACATGAGCGCCTTTACTTATTCAGGGAATTTTGACAGTATAAATCGCTAAGCCATGGTCGCAAAGACATAAGTCGGCTTGATTATTTTTATAAAGAAACTTGAGACGGGATATTTATTGAGGGCGGGGCTGCCACGGTCAAATCAGCGCGAGACTCGTCAATTTAAGCAAGGATGCTGTGGTTGTAGCGCAGCGTTGGCTTGAGTTAGTATCCAAGACTGTCTGTAGGTTTAAGATTAAGTGCAGATCGCCGATACAAGGCCTAGATAGGCAAACCTTCTCGCGTCTTGAGAGTCATCAGCAAGGATGTGTCCGGACTGATCCAGCAGGAGGATCGGGCAGTCGTTACAAGTGATTGCCTGCCGCTGTGGCCGCGAGGTGCGGGATTGTTTGGGTTGTCGCGCGTGCGAACCATTAGAGGCCAGATGTCTTGGTGGGATGCTCGCCCAATGTGAAATGGCTCCATCCGCTTGATTGTAGCGAGAGTTTTTAAAGAGCGAGGATGGGGTTTTTAGTGTGTGACCCAATGGAGATGGTTGGCGTCGTGCCACAGCGGATTTAGTGGCGGCGGGTTTTAAGCCAGCGCGCGGGTGACGCATGATTTAGGCTGGGTTGTTAGAGGTTTAACGGTATTGACCCGAAGATAAACGATAACATCAGAGGCAGGCCCATGCTTTACAATGAATCGCTGTACCAAGAGCTTTCGCCCTCAGAGTCGAAGCCCGGCGTCGTTTCCAACGGTTCCGCTTCCACGCAATCGAATTCGAATCCTTCACCCCTTCCCCCCTTGCAAGATCAGTTTGGCCGCACGTTTGACTATGTGCGCATCGCGGTTACGGAAAAATGTAATCTGCGCTGTACTTACTGCATGCCCGAGGAAGGGGTCGACTTCAAGAACGGCGAACAGATTCTTCAGGCCGACGAAATCATACGCACCATTGGTGTCTTGGCGCGCATGGGGATTAAAAAAGTCCGTTTCACGGGCGGCGAACCCCTGGTGCGCAAAGATATCGTGAAGCTGGTAGAGGGGGCGGCAGGGACGCCAGGCATTAAAGCCGTGCATCTGACGACGAACGGTATTTTGTTCAGCCGTTACGCTAAAAATCTCCTGGCCGCGGGTTTGACGGGCGTTAATATCAGCCTGGATAGTCTCGACGGCGATAAATTCCAACGTATCACCCGCCGTACCGGCGTCGAGAAGGTGCTGGATAGTATCCGTTTGGCGCTTGATCTGGGTTTTCCGCGGGTCAAGGTCAATGTGGTGTTGATGCGGGGCTTTAACGAGGACGAACTGCCAGCATTCTGCGAGCTGACCAAGGATTTGGCCGTCACCGTCCGCTTCATTGAATTCATGCCTTTCGACGCGCACCAAATTTGGGAAACCGGTGAGCATTTCGCCAGCGCGGAGAATATGGTGAATCAGATGAAGGCCCTGTACCCCGGCATCGCGGATGCGTCCGGTACGCGCACTGAGCATCATATTTTCCAAGCCCCGGGTTATGCCGGCAAGATGGCCGTGATTCCCGCGTTCACACGCAGTCTTTGCGGCAATTGCTCCCGTATTCGCCTGACCGCTGATGGCCGTATTCGTAATTGTTTGTACTCTGATGACGAGTACGACGTGAAGACGCCGCTGCGCGCGGGTGGCAGTGACGAGGATATCGCCGCCGTGTTCCGCACCGCTTTCACCGAAAAGGCGAAGGACGGTTTTGAGGCCAAGAAGCGCTCCGCCGTGAAGCGCGTGAATGTCGCCGACATCGGCCGGGTGAGTATGACTCAAATCGGCGGTTGATTACGAAGAAGATGCCCGGATTCTGCGCTCCGGGATGTTATGACGGGCACGTGCCCACTAGAAGTAGGCGAGTAATAAATGGACGGGAAGTTAACGCATTTTAATGCCAGCGGCGATGCCCATATGGTGGATGTCGGCACGAAGAACGTCACTCAGCGCGAAGCGGTGGCGGAAGGGCGCATCTTTATGGCGCCAAGCACCTTGGAGCTCATCATGCAAGGTGGTCACAAAAAGGGTGATGTGCTGGGCATTTCAAGAGTGGCGGGTATTATGGGTGCGAAAAAGACCCCGGACTTGATTCCGCTTTCACACCCTATCAGTATCACGGCCGTTGATCTTGATCTGACGCCCGAGCCCGAGCAGAACGCCGTGTATTGCAGGGCGGCCGTGCGCTGCGTGGGGCAGACGGGTGTGGAGATGGAGGCGCTTACGGCGGTGCAGATCGCGCTTTTGACTATCTATGATATGTGCAAGGCGGTGGATCGCGGCATGGTGATGCAAGGCATCGGTTTACTGTCTAAGTCCGGCGGCAAATCCGGGTCTTGGAGCCGGTCCGCTTAAGGCACGATGGGGTGTGGTTATGAATATTACCGTGAGATATTTCGCCAATATGCGCGACCGTATGGGGCGCGCTGAGGATTCCGTGTCCCTCGAGGGTGAGACCGTTACCGTGGAAGAATTGTGGCGCCGGGTCTCACCGCAACAAGCGTTGCCCGCCAATGTCTTGATTGCGGTCAATATGGAATACACGGACGCGTCCCGCGCTCTGAAGAACGGGGATGAGGTGGCATTTTTCCCACCCGTGACGGGAGGCTAAACGTGAAAGTCATCGTGCAAGAAGGTCCGTTCGATCCCTATCAAGTAACACGCGATTACGAAGCGCAATCCCTGCCGGTGGGTAAACACGGGGCGGTGGTGACCTTCGTCGGTACCATGCGTGATTTCAACGATGGGCATAATGTCTCGGCGATGTTTCTGGAACACTACCCCGGTATGACCGAACGTCATATCGAGGATGTGTGCCAAGAGGCCGCGGATAAATGGGATGTAATCGATGCCTTGGTGTTGCATCGCCACGGTGACATCTCGGTGAGTGAGCCCATTGTGTTGGTCGCGGTGTGGTCGGCGCATCGTGCGCATGCCTTTGACGCGTGCCGCTACATCATCAACTATCTTAAAGAGCGCGCGCCGTTTTGGAAGCGCGAATCCACCGCGCAGGGTCAGCGTTGGGTCGAGCACAATACAGAAGATCCCGGAGTCAATTCACAGGGAACGAAGCAAAAATCGGCCTAATAGTTTAGCGCTGGCCGTTAAAGGGGCTGTATCTCCGGTCAATCCGTGGATACGGCCCTTTGCTTTTTAGCGTGTGGGAAGTTGGGGCGCTATGATATGCCCCGTCACGTTTCGATGGTTCTTATATCATGGGGTTTTAACGTGATGAGCGCTGCTAGTGAAATGGTGCGGGCGGGTGTGTCGTCAGGACGCATGGCGTGTGGCTGGGTCATTGAATGCCGCGGACGGGAGGGGATGTATGAGTGATTTACTGCGTTTCGGGGTGTCGATCGAGGGTGAGTTGCTTGAGCGCTTTGATGAGCAGATCAAGCAGAAAGGGTATACCAATCGCTCCGAGGCGATTCGGGATTTGATTCGGGACCGCATCGTCGAAGAAGAGTGGAATGGCGACGAGGAAACCGTGGGGACAATTACTATTGTCTACGATCACCACACGCGCGAACTCATGGGCCATCTGACCCACCTGCAGCATTCCTTCGAAGGTGAAATCAAGTCGGTATTGCATATTCACCTCGATCACCACAATTGCCTTGAGGTGCTGGTGGTGCAGGGGAAGGGGCATTTGCTGAAGAGTTTCGCCGATAAGCTAGCGAGCACGCGGGGTGTTAAGCACGGCACACTCGCGATGGCGACGACGGGTAAATTGATCCCGACTAAAGGTGGGCATCATGGGCATGGTGATGGTCATGAGCAGGCGCATGACTGAGGTGGGAGGTGTTAGATGGCGGGAAGAAACGCATTGATGAAAATAGGGACATTGATGAGGCAGGAGGAAATTTTAGATGAGCGGCGCCGTCGGTCGCGAGCCTGGCGGAATGGCCTGAGGTGTTTGCTGTCCTTGCTGATTCTTATCAGTGCGGCGCCCGCCTACGCGCACAAGGTGAATGTGTTTGCTTATGTTGAGGGTGCGCAGGTCTACGTTCAGGGTTATTTCCTCGATGGTAAAAAGACCAAGAACAGTGCCGTGGTCGTTTACGGTGAAAATGATGCGCGCTTAGCGGAAGGGGTGACGAACGGCGAGGGCGAGTATGTTTTTAACGTTATCCCCAATCAGGATATGCGGATAGTGTTAAATGCCGGTCAGGGACACCAGGCGGAATACCGGCTTTCCGTCGCGGATATAGCGGGTGGTGAGCTTCATGATACGCCGCTGCTTAATGACGCGAGCGTTGGTAATGCTGAGTCTGGCGCCCATGTGGGCGCGCCGGTGACGGGGAGCGGAAATGGCGGCAATATTGAGGCCGTGGTGCGCCGTGCCGTGACGGAGTCAATGTTACCTATGGCCCGGGAGCTCGCGGAGCTGAAAGAGCGGCGGGGCTTGTCTGACATCATTGGAGGTTTGGGTTTCATCATTGGCATCTTGGGTGTGTTTGCCTACTTAAAATCCAGAAAACCGGGTTAATTTAATAGGGTGGTTTGTGTGATTTCCGTGCCGGGCGGGTAGTGGGATTTTGCGGGGTGACAATAAAATAAATTATGTGTTACGCTGAAACACGGTTCGTGAGCAAATCGCGGATTAAAGGATAACGAGCAAGGACCCGTTATAACTGTCCGTTAATGCGGAATATTTTTTCGGAGTCGCGGAGTCCAATGCATATTTCTGACGGTATTCTCTCCGGTCCTGTATTGGCGGCCGGGTTTGTGGGGACGGCGGTCATCGCTGGTTTGACCCTGCGCAATATGGATATGGAAGAAATTCCTAAGGTTTCGGTTATCACAGCGGTCTTTTTCGTCGCGTCATTGATTCACGTCCCGGTGGGCCCCAGTAGTGTTCACTTGATTCTCAATGGCTTGGTGGGGGTGGTGTTGGGCTGGCGGGCTTTTCCAGCCATCATGCTGGGCGTAATCCTGCAGGCCATCCTGTTTGGTCATGGTGGCGTTTCCGTAATCGGGGCCAATTGTGTGATGTTGGGCGGCGGGGCCTTGGCCGCCTACGGCGTTTGGCAGTTGCGGCATTGGTTTTCGCTGGAGCGCAAAGAGGTGATCTTTGGCGCCTTGGCCGGGGGCAGCGCGACGCTGGTGTCGGGTATGGTGCTATCCCTGGCATTGGTGACGACCGGCGAGCAATTCCTGGTTATGGCTGGCGCGGCCTTGGCTGCGCATATCCCCGTCATGATTATTGAAGCGGTTGTGGTGGGCGCCGCCGCCGGGTTTTTAGCGAAAGTGCGTCCCCATATCCTCGCGGGGAATACCGCGCCCGCCTTGCTTGGCCGGCCGTCCGCGTGATGTGATGGCATTCTCATCAAGTGCGTGTGGTAGTCGTAGCGCTCCGGTCATTTAGGATTCGCGTCCATGCCTTTAGATATCGATCGTTTTGCCCATGTGGGCTCGCCCTTGCAGCGCTGGGACCCCCGTTTCAAACTGGCCGCGCTAGGGGTGCTGGTGGTCGCCGTGGCGTTGATAAAGACGATTCCCGTGGCCGCCGCGGCCTTGATTGGGGCGGTGGTGCTGGTGAGTTTGGCGTGCCTGCCCGCGTCGTTTGTCTCGCAGGGCGTGAAATGGGTGTCCCTATTTCTGCTTCCTTTTTTGTTAATCATGCCCTTGAGTTATCCCGGGGAAGCCGCTTTCCATATTCTGGGCTTGCCCTTTGCCTGGGAAGGTTTCCGTTTGGCGGTGTTGATCGTCGTTAAGGCCTTGGCGATTGTGTTGTTCGCCTACGCCATGTTTGGCTCCAGCCGTTTTGATATTTCGATGATCGCGCTTCAGCATTTGAAGTGTCCGAAAGTCATCGTGCAAATGCTCTTGTTTACTTACCGCTATATCTTCGTGTTTCTCGCGGAGATGCGGCGCATGGATGTGGCGATGAGCGCGCGTGGCTTCGTCAAGCGCGCGGACCGGCGCACGCTGCGGGTGATGGGGGATTTTGTCGGCACCTTGCTGGTCCGCAGTTTTGAGCGTACCGAGCGTATCTATAAAGCGATGCTGTCTAAGGGCTACCAAGGTGAGTTTCATACTTTGGTGGTATTTAACGCCACTAGTAAAGACCTAGTGAAGGCGGTGTTGATTTTGCTGGGCGCCGCGCTGCTGTTTGGGGTGGATGTGGCCGGCATATTCAATCGCGCCGAGCTGGGCTGGTACTGAGTGCTGTGGAGTGATTTATGGCTGACGATGTGGCGATCAATGTAGAAGACGTGTACTTCACCTATCCGGACGGGCATGACGTGCTGCGCGGGGTTTCTTGCCGCTTGCGGCAGGGTGAGAAGGTGGCGCTGATCGGTCCCAATGGCGCCGGCAAATCCACTTTCATGAGCTTGCTTAACGGCGTAGAGCTGCCCAGTCGAGGCAGGGTGAGCGTGAGCGGCATGGATGTGAAAAAAGACACGCTCACCGCGGTGCGGCGCAAGGTGGGTATCGTCTTCCAAGATCCGGACGACCAGCTGTTTTGCCCCACGGTGTTCGATGACGTGGCCTTTGGCCCGCTGAACTTGGGTTTGCCGCCCAATGAAATTCATGCGCGCGTCACGGAATCACTGGCTTTGGTGGGGCTCACGGGCTTCGAGGCGCGTTCGTCTTTTCACCTGTCATTTGGCGAGCGCAAGCGCTTGGCCTTGGCCGCGGTGCTCTCCTATCAGCCGGATATTCTGGTGTTCGATGAGCCCTCGACCAATATGGACCCATTGAACCGCCGGCGCTTGATTAGCTGGCTGCAATCGTCCGAGAGGACGATGTTGTTGTGTACCCATGATTTGGACATCGCGCTGGATGTGTGTAGCCGGTGTATCGTGCTGGTTGATGGGGTGGTTGTGGCGGACGGGCCCTCCAAAGAAATTCTGTATGATCGCAAGCTGCTCGAGGCCAATAATCTGGAATTACCCTTGGCTTTGATGACCCACGAGCTGCTGCACGAAAAGCTGCGTAGCGGGGAAATGGACGGCGAGCACCGGCGGATCATCGAGAGTTTTTTGCACGCCCATCGCCATTCGCATGGGCCGGATCAGCATGAACATGTGCATTTGCATGTCCACCCCCACGGTCACGAGCATTTGCACGATCATCCGCATGGTGATCACGTGCATCATTTGGAATACGGTGGGCATGACCATGCGCCAGGCGTCGCGGAGGATGGGGAGGCAAAGCCTGGGGCCCAGATCCGGTATGTGCCCGTGTCTAAAAAGAAATAATGCTATTTGGTGAGTGATTGGGCAGGGGGTTCGGATGAGGGAGAAAGAGGCGGCGACGCGGATCATTTATGTCCGTCATGGGTTGACGGATTTTCCAAACAAGCGAATTTACTGCGATGATCGAGAGGATCCTGCCTTGAATGAGCAGGGTATGCGGCATGCGCAGGACGCGGCGGCACTTTTGGCCCAGCAGCCGGTGGATGCGATCTATGCCAGCCCAAGCCGGCGGACGCGCATGACCGCCGATGAAATCGCCAAGATGGCCGGGGTGGGGATTATTGAGGTGGAGGCGCTCCGTGAACGCCGCTTCGGCATATGGGACGGTTTGTATTTCCACGAGATCGAGCAGCGTTACCCGGAAGAATATCAGGCATGGAAGCGTGATCCCGCCGGTTATACTCCCGAAGGCGGTGAAACAATGGAGGTTTTATTGCGGCGGACAGGGGCGGAGATCGCCCGTATTGTGCAAGCGCATCCTGAGCAAACCGTGGTGGTGGTTTCCCATGTGGGGCCCATACGCGTCTGCGTGTCGGAGGCGATGAAAATTCCCTTGGCGTGGTATCGTCAATTACGTATCGATAATGGTTCGCTCACATGTATCGACTACGGACGCAGTCAGAATAATATGATTTATGCGAATCTGAGCAAGGGACTTTTTTAAGTCTGCCAGACGGTTATTTCATGGTTAATTTTTCGGGGCCAAAATTAATACTGTTCAGGCTTTGTTGAGTTCGTGCTCGCGTGCATAAATGCAATTTAGTGGATTGAATTGACAAAGCTGTGTGAGGATGTTTAGCATAGATACACGAGGCCAAAAGGGCAGCCAGAAAAGGACAGAAATTCACAGTAAAAAGCTGTTGTCCTATTGACCTTCGGGCGCGGATCGTGGTAAATAAGTCGTACAAAGAAAATATCTCAAAACTATAAAGTTTGAGAGTGGGTGGTAAAAAGTGTTTGGGGTAGTTCATCCTTAATTTTTTCGGGTTCATGGCGACGTCCCGCGTCCGGGCGCGTATTTCTAAAAAACGATAATTAGGAGGCATGCAAATGCGTAGGGCAATCAAATTTGCGTTAACAATAGGTTCCGCTGCTCTGATCATCTCTGGGGCTGCCACTGCGGGTCCGCCGACACCTTACGATCAGTGGAGTGCGGTGGGTGGGGACATTAGAGACACTGCTGGCACGGGTCCATTGACTTGTCCGACCGGCTTCACTTGCGGTTCTGGCGTGGTTGGTGATGGCTTCTTGCAGCGCACCATCACTGATGCTACTGGCAATCAATACTTCCAAACCATCATTACCGATACGGGCGTGTCCGGTGCGCCGGGCGCCTTGGCCTTCTCCGATGAGAGCTATGTACGTAGCGGTTCTGCGGTGGGTGGTATCGCGGGTAAGCAACGCGTGACGGACGCCGCCAGTGAGTTGAGCACCACCAACGAACTGAACATGGGTTGGGCGCAAACTGTAGGTGCTGCGGCTCCCCAATTGGATCTGCAGCAGAGTGTTGCTGAAAGCGCCACTGGGTTCTCCAGCGGCTTTCGTTTCCGTCAAGAAGGCGACGGCCGGATAGCGATGGACCTCAATCAGTCCGTCCTTTTGCTGGATAATCCTGGCACTGCGGATGATGACAAGCAGGTGTTTGCGCTGCGTCAAATCGAAGCGGCGGCCAGTGGCAGCGCGACTCTGCCGAACAGTGCCAGCATGTCGTGGACGGCTGGTCAAACCATCAAGGCGATCTGGGTGGGTCAAACCATGCCCAGCACCGCTCAGGTGTTCGGCTTCCAATCGCATGAGAATGTCGATACCAGCTCTATAGCGAGCTACTTCAGCTTGTCAGAAACCGGACCTTGGAATTGGGCGCCGGTATTCGGTACCGCTCCGAGCTTCTGATGTTTTAGCTGCTTAGCTTGTAGTTGTTTCACGTGAGTGAAGTAAGAAAGAGGGCGCGAAAGCGCCCTCTTTTTTTTAAGCTTAAAAAAAGGATATGAGGGGTTCTGGAAGCGTGGGATGTGCCTAATTAGTATGAGTAGCGTTATTGGCTTGTGGGCGCAGTTGTTTTCGGGGTTGTTTTATGAATCGTGCTGCCCACATGCTTGAGAAGTAAATCTGGAGCGGGTGATGAAGTGTAGGGGTTTTCCATCTGGCCGTGGGTTCGTCACGGTAAGTGGGTTTGCGTTTTGCAATATTATAATATTCAGTGAGGGGTTAACTCATTGCTGATATAGGGCCTGAGAATTGATGCGACCTAATTGGCGCTTTCTATATTCTGTCTAGCGGTGGATGCGATAATGATGTGCGTATATTAATCCTCTGGCCCAAGAAAGATGGCCCTTTATTTGGCCGTAAAATTGTGTGGACGGAGTGGTGGTGAGCCTTCTCGCGAATGGATTCTTTGCTGGGCGTTGCTTTGTGGTAAGTCGGCAAGTATTGCCCGAATTTGTAAAATAGGGGAGGCATATCCTCCTATTTTTGCTATTCTAACGAGCTGGATTAGCTATTGCGCTTATCCTCTAGAGAGCATGGACGATACACTTATAAGGTGAAACGACGTTCAGATCGCATTCATTTCACCATGGCTATAATTATCAATGCATTACTCTAAACTAATGAGGGGTTGATCTAGTGAGTGCGCAAAATCAGTGGAATAGTGCTGACCCGATGGCCGTGATGCGAATCGCATCCGCCTACTGGAATTCTAGCGTCCTGCATGTGGCGCATAGCTTGGACATTTTTACAGCCTTAGCAGCTGGCCCGGCCACCGCGGCTGAGCTGGCGAAAAAATGTGCTGCTGATGAGCGTGGCTTGGAGCTTATTCTGATCGCGTGTGTTGGTTTGGGGTTATTAGAAAAACACGATGGTAAATTTAGTAATGGCCAAGTCGCGCAGACATTCTTGGTCAAGGGGGGGCAGCGCTATCAGGGCGGTATCGTTTCGATGTTTGCTGACTGGGTTTCCCCTTGGTCGAAGCTTCGTGATGCGGTAGTTCACGGCCGGCCTGTGGTTGAAAAGCAGCATGATCACGGTGAGGAGGCGACGCGGACTTACATCATGGGGATGTTGTATCGTGGTATTCCTCAGGCGCATTTGCTTGCCGAAGAGGTGCCGCTGAAGGGGCATAAGAAACTGTTGGATGTGGGCGGTGGTCCGGGTATCTTCTCCATTATATTGTCGCAGAACAACCCGGGACTTAATGCGGATGTGCTGGATTTGCCGCAGACCTTGCGCGTCACGCGTGACATCATTAAAGACTTTCATGCCGAGGCCTTGGTGAGCACGAAAGAGGGAAGTTACCTTGAGGATGATTTCGGGACGGGCTACGACGTCGTGCTGCTTTCCTCGATGATCAGCCAAGAAGGGCCGGATGTCATCAAGGGTATTATTCAAAAATCGTATGATGCCATGGAGCCGGGTGGTGTTATTTTGATCCAGGAACAATTTTTGGATACGGATAAGTCCGGTCCCCTATTGCCCGCGTTGATTGGCATTAACCAGTTGATTCATACTCCGGCCGGCCGGGCCTATTCCGCAAAAGAAGTTGCGGATTGGGCGGCAGAAATCGGGTTCAAAGATTTGAGTTTTAGGCCTTTGCCAGAACCAAGCCCGTTTACCTTGATCCAAGGTACTAAGCCCTAATCATCTGAAGGTAATATCTTGTATTCCTTTCCTAGAGTGGTTTTGAGTTTTGCCGCCTGCATGCTTGTGGTGCCGACGCTCTCCTTTGCCGCCGATCCCTTGCAAGAGGGGCGGGAGATCATGGAGCGCTGTAATTTCAAGTATCCGGGAGAAGACCAGCGTTCTCGCTTGACCATTATTTTGCGTGACAAAGACGGCAACGAGAAAAAAAATATCTACCGCCGTCTCTGGAAAGATTTCAATGGCGCGGAAGGCATTGCCGATAAGATGGTGCTGTTTACCGAGTTCCCGCCGGATGCGCAAGGTGCTGGTTTTATGCGTTGGGCCTACACCGCGGCATCTGATCGTAATGCGGATCAATGGATCTATCTGCCGGTGCTGAAGAAGATCCGCCGGGTCTCTATTCGTGATCCGGGTGACAGCTTCCTCGGCTCCGATCTTACGTATGCGGATATCAGTGGGCGCAGCCTCGATGCTGACCAGCACCGGCTGATCCAATCAATGCCGCGTGGCGACGAGCTAGTTTATGCCGTTGAAAATGTGCCGATCAATAAGGCCAATAGTTTGTACAGCAAAACCGTGTCTTGGTTCGTTAAGGGGCAGGATTGGGATAGCTGTGTAAAGCGCCAAGTGGATTATTTCGATAAAAAAGGGGAGCCGTTCAAGCAGCAAATAATAAAATGGCAGCGCGCAAATAAGGCTTGGGTTTGGGATGATGTGACCGTGCGTAACGTTCAAACCGGCCATTCATCAATATTTCAGGTGACGGATGTGCAGGTCAATGTGGGTTTGAGCGAGGATGAGTTTACGGAGAGGGCCTTGAGGATTGGTCAGTAAAATAGCCCGGTCTGGTTTTGCGGTAAGACGCTACTCCCCATGCCGTGACCAGTGATTGCGGCATGCTTTAGATGTATGTTCAGCATAACAATTGAAACATCCGTACCGAGTTGTTGACATGCCTGTATAACAATGTCTAACCTATGTTAGGCAGCGAGGTCGCGATTGATCGGACCTCTCAAATATATGGGTAGTGAGGTGGTATGGCCTTAGAGCCAGGCTACATCTAATCACAGCGAGGTATTTATGTATCAATCGAGTAGACGGTCACGGTTGTCAGGGCCGCAACAGGGCGCCGCGGCAAGGGATCAAGCCCATGCTATCGCGATGAAAAGAAAGGAAGAGTATTTGGGCGCGCGGGTGCCCAGAGAGCTCAAAAACAAGGTAATCGAACGCGCAGACCGTCTTGGTATTCCGGTTTCCATTTTAATCCGCAATGTACTAGAAGAGGCGTTCCGTGAAGACGGTACGCTTCCACTTGGGCAATCCAAGCCAAGTGTCGATATGAGAGCTGAAGCGCTTAACCTGGGTGGCGCACCTAAATTTCCTGGCGTGCTTGGTTGGGAGGATATCAGGCTGAATCGGTTAGTTAATTGCGCTGCGTGTGGAGCGAAGCTGCAAGCCGGTTCGAGAGTGACGCTGGGAGTCGGGGCGCCGGGAGAGGAACATATTATATTGTGCGATCTATGCAAGGAGTCAGTATAAAGTGGGGTGTTGAACTGCCGCAGAAGTTTGCCGCGGTCATTCTTCTATTGGGCTTTTTTAGTGTTTTGGGGGTGGGCGTCGCCCTGGGCGCGGATGAAAAAAATGGCGCCGAAGCTGTCCTCCGGGAAGGTATGGGCGCTGATGTAACCGATAAAACGTCCGCCTCTTTCTTGTCTGATGTTCAATTGAGTGGCTATTTAAAGAACGAGACCGCCTATCGCTATCGGGAGCCGCGCTCGATTACTAAGATTCGCAATATAGCCTACCTAAATGCCAAATACCCCTATAGTTCACGCCTGAAGTTTAATTTTTCTGGCTGGGCCTATTATGATTTGGCGTATGATTTATTTGATTACGACACCATAGCCGCTCGTCTTGAGCGCAACGAAGATGAACCTTTGGCGTTTATCGTAAATCTGCCGCGCGAAAAAGACACACCCGTCGCCGAGATTCGCGAATTGTATATGGACATGTTTTTGGGTGATATGGACATCCGTCTTGGTAAGCAGTTTGTGGTATGGGGTGTGCTGGAGGGGGTGCGTATCACTGATGAGATTAACCCCATAGATTTCCGTGAGCTGATTCTCCCTGACTTGCTGGATTACCGCATCCCGCTCTGGATGGCCAAGCTCGATTATTATAGAGAAAACGCCAACTATCAGTTTTTATGGATACCCGATATCCGTTTCCACAAGCCGGCACCGCCGGGTTCGGAGTGGGAATTATTGCAAGAGGTGCCTGGCACGCGTTTTCCAGAGTCATTCGATTACAAGAATGCCGAGGTGGGAATGAAGCTGAGCACCAATCATTGGGATACCGAGCTTACATTCAGTTACTTTTACACCTGGGACGATTTTCCAGTGATTTTTCGCCGCGTGCGCATTGATGAAGCGGATGCGCCTGATTTTTCTCCTACCTACACGCGAATGTCCATGTATGGCACTAGTTTCATCAAGCAGTTGAGTTCATTGATTCTCAAAGGCGAAATGGCGTACGTGACGGACAAATATTTTGCCGTAGCCGATGTGGACAAAAATAGCGATGGATTTTTAGATGGCAACGGTGAATTCAAGCGTGATCACATCCGTTGGGGACTGGGTTTGGACTATAACTGGCAGGGTCTGGATATCTCACCCAGCGTGGTGCAGTGGATCATCATGGATTATGACGATGCGATCATTCAGGATGAATTCGATACCAGCTTAAATATATTCCTTAGAAAAGAGTTCCCCCAGAGCTCCATGGTATTCCAGCTTCTGGGTATTTATTTAATTAATCTTGATGAGCTCTACGTCAAACCCAAATGGACGTTCCGCCTCACCGACCGTTTTCAAATTAGCACGGGGCTGGATATTTTCTTTGGTAAGAAATCCCAGTTTGGCGTTGCTTCCAGCACCACCGCTACCGAGGGTGTGGTCGTGCGCGAACAGCGGGCCCAGTTCATTGGGAACTTCCACGATAATGACCGGGCTTTTGTAGAGTTTAAATATGCATTTTAATATCACCCAAGATAACGTGCTTCCAAGGTGCGTGGCCCTAGTGTGGGCTTGTGCCACAGAGTTGGAAGACGGACAGGGTGTCCGACAGGTAAGCATGCCGCCATGTTAAAGCCGATTACTACCGCCGTTATCCGTTACCCGAAACTGATCATCGCATTGGTTTTAGGTATTACCGTCTATCTTGCACTTCAGTTGCCCGGCTTGCGATGGGAGACCGATGCGCGGGTTTACCTGCCCAAGGGGCATGCGGCGATTCTTTATGATGAAAAGGTGGATGAGCTATTCGGAGTAAAAGATGCGGTCATTATCGGTATTGTGAATGATGAACATGGTGTCTTTAATCCCACTACGCTGGCGCGGATAGCGCGTATAACCGAAAAGGTCGCGGCCTTGCCCGGCGTCATCGCCACGCGTCCCATCGATGTCGCCTCCCTCTCTACCGCAACGATGTTTGTGGGTGATGAATCCAGCATCGGCAGCGTCATGCTCATGCCCAGCGTGCCTGAAGATGATGCGGCAGTGGCGCGTCTCAAAGAGGCGGTGTTCGCCAATAGTGATTTATTCGTTGGCAATTTGGTGTCACGTGATGGCAATGCGGCCATGATCCGCGCCCGTTTAAAAGAGGGGCAGGCTAACCGCTACCAGACCTACTGGCAAATCCAAGGTATCTTGGCCCAGGAAAAAGGCGGCGCATCCGGCGGCTGGCAAGGCGGTTGGCAGCAACAGGGTGACTGGCAACAGCAGAGTGGTGGTCAAGGGCAGGCATGGCCGCAGCAAGGACAGTGGGCGCAGCAGGGGAAAGCGGACGGCAAAGCAACCGAAGCCGAGCCGGTCTACGAGCTCAATGGCGATACCTTTTATCTGGCGGGAAGGCCGGTGATTGAAGTGACATCCGGCTCCCATGCCATGGATGACATGAAGGTCATGATCCCTCTCCTCATGGCCGCACTGGCGATCACCTTATTCTTTCTTTTCCGCACCGGGCGCGGCGTCGTATTGCCGATGTTCGTGATGGGGGCTGCCATTATTTGGACCATGGGATTGATGGTGCTGTTCGATGTGCCTTTATATACCATCTCGACGATGTTGCCGGTGATATTGGTGGCGGTGAGTATCGGTGATTCGGTGCACCTCATGAGCCACTACTACGATCACGTGCTGGAAGACGCGCATCAGCCCAGTACCGATATCATCGCCAGTGTTATGGGCAAATTGGGGGCGCCTCTATTGACCACCACGGTGACCACCGCGGTAGGGTTTCTTGCGCTGTTTTTCGCCGAGATGCCCCCCTTCGTGATATTCGGCGTATTCACCGTGATTGGTATTGTCGTGAGCTGGTTGCTTACGGTCACCTTCATCCCCGCGGTCCTGACCGTCATGAAGCCCAAAGTGGGGGCTTATTTGGCCAAGCGCCGCGCGATGCGTGTGCATAACGAACAAAATCGCTTGAGCAAATATTTAGTGCAATTGGCGGCTTCTCTGCACCGGGCCCGGCATGGTGTTTCCGCCGTGTTGCTGGTGATGGTGCTTGTCGCCGCTTGGGGTGTGTCAAAGCTCTATGTGGATTCAAGCTGGATGAATGATTTCCGGCAAGACAGCGAGTTGGTTCACGCAAACAATATGCTCAATGAGCGTTTCGATGGCGCCATTTTTTTAAATGTGGTCATCGAGGGTGGGCAAAAAGATATATTCAAGTCTCCTCAGTTATTGCAGCGCGTCGAAGAATTGCAATCCTATGGTGAGTCGCTGCCCTACGTGGGCAGCTCACGCTCAGTTGTGGATTACATTAAGAATATGAATATGACCTTGCATGTCGGAGACAAAGCGTACAACACCATTCCTGATACCGAGGCGCAGATCGGTGAGTATCTATTTCTATTTTCCGTCTCCGGCCGCCCTCAGCAGCTGGATGAAATCATCGATTACGATTACAAGACGGCCTTGGTGACCTTCATTATCAAAACGGATCACACCCAGGACCTGAATAGGATTATTACCGGCATCAAACAACGTGCTAATGAAGTGTTTTCCGGGTTTGATGTGCAGGTGAATTACGCGGGTTCGGCCAATAACTCCTATATTTGGGCCGACCTGCTGATCGATAGCCAAAAGATCGCGATCGTGCTTTCGAAGCTAGGTATTTTGCTGATTGCCACCCTGCTATTCCGTTCACTGGTAATCGGGTTCTTTACGGTTGTGCCAGTGACGCTGTCCACTTTGTTTATTGCCGGATTCGCCGGGTTCGCGGGCATACCCTTGGATGTGTCGACGGCGCTGGCCGCGGGCGTGGCCATCGGTGTTGGTGTTGATTACGCGATTCACTATATCTTCCGTTACCAAGATGAATATCAGCGTAGCGGTGATGCGGTGCTGGCGGCGCAAGTCACCATGCGCACGGTGGGCAAGACCATCGTATTTAACGCCGTGGTGGTGGTGATAGGTTTCGCCGTCTTATTTTGGTCGCAATTTCCGCCCCATGTGAAATTGGGTTACTTCGTGGTTGCCTATATGCTCATCAGCTGTATCGTGGCCTTGATAGTGCTGCCTCTGCTGTTTTATCTCCGGCGCCCAGTCAGAGCGAAACGGGCAGAGGGCGTGGCTCATGCGTAATGCCGCGCGTCGTTTCCTGTTTCTGCTGGTGATGTCGTTGCTGCCCATCAGTGCGTATGCCGAGGATGCCGGGCGCGTGTGGGGCATATCGCCCTATGTCGGCATGCATGGTCCGAACTTGGAAAACCTCAATAGCGGTCATTTTCGTTCGCCCTATAGCGGTACCGCCGACATCATTGATGAGTTTGGTTTCAATAATCCCACGAGTTTTGTTTACCGCAATCCCATGCCGGAACTGGAGCCAGGCGCGCTCGTGGGTTTGGAATTTATTTGGAACATAAATGAAAAGCACGCATTGTTGATCGGCGGCGGAAGCTGGGAAGCCACGACATTCGCCACGGCGCAAGGCCTTTTCCCCGTGCAAGGCGCGTTCGAATCCGCGGTATCGCAGCGTAAAGGCGATATGAGTTACAACGAATTCTATTTGGGTTGGCGTTACAACGCCGTGCGTAAACCTAAAAAATATAATCTTTACTTGCGGATGTCCGCCCATGAAGTGTTCGATATCGATTATCGAGAGGACTTTTCCTTGTTGTTCTTGAGCGGGCCGCCGCGAAGCTTCCGTAAGTCCGTGGTGGTTCAGGCGCAGGCTACGGGTCTGCTGTTGTTGCAGGGGGCGGGGGGCGCCGAATGGTTTATTAATGATTGGTTGTCGCTGGGGGCGGAGGCCGGTTATACCCTCGGGATGAAAGAAATGACTCTGGGTGATGGCCGCTTGAACACGGATTTTCGCGACACCGATAATTTATTTTTGCAGGTGCCGATCGTTCCGGGCGTTAATGGCAGTATGCAATATAAGCTTGAGTCCGGTGAGGAATACCGTGAACTCAGGCTGAGCTTTGATGGCTGGAAAGCGCTTTTCAAAGTCACGGTCTACTATTAAAGCGATATGTCAGGCTAATGCAATTTCAACTGACACATATTTCGATTGCGCGAGCGGGCATGAAGGCAATCATGCCCGTCATGGTTTTTATCTGTGCATTGATCTTCTGTTTGCCCGCGAGCGCCCAAGAACAAACACCTCCCGTTCAGCGGTCCAGCGTCTCCGGTTTGATGGCTGAGGGGAAGCGCGCTATACAGCAAAACGAGTTTGAGCGCGCGCTTGAACTCTTCGAACAAGTGCTCATTCTCGAGCCATCAAATCCCGAGGCGCTTTATAATGCCGGGTCTCTTTATCTGCGCATGAATAATGCGGAGCGCGGACTGGAATACTTGGCGCGCAGCGCGCAATTGGTGCCCGAGAATTACAGGCTACGCATGGTGTTGGCGCAGGCCTACGAAAGTCTGCGGCTGGTCGATCAGGCCATAACCGAATACCGGGGGGTGGTAGGTATCGCGCCTAATACCCCAGAGGGGCAAGAGGCGAGTAAGCGGGGCCGGATATTGGTCGGCAAAAAATACGGTGAGCAAGGTGATCTCGAACGGGCCTTGCAGATTTTTATGTCCGTGCTGGCGGATTACCCGGATGACGTGCCTGTGCTGATTGACGCCGGGCTGTCGAATTTATTTCTTAATCGGTTCGATGAGGCTCAGGCGCATTTTGAGCATGCAATTAAGCTCCAGCCCGATAATCCGGTCGCGCATAGTTATTTGGCCGATATATATGACCGTAAAGGCGATATCGCGCGTGCTGAAGAGCATTATCAACGTGTGCTCGAGTTGATGCCCATGGGTTCGGCGCCCGCGCGTCAGGCGCAATTCAAGTTGTCAATGATCCATGGTTTGAGGGCCTTGGAAAATGGGCAATTGCAGGATGCGGCTAGCTTATTCGAGGAGGCGGTTTCAATGTCGCCCGATAATCCGTTAGCGCGTTTGAATTTGGCGACGGCCTATCGCGGCATAGGTAAGCAGAAAGAGGCGGAAGTAATATTGCGCGCCTTGCTCGATGAGAAGCCCAATGATCTGGATGCGCGTTTACGCTACGGCGCGCTCTTGTTCGAGGAGGGCGAGTTGATCCAGGCCGCGCGTGAGCTTGAAGAGGTGTTGATTAAAGGGCGGGGTGGTCCGCAAGCACGTCAGGCCGCGCAGTTTCTTGGTGAGCTATACAAGTCCGAGCAAGGTAAAGAGGTGCAGGCGAGGATTCTGGAAGAACGCATCGACGGGTATAAGGCTATTTTGGCGCAAGAGCCGGATAATCGAGACGCCTGGCTGGATCTTGCGGTTATATATCTGAACCAGCGCCGCATTAAAGAGGCGATAGACGCCTTCGAAAACGTGATGAGGATAGACCCGACTCACGGCAGAGTGCAGCATACGCTGGCTGAGTTGTACGATGAGATGGGGGATTATGCCAAGGCAGTGCCGGCCTTTGCGCGTGCTCTGGACTTGGCCGCCGATGAGGCGACTCGGGAGAAGATACAAGGCCAAATAATCTTGGCTATCGCCAAGAAAAACTATAATGAAGGCAGGCAAGCTCAAGCGAAATTGCAGTTTCAGACCATCGTGAAGAGCGATCCGAATAATTTTGTATCCCATTTCTTTTTGGGCCTGATTTATTCCCGCGAGGAAGATTTAGAGAGTGCCGTAACGGAATACAAGGAGGTGCTTCGTGTGGTGCCATCACATATTGGCGCGCGTTTGAACCTGGCGATGCTCTATGAGCAATTGGGCCGGGAAGAGGACGCGATCCCTGAATATCGCGCGGTGATGCGTTCGGGGGCCGGGGGAATGGCGGAAGCGGCCAAGAAGCGTTTGGATAATGTGCAACAGCGTATCGATGGTTTTTCTTACAGAGTTTCCTATGGGATGAATTGGGATAACAATAGTAATTTGAGCGCCAATCATCCCGTTGAGGAATTCCGCTCGGATTTGAGCGGCGGTATCACTTACCGCCGCAAGTTGCGAGGGAAGAAGTTGACTTGGGGCGTGAGTTATAACCCCGCGTATAATATTTATCACAATGGACAGTATGATTTCGTGGTAACGGAATTGGCGCCTTTTGTCACGGGGACGTGGCGTGGATATGATTTGTCCGCTACTTTCACCATGAACCGCATGGAGGGCTTGTTGAACGAGGCGCTTGTTAATGACAGCTCGACCTTGAGCGCGGATGCCATCAAGCGGATCAAGATGAGGCCGCTTCTACCGTTTCTGGCGTCGGGAATGAAGGAGGTGCCCAGCGCCTTGCAGATCAGTGCGAACGCGCGTCAATTTAAATCCGATTCCTCTCCCTTGTTTAATTCGAACAGTTATTCCATGGGTGCTTTGATTAATCAGTCATTGGCGGATGGTTGGTCATGGACGGGCAATTATGCTTATACCGACAACTCAAATACCTTGCCTATCGGCAATGATTTTGCCTATACCAGCCATAGCCTCTCCTTGCAGTTGTCAAAAATGCTGCGACCTGGATTGAGTATGAACGGCGGTTACAATTACGTGTATTCGCAATTCAAGCACCCCGATTCATCAACCCGTTTTCTGGAGACGCGCGTTAATAGCGCGAATTTCCTTTCGCTGGGTCTCAATCTTTTCCTGAGTGAAAATTTGCGCCTATTCGCTAATTACTCTTTCCAGATGAATTCATCGAATTTACCCACCGGGTTTATCTTCACGTCCGAAGATGTGGCCGTCGGGGTGCAAAGTCCCTCCTTGGGTGATTATCAGAAACACACCTTAGGGGCGGGCGTGGCGGTCAATTTTTGATTGAATGCGTGAGGCCGCGCTTAATGATGGAAACGATTGATCGTGCGGATTTCGATGCCTTAGTGGCTTTTCACGGCTGCTACTGCCTCGATATTGCCTTGGGTTATCGCGTGGTGAAGGCGCTGTCGCGCGAGATGGGTGATGAGCTGTGTAACCCGAAGCACGTGGTGGCCTATGCGGGCGCGCCCACCTGCGCCATCGACGCCCTGCAGCAGCTCGCCGGCTGCACCCTCGGCAAGCGTAATCTTTATTACACCAATAGCGGCAAGTCCAGTTTCGTGCTGCAGAATACGGTCAGTGGTAAGGCGGCGCGAGCCTATTGTCATTATTGGGATGATTTTGACCACGAGGCACTGCGCCGCCAGCGCCAAGAGGCGAATGATCCGGTCACGGGGACGCTGGAGAAAAAACAAGCGCTGCGGGATGCCTTGACTCTCGGCGTGAACACGATTCTTTCCTTGCCCGAGGACGAACTGTTCAAGCTGTCATGGGTGGATATGCCGCTGCCGCCCAAATTTTCCAAGTACCGCTCCGCGGCGTGCGCGCTGTGTGGTGAGTACGCTAAACATGATTTGTTGCTTGAGCAAAGCGGGAAAAAGATTTGCGCTGAATGCGCGGCTGGCCTGAATGCTTAAAATGCCGCCGCAATAAATTGGCCGATAAAAAAGGGGGCCCTCGGCCCCCTTTTTTAATTGCGTTGCTGGCGCGTTTAATCGCGCAGGGTATTGAAGGCCGACACCGCCCACCACATTGCGGCGACGGTGAAGCCAGTGAGTATCAGTAACGCCGTGCCGAATGCGGCTAAATCCGGCGTGCCCACCAGCACCGCGCGCACGGCTTCCACCGAGTAGTTAATGGGGTTGATCAGCGAAACATATTTGATCCAGCCCGGCATGAAGTTTTCGGGCACCAGCGCTGTGGAGAAGAACATCAAGGGCAGGGTCATGAGGTTGCCGATGATGACCAGTGGCTCTTCGCGTTGCAGGGCGATGGCGAAGCCATTGGATATCGCGGCGAAGCACAGGCCCAGCAATACCACCACCAGCATGCTGAGGCCGAAATAGACGGGATGCAGATTGAGCTTCGCACCCATGGCCCAGGCCACCGCGAGCATGATCAAGACCTGCACCACCACTTGCGCGGTGGAGTGCAGCACCCGGCTGAGGACGATGGCGATGCGCGACACCGGCGAGACCAGCATCTTGTCCACCGTACCCGATTGTATCTCGCGCAGCAGGCTGACCCCGCTCCATGAGGAGCCGAACAGCACGGTCATGATGAGTACGCCGGGCACGAAGAAATCCATATAGCTGTCGGTGGGGAAGCCGGGCAGTTGGGTGATGTTCTTGAACAATTGGCCAAAGATAATCAGCCAGATCAAGGGTTGCACCAAGGTGAAGAGGGTCCACATCGGCATGCGGATGGTGACCTTCATGTATTTGTTGAACAGGTGCCAGGTATCGGCGAGCATGGGTTTTACCTCTAACGTATGGGTATGGGTGAGTGAATCGCGGCTTAGGCGGCGGTAGCTTACTTGCCTTTTTTAGCCGTCTCGGCTTGTTGTTTTTGCCACTCGACCATTTCTTCCTCGGACCATTGTTTGTTCTGCCACTGCGCGGTTTCCTCGGCGCTCCATTGGGCGGCGCTTTGCCCGCCTTGTGGCTTAGAGGCCGCGCTGGCGGCCTCGCGTTGTTTCTGCCACTGGTCCATTTCCGCAGGGGACCACTGTTTGCTTTCCCATTGCGCGGTCTCTTCCGCGGTCCATTGCTGTTCCCCTCCGTCCGCCGTCGAGGCGGCGGATTGGGCGGCTTCGCGCTGCCGGCGCCACTGGTCCATCTGTTCCGGCGTCCATTGTTTCTTCAGCCATTGCGCGGTCTCTTCCTCGGTCCACTGCCCCGCCGTTTGTTTGGCCAAACTGGCGGCATGCTGCTGGCGCCGCCATTCGTCCATCTCTTCTGGCGTCCATTGGCGGTTTTGCCACTGCTCGGCTTCATCCTGGCTCCATTGTTTCGCGGACACGTCGCCGCCGGACTGTGCAGCCTCTCTCTGCCGCTGCCATTGATCCATTTCCTCGGGTGTCCATTGTTTCTTCAACCATTGCGAGGTCTCTTCCTCGCTCCAGGCCGCCGCCCCGCTCGCGGGCGCCTGCTGAGCGACGCTGGCGGCATGCTGCTGGCGTCGCCACTCGTCCATCTCCTCGGGTGACCATTGCTGGCTCTGCCATTGCGCGGTCTCTTCGGCGCTCCAGGTCTGGCTGCTGGCAGCGGAGGTCTGCGGATTGGCGGTGGCGTTTTCGACCGCTTTTTGTTTTTGCCAGGACTCCATCTCCTCCGGCGACCACTGTTTGTTCTGCCACTGCGCGGTCTCTTCCTCGGTCCATTGCTGCGCGTCTTCGCCCGCGGCCGCGTCGTCCTGGTTTTCCGCCTGGGATTGCTCCCATTGCTTCTGCCATTTGCCGCCGCCGCCCTTGCCGGCCCATTGCTTCCACCACTCGTCGCCGCTCTCCTCGGTATCGCCTTCCAGGCTGGTGCCGGTGTACTTGAGGAAGACGTCGTCGAGGCTGGGTCGCGACAGCGACAGGGTGAGGATGCGCACTTGTTTTTCGCTGGCGAGGGCGGTGATCTTGGGCACGCTCTCGGCGCCGTTGTCCACGTAGAGGTGCAGCTTATTGCCCTGCCACAGGGAATCCTTGATGAGGCTGCTCTGCTTCAGAGTCTGGGTGAATTGCTGCGTGGTCCAGTCCTGCTTCTCGACGCTGAGGGTCATGGCGTCGCCGGCGATGCCGCGCTTGAGTTCGTCGGGCGTGCCCACCACCCGGATCTTGCCTGCATTGATAATGGCGACGCGGTCGGCCAGTTGGTCCGCCTCTTCCAGGTAATGGGTGGTGAGGAGGATGGTCAGGCCCATTTCTTTATTGAGCTTGGTGATGTAGTTCCACAGGATCTTGCGGCTTTTGATGTCCAGGCCCAGGGTGGGTTCGTCGAGAAACACCAGTTTGGGCCGGTGGATGAGGGCGGTGGCGATGTCGAGCTTGCGGCGCATGCCGCCGGAGTAGGTGGTCACGGTGCGGTCGAGGCTGTCTTCCAGCTCGAAATAGCGCGCCAGTTCGGTGACCCGGGCGCGGATGTCCGCCTTGTTCATGCGGTACATCTGCCCTTGCAGCTCCAGATTTTCGCGGCCAGTGAGGAAGTAATCGATGCCCGTGTTCTGCGCCACCACGCCGATGCTCTCGCGCACCCGGTGGGGTTCGGCGTCGACATCGAAGCCCGCCACCTTCACCTCGCCCTCGTCGAAGCCGCATAAAGTGGAGAGGGCGCGGATGGTGGTGGTTTTGCCCGCGCCATTGGGGCCGAGCAGGCCGAGGATTTCCCCGTCACTGACCTCCAAATCCAGACCGTCCACGGCCTTTGTGCCGCCGGGGAATACCTTGGTGAGACCGCGTACCTGTATCATGGCGCGTAAGATCCTATGGCTGGGGGCCGCGTACCGCCGCGCCGCGGCGCCGGGGGACCCTCTTTGTTAGTCGAGTAAAAGACCGAAGTATAAGGTTTTTACGGCATAATGCGAAACAACTTAATAGATAACCGCCGGGGCGTGTGCCGATGCGGGTGATAGGCCTGGAAACCTCCTGCGATGAAACCGGGGTGGCGTTCTATGATACGGAACGCGGCCTGCTGGCCCACGCTTTATATAGCCAAGTGAGTTTGCACGAGGACTACGGCGGCGTGGTGCCGGAGCTGGCCTCGCGCGACCACGTGCGTAAGACTCTGCCACTATTGAAACAAGTGTTGTCCGAAGCGGGTCTGAACCGTGCCGATATTGACGGCGTGGCCTACACCGCCGGGCCGGGTTTGATCGGGGCCCTGCTGGTGGGCGCCGCCATTGGCCGCTCCCTGGCCTGGGCCTTGGGCGTGCCCGCCGTGGGGGTGCATCATATGGAAGGGCATTTGCTGGCGCCGATGCTGGAGAAAAACCCGCCCGCCTTTCCCTTCGTGGCCTTGCTGGTCTCCGGCGGCCACACCCAATTGATGCGGGTGGATGGCGTTGGCCGTTACACCTTGCTGGGCGATACGTTGGACGATGCCGCCGGCGAGGCCTTCGATAAGACCGCCAAACTGCTGGGTCTGGGTTACCCTGGCGGCCCGGCGCTGGCGCGCTTGGCGGAGCGGGGCGACCCGGCGCGTTTTCATTTTCCTCGCCCCATGACCAATCGCCCCGGTCTGGAGTTCAGCTTTAGCGGCTTGAAGACCTTCGCGCTGACTACGTGGCAAGCCAGCGCGGGTGATGAGCAAGCTCGCGCCGACATCGCCCGCGCCTTCGAAGACGCCGTGGTGGATACCCTGGCCATAAAATGCCGCCGCGCCCTGGAACAGACCGGCCTTGTCCGTCTGGTGGTCGCCGGCGGGGTGAGTGCCAATGTCGGCCTGCGGACCCGCCTGCAAGAGGAGGCGGCGCGGGCGGGCGCGACGGTCTATTATCCGCGCCTGGAATTCTGCACCGACAACGGCGCGATGATCGCTTACGCCGGCGCGCAACGCCTGCGCGCGGGCCAGGCCGAGCCCTTGGCCTTCACCGCGTGGCCGCGCTGGCCCCTGACGGAATTGACGCCGCTGCCGGCCTGAGCGCCGCCAAAGCACGGAGGCGCTCAGGCAGTAAAAACCACGGGGTTCGAGGAAAAAAATCGGCCTGCATCTATCGCATCCTCACCCGGGCCGGGCTCGATCCCGAATAAATCACCGCTTCACCGGGCTGGCCGATATGGCCGTATCCCATGCCCGTATTTGGGAACAGCGGATTGAAAAGGCGGGCGGCCGCGTACCCGCGTTTCATCCGATTCGCGGGCGGGCGGGTGGCGGGGGTGTCCGCGTCTTGGGGGGCTATTCACTGGCAAGGGCGCGTGGTGGCGCGGTCTGCGCAGGGTGTTAAATCGGTGGCGGGATGGTGCGGGCGGCCTGCTCTGATAGGCTGTCTTTAATAAGCGCGATCATGAAATAAGCGCGCCAGCCGCTAAGCCGGTGTGGATTAAGTGGCGCTGAGGCACGTATAATAGCCCACCATTTTTGCCGCGCGGACATGGCGGCCGGTTATTCGAGTGCTCGTTAATTATTTTTGATTGCTCCCCCCTGAACGTCCTTCCCGTCTTTAAGTAAGCGGTTAATTTCGAGGTTTCCCCCGTGATTGAGAATCTGCGCAATATCGCCATCATCGCCCACGTCGACCATGGCAAGACCACCTTGGTGGACAAACTCCTACAGCAATCCGGCACGCTGGCCTCGCGCGGCCCCGCGACGGAGCGGGTGATGGACTCGAATGCGCTGGAAAAAGAACGCGGCATCACCATCCTCGCCAAGAATACCGCCGTGCGCTGGAAGGACTACCGCATCAATATCGTCGACACCCCGGGACATGCCGATTTCGGCGGCGAGGTGGAGCGGGTGCTGTCGATGGTGGACTCGGTGCTGCTGCTGGTGGACGCGGTGGACGGCCCCATGCCGCAGACCCGCTTCGTCACCCAAAAGGCCTTCGCCCAGGGTTTGAAGCCCATCGTGGTCATCAACAAGATCGACCGCCCCGGCGCCCGCCCGGACTGGGTGCTGGACCAGACCTTCGATCTGTTCGACCGCCTCGGCGCCACCAATGAGCAGCTGGATTTCCCGGTGATCTACACCTCGGCGCTCAACGGTTACGCCGGCCTGACGTCCGATGTGCGCAGCGGTGATATGACGCCGCTGTTCGAGGCCGTCATCAAACATGTGTCGCCGCCTAACGTCGATATGGATGGCCCGTTCCAGATGCAGGTCTCCCAGCTCGATTACAACAGCTACGTCGGCGTCATCGGCATCGGCCGCATCGCCCGCGGCCACATCAAACCCAACACCCCGGTGGTGATCCTCGACCGCGAAGGCCGCAAGCGCAACGGCCGCATCCTGCAGGTGCTGGGCTTTCTCGGCCTGGACCGCGTCGAGACCCAGGACGCGCAGGCCGGCGACATCATCGCCTTCACTGGCGTTGAAGAACTCAATATCTCCGATACCTTGTGCGATCCCAAAACGCCCGAGGCCCTGCCGCCCTTGATGGTGGACGAGCCCACGGTGCGCATGACCTTCCAGGTCAACACCTCGCCCTTCTCCGGCCGCGACGGCAAATTCGTCACCTCGCGCCAGATCCGCGACCGGCTGCAGCGCGAGCTGCTGCACAATGTCGCGCTGCGCGTGGAAGAGACCGACGACCCGGATAAATTCCGTGTCTCCGGCCGCGGCGAATTGCATCTGGGCATCCTCATCGAAAACATGCGCCGCGAAGGTTACGAGCTGGGCGTGTCGCGTCCCGAGGTCATCATCAAGACGGTGGACGGCGAGAAGCAGGAGCCCTTCGAGCAGCTCACCCTGGATGTGGAAGAACAACACCAGGGCACGGTGATGGAGCGCCTCGGTACCCGCGGCGGTGATTTACAAAACATGATGCCCGACGGCAAAGGGCGCGTGCGTCTGGATTTCATCATCCCCTCGCGCGGCCTGATCGGTTTCCGCACCGAATTCCTCACCGCCACCCAAGGCACCGGTTTGCTCTACAACGTCTTCGATCATTACGGCCCGATGAAAAAGGGCAGCTTCGGTCAACGGCTGAACGGTGTGCTGATCGCCAACGCCATGGGCAAGGCCCTGGCCTATGCCTTGTTCAATCTCCAGGAGCGCGGCCGTTTGTTCATCGGTCACGGTGAAGAGGTGTACGAGGGCATGATCCTCGGCATCCATTCCCGCGACAACGACCTGGTGGTCAACGCCCTCAAGGCCAAGCAGCTCACCAATATCCGCGCCGCGGGCACGGATGAGGCGCTGATTCTCACTCCGCCCGTCCGCATGAGCTTGGAGCAGGCGCTGGAATTCATCGACGACGACGAGCTCGTTGAAGTCACGCCCAACTTCATCCGCTTGCGTAAAAAGATGTTGCTGGAGAACGACCGCAAGCGCGCCTCCCGCTCCTAGGAGCCTGTAGGACTTGGGCGATCGTAGCGAGCAAGGTGGGAGGGCGAGGCCAGTTTTTCGATCGTTCGAGGGAAGAGCGAAGCGAAGGGTGGAGTCTGCGCTATTTGACGAGAAGGATCGGGAAAATGGACCGCTTTCCCACCGGCGCAGCAGATCAGCCCCAAGTCCGGCGGCTCCTAGTGCGCTAAGTTTCATGGACTGACTCCATGACAAGGCTGAGCGGGATAGCCGAGGCGCTCAATCGGAATTGCCGCTGCAAGACCGTCGATCATGAGGCATTGGCCCGCGCGCTCGCCGGCGAATTGCACGACCCGGATTTTTCTCAATGGGTGAGGACCACGCGTCCTCACCTTTTTTCCGATACAGCGGTGTTCGCCGCCCCGCGGTGGGCCGAGGCCATCCAGGCCTTGGTAAGGGCGGTGGAGGCCGTGGCGGCCTTGCCCGCCTATCAAGACCGGGTGCTCGCCGCCGCCCCCGCCATCGCCCATTTCAATCCCGGTCCGCGCGGTGTTTTTTTCGGTTACGACGTTCACCTCACCAGCGCCGGGCCGCGGCTCATCGAGATCAACACCAACGCTGGCGGCGCGCTGCTCAACACCGTGCTCGCCCGCGCTCAGCGCGCCTGCTGCCGGCCCTGGGCCGTGGCGGGCGCGGTGGCGCTCGACGCGCTGGAAGATGAATTCGTGATGATGTTTCGCGAGGAGTGGCGGCGTCAGCGCGGCGAGGCGCCTCTGCTGCGCGTGGCGATTGCCGACGCGGCGCCGGAAACGCAATTTCTCTACCCCGAATTTATTTTATTTCAGCGCCTGTTCGCGCGTCACGGCATCGAGGCCGTCATCGCCGATGCCGCCAGCATGGAATGGCGTGACGGCGCCTTGCATCATGCCGGACGCCGGCTGGACATGGTCTACAACCGCCTCACGGATTTTTATTTTGCGGCGCCGGAACACGCCGCCTTGCGCGCGGCCTATAGCGCGGGCGCCGTGGTGGTGACGCCGCATCCGCGCGCCCACGCGCTGTACGCGGATAAACGCAACCTCGTTTTGTTGAGTGACCCGGCGGCACTGCGCGCTTGTGGCGCGGACGAGGCCGCGCTGGCGGTGTTGCGGGCCGCGCTTACGCCCACCGTGCGGGTGGACGCGGGGAATGCCGCGCAATTATGGGCCGAGCGGCGGCGCTGGTTTTTCAAACCCGCCAGCGGTTACGGCGGCAAGGCGGTGTATCGCGGCGAGAAACTCACGCGCCGGGTATGGCGGGACATTCTCGCGGGCGCGTACGTGGCGCAAGAATACGCGCCGCCGGGCGAGCGGATGCTCAAACTGGACGATGGCGCCGACGCCTCTTTGAAGTTCGATCTGCGGGCGTATGTCTACGCCAGCCGCGTGCAATTATTCGCCGCGCGTTTGTATCAAGGCCAAGCCACCAATTTCCGCACCCCCGGCGGCGGGTTCGCGCCGGTGTATTTCCCCGGGCCGGGCGCGATCGGCGCCGGTTGAGCCTGAAGAAACCGCAGCGTGCGCCGCCGCTTCCCTTGTCTGACATTGCGGGTATGATGGGAGGGCTATTTCTCGGGAGTTGACGATGACGGCGTTGTATCCGGACATTAAATCTTACGCCAGCCATAACTTCAAAGTGGATGGCTTGCATACCTTGTATGTCGAAGAGTGCGGCAACCCGCAGGGTGTGCCGGTGGTGTTCGTGCATGGCGGGCCGGGTGCCGGTTGCGAGCCGTATCACCGCCGTTTTTTCGACCCCAATGTCTATCGCATCGTGCTCTTCGATCAGCGCGGCGCCGGACGCTCCACGCCCCATGCCGAACTCAGTGACAACACCACGCCGCATTTAGTGGCGGATATGGAAACCATCCGCACGCGGCTCGGCATCGAGCGCTGGGTGGTGTTCGGCGGTTCTTGGGGTTCGACCTTAGGTCTGGTTTATGCCGAGACTTATCCCGAACGGGTGCGCGGACTGATCTTGCGCGGCATCTTTTTATGTACGCCCTGGGAGATCCGCTGGTTCTATCAAGAAGGCGCCAATCATATTTTCCCCGATTACTGGGAAGATTACCTCAAGCCAATAGCCGAAGAAGAGCGCGGCGATATGGTGAGTGCCTATTACCGCCTGCTCACCGGCGGCAACGAAATAGCGCGCATGTCCGCCGCCAAGGCGTGGTCCACCTGGGAAGGGCGTTGCTCCACCTTGCGGCCCAAGGCCGATGTGGTTAATCACTTCAGCGATCCGCACACCGCCTTGAGCCTCGCGCGTATCGAGTGCCACTATTTCATGCACGACAGTTTCCTCGCGCCCGAGCAAATCATCCGTGATGCCCATAAGCTCAAAAACATTCCCGGCGTCATCGTCCACGGCCGTTACGACGTGGTGTGTCCGGTGGAAAACGCCTGGCGTCTGCATCAAGCCTGGCCCGAGTCCGAATTGAAAATCATCGCCGACGCGGGGCATTCCGCCACCGAGCCCGGCATCGTCAGCGCGCTGGTGAACGCCACCCGGGCGATGGCGGAACGGGTGCGGTGATCGGATTATTGCAGCGAGTCAGCGCGGCGGAGGTGCGCGTCGCGGATGAACGCGTGGCCGCCATCGGCCGCGGTCTGCTGGTGCTGGTGGGGGTGGAGCGCGGCGACGGCGAGGCGCAGGCCGAACGTTTATCCGCGCGCCTGCTCGACTACCGCGTCTTCGCCGATGCCGAGGGCAAAATGAATTTGAGCTTGCGCGACATCGATGGCGAGTTATTGCTGGTGCCGCAATTCACCCTCGCCGCCGGCACCCGCAAGGGACTGCGCCCCAGCTTCACCCCCGCCGCCGCGCCGGGCGAGGGCGAGCGCTTGTTTAATTATCTGATGGCGCAAACGCGCGCTGCTTATTCCCGCGTCGCCACCGGCCGCTTCGGCGCCGACATGCAAGTCAGTCTCACCAACGACGGGCCGGTGACGTTTCATTTGCGCGTGCCGCCGGGGTAGATGGCGATACTGGCGTGTAACGGAAAAAATGAAGCGTGTTCTATGAATATTTTGATTGGCAATGTTCGTAGTGAGTTGTCGATTTTTCGTGTGCAAAACGGGGAGGAATAATGTAATGAAAAATGCATATTTAGTAATGAGTTTATTGTTTGTTGGCTTATTGTCGTCTCAAACGTATGCGGAACCCACAACAGCACCGACCTTTATTACTCAGATACGTCCGTATGTGTTTGAAGATCAGAATCAGAAAGGCCATGTTCTGATAACCGTAGAAAGCAGTAATCAGTGTGGCACCACTAATTTCAAACTTAACCTAAATAATCCAGGCTCCAAAGAAGCATATGCCGCAGCGTTAGCGGCCCTTATGAGTAAGACGAAGGTTAGGCTTGAAATATTAAACAGTTCTGGGTGTAGCGGGGATTGGACAACGTTACAGTCTATTACGGTCTCACCCTATTACTAATGAATGACAGGCGAGGTTAAAATGGCGAGCTAATGCCATGCACCAACTGGTTACTTACCGTGAATCATGGCTACCAGAGGCCTTTTCCCAATGAAGTATCACCTGGGCTCTCTGTTTTCTATGAGCCATATGACAAATTCTAAGACATGTCCATTTACGCAATAGGCGACATTCAAGGCTGCTTCGACGAACTGCTCGCGCTGTTCGACGCGATTCAATTTTCACCCGAGCGCGACAGGGTATGGTTCACCGGTGATCTGGTCAATCGCGGCACGCAGTCCGTGGAAGTGCTGCGTTTCGTGCGGGACTTGGGCGCGCGCGCGGTGACGGTGCTCGGTAATCACGATCTGCATTTGCTCGCCGTGGCCAGCGGCGCGGCCACGCTGCGGCCTAAAGACAGCTTCATGGATGTCTTGGCGGCTGATGACCGCGAGAGTCTGCTGGATTGGTTGCGGCAGCGGCCCTTGCTGCATCACGACGCGGATTTGGGTTATACGCTGGTGCATGCGGGTCTGCCGCCGCAATGGGATTTGGCCACGGCGCAAGCCTGCGCCGCGGAAATGGAGCGGGTGTTGCGCGGCGGCGATGCCATCGCGTTTTTTCAAGAGATGTACGGCGCCGAACCCGCGCGCTGGCGTGATGAGCTGCAAGGCTGGGAACGCTTGCGTTTCATCACCAATAGTCTCACGCGTCTGCGTTATTGTGATGCCGCCGGCGCCATGGATCTGGATTATAAAGGTCAGCCGGGCGCGCAAGCCGCTGGACAGTTGCCGTGGTTCGAGGTGGCGGGGCGGCGCAGCGCGGATTTAAAAATAATCTTCGGTCATTGGTCCACCCTCGGCCGGTATGCAAGCGGCGGCGTGTATTGTCTAGACACGGGATGTATCTGGGGCGGCGCGCTCAGCGCCTTGCGTCTCGATGATGCGCGGTGGTTCAGCGTTGCCTGCAAGGGTGTTTGCGCGCCCGGCGAGGATTGAGTCCGCGGCCCGCCGTAAAAATCGGGCGAAAAAAAGCGCCCATGAGCGGGCGCTTGGAGTAGAGCAAAAGAATTTTTTTGATTACTTGGTGGCAAACGTCGAATTATTGGGCGTCGTCGGCAGCCGCACCATGCTCTGCTGCGGGAACTCGCCGGTGAGGCTGTTGAGGAAGGCGACGATGTCTCTTACCTGCGCCTCGCCCAGATCTTTGTCGAGCTGTGTTTTCGCCATCACTCGCACCGCTTCATCAAGGGTGGCGACGGAGCCGTTGTGAAAGTAGGGCGCGGTCAAGGCGACGTTGCGCCAGGTCGGCACCCGCCACATGAACTTGTCCGCTTCATCCTTGGTGGCTTCGTGGCGGCCGGTGTCATCCATGAAGTTATATTTGCTGACATAGGCGTTGTCGGTGAAGGCGGGGAATTTCTGATAGAAACCCTGGCCCACGGGCAGGTTGGTGGGTCCGGCGAAATTGGCGCCGTTATGGCAGGCGGTGCAGCCCACGCTTTCCACTAGCTGCATGCCGCGCTGCGCCTCGGCGGACAAGGCCTTTTTATCGCCCTTGATGAAGCGATCGAAGGCGCTGTTGGGGGTGATCAGGGTGCGCTCATAGGTGGCGATGGCCTTGGCGATGTTGTCGTAGGTGACGGGATCGTCACCACCGAAGGCCTTGGCGAATTGCGCCCGGTATTCGGGGATGGCCTTGATGCGCTCCACCGCCATTTCCGCCGAAGGCATGCCCATCTCGATGGGGTTGAGGATGGGGCCCTTGGCTTGATCTTCCAGCGTAGCGGCGCGGCCGTCCCAGAATTGCGCGGTGAGGAAGGCGGCGTTCCACACCGTGGGGGCGCTGCGTCCGCCCTTTTGACCGGCGACGCCCACGGACACCGGGCGGTTGTCGGTGCCGCTGCTCATGACGTTATGACAGGAGTTGCAGGACACCGTGCCGTCCACCGACAGCCGCGGGTCGAAGAACAATTGTTTGCCCAGCTCGACCTTGGCCTCGGTGATGGGGTTGTCGGCCGGGGCCGGCGCCTTTTCAGGCAGGGCCTCGAAGGCCTGCGCCGCGAGGCTGGCGCCGAGCAGGCCCGATAAAATGCTGCTGAAAATGAGGGGGTGTTTGAGTTTCATAAGTTACTCCTTGCATTGACGGCGGCGGTGCTGAAGGCGCCGCCAGAGGGAAGACCGCCCAGCCGGCCGGCCTGTATTCGTCCGCGCATTTCCTTGTGCCATATGCAGACAAGTCTAGTTTAAACCGCCCCTTTGAGCCAATCCCGGGGCTGCAAAAATACCTCGTACAATTCCGCCTCCGGGGTGCCGGGCGCGGGCCGCCAGTTGTAGCGCCACTTCACCAGCGGCGGCAGCGACATGAGGATGGATTCGGTGCGCCCGCCCGATTGCAATCCGAACAAGGTGCCGCGATCGTAAACCAGATTGAACTCCACGTAGCGGCCGCGGCGGTAGAGCTGGAAGTCGCGCTCGCGTTCACCGTAAGGCGTGTCCTTGCGCCGCGCGACGATGGGACGGTAGGCCTGGATGTAGTGATCGCCCACGCTCCGCATGAAGGCGAAGCATTTGTCGAAACCCCATTCGTTCAAATCGTCGAAGAACAGGCCGCCGATGCCGCGCGGCTCGTTGCGGTGCTTGAGGAAGAAATACTCGTCGCACCATTTCTTGTAGCGGGGATAGACATCCTCGCCGAAGGGCGCGCAGGCCGCGCGCGCCACCCGGTGCCAGTGGGCCGCGTCCTGCTCGAAGCCGTAATACGGCGTCATATCGAAGCCGCCGCCGAACCACCAGATCGGTTCCGCGCCGTCTTTCTCGGCGACGAAGAAGCGCACATTGGCGTGCGAGGTCGGCACGTAGGGGTTGCGCGGATGAATCACCAGCGACACCCCCATGGCCTGCCAGCGGCGGCCCGCCAGCTCGGGGCGGTGCGCCGTGGCGGAGGGCGGCATCTGGTCGCCGAATACATGCGAGAAATTCACCCCCGCCTGTTCGAAGGCCGCGCCCTCGGTCAGCACCCGCGAACGGCCGCCGCCGCCTTGGGGGCGCTCCCAGCTGTCTTCAAGAAATTGCGCCTTGCCGTCTTCCTCTTGCAGCGCCGCGCAGATGAGCGCCTGCAAGCTCAGCAGATAGTTTTTGACGGCTTCAATATCGGGTGTGCTCATGTCGGATACCGTGCATAGTGGCAAAAATAAAGGGGGTGATTCTAACAGGAATCGGGCGCTGCTGGGCCGCATGCGGTGGATGACGGCTTCCCCGGCGACGGCCCGAGACAGGCGGATCTTAACGCCCGCGGCCATGCGTGCGCGTGCCCAAGCAAACGGCAAAATATTTCCGCTCTTTCATTATGCAAGGCAGCGAACCCGCTATCGCGCGCGCGATGAGCACTAAGCCCTTCTTCATCACCCTTGATGCCGGGCTGTTAGCCCTGAGACCGCTCGTATATCACCGCCCAAGCGCTGAGATCAACAATCCGCCTGAGTTTGGACCGTGGGTGATGTGCTGCATTAGTATTGCGCCGCTCGATGCGTCATTGTCTCCCGCAGAGATATTGAGGGATATTTGAACGCTCCCAGCCCTTCAACGCCCCAGCCGCTTTAACCTCGTGAAGGGCCAGCCTATACCCTGGCCCGATGCGGCAAAATTTGAGAAGATTCCCGGTGGCAGGGGGTCTCATGGTGGGTTTAGCTATGAGTTGACCAGTTAACCTGGGGATGTGACTTTGCTTAAGCTAAGATAGACGCGCTTTGTAGAGGGGTAGGCTTACTACGCTTTATCACTAACAGTCTCGTAAACGTAGCTAAAAGGGAGCATGAAATAATGAAATTCGGAGTTAAGAGTCAGATATTCGCCGTCTTGGCGATGGGTGTGATCTCCGCGAATGGGGTCGCGAGTGATGACAAACATGGTAAAGGCCACGGCGCGGAGCATATGTCGGGCGCGGTGTGCGAGGGCTTCGGCCCGCAGACGCCGCGTGATATCGACAGTCTGGCGGGGGAAAACAAGCGCAAGTTCGCCATGGCGCCGCCCTCCACCGAGATGAATCTGTGCAATATCCACTTCCACAAAAACGCCGAGCACAAGGCGGCCGCCTTCTCGATCTACGCCGGTGACGGCGACGGCCACGGCTTCGAGAGCGGTTATCAGTGCAACATCAGCAAGGAGCTGTCCGCGGCCGAGATGGCGCCCACCAAGGAAGCCATTTGTAAGGGCGAGCACGGCGAGCTAAAACCGGGCGACACCATTGAAGTGCATTGGGTCCACAGCTCCTGCGATGTGAAGCCGGGCAAGGGTCTGGGTTCGTGTCTCTCCGACACTTGCGCCAATCCCGACCTGCGCGTCGAGACCCAGGTGTTCACTCTGGTCAACGACGACAGCGCGCTCGACTTCAACACGCTGGACTACGACGGCAATATGGCCAACGGCCTGCATCAGCCCAAGGCGCTGCCAACCAACACCGGCAAACCCGTCGAGTTCCTCGGCTCCACCACCGGCCCCAAGTACGACGCCAAGTCCTGCTCGCCGCTGCAAGTCACCTGGAGCGTGCGTCCCCAATGCGCCAAGCTCAACATCAACACCGTGGGTGAATGGTGCAAGAACAACGAGTTCAGCGAAGACCACGCCCACGGCGTGCGCAAACTGGTCGTGAACAAGGCGCTGTTGTCCAACATCAAGAAATAAACCGAGGTTCGCGCAAGCGATCCCTTCGTGAGTGATCGGCCGGCTCGGGGCCGTGGCAAACAAAAAGCCACGGTGCCGGGTCGGCCGATTTTTTTGTGGGAGCGAATTACAAGGAAGCTTTGTTGAGGGTGGAGGCTGTAGTCAGTCGGCACAATGTCTTTTAGTGATTGCAGCCTACGGTGCTGGCGACCATGCGGCGGAACACCCTTCGGGCTTCCGCCCTACTGCACTTGCACGAGTGGCGCAAACACGAAACCTTCTAAGGGACGAATGCATCCAAGTTCATGTTGACCACTTAACAGCTTGTCTTTCAGGTCGGAAAGCGGCTTCTGGTGCCACAACTGTTTTAGTTGGCTGTGAATTTGCTCCCGAATGGCGTGCTTATGCTTAACGTTTCCGTTCGATTTCAGCGGACCTCTGTAGTACAGACGAAATTCCATTCGATGATTCTTATTTTGAAACCCAACGCAAAGCTAACCTGCGAGCTACGAGGCGCGAAGCGCCGACGTAGCGAGTCAGGTTGAGCGCCGTGTTATGCGGCATATCAGTCATTTGATGCGCCTTCTTGTGACTGCTTCGTCTGAAGTGTTCTTAACCATTTGGCAGCAATGTCTCGAACAAATGTTTCTGCCTCACTCTTTGTCATGGGGTCCAGAGTTTTCGGCGTGTCGTGGTACGCGTGCCGCGCCCAATCACCAGTAACAGATGGATTGTGCACAGCGTCCTTAAAACGATTGAATTGTTCCCGTGATATTCCGAACTGCCGATGGAAATCGGCTCGTTCTTCCGGGTGTCCTTCAGCGAGTTCGTATATTTTGTAGATGATTTCAGCAGATGGCCCATCAGTAGCAAGTAGCTCTATAGCTTTCGCTGCTCTCGAACTGAAGAAAGCGGGTTCGAGCTTCGAGCGCTGGCGCTCCAATTTCGCCTGATACTGTTTCTCTTCGTATTCCGCTGTCCAACGTTCCAATTCAGCGGGGGGCAATCCCTTGGGAGGAGATATACTTATGGTGACATTCCCCGCCGACATTGTCATAACGCACGAATCGACTTCAAGAAACGCGTGTCGCCGCGGTGGGCTGCTTGAGTAATCTATAACTGAACCTAGTGCGAATTCTGGATCTGTTTGTGTAGGCCCTTTAAACGCTGCTCTCACTGCCTTGGCCTTTTCGAATGCATCTGCTGCTGTAGCGCATGTGTCGATTTCCGGTGATGCCAATGCCGGAAACTCTATTCCCTCAACAAGTTTGAATCCCAAGCCATTCAGCAGATCAGAGAGATTTCTTTTCTCCAAACCTGTCTTTTGAATTTCGACAGCCCATCTCACATGTGTGGCCCTTTTATCTGAACAAGCAACGAATTCGCTGCCGCATAACATCTAAGCATTTATGCGCTGTGCCGCGCATGGCGTATAAATGTCTGTTGAACTAAGCCGCGTCGCCACGGCTGCCCGATATATAGGGGATTGTATTTTGGCAGGCTTGGGAAGTCCAAGCCATTTGGTGATTTTCAATCGGTCAGTGAGCCGCTGATCTGATTTTTACCGGGTCTCCTCGCTTTTTCTGTGGTCTGAATCAAACACAATCAACGGTTTTTCAGGCGCCTGGACAAGGGGAGCCCCGAGGTCTGTCGCCTCGTTTGAATATCAGCCGGTATCGATGTGGTTCAGTGGTTCATGATGGTTGACTCCGTTCGTCGCCGGGGTAACAGGGTGACGATGACGATCAAGCGGCCCTGTTTGCATTTCGGGCATAAGCATGGGGATGCAGGTGATGCATCACGTGCCGGTACTGCGTCGCTGTGGCCGACAGGTACCGCAGTCTCACT
>CAMYKQ010000040.1 GCA_947259075.1 uncultured Gammaproteobacteria bacterium | reverse complement strand
TCGGGTTGTATGGCCGCCGCCGCGCGTGCTAAAAAAGAGGCCGCCCCCGCGGCCGTGGCAGCGCGCTGGGGGGGCGCCGAACCGGCCTTCGCGGCGGCGGGGGCGGCCTCTTTTTTAGCAGGCGCGGCGGCGGCGATACTCCCCTTCTGTACCTGATCGGCGCTCTCCATCAAATAGGCCAAGGCGCCGCCGACGGCGACAGTGCTGTCAATCTCGGCGCGCGGACCGGAGAGGAAACCTTCGCGGAAGACTTCCACGTCCATCACCGCCTTGTCGGTCTCGACGGTGGCGACAATGTCGCCGCGGGAAATTTTGTCGCCGATGTTTTTCTCCCAGCTCACCACCAAACCTTCGGTCATGGTGTCGGAGAGCTGCGGCATTTTGATGATATAGGTATGACCGGCGGGCGCCTCGGGTTCAGCGGCGGCGGACACGGCCTCGTGCGGCGCCGCTTCACGCGTCTCTGCAACAGCGGGCGCGGCCGCGTGCTGTTCTTCTTCGTCTTCGTGGCTATCTTCAGCCTGGGCGGCCGCGGGCTGGGCAGGCGCCGTTTCTTTCTTAGCGGCGGGCGCGGCATCCGCGCTCTGCACCTCGTCGGCGCTCTCCACCAGATAGGCGATGGCCTCGCCCACCGGCACGGTGGCGTCCACCGGCGCAATGGGACCGGAGAGATAACCGGCGCGGAACACTTCCACGTCCATCACCGCCTTGTCGGTCTCCACCGTGGCGACGATGTCGCCGCGCTCGATCTTGTCACCGATGTTTTTTTCCCAGCTGACGACGACGCCTTCGGTCATGGTGTCGGAGAGCTGGGGCATTTTGATTACATAGGGTTCTGCCATGACGGTCCCTGGTAGAAAAAGAAGTTGTAAATATAGGGTGGCTTAGGCGCCGGCCAATCACGCTTGTCCGACTCCCCCTCCCCCGCCAGCGGGAGAGGGATGGGGTGAGGGCAAAGAGCAGCGTAAACTACCCAGCGTCGCGCAGCGACTCCTTACGATTTCACAAGGCGCGCCTGAGGGCGCGGCTTGGCGGGTTACGGCCTGCGGCCTAACCCACCCTACATAATATTTATTTCCCGAACATCTTGCGCACCGTTTCAACCACGCGCTTGGCATTGGGAATGGTGGCCTTTTCCAAATGGTGATTGTAAGGAATGGGCACGTTGGCCGCCGAGACGCGCAGCGGCGCGGCGTCCAGCTCGAAGAAACACTCTTCGTTGATGATGGCCATCACTTCCGAGCCCACGCCCACCGCCGCCTCGGCCTCTTCCACGATCACCGCGCGATGGGTCTTGCTCACCGATTTTTTGATGCCGGCGCGATCAAGCGGGCTCAAGGTGTAGAGGTCGATCACTTCGCAATCGATACCGTCTTTGGCGAGCTGTTCCGCCGCCTGCATGCACCAATGCACCGAGATGTTGTAACCGAACAAGGTAAGATCTTTACCGGCGCGCGCGACTTCGGAGCCTTCCAGCGGATGGAAGTATTCCGCGTCGGGCACCTCGCCCTTCATGTTGTACATGAGTTCGTGTTCGTAGATGAACACGGGGTCGTTGCAGCGCACCGCGGATTTCAACAAGCCGTAGGCCTGCTTCGGGCTGGAGGGCGTGACCACGCGCAGACCGGCGATGCCCATGAACACTTTTTCCATGCGCGCCGAGTGCTGCGCGCCGAGCTGATGCGCGGTGCCGCCGGGGGAGCGGATCACCACCGGCGCGGTGAGCTGGCCGCCGGACATGTAACGCACTTTGGCGGCGCTGTTGAAGATCTGGTCGGTGGCGAGCCAAGCGAAGTTCACCGACATGATTTCGATGATGGGCCGCACGCCGAGAAAAGACGCGCCGATGCCGAGGCCGGTGTAACTGTTCTCGGAGATGGGCGTGTCGATGACGCGGTCGGGGCCGTATTTGTCGTACAAACCTTGCGTGGCCTTGTAGGTGCCGCCGACGACGCCGATGTCCTCGCCCATGCAGATCACCAGCGGATCGCGCGCCATTTCTTCATCGTGGGCGCGGCGTATCGCTTCCCAATACATGATTACCGCCATTAGCGCGCCCCTCCGCGTACATAGGGATCATTCTCGCCCAGCACGTATTTCTCCAATTCTTCGACCTTGGGCTCGGGTGATTCCTCGGCGAACTTGATCACTTCGTTCTCGATCTCTTCCAGCACTTCGTCGTCCATCAATTTGTAATCATCCATGCTGATCTCGCCAGCCTCGATGAGGCGGTCGCGCAGAATGATGATAGGGTCGCGCTTGCCCCACATGCGTTCCTCTTCCTTAGCACGGTAGGCGTTGGAATCGGACATGGAGTGGCCGCGGTAGCGGTAGGTCATCAGTTCGAGGAAGTACGGGCCTTTACCGCCGCGCACGTGCTCGATGGCGATCTTGGCCGCTTCATGCACCTTCTCGATGTCTTGGCCGTCGACTTGCGCCGAGGGGATGTTATAGCCATGCACGCGCTTGTATTGATCGATGACCGCGGTGGAGCGGTCGATGCGGGTGCCGATGCCGTACAAATTATTTTCGCAGACGAACAACACCGGCAGCTCCCACAGCGCCGCCATATTCATGGACTCGTGGAAGGTGCCTTGATTATTGGCCGCATCGCCCAAGAAGCAGATCGAAATCTCGTCGCCGCCCTTGAGCTTGATGGCCTTGGCCATGCCCACCGCCAAGGGGAAGGGGCCGCCCACCAGGGCATAACCGCCCATGAAGTGGTGCTTGGCATCGAAGATGTGCATGGAGCCGCCGCGGCCCTTGCTGGAGCCGGTCTCTTTGCCGAACAACTCGGCCATGACTTCTTTGGGGTCGGCGCCGCATTTGATGGCGTGGATGTGGTCGCGGTAACCGGTGATCACGTAATCGTGACCCGGCCGGGCGGCGTCCAGCACCCCGAAGGCGCAGGCCTCTTCACCTGGATACAGATGAAGAAAACCACCAATCTTGCGCTCCACGTAGGCCTCGTAGCAGCGCTCCTCAAAACGTCGCGCGAAGAGCATCTCGCGCAGTAGCCGTTTCTTATCAGCGGCGTTCATGGGAATCCTTGCGTTAGTCTTTGGAAAACAGTCTATTCACTTTAAAGCGCGCCGGAATGCACGACGCTCAAGCGCGGCCAAGGGCGTCCCTGCGGATATCCCCCGGCCTTGGAAACGCGGTATGATCGGGTTTTTGCACTAACAGGTCAAGCAAAGCCGTGTTCCGGGAAGGGTTGCAGGGAATGAAAGTCACTATAAAACAACGCAAAAACCCAGCAGCCACCAAGGATATCGACAAGCAAGAACACCTCATCGCGCTCATCCCCGCCGGGGATTGGCCCGAACTCCCCTATAAAGAGGTGCTGGCCCGCCGCGCGGAGAAACAAGGCCTGGGCGACGGCACCCCCTTCGTCACCGAACTGCCCAACGGCCATGACACCCGGGTCAGCTTGGCGCGCATCGACCCCGGCATGGCGCCCTTCGAGCAACTCACCCTGGCGCGCAAACTGGTGGCGGCGCATTGGGAGGGAAAGGCCGCACCCGCGCGTATCGCCATCATCACCGCGGGTTTCAGCTCCGAGACCGCCGCCCCGCTGATCGAGGCCGTGGTCGCGGCGCTGCTGGCCCGGGCCCACTCCCTGCCCAGCTATAAAAGCGGCGCAAAAACCTCGCGGCCCCTCAAGACCATCGAGATCTTCACCGCCCCGGCGGGCTTGGACCTGCGCCGCACCTTGGCCGAGGCCGAGGGCAATCACCTCGCCCGCAGCCTCACCGTGCTGCCGCCCAACGCGCTCACCCCGGCGCTGTATCGCCAGCGCGTCACAGAGCTGGCGAAGGCGCACGGCTGGCGCATGAAATTTTTCGACGCTAACACCTTGCGCACCCTCAAAGCCGGGGCCTTCCTCGCCGTCACCCAGGGCAGCGCGGCGCAGGACGGCGGCATCGTCCACCTGCGCTACGAACCGCCAACTAAAATCAAGACCAAAAGCAATAAACCCGCGCTGGCCCTGGTGGGCAAGGGCATCTGCTTCGACACCGGCGGCCACAACCTCAAGGCCGCGAAACACATGATGGGCATGCACGAAGACATGGCCGGCAGCGCCGTGGCCCTCGGCACCCTGCTGGCGCTGAGCGAACTCAAGGTTAACTTTCCGGTGGACTGCTGGCTGGCCCTGGCGCAAAACATGATCAGCCCCACGGCCTACAAACAGAACGACGTCGTCACCGCGCTCAACGGCACCACCATCGAAATCGTCCATACCGACGCCGAAGGCCGCATGGTGCTGGCCGACACCTTGGCCCTGGCCTGCAAGGCCAAACCCGGCTTCATCATCGACTACGCCACCCTCACCGGCGCCTGCGTCTACGCCCTCGGCACGCGTTACAGCGGCGCCTTCACCAATCGCGGCGAACTCATCCACAGCCTCATCAACGCGGGGGTGGACTCCGGCGAACGCGTGTGGCCCTTCCCTATGGACGGCGATTACGACAAGACCCTCGACAGCGACATCGCCGACATCAAGCAATGCACCCTCGAAGGCGAGGCCGACCACATCCTCGCCGCGCGCTTTTTAAATCGCTTCGTCGACGAAAAGATTCCGTGGCTGCATCTCGACCTCGCCGCCGCCAGCCACAAAGGCGGCCTCGCCCACGTGCCCAGCGCCACCACCGGGTTTGGGGTGCGATACACCTTGAATCTGGTGCTGGATAAACAGGTCATGAAAACTTGAGCGTCAAAGACCACGGACGGCGCACCGGAGCAGCAGGGAACATATTAGCCGCCTTCGCGCCCTTCGCCTTCACTCCGCTTAAAACAGACTCGCGCCGATGACTGACGCCACAACGGACGTGACCCAGGTCTATCAAGGTCTGTCACCCGACACCATCCTCGACGCCGTGGAGGCCACCGGGCTGCACTGCAACGGCCATTTGCACGCGCTGAACAGCTATGAAAACCGCGTCTATCAAATCGGCGTCGAAGGCGGCGGCTTCATCGTCGCCAAGTTCTACCGCCCCGGCCGCTGGAGCGATGACGCGATACGCGAAGAACACGCCTACTCATTAGAACTGGCGGAGCGGGAAATCCCGGTGGTGCCGCCGCTGCGCGATGAACGTGGTGAAACCTTGCATCATCATCTCGGATTCCGCTTCGCCCTCTTCGAACGCCGCGGCGGGCGCTGGCCCGAACTCGACAACCCGGATAATTTAATGTGGCTGGGCCGTTTCATCGGCCGCATTCACGCCGTGGGCGCGGTGGAACCCTTTCATCACCGTCCTACGCTGAGCATCGAACAATTCGGCGATGAATCCTATCGCTATGTCTTGGAGCAGGGTTTCATCCCGCCCGAGTTGCAACTGCCGTATCGCAGCCTGGCCGAGGATGTGCTGAAACAAGTGCGCGCCTGTTATCAGCGCGCCGGTGAGGTGCGCCACATCCGCCTGCACGGCGACTGCCACCCCGGCAATATTTTATGGACCGATGCCGGCCCGCACTTCGTCGACTTCGACGATTGCCGCATGGGTCCCGCGGTGCAAGATCTGTGGATGCTGCTCTCCGGTGAACGCCGCGACATGACCGCGCAACTCAGCGAAATCCTCGAAGGCTACAACGAATTTTTCGATTTCAATCTCCGCGAATTAAACTTGATCGAGGCCCTGCGCACCCTGCGCATGCTGCATTACTCCGCCTGGCTCGCCCGCCGCTGGGACGACCCTGCCTTCAAACAGGCATTCACCTGGTTTGACAGCCCGCGTTACTGGGAAGAACAAATCCTCGCCCTGCGCGAACAAGCGGCGCTGCTGGACGAACCGGCCTTGAGCGTGCAATGAGGAGGACAAAACCGGGGTGCCACGGACTCCACTCAAACCGGCTCGCGCTGCAATAACGATAACCGGGATCCACCGCCATGTTCACCCGCACTATCTACATCAAGGTGTATCCCAATAAGATCACCCTGCGCCATATCGAAGACGGCAAAACAATATCCGTCACGCCGGCAACGGGCTTTACCACTCACAGACTTTTGGTTGGCCAGTTCACCGAGGCCGACAACACGATAAAAAATGGCATGAGGCAACTAAACAAGGGCAATTGGTTTTCACCCAAGCCTACCGTCATCATTCACGCCATGGAGAAAATTGAAGGCGGCCTCTCGCAGGTGGAGGAAAGAATATTAATAGAACTGGCCGCCAGTGCCGGCGCTAGAAGAAGCATTGTATGGCTTGGCCACGAACTTTCTGACCAAGAAGTATTGTCCAAAGCGAAGAACCGCTAGGCAAGCAATCAATCACGTCCCCGCGATTGCTTCCGCTGGAACTGAGATTTTCCCTCAAAACCCTTTAAGCATCTGCTCCAAGGCCGGACGCATGCGCTCGACGCACGCGCGCCCTTCCTCGATGGCCATCGCGGCTTGATCGAATTCCATCAAACCTAAATGTGACAAACGCGGCGTGAGCATGATCTCCGGCGGGTCGCCCGCCATGCGGCTGCGGGTGATGCGGTCTTGCATGATATTGATGGAACTGGCCAGCACATTGAATATGCCCGGCGCATTGTGGTTCTCGCCGAAGAGTTGTTCGAGCAAACCGTCTTTACGCTCGTTCAAGCTGTTTTTTAATTGGGCGGTGATCTTTTCCCAAAAATCGGCTTCTTCGTTTTTACTGACTGGCGGCTTGGCGCTGCGAATCCCGCGGCGGCGGCTGTGTTTGCCGACGATATCGCCATTCAAATTCACCGCGATCACGACATCCGCGCCCATCGCGCGGCACAAGGAAACGGGCACGGGGTTGGCGAGACCGCCGTCCACCAGCCAGCGTCCGTCTAGCTTCACCGGCGCGAACAAGCCGGGCAGGCTGATGGACGCGCGCACCGCCTCCAAGAGCGGGCCGTCGCGAAACCAAATCTCGCGGCCGCTCTCCAGCTCGGTGGCCACCACGCCGAAATGACGCGTTAGATTTTCAATACGGACATCCCGCGCATGGCGGCGGGCGAATTCCATGAGTTTTTCACCCTGAATAAAACCGCCCGCTAACAAAGACAAATCGAGATACGAGAGCATCTCCTTCCAATTAAGGGCGCGCACCCATTGTTCCAGCGCATCGAGTTCATCACCGGCATAGGCCGCGCCGACCATCGCGCCGATGGACGTCCCCGCGACGATATCCGCTTCAATCCCCAGCTCCGCCAGCGCGCGGATCACGCCGATGTGCGCCCAGCCGCGCGCCGAACCGCTGCCCAGTGCAAGACCGATGCGCATAGTTGAGGCATCGCGGACCGATGGCTGTTTAACCGTGTCTTCCTTCATTTTTATCATGCCTCACTCTATGAGGATTGCCGCGCTGCCACGCCATCCACTCGAATGCCGTCGCTGGCTGATTATTCTATCAAGCCTGTCTTTTATCTACCCGACTGCATTTACCAGACACAATGCGGATCATGATGCCAGCCGCGGCGCCGCCAAGGACACGCCACCCGAATTTCCATGCACGTGGCGGCGCGACTCACGGCTGCAACTCAATGCCCCACACCCAGGGTAACACCACGATGACGAACAAGGTGATCAGCGCGGTGCCGATGAAATTAAGCCACAAACCGGTCTTGGCCATTTGCGGGATGGTGACGTAGCGGCTGGCGAAGACGATGGCGTTGGGCGGTGTGGCCACCGGCAGCATGAAGGCATACGATGCGGCGATGGCAGCGGCGAACATCAAACTATAAGGATGCACCTGCATGGCCTCGGCGAAGGCGGCCATCACCGGCAACAGTAAACTGGCGGTGGCGGTGTTGGAGGTGACTTCGGTAAGAAATACCACCAGCAAGGCCACGGCGGCCACCAGCATCACGATGTGCGTGCCTTCGAGTACCTGCAAACGTTCCGCCAGCCAATGGGTCAGGCCGCTGTCGCTGAAGCCTTGCGCCAAGGCGAAACCGCCGCCGAAGAGCACGATGATGTCCCAAGGGATTTTCACGGCGGTGGGCCAGTCGAGCAAAAATTCACGGCGTTTGAAATCGGCGGGAATCAGAAACAAGGCCAGTCCGCCGGCGATGGCGATGGTGGAGTCGTGAATCATGCTGAGGGACTCGGCCGCGAGGATGCCATTAGCTATCCACGCCGCGGCCACGCTGATGAACACCGCGAGCACGCGTTTTTCTTGTTTGCTGATCGGACCCAAGGCCTGGAGTTGCTCGTCTATGAGCCGGCGCCCGCCGGGCAGTACTGTGAACTCGCTGCGAAAGCTGATGCGGGTGAGATAAAACCAGGCGATGATTAAAAAGGTAAGACTCAAGGGCAAGGCGAACACCAGCCACGCGGCGAAACTGATGGTCTGGCCGTAGGTCTTTTCGATGACACCGGCGAGGATGGCGTTGGGCGGCGAACCGATCAACGTGGCGACGCCGCCGATGGACGCGGCGTAGGCGATACCCAGCATCAGCGCCATGCCGAATTTGAATTGCCCCTGGCCGGTGGCGATGCCCGCCGCGCCCTCGCGCTCCAGCGTCGCCACGGCTTGTTGTATCACCGCCAAGGCGATGGGCACCATCATCATCGTCGTGGCGGTATTGCTGATCCACATCGACAGAAACGCCGTGGCGAGCATGAAACCGAGCACGATGCGATTGGGACTGATGCCCACCAGCCTGATGGTGTGCAAGGCCATGCGTTTGTGCAGATTCCAGCGCTCCATGGTCACCGCGATGAGAAAGCCGCCCATGAAGAGATAGATCAGATGATTGCCATAAGAGGCGGTGACGGCGCTGGACTTCATCACCCCCAAGGCCGGAAACAAGGCGATTGGCAGCAAGGCGGTGGCGGGAATGGGGATGGCCTCGGTGATCCACCAAGTCGCCATCAACAGCGCGACCGCGGCCACGCTGAGCGCCTCGGGTGTCATCCCCTCGGGCTGAGGTATTAACAAGAGCAAAACGAATAGCAGCGGCCCCAAGATCAGACCGATGGTTTGCCGGGTTTTCTCCGTGCTCACCGCCGCCATCACCGGATCAGCTCCGTTTGCTTTCGATCCATTTCAAACCGGACTGCAGATTCAGCTCTCGCACATCCAGTGTGATAATAACGCACCGAAGGACAACGGGGGATGCTCGCATCCCCCGCCTGGCACTACCGCCAGGGATTAATAACGCGGCCGGCGCGCGGGACGTTCTTCGCGGGGCTTGGCTTGATTAACCTTGAGGTTGCGGCCTTTGAGATCATGCTCGTTCAAGCCTTTGATGGCGGCATCGGCCTCGGCGTTGCTGGGCATCTCGACGAAACCAAAGCCCTTTGATTGACCGGAAAACTTGTCGGTAACCACGCTGGCGCTCGACACTTGTCCAAACTGGGAAAAAGCGTCTTTCAGATCGCTCTCGGTTACGCTGTAGGAAAGATTACCAACATATATATTCATGCATCACTCTCTCAGAAATGCGCGTTATCTAACAAGGCCATCGAATCACTAACGCACAAAGTGCCGATGGCGCGCAGCCAAGCTCTGGCCGATCCTCAACATCTTTACACACTCAACGCGGCTTAAGCGCGCCAGCCTGAAACAGCATGCCGCTCACGCCGTTCTATCTTTTAACACCCGCCCGCGGCGCGCGCAAGCGCTCTCACTCGTAACGTAAGGCCTCGATGGGATTGAGCCGCGCCGCCTTGCTGGCGGGGTAGATGCCGAAGAAGGCGCCGACCATGAAGGCGAAGATGAAGGCAGTGAGCACCGACCAGGTGCTGACATCGATGGGGAGGACGGGGAAAATCGCCTTGGCGCCATAGGCGATGCCCGCGCCGATGAGAATGCCGATGAGGCCACCGACCATGGACAAGACCACCGACTCGATGATGAATTGCAATAAGATGTCGCGTTGCGCCGCGCCGATGGCCTTACGCAAACCGATCTCGCGGGTGCGCTCGCGCACGGACACCAGCATGATATTCATGATGCCGATGCCGCCCACTAAAAGGGAAATACTGGCGATGCCGCCCAGCACATAGGTGAAGGTGCCGAGTATGGTTTGCATGGTGGAGAGCATGGCCTGCTGACTGACGATGGTGAAATCCTCTTCACCGGCGTGACGATCTATGAGCACGCCGCGGATTTGTTCTTTAGCGCGCTCGATGGCGCTCTCGTTGATCACTTGGGCGAGGATATTGGTAAGTCCGTCTTCATCGAAAATCTCTTGCGCCGTCTCCACCGGGATGAAGACGTGATCGTCGATATCCTGTCCCAGGGTCATGCCCTTTTTCTCCATGATGCCGATGACGCGGAACTTGGTCTCACCGATCTTCACCGTGCGGCCCAAGGGATTGCTCTCGCCGAAGAGTTCTTTCTTCACGGTGCGGCCTATCACCGCCACCCGCCGTCCGCCATCGACATCGGCCTTGCTGATGAAGGAGCCGATCTCCACGTGCAGATTACGCACGGCCTCGAAGTTCTGATCGGTGCCGATGATTTGCACGTTGCGCAAACGATTGCCCAATTTCACCGGCGCGTTACTCACCACCACGGGCGTCATCACGGGGATTAGGCTCGCGCGTTTTTCCAGGGCGCGCATATCGGTGAGGGTGAGCTTTTGCACCCCGGAGGGCATGTGGCCCATGCCGCTGGTCTCGGTCTTGCCCGGCACGATGATGAGTAAATTAGTGCCGATGCCCATCAACTCGGCGCGAATATAGGTCTTGGCGCCCTCACCAATAGCCACCAGCATGATCACCGAGGCCACGCCGATGATGACGCCCAGCATGGTGAGGAAGGAGCGCAGTTTATTGGCGGCCAGCGCATCCATGGCGATGCGCAAATGCTCGAAGGGATTCATGCCGCCTCCCCGTTGCGTTTATCGCCGACGATCTCGCCGTCGATCAGGGTCAAGACCCGCCGCGCGTGTTCCGCCACCCGCGGATCGTGCGTCACGACTACCAGGGTCGTGCCTTCGGCGCTCAATTCACCGAAGAGACTGATGATCTCTTGTCCCGTCTTGCTGTCGAGGTTGCCGGTGGGCTCGTCGGCGAACAAAACCTTCGGCGAGTTGACCAAGGCGCGGGCGATGGCCACGCGCTGCTGCATACCGCCTGACAACTCCGAGGGCAAATGCCGGGTGAAATCCTTCAGCCCCACCCGGGCCAGCAAGTCGCGGGCGCGCTGCAAGCGCTCGCGCCGCGCGAGACCGCGATACACCATGGGCAGCGCGACGTTTTCCTCCACGGTGTAACGCCCCAGCAAATTGAAGGACTGAAACACGAAACCGAAAAATTGATTGCGGACGCGCGCCAGCTCGGCATCGGCGCGGCTGGCGATCTCGCGCCCCTCCAGGCGGTAATGACCGCCGCTGGGCACGTCGAGACAACCGAGAATATTGAGCAGGGTGGACTTGCCCGAACCCGACGGCCCCATCAAGGCCAGGTATTCGCCCTCTTCGATCTTGAGTGAAATATGCTTCAAGACCTCGTGACGCAATGCGCCGGTGATGAACACCTTACCCACATCATCCAATTCAATGAGCGGCGACTGCGCCATGATTCACGCCCCTAACGATCCGCGCGCCGCGCTTGCACGCCGGGCTTGAGCGCTTCTTCATCCAGCGACTTAATCACTTCTTCGCCGCGACTCAAACCTTGCACCACTTCCATATCGTCCCAATTGGATCGCCCGACCTCGATGCTGCGCTTAGCCACTTCGCCACTGGCCAGCACGTACACGAACTGTTCTTTATTTTTCGACATCACCGTCTGCGCCGGCACCAGCAACACGTCCTTCACGGTATCGACGATGATCTCCACGTCCGCCGACATGCCCGGCCGCAAAAATGGTGGCGGTTCGGCGAGACGCAGCTTGGTCGTGACATTGCGGCTCTTGAGTTTTTCCACCGATACCGCGGGCGCGATCTCAAACAAGGTGGCGGCGTATTTCACGTTGGGCTGGGTGTCGAATTGAATTTCCGCCGGCTGCTTCAGCCGTAAACGGCTGAGGTCCACCTCATCGACTTGCGCCTTCACATACAGCGCATCGAGCCGGGTGATGCGCGCCACCACGCTGCCGGGTTGCATCAACTCACCAAGCTTCACCGGCAATTCCACCACCGTGCCAGCGATGGGCGCGCGGATAACGGCGTGATCGAGATTGACTTGCGCCACCCGCAGCGCCGCCTCTTGCTGTTTCACATCGGCGGCGGCGATCTCGATTTGGCCTTCTTGCAAAATCACTCGATCTTGATTGACGCGCGCCGCCTGCAACGCTGCTTCAGCGCCCGCCACTTCTGAGGCCGCTGACTCTATCTCACCCAGTGGAATCAAGCGCGCCTCGAACAAGCGCTGTTTTTTGTCGTGACGTTGCTTGGCATCATCGTAACGGGCCTGCGCCTCGGCCACCGCCGCCGCGTTGCGCGCCCGCTCCAAGGGCAAGGTGATGCGCGCCGACTGCAAACGCGTGCGCGCCGCTTCGAGGCTGGAACGCGCCAGCGCCACCCGCGCCTCCAATTCGGCGGCATCCAAACGCAATAACACATCGCCGGCCGCGACCCGCGCGCTTTCAGCCACGCGCAATTCGCTGATACGCCCCGCCACCTCGGCCTTCACTTGCGCGGTGGCGTCGCTGTCCACGGTGCCCGTCTCGGTGGGTGTGACGGTCACCACCAAATCGCCTTTGCGCGCCGCCACCGTGTCCACCACCAGCACCTGCGCCGCGCGGTAATAATAAACAAACGCGGCCAGCGCCACGGCCGCCAGCGTCAATAGCACCCACGATGTGCGTAGTCTCGCCATAGTTGCCACTTTCTTCAATCCAGATGGGGTAAAAACGGGAACGATATTTCATGGATAAGCTTGTCATGCCACTTCCCGCTTTGCGCACGGGATGATAATCAATCACACCGCGCCCAAACGCATTATGTCACAGCCGCGCGCGCGAGCCGCCGTCAAAGTGCCGCATCAAGTTTCTCAGCGAGGTACTCGGAAATGCGCGGCTCCAGCCAATAGCGCGGCGACCAGGGCGCACCACCGACAAATCCAACATGGCCGCCGCTGGCGAAATGCTCTAAGGTAATGCGCGCGCCAAGCTCGTCGGCCCGCGGCACGACGCTGGAGGGCATAAAGGGGTCGTCACTGGCATGGACGATCAAAGTGGGCGCGTGAATCCGCGGCAGATAAGGCCGGCAGCTGGCACGCGTGTAGTAATCATCGGCGTCGTTGAACCCATGCAAGGGCGCGGTGATGCGTTCATCGAATTCGCGCAGCGTGCTGATGGCGGCGATCGCCGCCGCGTCCCATGGCAGACCCATCATCGCGCGTTTTTGCGTCAGCGCCACTTGCAAACAGCGCAGCAGGCGGCGCTCGTACACCCGCGAAAAACCTTGCATCAAACGCGCGGTGGCGGCGGCGAGATCAAAGGGCACCGACACCGCCACCGCCGCGCGCACCGGCGCCGCCGCGCCTTGTTCGCCCAGCCATTTCAAGAGGACATTGCCACCCAATGAATACCCCACCGCCGCCAGGAGGGTATGCGGTTCTCGCAGGCGCAACACCCGCACGAAACTTTCGAGGTCACCCGTGTCACCGGCGTGATAACCGCGCGGCAAGCGATTGGGCTCACCGCTGCAACCGCGAAAATGCATCACGACACCGCGCCAGCCCCGTGCCGCAATGGCGCGCAATAAGCCGCGGACATAATGCGAATCGCTAGAGCCGCCCAAGCCGTGCAACACGATGACGATGGGCCCGGTCTCGCCCACCCAATCGGCATCGATGAAATCGCCATCGGGCAGCGTCACCCGCTCACGCCGCGCCACGGGCGCCGCCGCCCGCCGCAACAGCGCGGGCCACAAGGTTTGCATATGACCGCCGGGCAACCACCAGGCGGGTTTGAAGGAAGGGTTCATCTTCATCACCGCATTATTAGCGCTATCAAAACACGCGGCGCGCCGCCTTGCCAAGCGCGGCGTGGCGGGACGGCGGCGATCATCATGCTCGATATATCAATAAATTTTTTCCGGCACGCCGGACTGGGCCGTACACCCATGGCATAATGAACGCCGCGACGTAGAGGACATCTCATGCAAAGGCTCAAGCTCACCCGCCCCGACGATTGGCACATTCATTTGCGCGACGGCGCCTTCCTGAACACCACGGTGGCCCACGCCGCGCGGCAATTTCGCCGCGTCATCGCCATGCCCAATTTAAAACCGCCGGTCACCACCACCGCGCAGGCGCGCGATTACCGGCAACGCATTTTAGCGGCGGCGCCCGCCGGCGTGGACTTCGAACCGTTGATGACGCTGTATCTCACCGACAACACCCCGCCGGAAGAAATCCACCGCGCGCGCCAGAGCGGCATCGTCCACGGCGTCAAGCTTTATCCGGCGGGCGCCACCACTAACTCGGACGCCGGCGTCACCACCCTCGAACGCTGTTACCCGGCCTTGGCGGCGATGGAAGAACTGGGGCTGCCCCTGCTGGTACACGGCGAGGTCACCGCGGCACACGTGGACATCTTCGACCGCGAACGCCTCTTCATCGAACAATGCCTCCTGCCGCTGAGCGCGCGCTTCAGCGCGTTGAAAATCGTCTTCGAGCACATCACCACGCGTGACGCGGTCAACTTCGTGCATGCCGCGCCCGCTACCATCGCCGCCACCATCACCGTGCATCACTTGCTGCTCAACCGCAACGACCTGCTCGCCGGCGGCATCCGCCCCCATTACTACTGCCTGCCGGTGCTCAAGCGCGAGGAAGACCGCGCGGCGCTGCTGCGCGCCGCCACCAGCGGCAACCCGAAATTTTTTCTCGGCACCGACAGCGCCCCGCACACGCGCGCCAGCAAAGAAACGAACTGCGGCTGCGCGGGCAGCTACACCGCTCACGCCGCGCTGGAATTGTACGCGGAGGCCTTCGAGCAAGCGGGCGCCCTCGATAAGCTGGAAGGCTTCGCCAGCTTCCACGGCGCGGATTTCTACGGCCTGCCGCGCAACCGGGAGAGAATTACGCTGATAAAAGAAGAGCAAGATATTCCCGCGGCCTATCCCTTCGGCGAGGAGACGGTGATTCCCCTGCGGGCGGGCGGCAAAACAGCGTGGCGGCTGCAAGAGACGCAATAAGGCCAGGCATTTTACCGCGCGGCCTGCTGCGGGCTCGAAAAATATTTGCTTCCATTGCGCTGACGGCACAGAAAAAGCAAAGCGGGTCTTTTATGCGCCCATCGCCCTCTTTTCCCGTATTTTCCCGGCTGAGCAGGCGTTCGCGGCTGCGGCGAATTTATTGCACCGGTGAAACCCGGTAGCCGCGTTGCTCCAGCAAGTGCAGCACCCCGTTCTCCCCGGGAAGATGCCAGGCGTCGATGGCGATGAAGGTATTTTCTTCCTCGATGCGCGGCAACATGCGTTCCACCATACGCAGATTGCGATCATCGACCGTGCGCTGCTGGTACATGCGCTCGAGACGCTGATCGCCGTTGGTCATATATTGCGCTTGCAGCGAGGCAATGGCGCTCAAATCACCGCGGGTGTAACTCTTGACCAGCTCGCTATTGAGGCGGCTGATGGATTCGTAATTAGCGACCACGTCTTTCAGGATAGTTACTTGATCGTTGAGCGCGATACCCTCGAACGTACCCACCTGCTCATCGGCGGTTTCCAAACCGTGGATGTATTTTCCGTCATGCAGCGCGGCACCATATAAAATCACATCCAGGAACATTCCCTCTTCCGCCTTGGGCATGGTCAGGGCGGTGAACACCACCCAAGGTTTAAGTGATGAGAGAATAGTGGGCGGCACGCCGTACTGCGTCACCAATTCCGCGGTACGTTGAAACCACTCATCACCCAGCATCTCATGCAAGTTGGGGCCCTCGCTGATGAACATCGCCGCGCTCATTCGCGCCAGCGCGGTTTGATCGGGGATCATCTCCATGGCGAAGGCATCGGAAAGACGGAAGGCTTGAATCACCGAGGGCGGCAACTCGGCGACGCGCGGGTCTTCGGAATGTATGGTGCCGAAGACATAACTGGGACGTAAACCGCTGCGCTCCACCCGCCACAATAAGGTATTTTCCACAACCGGCGCCGCGCTCACGGCGACCAGCGGTGCCTGTTCACTGCGCGTCAGTCCGCCCACCGCGGCCCAGGCCGATCCGCACATCAACAAACCGAGGGTCAGGGCACCCCACAAACGTATACTCTGTGTTACAGAACCGTTCATTCTTTGCCTATTCATCACTCGACCCTCGTGTTACTCGCTTCGCGACCACGGACCCATCGCCAATTAGCGCCGAATCTCGTATGCTGTGGGCATGTCGCATTCCCGCCCGTCACCCGTCTTGGGATCTCGTTTCCGCGGTTTCCTCCCCGTCGCCGTGGACGTGGAAACCGGTGGCTTCAACCCGCAAACCGACGCCCTCTTGGAAGTCGCCGCCGTCACCTTGCGCATGGACGAAGCCGGCCGTTTACACCGCCACGAGACCTTCGCCTGCCACGTCGCGCCCTTCGCGGGCGCCCGGCTCGATCCCGCGGCCCTTGCCTTCACAGGTATCGACCCCTATCACCCATTCCGTGAGGCGTTGACGGAACACGAGGCGCTGCAAAGTATTTTTCAGCCGATACGCCAAGCGGTGCGGCACCACCACTGCACCCGCGCCATCTTGCTGGGACACAATCCCTCATTCGATCTGGCCTTCATCAACGCCGCCGTCGCGCGCAGCGGCATCAAACGCAATCCCTTTCACCCTTTCAGTACGTTTGATACCGCCACCTTGGGCGGTTTGGCCTTCGGTCAAACGGTGTTAGGCCGCGCGGTACAAGCCGCGGGCATAGCGTGGGACCACCGTGAGGCCCACTCCGCGATCTACGACGCGGAAAGAACCGCTGAATTGTTTTGCCGCATCGTGAATCTATGGGAAGGGTTTTCGCGTGACGCACCGGGCGCGCTCATGACGCCGGCATAACGGCCGATACCTTACTCAGCGCATCCGCTCAAGGGTTTACCGTGGGTTAAAACATGACCGAGAATCAACTCTCCATTGTGATAGCCGGGGATCTCGCCCCCCATTGCGAAGCCGCGATTGAAAGCGCGCGGTTTCAAGATCTGCGCCGGACTCAAAGCTTCAGCAAAGTACCGGCGCTCTGCGCGGAGCAGGCGGCTGACGTAGTCATTCTCGCCAGCCTCCAGCCCAGCAACTTTGATCCCGCCATCATCAACAATCTGCGCCACCAAGACAGCGCGCAAGACCGCTACACCGCTATCGTGCAATGCGTCACCGCGGAGCAATTACAAGCCTCGCCACCCGCGCTAGTACCTGGCGTTGACGATTATTTGCTCGCCCCCTTCGATGGCGCGAGCTTGTCACTCCGGCTGAAAACCGCGCACCGCATCGCCAGTTTGGAAACCCAGTTGCGGCTGCACAAGCACCATCCGTCCGCGAGTGAAACCAGCTTGCAGGATCCGCTCACCGGCCTCGGTAATTGGCGTTATCTGATAAAGCACCTGGAGGCTTTATTGTTGGAAACACGGTCCCGCGACGGCCTGAGCTGTTGCGCGCTACTCAGCATCGATCAACTCGACCTGATTGCCGAGCGCCACGGCCAGAATTTCAAAAACGAAGTGCTGCGTGAAGTCGCCAACCGCTTACGTGCCACTTTAAGGCCCATCGATTTTCTCGCCCGCACCGGTGACAATGAATTCGGCGTGGCCTTACGTTATGCCGACAGCGCCCACATCCGCCCGTGGATTTTTGAACGCTTGTTGCGCACGATCAGTTATCCACCGCTCCCAGCCACCCTCGATGAAATCGAAATCAGCGTTTCCGTAGGCGTATGCTGCGACGATGGGCGCAGTGAACTAACGCCCTTTGACATGTTAGCCAGCGCCAGCAGAAAAATGCGCGACGCGCAAGAAACTGGCGGCAATACCTTGATAATGTGAATCGCGCATGGATGAGGTTCAGAGGTAATCACGAGGACTGGCAATGGCCAAACAGGATCTAGACATACTCATCGTCGATGACACGGATATCGTCTGCAAGAAGCTAAGCAGCGTCCTCAGCCAAGCCGGCTATAGCAAAGTACGCTATGCGTCTAACGGCCAAGAAGCGTTGATGATGCTGGGCGAGAGACCGGCGGATGTGGTGTTATCGGATTGGATCATGCCGAATATGGACGGATTGCAGCTGGCGGAATCCATCCGCCAGCTTGACGAATCGCGGCAACGCTACAGCGCCATTATTCTCTTCACCTCCAAGGAAGGCATTGAACCCTTGGAGGAAGCCCTTAGCCGCGGCGTCGATGATTACCTGCGCAAGCCCATCAACGACCGCGAGCTCCTCGCCCGGATACAATCCGCCGCGCGCATCGGCACCCTGCACAACACGGTATTGCGCACGGTTAACGTACTCCGCCGGGACAATCAACGCCTACAAGAACTGGCGACCACCGACCCGCTCACCGGTCTGGGCAATCGCCGCTTCATGCAGGCCCACTTGGAGTCCTTGCTCAGCGAAACCACCGCACGTGGCGGCGTCACTACCTGCGCCATCGTGGATATCGACCACTTCAAACTGATCAACGACCGTTTCGGCCACCCGGTGGGTGACGAGGTATTGTGCGGTTTCGCCCAGCGTCTGCTTTGGGCGGTACGGCCCACCGATATGGTCGCGCGCATCGGCGGTGAAGAATTCGCCATCCTGACCCATCACCCCGACCCCGCCAAGTTCACCCCCCTTATTTTCGAGAGGATCCGGCGCAGCATCTCGCAGAATCCCATCATATCTTCAGAAGGCAATATCCCCATCACCGCGTCGATCGGCGTCGCCTCCCACTCCAACAACGACGAACCTATGACTCCAGATGATTTAATCAAAAAGGCGGATCACTGCCTCTATCAAGCCAAGCAGCAAGGTAGAAACCGCATCATCTGCTGAACTCATTTTATTCCGCCGTGGGTGTGCCCTGCGCGGGAATCGCCACCCACACGCGGAATCCACCCAGCAACGGCGAACGTTCGAAACCTATCCGCCCGCCGTAATGCTCAACGACCTCCTTGGCGATGGCCAAACCCAGACCATAGCCGCTCACGGACTCGTCCGCCCGCATGCCGCGCCCCGTCAAACGCGCAATGGCCTCAGCCGGCGCGCCGGGCCCATCATCTTCCACGCTGAACACCAAACCCGGCTTGTCCTCAATGGTCAGCAACACACGCCGCGCCGCCCATTTACAGGCGTTATCCAGCAGATTGCCAAACAACTCCAGCATGTCCTCCCGTTCCGCCGCGCGCTGCGGACCACTGGGAATCACGCCTCGCACTTCGATGGATTTTTCCTGGTATATCTTTTCAAACATCGCCAGCAACGGCGGCAACTCGCGCTCGGGATCAAAACGTTGTCCGGGCGCGGCGCCACCCGCGAGCCGCGCGCGTTTCAGCTCGCGCTGGATCAGACGGCCGATGGTATCGCTCTGCGCGTACATTTGCGCACGCAGTTGCGGATAGCGATTCAATTCCGCGCTGTTCAAGAGCTGATTAAAGCCAGTCAACGGCGTCTTCAAGGCATGCGCGAGATTGCCCAGCGCGTTACGCGAACGTTCCAGGCGCTGGCCCAGCACGGTAATCAAGCGATTGAGCTCGGTCACCAGCGGCGCGACCTCGGCGGGAACCTGGGCGTTGAGCTGGCGGATCCCGCCTTGCTCCAAACGCCGCATATCGGCGCGCAGCTGATCCAAGGGCCGCAAACTCATCCGCACCAACCACACCTGCAGCAAAATCAAGCCAAGCAATGCGCCCACGCTGATGGACAGATAGCCCCACTGAAATCCGCGGAATTGTTGCGCGATGGGTGAATAATCTTCCGCCACGCCGATGGTCACCGCATGTCCGCGCTTTTTAAACCCGGCGCGTAACAAGACTAAATCTTGTCCCTGCGGTCCCGGCATGCGCGTCATTTGATTGCTGCCGATGGCAACCGCGGCGATGTCCAGTTTACCGTTCCACAGAGAACGCGAACGAATAACCTCTCCTGCCACCAGAATCTCGAAATAATGACCGGAGAAGGGATTATGAAAAATGGGATCAGGCTGAGTCTTGGACAAGAACGGCCGGCCCTCTTTATCGAAATCCAAGGCGGCAAGTAAACCATCCATGTCATGTTCAAGCCGGGACGTGAAGTAGTTTTCCGTAAGATCGAGCAGTGTCTTGTTCACCATCAACCACTGCGCGGCGAACAGCAGCACCACGCTTACCACCACGGCGACGCCCAGCCGCGCCTGCAATGAACGCATTACTCCGCCGCCCCGAACACATAGCCTTGACCACGGCGGGTGGCGATCACGTCTTTGCCCAGTTTGTGCCGCAGCCGGTTGATGTACACCTCGATCACATTGCTGTCTTTGTCTTCATCAAACTCGTAAACATGTTCCGTCAAGCGGCTCTTGGAGAGGATCTGTCCGGGGTGCAACATGAAATAACGCAACAAACGGAATTCGATGCCGGTGAGCTCCACCACGCCACCGTCCGCCACGGTCACCGATTGCCGGCCTTCGTTCAGCACCAGCCCCGCGGTCTGCAGTTCACCGCCCGTCTTACCGTGGCCACGGCGGATCACCGCGCTCAAGCGCGCCAATAATTCTTCGATATGAAATGGCTTCGCGAGGTAATCGTCGGCGCCTGCTTTGAATCCGTCGACCTTTTCATGCCAGGCATCGCGCGCGGTGAGAATAATCACCGGCACACCGTTTTTGTGACGGCGCCAGTTCTGCAACACCTCAAGTCCGGAACGCCGCGGCAGACCTAAATCCAAAACCACGGCGTCATAAGGCTCTTCCGTGCCCATATGCTCGGCATCGACACCATTGTCGACCGCATCCACCGCGAACCCGGCCTGACCGAGATCCATCTTCAAGCGATCCCGCAGCAAAGGGTCGTCTTCAACGAGCAATATCCTCACCTTCGACCTCCTTTTCGCCTACTCTTCGAACTTCCCCAGGAACTCGCCGGTCATGGCATCGAACATCAGCTCCCACACCTGACCCTGGCTGTCGAGAATCTCTATCTCATAGGCCGCTTTTCCCTGATAGCGTTCGAACTCCACGGCGATGACCCGCCCGGCCTGCCGGGCCTTGGCCTCGGCCAGCACCGGTTCCAAGGGCGCGACAGAGCTGAGGCCATTGCCTTTAATGAGGTCATCATCCGCGAGCGCAGTCTCCGCGCCCAGCATGACCCACACCAGCAAGATGGCGGCAGCGGCCGCCAAAATCGATCCCGGCGCGCGCGCACGCGGCGAAGGGGAAGACCTCGCCGCTGACAGCGCCGGCTCATTGACTTTTAACGGGCGTTTACGTCCGGTAAACATCGCGCGCACCAGATTCTCCTTGTATATGAGGCTTTCCACGATCACCCCCGCCATGTGGAACACGATCAAACCGAGCGTGAGACTGGCGAGCATGCCATGCGTCTCTTTAAGCGCATCCTCCCACATCACGCTAGTACCAGCCATCATCCCCGCCACGGGACCGGCGTGCTGCCCGGCGCCATAGAGCATCACACCCGATAAGCTGATGAGACTTAACATCACCACCAAGAGGATGATCATCCAGGCTCCCGCGGGATTATGGCCCGAATAAGGTTTGGCTTTGAGACGCGCGCCGTCTTTGATGAAACTCAACACCGCATTGGGGAAGGTCACGAAATCCGGGAAGCGCGCGTGGCGAGGGCCAATGAAACCCCAAATCAGGCGAAACGCCAGCAGAGCGATGATGGTATAAGCGGCCCACATATGCAGCCTGAGCCAGGCTCCATCTTCGTTGAAATAGGCGATTGCAACAGCGGCGGCCAGCGCCCAGTGGCAGACCCGCGCGAAGGGATCCCACACCTTGACTTCATTATTGGCGATCATGAAAGCGTCTCCGGCGTTATTTTAGAGTATGGCCCAACTTAAGCAGTCTTGCTGAAACCAAACTTAAAACCGGCGGGCAAGCCGCTCCATGAAAACAAAACGGGGGCGCAAGGCCCCCGTTTTCATGAACATCATAAAGCCCGCGCGATCATGCGCTTTTGCTTTTGGCCACGGCCTCTTTCACCAAAGTTTGCAGTTCGCCGCGCTCGAACATCTCCAGCGTGATATCACAGCCACCCACCAGCTGCCCGCCCACGAAAACTTGGGGGAAGGTCGGCCAGTTGGAAAAACGCGGCAGATTACGATGCACTTCCGGGTTCTCAAAAATATTCACATAGGCGAACTCCTCACCGCAGGCGGCCAGGGCTTGAGAGGCCCGGCTGGAAAAACCGCACTGCGGAAATTCAGGCGTGCCCTTCATGAAGATCACCACCGGATTGGTTTCAACTTGTTGCTTAATAAAGTCCATCACGTCCATCGCTCGGCCACCTCAGAAAAAATATTGGATAATTGATCGTACCATTCAGCACCATCTCATCGCGCCAGTGTAAACCTCCCCGCCCCGGATTTTAAGAGTAAAGCAGTAAGGAATTACACGAATGCCGTGTTTAAAGCGCCACGGCTCCCCAGCCGCCACCACCCGGGGTATGAATTTCCAGCCGCTCGCCAGCGTGAGCAATAAAGTTCACTTTGCCCGGGAGATCAGCGCCTTGATACCTATTCCGGCCACGCTCGCCCGCCGCGCCGCCCTGCAAACCCCAAGGCGCATGGCGCCGCCGTTCAGTCAGCAGGGTGACCACGGTGTCTTCGAGAAATTCATACTCGCGCAGCAAGCCGTCCCCGCCGGGGAAACGCCCCGGCCCGCCGCTGCCACGGCGGATCTCGTAGCGGCGCACCCTGAGGGGATAGTGCATCTCCAAACTCTCGATGGGCGTATTACGGGTATTGGTCATATGCGTCTGCACCGCGCTCGGCCCGCCGCCGGCCGGCCCCGCGCCCATGCCGCCGCCCAAGGTTTCGTAATAATCCCAACTGCGCGCCGCGCCGCGCGCGCCCAAAGCGATGTTATTCATGCTGCCGTGGCTGGCGGCGGGGATGCGCCCGGGGATGGCCTGCGCCAAGGCGCCCAGCACCACGTCCACCACGCGGGTGCTGGTCTCGACATTGCCCGCCGCCACCGCCGCGGGGCGGCGGGCGTTGAGCAAGCAGCCTGCGGGCGCGCTCAAACTCACCGGCCGGAAACTACCGGCGCACGCCGGGGTCTGCGCCGGTAACAGGCAGCGGAATACGTAATACACCGCCGCCGCGGCCACCGAAAGCGGGCAATTGATATTGCCCGCTACTTGCGGCGCCGTGCCGCTGAAGTCCACCGTGACATGGCCATCCCGCACCCGTAACTCGGCGGCGATGACGATGTCGTTCTGACCCAGGCCGTCGTCATCCATCACATCGCTGTAGCGATACACACCATCGGGGATGCGGCGTAAGGCGTCCAGCGCCAAACGCTCGGCGTACTCATTGAGCTCGTGCAAACCCTCACGAAAACGCGCCAGCCCCAGGCCGGACACCCATGCGGCCAAACGGCGCGCGCCACGCTGATTAGCGCTGATCTGCGCCGCGAAGTCCCCCCGCGCCTGGCTGGGATTGGCGGTGCGCGCCAAGACCCGCGCCAGCCAAGCCTTATCCAAACGGCCGGCGCGGATTAAATACGTCGGCGGGATGATGAATCCTTCTTCGGCCAAACTACGCGACAGCGGCATGGACCCCGGCGCGCTCGCGCCGATATCGGCGTGATGGGCGCGATTGGCGACGAAGCCCGCCAGCTCACCGGCCACGAATACCGGCGCCACCACGGTGACATCGGGCAAATGCGTGCCGCCCAAATAGGGGTCATTCAAAATCACCATATCACCCGCGCGCCACCGCAAACGGCCGACGATATCTTGCATCGCATAGGCCATGCTGCCGAGATGCACCGGGATATGCGCCGCCTGTGCGCAGAGCAAACCTTGCGGATCAAACACCGCGCAGGAGTAATCCAGCCGGTCCTTGATATTGGGCGACAAGGCGGCGCGCTGCAGCACCGCGCCCATCTCCTCGCAGACCGCGGCGATACGGCTGGAAAATAAACTGAGTTCGATGGCGTTCATCGGCGCATCGTATCAAACTCGCGGCGGCGGCAAACACCCGTCAGCTTGCACCGAATCGCCGCCTGCTTTAGAATTATTCCTACTTTTACCCTGGGTTATTAATCGCGGCATCCACACGCCACTGCATAACTTCATACCCTGCATGACATCCCCCGCCATTCTTAGCCGCGCCGCCGCACAAGCATTAATCTTTAAAGAGGAGACCTCTCAATGGAACACAAATTGCCTGAACTGCCCTACCCCATCACCGCCCTCGAGCCGCACATCTCCAAAGAGACGCTTGAGTACCACCACGGCAAACACCACAAAACCTACGTCGACAATCTCAACAAGCTCATTCCCGGCACCGAGTTTGAGAATATGAGCCTGGAAGACATCATCAAAAAATCCTCCGGCGGTATCTTCAACAACGCCGCGCAGATATGGAATCACAGCTTCTACTGGAACTGCCTCGCCCCCAAGAGCGCCGAACCGGGCGGCGCGCTGGCGGACGCCCTGAAAAAATCCTTCGGTTCCATCGACGAGTTCAAACAGAAATTCTCCCAGACCGCCATCACCACCTTCGGCTCCGGCTGGGCCTGGCTGGTGAAAAACGCCCAGGGTGAATTGGAAATCGTCTCCACCTCGAACGCCGCCTGCCCGCTCACTGACGGCAAAAAACCCTTGCTGACCTGCGATGTGTGGGAGCACGCCTATTACATCGATTACCGCAACGCCCGGCCCAAGTACGTGGAAACCTTTTGGAAGATCGTCAACTGGGATTTTGTCGCGAAGAACTTCGCTGGCTGATAAACATAGCTAGCGAAAAATAAAAAAGGGGAAGGCCGATGCCTTCCCCTTTTCATTGCAAGTTCAGCACACGACGACGTTATGGAGCGGGATCGGCCCGCACCTCGCGCTCCATCTGTTCCAGGCTGGTGTGACGCACATCCTTGCCCTTCACCAGATACACCACATACTCGCAAATATTGCTGGCGTGGTCGCCGATGCGCTCCAGCGCCCGCGCCGCCCACATCATATCCAGCGCGCGGCGGATCGAGCGCGGGTCTTCCATCATAAAGGTAATCAACTGGCGCATCAGCGCCTCGTATTCGCGGTCGATGTTGATATCTTCCATCGCCACCTTCACCGCCGCCTCGGCATCGGTGCGGGCGAAGGCATCCAAGGCCTCGTGCACCATCTGCCGCACAAGATCGCCGAGATGCTTGATCTCGATATATTCGGATTTACTGCGCTCCAGCTCGCCCAAATGCACGGTGAGACGGCCGACTTTCTCCGCCTCGTCGCCGATGCGCTCCAGATCGGTGATGGTTTTAATGATCGCCACGATCAAACGTAAATCGCTGGCCGCGGGCTGACGCCGCGCCAGGATCTGGGTGCATTCTTCGTCTATCGCCACTTCCAGCGCATTGACCTTGTAATCATTGGTGATAACCGCCTGCCCGAGTTCGCTGTCGCCCTGGGTAATGGCGGCCACCGCGTCGCTCAATTGCTGCTCGACCAGGCCGCCCATGGCCAAGACTTTATTGCGCACGTCTTCCAGCTCGTCATTGAACTGCTGCGAAATATGATGACCAATATTAATTCTGTCCATTAGCGTTCCTCATCGTAGCCGCGCGGCTTAAAGTCATGCGCGGTGCTTGGTGCCACATCAGCCATACCGTCCGGTGATGTAATCTTCCGTTTGCTTCTTCTGCGGATTGGTGAACAAAGTATCGGTATCCGCGTACTCGACCAATTGGCCGATGTACATGAAGGCGGTGTAATCCGAGACCCGCGCCGCCTGTTGCATATTGTGCGTAACGATCACGATGGTATAGCGATCCTTGAGCTCATAAATCAACTCTTCGAGTTTGAGCGTGGAGATCGGATCCAGCGCTGACGCCGGCTCGTCCAGCAACAGCACTTCCGGCTCCACCGCGATGGCGCGGGCGATGACCAAGCGCTGCTGTTGCCCGCCTGACAGGCCGAGGGCGCTGTCATGTAAACGGTCTTTCACCTCGTCCCACAGCGCGGAACCGCGCAAGGCGCGCTCCACCGTCTCGTCCATGAGGCGCCGGTCACGCTTACCTTGCAGGCGCAAACCGTAGGCGACGTTTTCATAAATGGATTTGGGGAAGGGATTGGGCTTTTGAAATACCATGCCCACGCGCCGCCGCAGCTCCACCACATTGCCGCCCTTGGCGTAGATGTTGTTGCCGTCCAGCAAGATCTCGCCTTCCACCCGGCAAATCTCCACCAAATCGTTCATGCGGTTAAAACAGCGCAACAAGGTGGATTTACCGCAACCGCTGGGACCGATGAAGGCGGTCACCCGGTTGCGCGGAATGACCATGTTCACGCCCTTGAGCGCCTGCTTTTCACCGTAGTAGAGGTCGAGATTTTTCACCTCTAAGGCCAGCTGCTCATCGGCCAGCCGCAAACGGGCGCGGCCGCGGCCGAGGGCATTCATATCAACCGCATGGGTGCGCGGCGCTTTATCGTTCATGGGCATTCACCGTACGCTGATCTCATTTAACTCTCAAGGGTGCGATATTTCTCGCGCAAACGATTGCGGATCGCCACCGCCGCCAAATTCAATACCAAGATTACCACCACCAGCAAAAAGGCCGTGGCGTACACCAAGGGCCGCGCCGCCTCGACATTGGGGCTTTGAAAACCTACGTCGAAAATATGAAAGCCAAGATGCATGAACTTGCGGTCCAGATGCAAGAACGGCGCATCGCCGTCCAACGGCAAAGAAGGCGCCAGCTTTACCACGCCCACCAGCATCAAGGGCGCCACCTCACCCGCGGCGCGCGCCACGGCTAAAATCAGGCCGGTCATCAAGGCGGGGCTGGCCATGGGCAGCACCACGCGCCACAGGGTTTCGGCCTTGGTGGCGCCGAGGGCCAGCGAACCCTCGCGCACCGAACGCGGCACGCGCGCCAAGCCCTCCTCGGTGGCAACGATCACCACCGGCAGGGTCAAAATGGCCAGCGTCAACGACGCCCACAAAATACCCGGCGTACCGAAGGTCGGTGAAGGCAAGGCCTCGGGATAAAACAATTGATCGAGGTTGCCGCCGAGAAAATAAACGAAAAAGCCGAGGCCGAAGACGCCATACACGATCGACGGCACGCCGGCGAGATTGTTGACGGCGATGCGGATCAGACGGGTGAGCGGACCTTGGCGCGCGTATTCACGCAAATAGACCGCCGCCACCACGCCGAAGGGCGTGACGAACACCGACATGATGATGACCATCATCACCGTACCGAAGATGGCGGGGAAGATGCCGCCCTCGGTGTTGGCCTCGCGTGGTTCGTCGCTGACGAACTCCCATAATTTGGCGAAGTAGTACTGGGTTTTATCCAAAACGGACATGGCGTTGGGGCGGTAGATCTGCACCACTTTGGCCAGGGGGAAATCACGCTGCTGACCGTCCGCCACTTCCACCGTATAAGTATCGCGGCGAAGTTGCTGGTAGAGATCGCTCGACTGTTGCTGCAAGCCTTCGTAACGCTGCTGCTGTATGGCCCGCTCGCTTTCCAAATCGGCGCGCGCCGCGGCGTCGAGCCGCCCCTTCAGCTCCAAACCGCGTTCGTCTAAACGCAGGCGTTCCAATTTATAGTTGATCCCGCCGATCTCACCTTTTTCAATGCGGCGGATCTGCGCCACCAAATCTTGCACGCGTTCCAGGCGGCGCTGCAACTCATCCCAGGCGGCCTCGCCCTCGGCAACCACCACTCCGTTTTCCTTCACCGCGCGCAGATAGCCGTAGAGGTTGCCCCACTCACGCCGCTCGACGGCGACCAGCGCCTCGGGATAACGCCGCGCCGCCACCTCGGGTTCGATGATGCTGCGGAAATCACCGCCGCCGAGATCGCGATTACCCATCTTCAGGAGATAGCGGGTCACCATATGCTCGTGACTGGGCAGCGTCATCCCCGCGGAACGCAAGCGCTCCGCGCTCACCTCTTCGCTGCCGTGTATCTCACCGATCAGCTGCGTGACCGCGCCAGCCTCGCGATAGTCCATCTCGACGACATCGTGCGGCCAAAAATAGCTCATGCCTTTTACGGCGATGAGCGCGAGCAAGCCGAACACCATCACCAGACTGATGCTCACCGCGCCGGCACTCAACCACACCCACGGCGCGCCCGTGCCGACCCAGGTGTTGAATTTACCGTGTTTTGCCCATGCCATCGCCCGGTCCGTCCTTACAAAGAACTGTACTTGCGCCGCAGGCGCTGGCGCACCAGCTCGGCCATGGTGTTAAAGAAGAAGGTGAACATGAACAACACCAGCGCCGCCAAAAACAACACGCGGTAATGGGTGCTGTTAACCTCGGACTCGGGCATCTCCACCGCGATATTGGCGGACAAGGTGCGCATGCCCTGGAAGATACTCCAGTCCATCACCGGCGTATTGCCGGTGGCCATGAGCACGATCATGGTCTCGCCCACCGCGCGGCCGAAGCCGATCATCAGCGCCGAGAAGATGCCGGGGCTGGCGGTAAGCAGCACCACCCGCCACAGGGTCTGCCACGGCGTGGCGCCCAGGGCCAGCGAGCCGTTGGCCAAATGCTTGGGCACACCAAAGATCGCGTCTTCGGCGATGGAGAAAATCGTGGGGATGACCGCGAAGCCCATGGCCAGACCCACGACCAAGGAATTGCGCTGGTCGAAGGCCAGGCCCATTTCATTGGTGAGCCACTGGCGGATATCGCCGCCGAAAAACGCCGTTTCAAAGACCGGGCTGAGGGCCAGCGAAGCCCAGCTCAGCAGCAAGACCACCGGCACCAGCAAGGCGGCCTCCCAGCCTTCCGGCACCCAATGACGCACGCGCCCCGGCAACTGCGCCCAAATATAAGCGACGATAACGATACCCAGCGGCACCACCAGCAACAAAGTGACAATGCCGGGCAGGCTGTCTTCGACGAAGGGCGCCAGCCACAGGCCGGCGAGAAAGCCGAGAATGACCGTGGGCAGCGCCTCCATTACCTCCACGCTGGGCTTGACCACCCGGCGCATGCGCGGCGCCATGAAGTGCGCGGTGAAAATGGCGCCGAGTATCGCCAGCGGCGCCGCCAGGATCATGGCGTAAAACGCCGCCTTCAAGGTGCCGAAGGATATAGGCACCAAGCTGAACTTGGATTCAAAGTCATTACTCGCCGAAGATGATTGCCAGGTATAGCTGGGCTCACCATAACCCTCGTACCACACCTTGCCCCACAGGGCGGACCACGAGACCTCCGGGTGCTCATTGTGAATCCGCCAGAAGTGCATCTGCCCATCGCCGCCCTCGGCCAGCAAGGCATCGGCGCGCGGCGCCACGGCCAAATTGACCAAGGGTGTTTGGCTGACCTTAGCCACCGTTAAGGTCCGTTGGGCGGTGGTGTGATAAATGCCCACCTTGCCTTGGCTGTCGGCGGCGAGAAAACCCTTGCGGGCAAACTCGGCGGCGATGGCGGTCACGCCTCCACGCTGATCGGTGAAGTCGCGAATCCGCGTCAACACCATATTATTGCGGGCGTCGCGCACCGGGAACCATTGTGAAATAACGCCGCTGCTCTCACCCACCAGCAACGAAGTGCCACCGGTGAGAAAACGCAAGGCGGTGATGCGATTGCCCTGCGGCACCACCCGCAAGCGCTGTATCAGCCGCGGCGAGGACTTGTCGCCGATGTCGTAAAAATGCAGCTCACCGTCGGCACTAGCGAAGTAGGCATGACGCTGCTCGGGGTCCAGCAAAATATACTCCACGGCGCCGGGCGGCCGCGGCAAGACGGCGGAAACCGTTTCCACGCTATCGCTGTCGCCAAGAAAAGATTCTTCGCGGTGAAGGTTACTGAGCACCAGCTCGCCATCGGCGGTATAGGCCAGCAAGGTGGTTTGATCACCATCGCCCTGCACCGCGATGCGGCTCAAGGCCCGCCCGGCCGCGTCTATCAACACCGGCGCCTCGCCCAAGGGGTATTCCAAGGCGGGGGTGATGGTGCGTTGATTACCGGGGAAACTCACGCGGTAAACCTGCCTCACCACCAGCGCCTGGCCATTGGACAAACCGTAGGCCACGACCCCGCGCGCGGGGATGCCGGTGCCGACACTGGTAATCGTCACCCCGGCCGGCAGCGTCACCGACTCGTCCAGCACCACGGCGCCGTCATGAACCCGGAAAAACACCACATGGCCTTGCGCGGTAAACCGCGCGCCGATCTCCGCCTGCTCCTCCATCGCCAAATACGCGGTGGCGCCCGCGGCGGGCGCCGGCAACGCATAGCTGGCCACCGCCTCAGTCTCCGCGGATTTAAACAGCGGAACCACGACATACAGCAAATAGAAAAAGATCAGCAGAATCGCGACGATTACACCGAGTCCGCCCGCCGCCACCCCGTGGCGGGCCAGGGCATCCTTGGCCATGCGCCAGCGCCAGCGGCGATGGCTGCGCTTAGCGGCCTCGGCAGAAATGGATGCTTGCGGGGTCTCGGAAATCATCGCGCCACGATACGGAAGGAATGTGACAAAGATATGACAAAACCCCACCCGCTGTCATAAAAAAATAATGAAAATGCCGCCTTAGTGTCATGGCGGGCCAATACGCTGTCCCTCGGCGGCACGGCATGTGCCGGACAAAGAACTGGACCCGCTCACAGGATGGGCAGAACACCACAGGAGGAGAATGCCATGCGTCTCGAACACCGCTGGAGTCCACGCACACCGGTACAGGCACACGCCATCATTTTCCACCGTCCGCTGGGATTACTCCGCGGCAAGGTGCTGAATGTCAGTCTCGACGGCGCCTTGATCGATACCGGCTGCATCACCCTGCCACCGCATGCACTGGTCAAGCTCACGCTGGCCCTCGATGCCGGCGGCAAACAGCGCAGCTACCAAATGGAGGCCATGGTGGCGCATCACGGCAGCAACAACCGCGACCGCAACCACCACGGCCTCATGTTCAAGGATTTTCAGCTGGAAGACTTCCGCTCCGCCGTGCGCATCATGCTGGGAACCGCCGCCTGATTCTTCGCGGCCTTGCTGTTTACGTCACCACGCCAACAAACCCATAAAAAAAACGTCCCGCCGAAGCGGGACGTTGATAGTCACAGTGAAAATCAAGCGGGCTTATTGCAACTTGGCCAACTCTTCATTGGCGATCTTGGCGGGCATGGAGATGTAACCGTCCTTAACCACGACCTCCTGACCGCTCTTCGACAACACCATTTTGATGAATTCCAGCTCCAGCGGCGGCAGCGGTTTGTTGGGGTGCTTGTTGACGTAGACATAGAGGAAGCGCGCCAAGGGATATTTTCCGGACAAGACATTCTCGTCGCTCGCTGCGATGAAGGGTTCGCCGTCTTTCTTGGACAAGGCCACCGTCTTCACCCCGGAGGTTTTATAGCCTATGCCCGAGTAACCGATGGCGTTGACCGAGGCGGTGACCGACTGCACCACCGAGGCCGAACCCGGCTGCTCGTTCACGCCGGACTTGAAGTCACCTTTGCACAAGGCATGGTCTTTGAAATAGCCGTAGGTGCCGGACACCGAATTACGGCCGAACAACTGCATGTCGCGGGTCTTCCACGCGCCGGTGAGGCCAAGCTGACCCCAGCGGTTGATATCCTCGGCAGTGCCGCATTTGCGCGTGCTGGAAAACACCGCGTCGACTTGTTGCAGGCTCATACCTTCGATCGGGTTATCTTTGTTGACGTAGACCGCCAAGGCATCGATGGCGACACGCACCGCCGTGGGCTTGTAGCCGTATTTCTTTTCGAAGGCCTCGATCTCGTTGCTCTTCATCGCGCGGCTCATCGGACCGAGATTGGATGTGCCTTCGGTCAAGGCCGGCGGCGCGGTGGAAGAACCCGCCGCTTGAATCTGCAAGTTGACATTGGGATATTCGCGCTTGAATTCTTCCGACCACAGCGTCATCAAATTGGCCAAGGTATCGGAGCCGACGCTGGAGAGGTTACCCGACACCCCGCTGGCGCGCTTATATTCCGGCAAGGCCGCATCCACGCCCGCCGCCGAGGCGGTGAAGGAAACCGCTGTCGCGGCCACGACACCCATGACTGTCACTAATTTAAGTAAACGCATATTTTCACTCCTCACCTGCCGTGATTCATGGTCCACCGGCTCATCCGGATAGACCCAATTCGCCGGACCCAACTCCGGCATGGCCCCCAGTGTAGGCGGGATGTATGACATTCATATGACAAGGCCTCAGGCACGCACCACCAAGCTCACGGGAAAATGACAGGTAAACACGCTGCCGCGCCCCACCGTACTCTCTACATGCAGCTGCGCCTCATGGCGTTCCAGCACATGTTTGACGATGGCCAGACCCAGTCCGGTGCCGCCGGTCTGCCGCGAACGCGCGACATCAACTCGATAGAAGCGCTCGGTGAGACGCGGGATATGATGCGCCGCGATGCCCATGCCGGTATCGCGCACTTGAAAATACGCGCCCTGCGCATCGGCGTACCACCGGATGCGAATATTGCCGCCCTCCGGCGTGTAGCGCACCGCGTTGCTCACCAAATTGGTGAAGGCGCTGCGCAACTCATCCTCGCCGCCACGCAAACTCAAGGCCGCATCCACTTCAAACTTGATATTGTGCCTAGTCCCGCTCATGGCCCGCGCCTCGCTATTGAGCAGCTCCAGCAACGCGGGCACCGCCACCGGCCCGCGCCGCGGCGGACGCTCATCGGTTTCCAAACGTGACAGCAGCAGCAGATCATTGACGATGCGCTCCATCCGTTTGGCCTGCTCATCCATCAAATTCAGCGAACGGCGCTCCTCGTCCGTCAAATTTTCGCGGCCATCCTCCAGCATCTCGACAAAGCCGCGCAGCACCGTCAACGGCGTGCGCAATTCATGGGAGACATTGGCGACGAAATCACGGCGGGTGCGTTCCAGCCGATGCAGGCGGGTGACGTCGCGCGCCACCAGCAGCAATTGCTCCTGACCGTAGGGGACGACGCTTACGGATAACACCAAATCAAGGTTCACCGGTGAAGGAAACTCGACGGGATCGGTGAAATGCCGCGCCCGCAGGTGTTCGATGAAAACGGGGTGGCGCACCAAATTCGCGATGCGCTGACCGATGTCATGCGGCGAACGCAGGCCGAGCATACGCCCCGCCGCCTCGTTGAACCACTCGATCTCCCCGCCGGTGCGCAACACCACGGTGGCGTCGGGCATGGCCGCGGTCAATTCGCGGAAACGTTGCAGGTATTGCGTGACGGTACGCTTGCGGCGCCAATGATGCTGCCGCATGCGCTGCAATTGATAAAACACCTCGCCCCATACGCCACTGCCGCCGTGCGGCGGCGGCCCGGCGCCGCTGCTCAGCCACCGCTCCAAACGCCGTATCCGCAGCAAATGCGCGATGAGATAGCCGGTAGTGAACAGCCACAGAAAAAACAGCACATGCCCGCTCAACCATCCCAGCAATAATGCCGCGACGATCAAACCGGCCATGCGCCCGATTTCCGGCCACCACGAATCCGTCACTCCCTACCCCTGCGTTGAAAAGCGATAGCCCGCTCCGCGCACAGTCTGGATGAAACGGTCGTGCCCGTGCAAGGACAAGGCCTTCCTCAATCTGCGGATATGCACGTCCACGGTACGTTCTTCGACGTAGACATCACCGCCCCACACGCGATCCAGCAATTGGCCGCGGCTGTACACCCGTTCCGCGTGACTCATGAAAAAATGCAGCAAGCGGAATTCGGTGGGGCCCATATTCAATTCATCGCCGCCGGCGGTGATGCGATGACTGGAGGCGTCCAGGCGCAAACCCTGCACCTCCATCACCTCCTCCGCCGCATGCGGCGCGGCGCGGCGCAACACCGCGTTGATGCGCGCCACCAGCTCTCGCGGCGAGAAGGGCTTGGTCACGTAATCATCCGCGCCGCTGTCGAGGCCACGAATTTTGTCGGACTCTTCACCGCAGGCGGTGACCATGATGATAGGCACATCGCGGGTCTCGCCGTCCTGCTTCAACTGCCGCGCGAATTCCAGACCGCTCACTTGCGGCAACATCCAATCCAAAAGGATCAAATCCGGACGGCGGCTGGCGATGGCGGCCCGGGCCTGCGTCACATCGGCGGCCAGCGCCACGTCGAATCCAGCCCGGCGCAAGGCCAAGTCCATGAGCTGCTGGATCGCCGCCTCATCTTCAACGCACAAAATAGTGACCGTCATGGCTCCAAGCCCTTTAAAAAAACCCGCTCTTAATTACAGGAAAAATATTACAGGGATGTGACACGTTTTATATAACCGGGGTTTAGCGCCAGCGGCAAGCCCGGCGGCGGCCGTGGCCCGCAAGACCCGCGCCGCCCGGGTGGCACACGGACATTTGCCAGGCATAAAAAGAGGTTGTAACATTGCGCCTTTGGTCTAGCGGCGGCCTCCCATGGGGCTGCTTTTTTGCTTTATGGTGGATGGTGACAAGACGATGACCGAGGCATTGATGTCAACCTACTCCCGCCTGCCGGTCACTTTCGAGCGCGGCGCAGGGGCGTGGCTGTGGGATAACGCGGGCAAACAGTATCTGGACGCGATCAGCGGCGTCGCCGTGTGCGGCCTGGGCCACGCCCACCCGGCGGTGGCCGACGCCATTTGCGCGCAAGCGCGCACCCTGGTTCACACCTCCAACTTGTACGGCATCGCCAAACAGCAGCAATTGGGCGAACAGCTCACCCGCCTCGCCGGCATGGACAAAGCCTTTTTCTGCAACTCCGGCGCCGAGGCCAACGAGGCCGCGATCAAACTCGCGCGGCTCTACGGCCATAATAAAGACATCAGCCTGCCCACGGTGGTGGTGGCCGAAGGCAGCTTTCACGGCCGCACCCTCGCCACCTTGAGCGCCACCGGCAGCCGCAAGGTGCAAGCCGGTTTCGAACCGCTGGTGCGCGGCTTTCTCCGCGTCGCCTACAACGACCTCGAAGCGCTGCACAATATCGCTAAAAACAGCAGCGGCGTGGTCGCGGTGTTGCTGGAACCCGTGCAAGGCGAAGGCGGCGTGGTCATCCCCGATGACGATTACCTCGCCGGCGTGCGCGCACTGTGCGACCAGCAAGGCTGGCTGATGATGCTCGACGAGGTGCAGACCGGCATGGGCCGTACCGGCCGCTGGTTCGGCTTTCAGCACAGCAGCGTGACACCCGACGTCATCACCCTCGCCAAGGGCCTCGCCAACGGCGTGCCCATCGGCGCCTGCCTCGCGCGCGGCGCGGCGGCGGACATCTTCAAACCGGGTAATCACGCCTCCACCTTCGGCGGCAATCCGCTGGCCTGCAGCGCGGCGCTGGCGGTGATCGCTACGCTGGAGAAAAATCAGCTCATCGCCCGCGCGGCCGAACTCGGCGAACGCATGGTCACGGCCCTGCGCGCGCGCCTCACGCAGTGCGACGGCGCCGAATGCAAACTCACCAGCGGCATCCGCGGCCGCGGCCTGATGATAGGCATCGAACTCGACCGCCCTTGCGGCGAGCTGGTGGGCAAGGCGCTGGAACGCGGCCTGCTCATCAATGTCACCGCCGAGCGGGTGGTGCGGCTATTGCCGCCGCTGATACTCAGCGACGCGGAGGCGGACCGGATCGCCGAGACCGTGGCGGAGCTGGTGACCGACTTCGCCCGCGCCGAACAGGCCTGAGGCGTCGCCATGGCCGTCCGTCATTTTCTTTCTTTATTGGATTTGTCCGGCGCGGAATTCCGCGCCCTCATCGCCCGCGCCTCGCAGCTGCGTGAGGAGCGCGCGCGCGGCCTGAGCCACGACACGCTCAGCCACAAAGTGCTGGGCATGATCTTCGAGAAATCCTCCACCCGCACCCGCGTCGCCTTCGAGGCCGCGATGTATCAGTGCGGCGGCAACGCCATTTTTCTCTCGCCGCGTGATACCCAGCTCGGCCGCGGCGAACCCATCGAGGACACCGCGCGGGTGCTGTCGCGCATGGTGGACATCATCACCATCCGCACCTATGAACACAGCAAGCTGGAACTCTTCGCCGCGCACGCGCGCGTGCCGGTGATCAATGCTCTCACCGACCGCGAACACCCCTGCCAATTACTGGCGGATATGCAGACCTATTTCGAACACCGCGGCGATATCCGCGGCAAAACCGTGGCGTGGCTCGGCGACGGCAATAATATGTGCCATTCGTATATTCACGCCGCGCAATTGCTCGATTTCAAACTGCGCATCGCCTGCCCCGACGGCTACGCCCCCGATCCGGACATCGTCCACGCCGCGGGAGACTGCGTCAGCCTCAGCCACGATCCGCTGGCCGCCGCGCGCGGCGCGGATTTAGTGGTCACGGATGTCTGGGCGAGCATGGGCCAAGAAGAAGAAGAGCAGATGCGCCGCGTGGCCTTCGGCCCCTATCAAGTGACGGCGGCGGTGATGGCCGCGGCCAAGGCCGACGCGCTGTTCATGCACTGCCTGCCCGCGCATCGCGGCGAAGAGGTGAGCAATGAGGTCATCGAAGGTCCGCGTAGCGTGGTATGGGACGAGGCGGAAAACCGCCTGCATTCGCAAAAGGCGCTGCTGGAATTATTGCTCAAGGCCTGAGCCGTGGCCGCCGCGCGCCCCTTGTTCACGGCCCCGATATCAAACGCCGGCCCACGCATCACTCTCAGCATCAAACCACATCCGGGCATTGGACAGCGCCAGGCTTTGCCACTATCGTGTGGCCTCGGATTGAAGCAGAATCATCGCCGTGAACGCACTGCTGGAAATTAAAGACATCGAATGCCGCTACGACGATAACCCCGTCGTCCGCGCGCTCTCGCTGCACATCAACAAAGGCAGTATCGCCTGCCTGCTCGGCCCCAGCGGCTGCGGCAAGACCACCGTGCTGCGCGCCATCGCCGGCTTCGAAGCGGTGAGCCAAGGCGAGATTCTCTTGCGCGGCGTCACCGCCTCGCGCGCCGGTTATACCCTCGCCCCGGAAAAACGCCGCTTGGGCATGGTGTTTCAAGACTACGCCCTCTTCCCCCACTTGGATGTGACGCGCAATATTTGTTTCGGCTTACGGGATATGTCGCGCGCCGCGCGCAATGAAACCGCGGAGCGTTTGCTCAAAGTAGTGGGACTGGAAGGCTATAGCGATCGCTATCCGCACGAGTTATCGGGCGGTCAGCAACAACGCGTGGCCCTGGCCCGCGCCTTGGCGGCGCGGCCGGAGCTGATCCTCATGGACGAGCCTTTCTCCAATTTGGATGTGGACCTGCGCGAACGCTTGGGTAGCGAGGTGCGCGCCATCCTCAAGGACCAAGGCATCGCCGCGCTGCTGGTCACGCACGATCAACAAGAGGCCTTCGCCTTGGGCGATATGGTGGGCATCATGCGCGCCGGGCAGATCGTGCAGTGGGACACGCCCAGCAATATTTATCACGAACCGCTCGACCGCTTCGTCGCCAACTTCGTCGGCCAAGGCGTGTTTCTGCCGGGCACGGTACGCACCGCCGACAGCATAGAAACCGAGGTCGGCATCATCCCCGGCGACCGCGCCTATCTGTGGCCGCCGGGCACCGCGGTGGACGTGCTATTGCGCCCCGATGACGTGATCCACGACCCGGACAGCGCCTTGCGCGGCCATATCCTTAGCAAGACTTTCAAGGGTGCCGAGATTCTTTACACCATGCGCCTGCCCACCGGCACCACGGTGCTCTCACTGTTTCCCAGCCACTTCGATTACGCCGAAGGCCATGAGGCGGGCATCCGCATCGACGCACAACACTTGGTGGCCTTTCCGCGCCGCTGAACCCGGACGAGAATAAAAAAGGGCGGACACCCTGTCCGCCCTTCTCCACGAAATCTACGGCCCGTTTAGGATTTACAGCAAGCTGGCCAAATACGCCGTCACCGCCTGCAATTCCTCTTCAGTCATATTTTTAGCGATATCAGTCATCATGCCGGCCGGGTCATTACTGCGCTCGCCTGCCCGGAAATTATTGAGCTGCTTGACTAAATAATCGCGGTGCTGACCGCCGATCACCGGAAACACGGATACATTTGGTGCCTTGCCGCGACCCCTCTCGCCATGGCAATTCACACAGGCATAGACGTTGCTTTTGGGGTTACCCTGATAAAAGATTTTTTCACCCTTTTCCACCAGCTTCTTGTCGGCGGACGTCAAAGGCGATTTGGCCATTTTCTGTGATTGGAAATAAGAACCGATATCACGGGCATCTTGCTCACTCTCGACCATCGCCGCCATCCCGGCCATGGTTTCGTTGTTGGTGCGCAAACCGCGCTGGAAATCTTGTATTTGCTTGGCGATGTAGTTGGCATACTGTCCGGCCAAGCGCGGGAACGTGGCATCTTCGCTGTTTCCGTCAAAACCGTGGCAACCACCGCATAAACCCGCCTTTGCCTCACCCGCGGCGGGATCGCCCGGCAAGGAATCCGCTGCCTGAGCCAACGAGGCGCCCAGCGCCATCGCCACTACCGCCCCCCACATCTGCATCTTATTCCACATGGTCCACCCCTCTCGCTGCCTATCGGTTATACCCCACTCCGCCTCAGTTATTATTCTGCGAAAGTAAGGAAGTATCGTATATTACAGGCTCTACGCGATGCGTCAATCCGCACCCCCGGTTACCGGCCCGTCCGGCCCGGCCACGCGCGTATCGCCGCCGCATTGCCCTCGCCTTCATCGCTCAATTTGACGCGTTCGCTTAGTGAGTTAGGCCAAACGCCTTCCGCGCTCAAACACCCAGTAACCATAAATCCCGCGCCATCAACCGCAATCAGGGCAAGGACCCCATCCCACCGCGCTTACCATAGCGCAGCGCATGTCGATTTTTTTTACAAATTGGCCAAACAAACTAGGCCGCACCCGCCTCGAAATCACTAAGGTATTGAAAAAAAAGTTATAGGCCAAAACTGGCCTGATCCGTGCTTCATGAAATGCACACTGGGTCTCAGTGGTTGGCAGTCGGGGGAACGCGCTTCACCGCGCGGCGACGCTTCAAAGCAGTTGGGTATAATTATAATAAATAATCTCAAAAAAGAAGAACTTCGACGGCGGCGCAAGCCGCCTTTTTATTTCCCGCCACACCCCATTACAATCCCGCCTCACGCATCAGCGCCTTCGCGTAATTAATAGGTATGGCATAGGATATTCCGCTGGGCTTTTCCAAGACGGTCTCCTTACTTTCCTGCACGAAGACCTTATTGATAACCCCCAGCACCTCGCCGGTGGACATATCGTAAAGCGGACTACCGGAATTACCCGGATACGCCGTGGCATCCAGTTGAAACACGGTGTAATTGGACTGCAAGCGGCGCATAAGCGCCGGCGTAAGTTGTTTGGCGGCATTGAGCGGCGCCGCCATGGGCGTGATGGCCGCCACCATGCCGCGATGGGTAGCGGGATATAAACCCAGCACCGCGCCGATGGGAAAACCGGTGAAGGCATATATCTCGCCCTCGCGCACCACATCCGAATCGCCCAAGCTCACCGACGGCAATGGCGCTTCGGAAATTTTCAGTAAAACCAAATCATGTTCGAGGTCTTCCGCCACCTTGGTGGCCAAGCGCACCTCGGGCTCCACGCCCGACCCCACGAACACCACGATGCTTTCTTTTTTGCTTTTATCCAGGCTCGCCGACACCACATGGGCATTACTCAAAATGTGGCGGCCATCGCCCACCACGAAACCGGTACCGAGTAACTGCGCCGGCGGCCGGCGGGTCCGCTCCAAGCTGCCAACGCCCACCACACTGGCCTTGATGCGGGACACGGTATCGGGAAATTCAGCGGCCTGAGCGCTCTCGAACAGCATTCCCGCGAGCAACGGCACCGCGCACCACCACAGCACTCGCAGGCCAAACCCGTGCATCATGTGTTTGTCGACCATCCTTAAAATGCCTCTGATACAATTCCGTCTTGAATAATGACGCTCCATCACAAATACCACAATCATTCACCAGAGTCCCGTGCCGTGAGAGTCAAGGACGCGAAACAACCGGCCTCATTCTCCGGAAAAACCAGCCTATGAGCGACTTCGTGACAGCAGACTCACAGCCATCGCAACGCTCCGCTGACCGCCACGCCCGGGTCTTTGGGAAATTAAGCAGTGTTTATTTATTGCTGCTGGTTTACGGCACCCTCTTTCCCCTAACGAGCTGGGACTGGCACCGCACCGTCCTTGATCACTTCATACCTTTGAGCTGGCCGTCTCAGGTCTCGCGCAGCGATATCATCGTCAACTTAGCGGTGTACCTGCCCCTGGGGCTGTTGCTGATGTTGGGGTGGCGGCGCCGTGTCAGCGCCGGCACCGCCATCATCCTCACGACGCTGTGCGGGGTCGCGCTCAGTCTGGGACTGGAGTACTTACAAAACTACATACCCCAGCGGGTACCATCCTTGCTCGACACCGCGCTCAACGGCAGCGGCACCCTCATCGGCGCGCTAGCGGCGAATTATCTCAAGCTTCATCTATTTTACGGCGGGGGTGTACGGCGGCTGCGTGAGCATTGGTTCGTCTCAGGCCCACTCGCCGACATCGGTTTGCTCGTGCTTGCGCTGTGGCTACTGGCGCAATTGCTACCGCTGATCCCCTCCCTCGACCGGGGCAATCTCGCCGAAGGCCTAAGGCCGTTGTTGCAGACATTGAAACAACTCAGCAGCACCTTCAATCTTACCCAAGCACTGGCTCAGGTCTGCACGGTAGCCGGACTGGGGCTGCTAACCGCCACCCTTCTTACACCGGGTTATCGCCTAGTGCGCTATTTCGGCGTCGTCGTACTGGCCGTGTTATTTCTGCAAATCCCGGTCGTTGGCCGCCAATTATCATTAGAGGCCTTGATCGGCAGCGTCGGCGGACTCTTAGTTTTGCCGCTACTGATCGCCTTACCAAAAAAAACTTGGGCCTTACTCGCAAGCCTGTTGCTATTGCTGGCCTACACCCTGGCGCAATTGCGAACTGACCCTTATCCCAACGTGACGCTCCATGCCTTCAACTGGCTGCCGTTTCGCGATCATCAACACCAGCCAGGCGCGCTTAACGATCTCATCGCCGCGTTATGGCCCTTCGCCGCATTGGCGTATCTCAGCCTCCTCCGCCAACCGCGGCGCGGCGTGATGCTGGCAGGCGGTATCGCGGTGTTCACATATACACTCGGACTGCAATATCTACAAACCCGCATACCGGGCCTGCATCCCGACATCACCGATGTCATCCTCGCACTGCTGGGCTGGAGCTTGCCGTGGCTACTGCAGGTCCACGGCGGCCACAACAAAAAAATGACTGAAACCCCGCCGCATCCGCGCTTAAGCCCCCGCGCCGCGCTTCTCAGCTTCAGCGTGATTGCCGTGAGCCTGTTGACGATTTGGGGCTTCATGCCCGCCCGCGAAAATCCCGTCGAGGGCCGGTCCTTGGCGCATCTGCCCAAAACCGGAGAGCTGACCGCGGTCCATCTCCCATATTTTCGTCAAGCGCATCCCCGCCTGCCCGCGCCCAGCACCCAAGACATCGAGACACTGCGCGAACGCAATCCCCAGTACATCAAACAACAACTACGCCACGCGGACAATGGCCATCTCAACCCCGCCATCTTAATGGCCTACATCGAACCCGGCAGCCAAAACCTCGCGGCCTTACATCAAACACTCATGAATCTAAAATACATTGCCCGCGGCCACGACCAAACCAAACCCGTGGCGATGGCCTATGACTGGCTCTACGATCAATGGAGCGAGAGCCAGCGCGCGCAACTGCGCGGCAAGCTCGCCGAGGGTTGCGAATACGAAATCCGTTTCATCCGCGAACAGCGGCTCTCGCCCTACAACGTCTATCTTTACAACAGCCCCTTTCAAGCCTTGATGGCCTGCGCCATCGCCCTCTACGGCGACGACCCGCGCGGCGAGGCGGTGATGGCCTTCACCCAAGATTATTGGAAAAACCGTATCCTGCCGGTGTGGCGGCAGGTGATGGGGCGCAACGGCGGCTGGCACGAGGGCGGCGAATACGTCGGCATCGGCATCGGCGACGCGGTCTATCAATTGCCCGCGATGTGGCGCAAGGCCACGGGCGAAGACCTCTTCGCCAGCGAACCGGGCTTGCGCGGCTTTCTGGATTTTCTGGTCTACCGCACCCGCCCCGACGGCACCTATTTCCGCTGGGGCGACGCCGCCTTCTTCGACCGCGCCGTGCCCGATCAATGGGCGCTGGCGGCGGAATACCAGCACGCGCCCAGCTTCAGCCTGCGCCCGCCGCCGAAAGGCCCGGTCCCCAGCTCATGGCCCTGGGGGCCGCTGGTGGACAGAACGATGTCCAACCCGGCGGCGCTCACCCGTCTGCCGCTGGCGCAATTTTTCGACGGCATCGGCCTGCTCAGCGCACGCAGTGACTGGGGTCCCGATGCGACCTATGTCGACTTCAAGGCCGGGGATAATTACTGGTCGCACTCGCACCTCGATCAAGGGGCGTTCACGATTTATAAAGGCGGCGCTCTGGCCATCGATAGCGGCCTGTACGGCCCCAATTACGGCGCCGACCACCACATGAACTACACCTATCAAACCATCGCCCACAACACGCTTACCGTCACCGACCCCGCTGACACCGTGCCGATACCGCCGCGCGGTAAAAACGAGGCGCGCCATATCGCCAACGACGGCGGCCAGCGCCGCATCGGCTCGGGCTGGGGCGCCGACCCCGCGCCGCTGGACGTAGCCGAATGGCAGGCCAAGCGCGAGCTCTATCACACCGGTCACATCGAAAATTTGCTCATCGATGACGGTCTGAATGTCGCCATCGCGGATATCACGCCCGCTTACACCAACCGCTATTCCGGCAGCGGCAGCTTCTCGCAGCGCACGCGCCGCGTCGAAAATTTCCGCCGCGTCTTTGCCTATGACCGCATCGACGACGTCATCATCGTCTTCGACACGGTGCGCGCCACCCAAGCGCAATTTCGCAAACGCTGGTTGCTGCACAGCCTGGAAAAACCGGCGCTCACGCCCGATGGCTTTACACTGCGCGTCGCCGCCCGCGACGGCGCGGGGCACGCGGGCGGCAACTTGGAAGGCCATGTGCTACTCCCCGCGCAACACACGCTCAAGCTCGTGGGCGGTGAGGGGCACGCTTTTGAAGTGGACGGATATAACTACGATGAAGGCGTGCAAGCCAAACTGGCGCGGCGCAAGGACGCCGAACCGGGCCAATGGCGCATTGAATTATCGCCCGCCGCGGACCAGCTGGAAGATCATTTCTTAGTGGTGATGTTGCCGAGCTTGGCGGGACAAATACCCAGGCACGAAATCACGCGCCTTGAAGGCAATAAGCCAGATGAGATCGGAATAGAGATCAGCGGAGCGGCGCGCGTCACCCGCTGGTTTTTCAGCCCGGCCGGCACCAGCCTGCGCGTCGAAGTCCGTGATGAACAAGGCAGCCGCGTGCATCAATTGAAAAACATCAGTGCGGCGGCCGCCGCACCCTAAACGCGGCCCGCTCTGCAATGGCGTAGCCCGGTGGCACGCCCGCGCCGCATAGCGGCCGACAATAAAAGCAGGCACAAGCAATAATAGGCCAGCGCGCCGCCGCCACCCGCGGCGGCCATCCCCGCGCCGCCACCCGCCGCAACCGTTCCCGTGCCGCCACTATTGGTGCCGCCACCCGTGCCACCGTTCGCTTTGCTAGTGGAGCCGCCGCCCGCCGCGGCCGCCTCCACCGCCAGCACCGTGGCTTCCACGACCTCCACCGCCGCCGTGCCTTTCACCGTCAGACCGCTCAAGTCTTCCACTTGATAGGTGAAGCTGTCGCGGCCGAGATAGCCGGGATTGGGCCGGTAGACGAGTTTATTATTCTCCACCGAAGCCTCTCCGTGCGCGGGTTGCGCGACGAAGGAAATGAGGTGACTGTCTCCCACGTCGGGGTCATCGACATAGGGCACGGCAGTCCCGCTGGAGCCCATGGCCACGCGCAGAGTAGCACTGGTGAAACGCGGCGCCCGGTTGGTGGAGATGCCGACCATGCGCAACAAACCACGGCCATCAATAGCAATCCGGCTGCGATTGGCCGCCGCCACACCGGGTTTGACCAGACTCAAGGCGCGGTCGGGGCGGTCCCAAATCTCAAATTCAAATTGGTGATCGCCGGCATTGGTGTCAGTCAGGCCGACGGGCAGGCTCACGCTGATCACGTTCGGTTCGCCGGTGAGTTCGGCGCCGCTCATGATGAGCTTGCCGTTGTGGCGCACGGCAAAACGGCTGTAATCCAAAGCGGAGTCATCCCACACGCCCACCAGCACCGTATTCACCACCCCGCCGCTCGGCACCGGCGTGAGTGTCAACACCGGACGGGCGAGATCATCGTGAATATTGAGCTTAGGCGCGCCCAAGTCGATCCAGCGGGCGATCAAGCGTTTTTCATCCTCACTCATATCCGCGACATAAGCGGCATGCTCACCGACCAAGGGCCAGATTTCCGGGTTTTCGCGCCCCCAATCATCCACTGGCACGCCGCTGCCTGCGGGCGGCAATCCCGTCAGCGGGTCGCGTCCGTCCATGCGTTCGCCGTACAAGGCCCACACCAGCATGCTGGAGCGCGCGCTATTGAGCGACAACCAGCGCGACGGTGTGCAACAGCTGTTGCGAGGGGTAATGCGATCGCTACCCGGCGTCTTAGCCAGCACATCGGTCAGACCATCGCCCGGGCGGGTATTAGAATTGATGACGGCGCCGTCTTCGCGCCTATATTGATTCGAGGTGATCAGCTCATAGCTGCGATCGTCGCCGTCCAGCCGCAGACCGGTCAGGACTTGCGCCGGCTTGCCCTCGCCATGACAGCTCGCGCAACGGCGCTCGATCACATCACTGATCCCGTTTTTCCAGTCCACCGCGAAACTGCGCCGCGCGTTCACACCCGCGAGTGAGCGATAGATGTCTGTGGCCGAGCGCACTTGCGGCTTACCCGCGGAGTCCAAACCCGCGAACAAGGGTGCGCTCTGACCAGTGAAGTCACCAAAGACGCTGGTGTCCCGCTTGGCCAGTGATTGAAAGGGATCCATGCCCTCGCGGGTATGCACATGACAACCCGTACATAATTGCTGCTCACCGCGAGCAACCGTCCGCGCCGCGGTTTCAATGTCGAGCGCCATGCCGCGTTTGTCGATGCTCTGAAACAAGAAGGGCGTATCCGCCGGCAAGCGCACGATGAAACTGGTGTCGGGATTACCCTGGCCGTCCAAGGGCGTGCCATCGGCTTTGCGTACGGGAAACTCGCCCAATATACGCATATGGTGTTTCTGAATCCCAGCCCATTGCTCAACACCACCTGAATAATTATTGGGCACGGGCGGCAAGGGCAGCAGCACGCGGATGCCATAGACCTCCGCGTTATCGAAGATTGCCAAGTCCGCGCCATTCGCGGCGAGATTGAGATAGGTGCGTCCGGCCATCACGCCGCCGCCATCTTGCATATTCCAAGGGATGCCGTTCAATGAACGCGTTTCCCGGTCATACAAGGATGCCGCTCCTGAAAGACCCCACGGCGCCCCCGCAGGCAGGCGGAGATCCTTGGTACCCGAATTGTCAGTCACTTGCGCCTGGCGCGTAGGTTTCCCCGCCGTGTCGATGCCTGGTTTGGCCATCGAGTAGATACGGTTGTATGTCACCAACGGCCGCGCCATGATTTCGTGATATTCGGGAAAGTCCACCACGATCAGCCCATCGTCGGCGATGTGTTGAATCCGTCGCTCGCTGCGGGTATCCAACGGTAAGAGCCAAATGCCCGCATCCTTACCTATCATTTGCAAAGCCGCGTTGCGGTCGCGCAAGGCCGGGTGCTCCATCGTGGATGAGCCGCCAATCGTGTAGGTCACCAGTAAATCATTATCCGGCGCCGCCGCGGGGTGGGAGAATTTCCCAGTCATGGTCACCGTGCGGCCGTCACTGGGATGCAACCAGTAATCAGCGGTTGAATCATAGGACAAAGCCTGAGCATCGCCCCAGCGGGCTTGGGGCGTCAGCACGAACTGTCCCACCCGGGCAAAGGGGATCAGCCCCACGCCGGAGCGCCAACCTTCTTTCAAAAAAGGTACGGTATTATCGAGTCCTCCTTCGAGATGCATGAAGTCCGGACCGGGCGGATCAATGGGAAAACGCAGCAAGGAACCCATACCACCGTTGTTGTGGTTGTAATACAGAGTGACTATCACATCACCGTCGGATAGTTGGGTGGCGTAATGGTAGGAAAAGGCGGTGGGATCCTGTTTGCCCGCCAGGATGAAGGGATCGGAACCGTCAGCGTTGATGGTAAACAAGGAATAATTATTATTGTCCACCTTTTGCAGCATGACATCCTGACTGGTGTACATCACGCGCCCATCCTTGAGCGTGGCCGGATGCAGTTGCTGGCCCATGGCCCGATGCCCCAGCAACTCAAGATTGCTGCCGTCCTGACTCATGGCGAATAATTGAAATTGATAGAACCCGCTGGCCCGATTGCTGGTAAAACCGATGCGGCCATCGGCCATAAAGAAGGGGCCGGTATCCATCACCGGGATATTGCTGCGCCACTCACTGTCCTTGCCGGGATGCGCGCGGCCGGCGAAATGGGTGGCCGGGGGAGACACCAAGCTTTCGCTGCGGCTTTGAAGATCATAACGGTAGATCAGCGCGGGGGCATTAAAAGCCTTGATGGGACTGGGCAAGCGTTGCCCAAATACACCACCCGGCCCATCGCCATCGGGATACAAGCGCATAAAACTTTGCTTATGGCGGCTGGACCCAATACCACCATCGCCAGAAAAACCTTCATCAGTCACCCACTGACGGGTATCGGTGAATTTAGTGTAGATAATAGACCGCCCGTCGAAAGCGACATTGGGATCGGCTATGGTGCAGATGGCTTGACTAGCATCAGCTTCATCACAGTTCACCAGCACCTCTTCCCGGCCGGGATGGCCTGGACGTAAACCCCCTCCATAGGCCGGATCAGAGTGATGCATCACCAAATCACAGCCAGGTTGCTGATAAATATTGTTGGCAGCGGACAACCACACATCATTGACGCCACCCCAATTCAACATCGCCGCGCTCGCGCCATCGGGCCGAATCATCGGTTCTCGGCCACGGGGACAACGCACATAGACCACATCGTAATTCAGGGCGGCATATTGAGCCTGACGCTCCGCCATGGCCAGTGGCGGAACGAGAGACAACGCGATAAATATAAACGAGCCAAACATTGCGTGGAGTTGCCGATAGTTCACTGGAATCCCTGATCGTCTGTCACGGCGCTAGCTGAGGAAGCCACGCCGAGACATGCTGTGTGCCTATTGTTAATTATCGGCCTACTCCACTCAGGCTCGTGGACGGCCATCGCAAAACGGATGTGACCCAGGTCTCAGGTCCAAACTAAATATTACTGACGAACACTTCAAGGAGGGGTTAAGTGGGAGAGTCAAATGGCTGAACACATCCCATATGTATGATGAAACTAACGTGCGGCCCTCCTGACCGGTACGATATTATGCTATGGTTTCACCGCGGCGACAGGCGCGACAAACGAACTATACCCCATACAACCTACAGCGGCCAAGGCCAGAAAAACGAGGCTAATTAAATCGTGACCTTGGGTAATTCAGTGCGCAACGGCACTCAGTGGCTGATCACTAAAAACGTCGGCATTCAAGTCAGCCAGTTTATATTCGGCATCGCGCTGGCTCGCCTGCTGATACCCGAGGATTTCGGCCTTGTCACCACGGTGCAAATCTTTACCGGAGTAGTGGGCATGGTCGCTGGCGGCGGGGTCGCCATGGCCCTTGTGCAGAGCAAAGAACTTGGACTGCGTGATTATGATGTGATGTTCACCGTCCAACTCATCATTGGCATCCTCATTTTCACGGGTTTTTACCTATTCGCGCCATGGTTTGCCTTGGCCTTCGACAATCCCGGCTATGTAGAACTGATGCGGGTCGCGGCCATCGACTTCCTCTGGCGCCCGTTTTACAGCACGCTCCACGCGTCATTACAGCGTGAAATGCGCTTCAAAGCCCAGGCCGGCATGCTGTTTTTCAGTATGGCGCTAAGCGGGATTATCGCGGTGAGCCTCGCATGGCAGGACTATGGCGTTTGGAGCCTGATCCTCAGTCCGTTGATAAGCAAGCTCATCACCATCCCCCTGCTGATGATTCTCGCTCGCCAACCCCTCAAACTCCATCTCAATCGGGCGGTTATACAAAAGCTCGGCGGCTACGGCATGCGCATGTCGGTAAATAATCTAGTGGTCTACGTCAACCGCCAGATCGACAACATTATTATCAGCCGGCTACTCGGCCCTGCCACCCTTGGCCTGTACAACAAGGCCGTAAGTCTACACTTTACGCCTATCGATATCATCGGCCAGCCTGCGTATCAAACCGCATTTCGCGCCTTATCCACTCAACAGGATGATCTACCCAGCTCGCGTTATCTTTATTTCCGCACCATTACCCTAGTGAGCGTCTATACCTTGCCACTTTATGTGGGTTTGTGGTGGCTCGCGGCGCCCTTTATCGAAGTGGTTTACGGCGCCCACTGGTTGGGCGCGGCGGAACCATTGCGAATCCTGGTATTGGCCGGAATTTTCCACTGCGTCGCCTGGCCATCTCGCGCGGTAATCGCGGCACAGGACCGCTTAGGTGCCGAAATGCGCATCCAAATCGTCTATGGGATATTGCTCACCGCGGGCTGTCTGATCACTGTCCGCTGGGGTCTCAATGGCATCGCCGGGACGGTGATCACCTTGAGGGCATATCAAACCTGGCGCCTGTTCCGCTTAGCGAACACTACGCTGGCGGGACGCGGCACGCAGCTGCTCGCCGCCTTGCGGCCGGCCCTTTTGCTCAACGCAATACTGTTCGGCACGTTATGGGCAGCCCATGTCGGCTTTAATTCTTTGAACGCCAACCTGCACCCCGCCTGGTATTTACTCGGCATGTGCCTCGCCGGAGGAACAGTGTATGCCGCCTGTTTTCTGTTTTTGCCCATCAAGGTGCTGGCGAGTGAGGCGCAACGTTGGAAGCAAACCCTAGCCTTCTGGCGGCGCGCGGGCTGAAAAACCCAGGCACGTGAGATGGTCTGATATAATTCCCGCGGCCCAGGCTGGCAAAACTTCCTGAACCTGCATGATTAAGCTGCAAACCTACCCCATTGGAAATACGAGGTGGCGCCGTCCGCGCCAGAACAATGCACGCACCAAATAGCCCCCTTTCACAACCTGCCATGCTAGGCATGCACCCCGCCCAACCCTCACCCTCCCTGCGCACCGCGTTGGGTTTAGTGTTTGCTGTCTCAGTCGTATTCACCCTAGTCTTGCTTGTCAAATCAGCATTCGATTTCACGACCACGGGCCCGACCATCCGCGATGAAATTCTGGCCCACTATACCGGCTATGCCGCCTTCACCTTGGCGCGCCTGGCGGGCTGGACTCTGTTGATCGCCTTCCTGCTCGGCGGACTGGGTGCCCTACTCTACGCCAGTCTCTGCGCGATTTTCGACTGGCGGCTAAGGCGCTGGGCCATCGCCTGCGCCGCCGGAGCAGGGCTGGCCGGGCTCAGCGCCGTACAATTCATCCATCAGTTGCTCTATATCCCCAGCAGCATCGTCGCCTCGTCGCTTTACGACATGGCGCGCTTCCATCCTTTGTGGGAACAACTGAGCCCGCGGCGCTTGCTGATTGCCGATAGTCTGCTCGCTGTCTTGGTGGTAATCATCACCGCCACGGCTGCTTGGCGCCTAGCGCGGCAAGGCAAGTATCGCTGGTCGGCGGGGCTGATCGGCGCATGGAGTGGCGTACTCGCGCTCGGTCTGTGGGCAACATGGGCACCCGAGGTTACGCCCATAGCCGCGGCGCCCGCCTCAGACACCTCGCGGCCGAATATCCTCTTGATAGGCTCCGACACACTCCGCGCCGACCGCATTGGCCTCAACGGCTACACTCGTAACTTGACGCCCTTCATCGATCAACTGGCCGCGCGGGGCACCTTCTTCACCAACGCCTATGTTCCACTGGCGCGCACTGCACCCAGCATCACCTCACTGCTCACCGGCACTTGGCCGCACACCCACGGCGTACGCGATAACTACATCTCCGATCAGGCGGCCCAGCTCCCCGTCGCGGGCCTGCCAAGCATATTAGCGCGCAGCGGTTATCACACGGTGAGCATCGGTGACTGGGCCGCCAGCGATCTGAGCAAACTCTCCTTAGGCTTTCAGGAAACACACACCGCGCCCGACCAGTGGAACTTGAAATACCTGATGCGCCAAGGCCCCAAGGATATCCGGCTGTTTTTATCGCTGTTCACCCACAACCAGTTCGGCCGCCGCTTTCTGCCCGAGCTGTACTATTTGGCTGGCGTGCCGCTCACGAGCCACATGACCCGTGAAGCGGAACAGGCGCTGAACCAACTTGCGGCGCAGAAACAGCCCTTTCTGCTCAACGTCTTCATCGCCACCACCCATGCCCCCTTCGGCTCTGAGTATCCCTACTACACTTTGTTCTCGGATCACGCTTACCGGGGGTCCACCAAATTCGCCATCGACGGGCTGAAAGACCCCTCCTCCATCATCAAACGCCAGGAAGAGGACGCCAGCGCCTTCGACGTGGACCAAATCATCAACCTTTACGACGGCGCCGTGCGCCAGTTCGACGACGCCGTTGCGGACATCGTCGGTCACCTGCGCGCGCAGGGACTGGAACGCAATACCCTCATCGTCATCTACAGCGATCACGGCACCGATTTGTTCGAACGCCAAAGCTGGGGACAAGGGAATAGCGTCATCGGCCGTGACCCCAGCGCCCGTATCCCTCTGCTGATTATCGACCCGCGCCGCCCCGGCGGCACGATGGTGAAACACGTCGTGCGCAGCGTGGATCTCGCGCCTACGCTGTTAGGTTTGCTGAATCAACCCGTGCCCGCCGCTATGGAGGGGGTGTCACTCATCCCCTATCTCGACGACCCGAAAACCGATCTCGATTTAGCTGCGTTTCATGAAACCGGCGTGTGGCTGGGTAATATCCCCGGTCTGGCCAACAACCATCTGCGTTATCCCTCCTTACTGGAGATGCTGGAGATCCCCGACAAACAGAGCGGCACCTTGGCACTCAAACCGGAGTTTGAACAACGGGTGATTCAGGCCAAGGACCGCATGCTGCGCACCGACCGCTGGAAATTGGTGTATCTGCCCATGCAAGACGGCGCCGTCTATTGGCTGTTCGACATCATCGCCGACCCCGATTGCGAAGTGAACGTGATTGACCGCTATCCCGAGGTGGCGGCACAATTGCGCCAAAGACTCATTGACTGGATTTCAGCCGACGCCCAATTCACGTGGAATGGCAGCTATCTCGTGAGCAAGTCGCCGCAACGTACAAGCATTGACAACGCGCCACAACGACAAAGCCACTCGCAGTGAAAATATGAAGATCATCACCACCACCGTCATACGGCACAGCATCATCGGCGAGCAAGCCAGCGGCCACCTGCTCGAAATCGACTGGGACGCACAAAGCGTCGCGCAGACATCGCCGGTGCCCGACCCGCAGCATCCCTCTTCCAACACCAACCCTCGCGGCGGCTTGCGCGGCGGACGCGGCGTCAAGGTACACCAAGGTCGTTACTACATGGCCAATTACGACACCGTCTACGTTTACGACGCCGACTGGCGGCTGCAGGACAAAATATCGCATCCCTTGGCCACTGACATTCATGAGATCGACATGGATGATGAGGGCATTTGGCTCTCCTGTTCCCGCTACGACATGGTGCTCAAACTCAGTTACAGCGGCGAAAAACTCGACCACTGGCACATCAGCGATAGCCCCGAACTGATGCGCCGCCTCGGCATCCACTGCGAGCCCTTGGATTTAAGCCATGACTACCGGCGTCATTTACCGCAGGGTCTGGACCACACGCATTTAAATTGCGTGCAAATCGGCCCAGGCAACAGCGTGATCGTCAATTTAGGACAGGTCCACCCGCAAGGGCCCGCGCATCGCCTTGGCCGCCGTTTGTTCCCCGCGCCGGGTTACCGCGCTCACGCCCTCAACGCCACACGGCGGCGCATGTACAACCTCTTGCACGGCTCGCGCTCTCATGTCGTTGCGCTTGATCGCGGCCGTCCCGGTACAGCTAAGATTCTCAGCCAATACCCCGCGCTGCGGCCCAACCACAATGGCCAATTGTTCGATAACACACGCACGATGCTCGCTTCCGAAGATGGCGGCTTGGTAATCAGCAACATTGAAACGGGGCAACGCCAACTTATTCCCGTGCCCGGCACCTGGGTGCGTGGCTTGGTGAAACTCGATGAGCGCCGCGTTTTGGTAGGCATACAACCCTGCGCCGTCGTCGAGGTGGATATCAACAGCGCCCGCGTCACGCGGCACATGAAACTATCCGACAATCCCAATGAGTCGGTACACGGACTTACTCTCATCCCATAACCCTGACTCACTAACGCGCATGGCATGGAAGCCAATCTATTCGGGCATGAAAAAACTCATCGCCCAAACACCAGGCCAAACGAATAGATATTTCCCCAGATCAAGCTACTCTGCATCATCTGATCGGGATTATTTATTGCAGGACACTTCTTGCATCAAGTTCAGCGTGGCTACCGCCACGGCTTCCCAGGCATATTGCTCACGAGCCCGCTGCGCGCCTTGCGCGCCCAGCTTTTCCGCATAAACAGGATCACTCAATAAGCGCCACAAGGCCGCGTTCACCGCATCAACGGCATTGCCGTCCACGCGCAATCCCGTCTGACCATCAATCACAGCCGCGCCAGTCCCACCCGCCATACCCGCGACCGAGGGCTTGCTACTGGCCGCCGCCTCAAGAAACACCATGCCAAATCCTTCGGTGTCGCCACCTATTTCACGGTTGGGCATGGCGAAGACATCAGCCGCCCGGTACCAACGCGGCAAATCTTCACTCGATTGATGTGCCAACATATGTAGGCGCTCGCGCACACCCATTTCATCGGCAAGGCCACGCAAATACGCATCGTCCTCGCCGATACCTATAAGCGCGTAATGGACATCAAGTCCGCGCGCCAGCAAATCAGGCAATGCACGTATGACTTGATCAAAGCCTTTGCGCCGGCTGAGGCGCCCCACCGACAAAATCAAGCGTTCCTCGGCGCCAAGTCCAAGCCGTTGACGCAGCTCGGCGCCATCCTCTCCCGGATGAAACACACTGATATCAACACCCGGACTGATTAAGGCTATTCGCGAGGGCACGACACCTAAACCAATCAGCAACTCGCGAGTAAAATCACTATTCGCGATCACTCGATCTGCGTGTTTATAAGCGAATATCATCGCGCGCCGCTTCCCAGGCGTACGCCAAGTGGTGATCTCTTCTCCATGCGCGTAAATAATCAGCGGACGGCGTAATAGGCGCGCCAGCGCCCAAGCAACCAAGCCTTCTGGCAATACCCGGCCGGCGTGTATCGATGCGGGCTTAGCCCGCAGACCCACCACCAACCCACGCCAAAACAGACGCACGTATAGTGCGAGCGACTCCGGTTTCAACCAGCGATAACGGCGTAGAGAAACACGATGCACTGTGTTGGGATGCTGTTTATCGAATGCTTGCGCGTCGGCCACGTCGGCGGTAACGATATGAATATTTTGACCGCCTAAACGCCGATAAACCTCTGCGAACCACACGGCGGTTCCTCCTTTAGTAGGCAGAAACAACTCACTGATGACGAGGCAATCCGCTGCCTTATTCCGCCCCTCATCGGTCATCTAGTTTGTCTTTCCCGTGTCTGGTGCCAGATCAGAAAAAAACGCTGTCAGCACACGCTCACAATGCCGTTCGATGCTGAAAAACCATTCCGCGGAGGCATAACTCTGCCAGCGTTGTTCAATCACGCCTTTATTGAGCGCTGCCAGCTCAGGGACGTGAGCGTCTTCCACACCAAGCACGCGGTACAGTGCACCGAGCTGACCTTCGACGTCACCGATCAAGTCTTCGTAACTCAGAGAACAATCCGCCCATTGCTTGCCGAACAAATACGATAAACGCCAGAGGTAATAATGCAACTCGTAGGGATGACTCGCCTCAGCGGGCTCCAGAAAAGGAAAGACATGACGCAGATCGCGCGCCCACTCCAGAGTATAAAACGGGTCATTAAACGCACTGAGCGGTAATCCCATTTTCGGCGGGATAGGTGCGTCCATCTTCATCACGACAGACATCCACTGTTCACGGGGATCACGATAAAGATGCACGATACGCGCCGCCGGAAACTGCGCCCGTAACCATGGCAAGCGAAAATCGACCCGATTGAACTGCAGCACCGGCCGGCCCGGACTGCGGCGTATCAATTCAGCAATGTAACGATGCAGCGATTCATCATGGCTGCGCTGATCCATATACAGCTGACGATACGTCCACTCAGTCTTGAAAATGCCATCCAAATCGTCCATACCCGCATACTCGCGGCGATAATCCGCCACACCTTTATGCGTGGCGTCCACCACATGACGCCCCGCCGCGACAAACCAGCGGTTTTCATTGAGCGGCTCGTAATAGGCGGTCAGACCCGGTGTATTTCGGAACAATTGCCAAAGGAAGGTCGAACCGGAACGGAAACGCGCGGTAACAAAAATCGGCGCCTTTTCAGCGGGTACCATTTCCTCCACCACCTCACCACGCGCAAAACGCGGCGGGAGCGGTACGTAACGCGGCAACTCCAGCGCGCGTGACCGGGGTTGAGAAAAGACATCCTTGGTTTCCTGCCACAATAACTCACGCACGGGCTGCGCCCGCAAGACCCGTTGTAAAACGCGCAGCGCCCACACTTTGAGAAAATTCATAGCCACCGGTGTTTGATGTGATTACTTATCATGCGTTTTGCGGTCATTAAGATCATGGGCGGTATTACACAGCGGCTATTGCACGCGGCTGAGGCGCCGCTTCAAAGGCTCGGCATCTGGCGCATGTTGCAAACCTTCATCCAAAATCTTACGGGCTTCCCCTTTTTCTCCCGCCCCCAGATAATAATCGGCTAGGGCGGCATACGGCGGCGAGTAACCCGGCTGAAATTTAATGGAACGCCCGAACGAAGCGAGGGCTGCCTGCACCTCGCCCATCTCCAACAAGACACGGCCCTTGAAATAGGCAATCTCAGCATTGAGGACAAAGTCAGGACGCGCACGACTTTCTACATACTCGAAACCGCCAAGCGAACGCTTTAAATAAGTAAAGCGTGTCTCCGCTTGCCCGAAAGTGCGCTGCGCCAAATTCCAATGCCAGAGTGCGTCACAATGATGGTGGATGTGGTAATACTCAGGCCCCAATATCTGCAACCACTTTTGTGCTGCCGCGTCCATCTGACGCTGGCCCGCTGGCCCCGCCACCGTCGCGCAGTAGGGCGGCAAAAGTTGCAACTCACTCTCGGGCGGATTGAACTGGGCAACACCATGGGCCACTTGGCCTAGCCACCCCGCATAGAGTACGGCTGCGATGAAAGTTTTGTGAAACAGCTTTTGTAACATGTGTATTAACCAAAAAAACTAAGAGGGAGCGAACCACATCACCAACCGCCACGGCCCTTGGAACTCATTCTTCTCAACTTTCCCTGAACTCAGGCAAAGTGTCTCGCGGGCCATTGTAACTACGCCAAGACGAATTATCACCCGTTAAAGCCCCACTGGCGGCTCTCTGACCCCCTCAGCCATTGGCCCAAGCCGCTTGAACCGGTATCATCGGCCCGCGAGAATACGAGAATAATAGATATACTGTAGGCGTAAAGCAGCAACAAGGTAAATTCATGAGCGGCATCTGCGGATGGTTTAACGCCCAGCCCGGCACGGACGCCGGCACCAATCTGAGAATAATGCAGACGGCGCTGGGAGGCGTGGCCGCTGAAGCCAGACAAAATGGCGCACACGGCCTGAGCTGCGCCAGCGGTACAACACCCAGCGGCGTGCATACCAGCCATGAATTGAATATCGCCTGGCTAGGCTGGCTGAATGCCTCATCCGGCGGGGGATCCAACCCGGGCCAAGCCCTCGCCGCGCACTATCCCGCCAACGGGACTCATGACGGCACATGGCTACAAACACTGAAGGGACCCTGCGCCTTCGCGCTCATCGATCAAAACGGCCGCGGCCTGCTCGCCACCGACCGTATGGGTCATCACGCCATGTATTACGCCCAGTCCGGAGACACCCTGGTCTTCGGTTCCAATGCCGCCAGCGTACTGGCCTATCCCGGCCTCGACACCGGCTTGGACAGCCAGTCCATTTTCAACTACCTCTACTTTCACGTGGTAGCGGCACCGCGCAGCATCTACCGTTCGGTGCGGCGGCTGCTGCCCGGCGAATGCCTGATCTTCGATAAAGGGCAAGTCACCCGCCAATTCTATTGGCGGGCGCCCTACGCCGAAGACCACTCCGCGTCCCCCGCCGAACTGGCGCGTGAATTCCGCACCCTCTTGCGCCAAGCCGTGGAAAACTGCGCGCAAGACCCCGCGACGGGCGCCTTCCTCAGCGGCGGCACCGACAGCTCCACCGTAGCGGGCATGCTCGCGCAGGTGCGCGGCGCCCCGGTGGACACCTACTCCATCGGCTTCAACGCCGAGGGTTTCGACGAAACCTCATATGCCAAGATCGCCGCGCGGCATTTCGGCACGCGTTATCACGAATACTACGTCACCCCCGAGGATGTCGTCCGCGCCGTGCCGCTGATTGCCGCCGGCTACGACGAACCCTTCGGCAACGCCTCGGCGGTCCCCGCCTATTATTGCGCGCGCCTCGCCGCGGACGACGGCATTCACACCTTGCTGGCGGGCGACGGTGGCGATGAAATCTTCGCCGGTAACGCCCGTTACGCCAAACAAAAGATCTTCGAATTATACGGCGCGCTGCCCGGCGCGCTGCGGCACGCGCTCATCGAACCGCTCGCCTTCAAGCTACCCGGCGCGGGCGCCATCGCGCCCTTGCGTAAATTGCGCAGCTACATCGAGCAGGCGCGCATCCCCTTGCCCGATCGTTTGGAGACCTATAATTTTTTGCACCAGCACGACATCCACCAAATTTTCAGCGACGATTTTCTCGAGCAAGTGAACGCTGAGGAACCCGTGCAGGATCTGCGCGAAATTTACGCGCGCACCGCTTCGCGTGACCCGGTCAACCGTATGATGCACGTCGATCTGAAAGTCACGCTCGCCGATAATGATTTGCGCAAAGTGGGCCGCACCAGCGAGCTGGCCGGCATGGGCGTGCGTTACCCCCTGCTGGATGAAGCGCTGGTGGAATTCGCCGGACGGGTGCCCGCCTCACTCAAACTTAAAGGCTATCAGCTGCGTTATTTCTTCAAGGACGCCCTGAACGATTTCTTGCCACAGGATATCCTAAAAAAATCCAAACACGGATTCGGCCTGCCTTTCGGCCTGTGGATGCACGAACACGCCCCCTTGCGCGAGCTGGCCTATGACAGCCTGGGTAGTCTAAAACAGCGTGGTTATCTGAGACCCGAGTATCTGGATCAATTGATCTCACTACATCGCGACCAACACAGCACCTATTACGGCGCCATGATCTGGGTGTTGATGATGCTGGAGCAATGGCTGCAACAACATCGCCGCTAAGTTAACGCGCGCCCAGCTGCTCGGCTGACCACCGTCGGCGCGCGATCAGGCGCCGCCTCTTTTTCTTTAAGGTGGTCTTGCAACATCACTTTAAGTAACACCACCACCGCAATCAGGTGATAGTAGAAGTCAAAGTAAGCCAAGCCTAAGAATGCACCGCCGACCGCATAACCTACGATGCTAACTTGCAGCATACGCGCGAGATCGGCCATCCACTGAGTATCAGGGGCCTCCCTGGCGTGCTTAACGATCCACGCGCCACTGCGCCAAGTCATCCAGCCCAGCAGCAGGAAAAAACTCAGGCCCACGAAGCCTTGCTCACCCAACACTTCAAAATAAATACTGTGCGCATCATGCACATCTTGAGGGTTGGGCGCGTACACCGCAAACCAGCGTGGTGTGAAGGTCTCGAAACCACCGCCTGTTAAAGGACGATCCTTAGCAAGATTGAAAGCAAAGGCCCAGGAATTTAGTCGTCCCTGCGCCGACGCGTCTTCTTGAAAACCATCGATGCTTTGCATGCGCTCCATCCACTTGCTAGGCATCATCAGCACCACTACGGGCACGATAATCAACAGACCTATTAACAAGGGCATGCGCTTGCGGCTTTTCCAGACCAAAAACAAACCCATGGCGGCCAAGGCAAGCAAGGCCCCTCGCGAATAGGTGCCCACAACCGATATCAGGCACAAGACCATAATCACTCCGAGGCCCATTTTCTGCCAACGTTTCTCCACCGTTATTTGCAAATAACGTAAAAGAGGAATGGCCATAATCAGCGCCAAGGCAATTTCATTATTACCGCCAATGAAGGTACCAGGCGGCCCCCATACGCGGTAATTTCCGCCAGTAAGAACAGTGAAGATACCGCCCTTCACTCCATAAAACGCCAGTGAACCGGCCATAACCCAAATCAATCCTTGAATCCGTTCCTTTTTCAACATCAGTAGAATGGTAAACAGTGTCATCAACTGGATTTTCCAAATCTTATCCCACTGCTGCCAAGCCGCGTCTGGGTTCAAAGCAACCAAGGTGGTGACAAACATCCAAACAACGAAAATCGCCAAGAGGGTAGACTCGCGAGTCCAAGGCAGGCGTTTGGGTTCTTTGGAAAACAGATATCCAACCAAGGTCACGATGGCGATCACGAAGGCAAAGGGAAATGTGGAGGCGAACCCCCAGGCCAAGCGGTGTGGATTCATATAACCTATCCACGACCACATATAAATGCCTATGTGAGGGCGCGCGAGCATCATCGGCACTGCACCCATCACGACTATCAAGACAATTAGGTCTCTCATGCCTGCCGCTTCCTACTGTGCACTGGGAGCCACGCGACTCACCACGTAACGGTGTTTACCGGAACGCTCGCGCGGAATGTCCGCCACCCGTTCCACCACGATTTCAACACCCTCGCCTAAACGTTGCGTCATCCCCGCGCGAATCGCGGCCAGGGACTCATCGGCGAAGCCCGCGCCCGTCACCAATTGCACACGAGTACGCAATCGGTCTTCTTGAATGATCTTGAAATTCGCCACCCCGGGCACATCGCGCACCACGTAAATCAAGGCCAGACCGTGCATCACCGTGCCATCGGCGGCGATGATGAAATCGGTGGTACGCCCGTGTATCTCTTTCAGCAAAGGCAGGCCGCGCCCGCATGCACAGACAGCGTCATCCAAACTCGCCACATCGCCGGTGCGATAGCGGATGAAGGGAAAATCCGCCGTCGCCAGATGCGTCACCACCACCTCGCCCGCCTGTCCCGCCGCCACGGCCTGCCCTTGCTCATCGACGATCTCGACGATGATGTCCTCGGCGGTGAGGTGCATGCCGCCCGCCGGGCACTGATGGGCGATGAAACCGGCGTCGCGCCCGCCATAGCCATTGGCCACCGGGCAGCCGAACACCTGCGCGATGTCCGCGCGCTGGGCCTCGTACAAACGCTCGGCGGTGACGAAGGCCACCTTGATTCCAAGATCATCCAGCGCCACGCCGCGCTCGCGCGCGTGCCGGGCGATCAAGGCCAAAGAGGAGGGATAACCAAACAACATGCGCGGCCTCAGCGCGCGGATCCGCGCGACGAACTCATCCAAGCGCGCCGGCGACATCTCGAAAGCCGGCAGCAAGTGCGTGCGCATCAATTTATCGCGCAGGCCGCGCAGACGGTCCTGCGCGCCCAGCTCCACCGGCGAGCCCCACACCACGATCTCCGGATCGCCGATATCCACGCCCCACCAGCGCGTCGCGCGCCATTTGGCGGCCACGTCGTGACTCACCCGCTCCTTGCCTATCCAAAAAATCAGCGGCTCACCGCTGGAACCGCCGGTATTGAAGCGCGCCAAACCGCGCGCCTGAGTGGATTTCATCGCCTCGCCATGGGCGCGGATCTCCGCTTTATTCAACAAAGGCAGGCGCGCCAAATCCGCGGCCGAGCTCAACTCTTCGGGGCGAAAATCCAAGCGCTGGAACAAGTCCCGATAATAAGGCACATGCCGCGCTGCGAGGCCGAGTAAACGCTGCAAACGCTGCAACTGAAATTGCGCAATGCGCTCAGCCGGCCACCACTGACTCTGTTCCAATTCATTGTGCACGCGCACCGTGTCGTGCCCCTTGAGGCGCTCCTGCAAGGGGAACAACAGACTTGAAATACAGCGGGTGTAAAAATCAGCCATACGCGGCGCTCTCCCGCCCAAGCGCGCGGTGAATGGCGCTGAACTCGCCAACCAAATCGGCGACGCGCAATTCCCAGCCATTGGCGCGGGCGTATTCTATTATGGCGTCCCACGGCCAATCCCGCTTGAGCGCGTCGCTCAAGGCGGTATACAGTGCCTCGCGCTCGCCGAAGGGCAGCACCGCGCCCAATTCCGGGCGGCACACCACTTCGCGATTGCCGCCCACGTCGGTGGTCACCACCGGCAGGCCGCAGGCCATCGCCTCCAAGATCACATTGGCCCAGCCTTCATTGCGCGTGGGCAACACGAACACGTCCGCCGCGCTCAGCGGCCCTCGCAAACGCGCCGCGGGCAGCGGCCCCAAAAAATGCACGCAATCCGTCAGCCCCAATTCAGCGGTTTGGCGTTTGAGCTGCGCGCCCATATCCCCCTCCGCGCTGGCGCCGCCGACGATGACATAATGCAATTTGGGAAAGGTTTGCCGCAGCCGCGGCAGCAATTCGATGACGCGATGAAACCCTTTACGCTCCACCAATCCACCCACCGTAATCAATACCCGCGCGTCCGCGGGCAGACCCAGCGCGGCACGCGCCGCCGCCTTCGCTTCGGGATAAAAGATCTGAGTGTCCACGCCATTACCCACCACGCGCACCTGCGATTCCGCCACGCCCAAATCGACGGCGACGCGTTTCAGCGCCTCGGCCACCGCGAACACCCGTGCCGCGCGCCGCATCGCCAGCAACATGCGTTGACGGAATGCGGGGATTTTAGCGTGCCGCGTTTCGGTGCCGCGCAAGGTGATGGTGAAGGAGACATTTAACCACTTGCTCAACAGGCAGGCTGCGTACCCGTCGGGGTAGGCGAAGTGAGCGTCGATGATATCGAAGCCGGTTTCACGGCGTAAACGCCGCAGCAAAGTAAAACTGCCCAAGGCCATAAAAAAACCATCGAAGGATTTCAAAATACCCGGCACGGAAAAAAAACGCGGGTGATACACATCGACACCCTGCTGCACTTCATGCCGCGGCGCGGGCGGGCGGAAATGCGGCCGGAAAAGCCGCAGCAAACCCTGCAAGGGAAACCACGGCTGCGGCGCCACCACCACCAGCGGCAACTCGCGGCCGACGCGGAACATGCGCTCGCGAATGAACACGCCCGCATTCGGCTGGCCGGGATGGGGAAACAAACTGGAGTACACCAGCAAGCGCGGGCGCCGCTCACTCATGCCTCACGCCCCGCCGCGGTGAGGGCCTGATACACGGATTGATAGCGCGCGACACTTACGCGCCAATTGCGTTCTTGTTCGACGAAGTGCCGCGCCGCGGCGCGCAACGCCGGCCACAAGTGACGCGCCGCCAGCAATCGCGTCACCGTGTCGGCGAGGTGTTGCGCATCGCCCGCGCGAAACAAACAACCGGTTTCGCCGTCGCGGATCAACTCGCGATGGCCGCCGACGTCCGACGCCACCACCAGCCGCCCTTGCGCCATGGCCTCCAGCGGTTTCAAGGGTGTGACCAAATTAGTGAGCCGCATCGCCAAACGCGGATAGACCAGCATGTCCACCAAATCGTAATAACGTTGCACCTCGGCGTGCGGCACGCGCCCGGTGAACACCACCTTGTCGGCCACGCCCAAATCCTGCGCCTGTTGCCGCAAGGCCGGCTCTTCTTTACCTCCACCGACCAAGAGCACCCGCGTCTCCGGCAGCCGCGGCAACAGCCGCGGCAAGGCTTCGAGCAACAGCGACAGACCTTCATAGGCGTAAAACGAGCCGATGAAACCCAGCACCAATTTACCGTTCAAACCTAACTCTTGCGCCAGCGCCGCGTCGGGTTCGCCTCCCACTTGAAACTGTTCGATGTCCACCGCGTTGGGAATCACCGTGATTTTGTCGGCGGGGATACCGCGCGCCGCGATATCTCCGCGCAAGCCCTCGCAAATGCAGGTGAGCGCATCGGCGCGTTTCAACACATGCGTCTCCAAGGCGCGGGTGGCGCGGTAACGCATATCACCCTCGCGGCACGTACCATGATCCACCGCCGCGTCTTCCCAAAATGCCCGCACCTCGTAGACCAGCGGCAGTTTGAATCGCTTGGCGGCGCGTAACGCGGCCAAACCGTTCAAGGCCGGCGAGTGGGCATGCAAGACATCGGGCTGCGCCACCGGAATAATCTCCGCCAGGCGCGCGGCCAAACCATTCACCACCGCCAGTTGATCCAGCACCGGTAAACCGGCCATGACGCCTTGCGGCAATGGCGCGCGGAAAAAATGCAGGCCGTCGACGACTTCTTCGGAAGGCGCGGCCTTGTCCTGGCGCGCCAGCTCCTGGGCGTGCTTGGCGCCGGTGACATGCTCCGTCTCCCAGCCCAGGGCGCGCTGCTCGCGCAGGATCGCGCGGCTGCGGAAGGTGTAGCCGCTGTGCAGGGGGATGGAGTGGTCGAAAATGTGTAAAACTCTCATTTATTAAGCCCTTTTAAAGATACCCAAGCTGCCGGGACAGGGCTACCGCTTCTGGATGGGCCATAAACTCCGCGAGGCGGGCCTGGTGCTCAGGCTTCTCCCACTTTCTGACCGAGGCTTTGTGTATTTGCTGCGCCCCAGTGAACCAGGCCAGATTCTCAGCCACATTGGTATGTTTGTGGTGCTCAAGCATGGCGCTTTCGAATTCTTCGCCTATAAACTCACAAATACCCCGCAATACAGACTCGGGCGTGGCCACAAGATCCTCGTACTTAATAGTATGCACATGCTCATCGGTGGCGACATGCAAACCGTACCGCACATCATTGACCCAAGTTTCAATGCTGACCCAATACTTCTGCGGGTCGAGCGGGTGTCTGGAGGTAATAACGTCACGGCCGTCACGAAACATGTTGATGACCTTCAAGCGGCCTGCGAATAAATCGATAATCCGTTCGGTATGGCGCAAATTTCCCGGGGTTTTTTCACAAAAACGTCTTTTACCGGCGGGGATGCGGCGAAGGTGAAACTTATCCTCTAGCAACAGCCATTTCAATAACCACAGGGGACGGATGCGCGGGTACAGCGTTGCCGTCTCTTGCCCAATACTGTAGATACGCGAATGGCTACCCAACACCGACAACAGCAAGGTGGTGCCTGACCGTGGACACCCGCCGAGAATAATGGGACATCTTTCAAACCGGGCTTCAACATAACGTCGCAGCAAACTCCGGCCAATAGCGAATAACATGATCTAATTATCCTCCTCGGTAATTTTTACGCCACACAAGCAATCACTCCTGGTGTGCGGTTATAATGAGCGCCAATTCGTAGCTGACGACACAAACGAGGTACTCCATGCTTGAGGCCATCCGGCGGCGCCTGCGCGTAGCCCAGTTCAACCATGCCGTTCGCGATATCGCGGTCTGCCCTCCCGTGCATTGTGATACGGCGCAAGCGCTCACGTTGGTCAGCCAACTGCGGCACACCGATATCTTAATGTACTTGCTCGCCCTGAAAACTTTCGCGCGCTATCTTACCCCAGGCCGGGTCGTGGTATTGAACGACGGCTCGCTCGACAACGTCGACCAAGCCCTGCTCCAGCAGCAAATACCCGGTGTGGAAATACGTCCGATCAGCGCAATTAATACAGGACCCTGCCCGCGTGGCGGCACATGGGAACGTCTGCTGCACATACTCGACCTGTCTCGGGATGCCTACGTCATTCAGCTCGACGCTGACACCATGACCCTCACCGATATCGCCGATATCCGCCAATGCATCGCCGAGAATCGCAGCTTCACTCTGGGCACCCCCACTGGACGTGAAATCGTCAGTTTCGATGAGGCCAGCGAATTCATTCAGCGCCACCTGCCCGATGCTCAACATGTGCAAGTCTTCGCCGAGCGCGCCCTCGCCCGCGCGCCTAACAAAGAAGGCCAGCGCTACGTGCGTGGCAACTCGGGCTTCGCTGGTTTCGGCCGCGGCGCTTGCAGCCGCGCACAAGTAGAAGCCTTTTCGCAAACCATGAGTACACTGTTGGGCGCGGATAAATGGCAGGAGTGGGGCAGCGAACAAGTCAGCTCCAATTTCGCCGTCGCCAATAGCCCGAACGGTTTGGTACTGCCGCAGCCGCGTTACGCCTTCTTTAATCCCAAACTGGATTATACGCAATCGGCGTTTTTGCATTTCATCGGCACTCATCGCTTTCACGATGGCACCTACGCCCAGCTTGGCCGCACCGCCATCGCCGAGCTTCAAAAGACCGCGCCTTGAACAGTACGGACCGTTGCGTCGCTTGGGCCCTGACGCCGTAAAAACGCCTCGAACATCACCACCGTCCACAAGGACGCGCTGTAATCACGGCGGCCGGACTGATGTTGATCCACCATCTCGTGTAGATAGGCTTGGTCAAAAATGCCGGTCTGCGCCAGCGTATCGCCCAGCACCGCGTCGCGCACACGCTGGCGCAGCGGGCCGCGGAACCACGCCGCCAGCGGTACGGAGAAACCCATCTTGGGCCGATACAACACATCGTGCGGCAGATAAGGCTCCAGCGCCTTCTTGAAAATATATTTGCCCTCGGTGCCGCGCAGCTTCATATCGGGCGCCAAGCCCGACCACCACTCCATGAGTTTGTGATCCAGCAGCGGTTCGCGCACTTCGAGCGCATGGGCCATGCTGGCGCGGTCGACCTTGGTGAGGATGTCGCCCACCAGATAGGTTTTCATATCGAGGTATTGCACCCGCGACAAGGGGTGCTCCGGCGCATTCTCGGCGTGGCCGCGCATCACCTCGATGGCGCGATAGCCTTGCAATGAACGGCGAAATTCATCGCTGAACAAACGCCCGCGCATGGCATCGCTCATCACCGAGACGCCGTGAAAATAGCCTTCCACGTCATCGCGCGCCAAGGCCTCGAAGGTGGTCTTGGCGCGCAAGACCTTCGGCGCCCAATCGGCCTTCGGGTACAGCCTGCCCAACAAACCGAAGGCCGGCCGCCGCAAGCCCAGGGGCAAGAGACCACGCATGCGCGATTCATACAAATGCCAGCGATAACGCCGGTAACCCGCCAGGTTTTCATCGCCGCCATCGCCCGACAACACCACGGTCACATGTTTACGCGCCAGCTGGCAGACGCGATACGTCGGCAGCGCGGAGCTGTCGGCGTAAGGTTCGTCGTAGACGCCGGCCAAGGTGTCGATGAGATCGAAATCATCGGACTCTACTTGGTCGACGTAGTGATGGGTCTTGTAACGCTCCGCCACCATCGCGGCGAATTTCGCCTCGTTGAAGGCCGGATCGCCGAAGGAAATCGAGCAGGTATTCACCGCGCCTTCGCTGACCTGCGACATCATCGCCACCACCGCGCTGGAATCGACCCCACCGGAGAGAAACGCACCCAAGGGCACCTCGGAGATCAGTCGGATTTTTACCGCCTCACGCAAGCGCGCGATCAATTCTTCCTGCGTTTCCCGTTCGTCCATCGCGGGCAGCGCTTTGAAGGGGATATCCCAATACGCCCGCGGCGCGGGAAAGGCCGCGCCCCAACGCAGCGTCAGGGTGTGGGCCGGTGGCAGTTTATGCGCGGCGGCATAAATCGTCTTGGGTTCGGGCACGTAACCGTAGGCGAAATAATCCTCCACCGCGCGCGGGTCCATCGTGCGTTTCAACCCGGGATGGACCATCAACGCCTTCAGCTCCGAGCTGAAGATGAATTGGCCGTCGGGCAAGAGCGCGTAGTAAAAAGGTTTGACGCCCAAGCGGTCGCGGGCGAGAAACAGGGTTTGGCGATTTCGGTCCCACACGGCGAAGGCGAACATGCCGCGCATGCGCTCGACGCAAGCCTCACCCCATTCTTCCCAGGCATGGACGATCACTTCAGTGTCGCAATGGGTGCGGAACACATGACCCGCCGCGCTCAACTCCGCCATCAAATCTTGAAAATTGTAGATCTCACCGTTGAACACCACCACCACCGAGTGATCTTCGTTGAACAGCGGCTGCTGGCCGCTGGAGAGATCGATGATGGACAAACGCCGGTGACCGAAGCCCACGCCCGGCTCATGATGCAAACCGCCTTCGTCGGGACCGCGATGAAACTGGCTTTCGTTCATCTTGTGCAACAAGGCCCGGTCCACCGGGCTGGCGCCGCGCGTATTAAAGATGCCAACAATACCGCACATGATTTATTCGTTCCCTATTGTCCGTGCTCAAGCGCGCCGCAATCGCGCTTCGTAAATCGCCACGTAACGCGCCACCATGGCCTCCATGCTGAATTCGCGCTCCACCCGTTCGCGGCCGCCGTGACCGTGGCGGCGGCGTAACTCGGCATCATTCACATAGCGCGCGATGGCGGCGGCCAAGGCCTGAGGCTGCGCGGCGGGGACTAAAAATCCAGTCTCGCCCTCTCGCACCAATTCGCCGTTACCGCCGACAGCGGTGGCAACGACCGGCAGCCCCGTGGCCATAGCTTCGAGGATGGTGTTGGAGATACCCTCCGCCAAGGAGGGCAAGACGAACACATCCATGGCGCGCATCAATTCTGGAATATCATCCCGCGCGCCGGTCAGCCACGCCGCCGAGGCGGCCCCCGCTGTCTCCAGCAGGGTTTGCGCCTCGCGCCGTAAAGGGCCGTCGCCGACGATCACCAGCCGCAGGCGCGGCGCCAGTTGCGGCTGATCTTGCAACAACAATAGAAAGGCACGCACCAAATTAAGCTGGTCCTTCACCGTCTGCAAACGGCCCACGGTACCGATCACCACTGTTTGCGGCGGCGCGAAGTCCAGCAGCGGCACGGGCTCGCGGCCGCCCTGGGCCGGATGAAAACGCGTGGCGTCCACGCCATTATAAATTTGCGTGATCTTGCGCGGCGGCACCGCGATCTCGTCCCGCAGATAGTTTTCCAAATCGCGCGACAGCGGGATGTAATGCTGCACCAGCGGACGGAAGGCGCGGCGCAGCCAGCGGTATTTGCGGTTGCTGCCGTCGAGATCATGCACATCGCGGCCGTGTTCACCGTGCACCCGCGCGCGCACCCCGGCCAAGAGCGCGGGCAACTGCGCCTCCAAGGCCGACATATTGCGAGTGTGTACGATACGCGGCTTCAAGGCACGCAATAAGCGCCACAGCCGCAGAAATACACCGAGGTCATGGCCCTCGCGTTTAGCCAGTGCGTGCAGCGTCACCGCGTCGTGCTCGATGCGGCGGTGAAACTCAGTGTAGCCGGTCATGCAGATAATCGCGTGGCGGTATTGCGGCGTGCGATTGATCAGATTCACCAAGCCATTTTCCAGACCACCGACGTCGAGGCGGTAAATCACATGGGCGATCAGCGGCCGCGCATCGGACCGGCGCGCCGCCGGTTCCGCCGCGCCAGCCACGCGCGCTGGCGCGGCCACGGGCTGGCGCTCACCCGCGGTCAATGCGGCCACCGCCTCATTATTCATCGGCGGCATTCTCCAAGCTGCCGCGTATCGCCGGCTCCATATCATCGACGAAACGCGCCAGCACGGCCTCGGCGTCTTCTTGTCCGGCGGACATATCAGTGACGATCATCACCACCGCCGCATCGCCGGTCTCGCCGAAGAGTTTGGCCTTGGCCTCCCAGAGTTTGGCCATGTAGTGATTGGTGGTGTAGACCCCGTCCATCCAGTACCAATACCACACCAGCAAATCCTGTCCGGTGGAACGCAGCTTGGCTTGGCGCACGTCGATGGGTTTGCCCTGCACCGTGATCCGGCGCGGCGTGTCGGCTACTTGCCGCCACACCGGGTCCTTCTGCTTGATTAGCACGTTGGTGGAATTGATCAGCTCCGCGCCTTGGCGCTGATGGCGGTAATAGCCGAGATAGACGCCGGCCCAGCGCTCATCTTGAACGTAGCTCTGCTGCAGCTCGGCATCGGCGGTGAGGTAATGCGGCCGCCATTCCGTCTTACTCTCGGCGGTCCGCCACGCATCAGCGGCCGCGGGCACGGCCAGCGCGACGTTCACCGCGCCTTCACGCGCAACCATATTCACATAGGCCAGCGCCGGCCACAGCATGAGCAGCAGCAACGCTGCGCCAGCGGCGGGCCAGGGCGATCGGGCGGGACGCAACGGCGCGGACGATGACAAAGCGGCGGCGGACTCGCCCTCCACATGGTCTTCGCGCCAAAACGAGCCCAGCCAGAACAACAACAGCATCACCAAACCAAAGAACACCCAGCCGTAAATGAAATGATCGACGCCCAAGGCCAGACGCATATCGCTGAGGTGGGCGATCATCACGATCATATAGGCGCGCAAACCGTTGGCGATGATGGGCACGACGATGGACAAGAGCACGAACACCGTGCGCCGCAGCGGGCTGCGATAGGTCAGGTAGGCGTAAAGACAGCCGAGGGTGACCGAGGCGATGAGATAACGCACGCCGCTGCAGCCTTCCACCACCGACCAATGCCCGCTGGGGATTTCAAAGAACGTGCCCTCGCGATACACCGGAATACCCGTCAATTGCAGCGCGGCCACGGTGAAATCCGCGGTGAAATCCATCAAGGGCGGAATCAGCTCCTCACCCACCGGCACCGCGAAAAACAAAAACGCCAAGGGGAACAGCATGGCCCAGACCACCGGCCAGCCCAGCAGTGTCCACACCAGCGCGGGAATCATGGCCACCAGCGCCCATTGCTCGATCACCAGCACGCTGGCGTAATGCGCGGGCAGCCACAGCAAGCCCAGCAACAGCAATACCGCTAAACCGCGGTAATCGGGCGCGGGCGTGAGTTTCGCCAAGACCTTGCGCCGCTGCCAAATCAAAAAGAGACTGATGGGCGCGATCAAAAAACCATGGGTAAAGGTCTCGGAGCGGCTCCAGATCGACACCATCGACTCCACGGTTTGCCAATACAGCCCCAACAGCGTCAGCAGCAGCATCACCGCCAAGACCAGCGGCATGCGCCAAGCGGGCGCGCCCTCATGCTGCAAGGCTACCGGGATCTCCACCTGGGGCTGAAGGTCTGCGCTCATATGATCTCTTTTAAAAAATTAACCCGCGTGCGCCGCGGACGCCGCCCGCCGCGCCGTATCATCTTGCGCCGCCTCATCCGGCGGCGCGCCTTCCAATAAACGTTCAAATTTGCGCAGATTGGTCTCCCAGCTGTAATCGGCCAAGACCCGCGCGCGCGCGGCGTTTTGCAATTGCGCATCAGCGCCGCTTTGCAGCAAGGCCACGACTGCAGCGGCAAAGCCGGGCGCATCCTGCGCCAGCAACACCTCGCGCCCTAGCTCGCATACGATACCATCGAGGGCCTGCGGACTGGCGACCACGGTCTTGGCCATGGCCATGGCCTCCAGCACTTTATTCTGCACGCCGCGGGCGATACGCAACGGCGCGACCGCCAGGGCCGCATGGGCGATATAGGGGCGGATGTCCTCCACCGCGCCCACCACCGCCACGCCCGGCAGACGTTTCAACGCCAGCACCGCCTCGCTGGGCCGCGCGCCGACGATATAAAACCGCGCATCCTCGTCGCGCGCGCGCACCGCGGGCAAGACTTCTTTCGCGAACCACGTCACCGCATCGACATTAGCCCAATAATCCATGGCGCCGGTGAAGACGATGGGCTTGTCATGCAACGGATAGGGCGCCGGGCTCTCCAGCGCGGGATCGAAGTAGGCGGTATCGACGCCGTTGTGTATGCCCCACACCCGCGCCGCGGATTCTGGCGCCAGCGAGCGGAACAGCGCCGCCTCGCTTTCCGAGACGAAGACGCTGGCATCGAAACGCGAGGCGATGCGGCGTTCATAGGGCAGCAAGCAGCGCGCCTCGCGACGGTAGATCCAGTTCATCGGCCAGGTTTGCGTGGCGGCGTATTGCAGCCACTTGTCCGAATCGACATCGACGAAATCCATCACCCGCCGCAGCGCGGCGCCGCGGCGACTATCGACATACTGCGCCATCGCCCCGGAGAAAACCAAGACCCGCTTCAGCGGCTTGTGGCGCAAGACTTGTCCCACCCAGCGGCGCATGCCCGCATCGCGGTAATACGGCAGGCTCAAGGGCCGGCGCGACAACAAGGCGGGCAGGCTGCGCAGCCGCGCCGTGCGCGGCGTGAGTTTGGCGAAGTAAGTCTCGCCGCAGAGCGCGCGCACCGCCTCGACGTGACGCCAGTCATCCTCGTCGTCGATGAAGGCGCCGAGGTGCACGCGGTAATAGCGGCTCAGTTGTTTGAGCAGATTGAACGAACGCAGCTTGTCCCCCTTGTTGGGGGGATAGGGGATGCGGTGCGCGAGAAACAGCAGATCATCCATCGCATCAACCCAGATATTTCACCAAGTGCGGCCCCAGCATTTCGCTGACGCCCAAGGGCAGGCGCTTCCACAGATTGATGAAGAGGCGGTACTTGGGATTGAGGGGATTGAGGTCGGGCACGGCAGCGGCCTTCACCAGCACATATTCATAGTGCAAGGGCTCGGGCTCGAAGCCCCAATTTTTCTTGAAGCTGTACGAGCCGGTGCCGACCTTGCTGCGGCCGTAATCGAAGACCCGCAGCCCGCGCTCGGTGGCACGGCGCATCAAGTCCCAATACATGAAGTCGTTACCCTTCACCTCGCGCGCCGCGGCGACGCCGCCGCCGTAATAGGGCAGGACTTGGTCGCGGAAATAAAAACTCAGCACGCTGGCGATCAAACGGCCGTCCTTGGTGATGGTGAGCACTTCGCACTCGGCGCCGAAGACCTCGCGCAGTATTTCAAAATAGTTTTTCGCGAACACCGGCGTACCGAGATTACGCACGCTCTCGGAATAGGCGCGGTAAAAACGCGAGACGTCTTGATCGATCTCGCCAGCTAAACCGGCCTCGATGCCCTTGCGCACCATCGCCCGCTGTTTGCGCGGAATGGCCAGCATATTCTTTTCGGGATCAGCGTCGAGTGCTTTGCTGAAATTGACGTAGAGCGCATCTTTGCGCGGCCACTCGGGATGGCGCGGCGCGCGGTTGCGGAATTCGAGATGATCGACTTGCAGCTCGCGCGCCAGCGCGATGGCCCGTGCCTCCAAGGCCGCCGCCGCCTCTTCGTTGAGCGCGACCACGCCGCCGCAGACGCAAAAGGGCATGGAACTCAAAGAGTGGCCGAACAACAAACTGCGAATCTGCACCAAGGGCAAAACACCTTCGATGACACCATCACGCTCGGCGTACAAAAAATACACGCGATGACCGAAGGCGCGCTGCATCACCTCGGCCCAGCCCGCGCGATGAAAAAACGTGGCTTGCGGCGCGGCGTCGACGAAGGCGTCCCAGCGCGGCGCATCCGCGGCGCTGAGCTGTTTGATATCCACGATGGATGAGGCGGCGAGTGGCGTTGAGTCAAACACGATATTAATCAGCCCGTGTCGCGGAAGCCGTAGCGCTCAAAAACACCCGGTCCATCCGGTCCCAGTGAAAATCATTCAATAGACGGCGCAGCCGCCCTTCGGTGCGCGAGAGGTTGAGATAATGGCGCACGCGGGTCTTGAGGCCGATGCCCTCTTGCCGCGGCTGATCCGGATCGATCTCCCAGGGGTGAAAATAGAACACGCAAGGTTTGTGGTCCTGCGCGTTCACCCGGCGCATGGCCCAACGCGACAGCGGATAGGGCAACAAGCGAAAGTAACCGCCGCCGCCGCAGGGCAGTTTTTGATTGAAGAGTTTGACGGTAGTCACCGGCACTTCCAGCAAACCGCCCTCGCCGTTGGGGAAGAACGGAAAACGCGGCGCGCTGGGCATGCCGTACAAATCGTGGCGGATGGGATAGATGCTGGAGCTGTAGCGGTGCCCGGTTTCCTGCAACACATCCAGCGCCCACAGATTCTTCGCGCCGATGGAATAACTCGCGGCGCGGTAACCGGCCACGGCGACGCCGCCGAGGTCTTCCAGCATTTTTTTATTGCGGATGACGTCCTCGCGAAATTCGTCCGGCGTTTGTTCGGTGACGCGCACGTGGGAATAACCGTGGCTCGCCAGCTCGTGGCCCTCGGCGACCAGGCGGCGCACCAGCGCGGGATAGCGTTCGGCGACCCAGCCCAGCATGAAAAAGGTGGATTTCACTTGCCGTTCGGCGAAGATATCCAAGATGCGGTTGGTATTAGCCTCGACCCGGCACGGCAGACGGTCCCAGTCCTCGCGCCGGATGTGTTTTTCGAAGGCGGAGACGTGCAGATAGTCCTCCACGTCCACTGTCATTGCGTTACTTATCATGCTTGTCATTACCGCAGGGTTCGAGTCATTGCCGGGAAGAACGGCGCCGCTCTTTTTATAGCGGCCCGCCCGTGTCACATCCTAACTGGTGCGCGGCGAAATATTTATGAACGCGCCGCCGTGCGCGACAAATTCGCGTCTTGGGTCAAACTGGCGTGCAGTATCGCCGCGATGCGCCGCGCCGCCTGGCCGTCCCACAATTCCGGCACCCGCCCCGCCTTGCCGCCGCCGCTCAACACCGCCGCCACCGTCTTTTCGATGAGGGCGCTGTCGGTGCCGACAACGGTGTTGGTGCCCTGCGTCACGGTGATGGGCCGCTCGGTATTCTCGCGCAAGGTGATGCAGGGCACGCCCAAGGCCGTGGTCTCTTCCTGCATGCCGCCGGAGTCGGTCAAGACCAGCCGCGCCGCCGACATCAGCCCCAGCATTTCCAAATAACCCAGCGGCGGCAGACAGAGGATGCGTGGCGATTCGAGTATGTCGTGCAAACCCGCCGCTTGAATACGGCCAAGCGTGCGCGGGTGCGCGGGAAACACCAGCGGCAGTTCGGCGCTGATTTTTTGCGCGCTGAGCAGCAGACGTTTGAGCACGGCGGGATCGTCGACGTTGGACGGACGGTGCAGGGTCAGCACGCCAAAGCCGTGGGGCGCGTCGAGAAACAAGGCGGGGTCGGCCGCCGCCGCCAAAGTCCGCGCGGCGGGCACGGCGCGATCGCGATGACCGAGCAAGGTATCGATCATCACATTACCGACGAAATGTATCTTGTCCTCGGCGATGCCTTCGCGCACTAAATTATCGCGGGCCTCGCGTTCGGTGGTGAACAACCAGTCGGAGAGTTGATCGGTGAGCACGCGATTGACCTCTTCGGGCATGCCGCGATCATAGCTGCGCAAACCCGCCTCGACGTGCGCCACGCGCACGCCCTTCTTGGCCGCCACCAACGCGCAAGCAATGGTGGAATTGACGTCACCGACCACGACCAAGGCAGCGGGTTGTTCTTGATCCAGCACCGGCTCGAAGCGGCGCATGATCTCCGCCGTTTGCGCGGCGTGACTCAAGGAGCCGACTTCAAGATTGATATCGGGATTGGGGATGCCGAGCTGCTCGAAAAACCGCTCGTTCATGGCCACGTCGTAATGTTGACCCGTGTGCAGCAGGCGCACGCGCAAATTAAAAGGCGCGGCGCGCAGGGCGGCGATCACCGGCGCGATCTTCATGAAATTGGGGCGCGCCCCGACCACGCACAGCACGCTGGGCGGCTGAACGCTCATTAGGCGCCTCCGAAATCGTCGCTGAGTAAAATGGCGCGGCGCAGACGGGCGCGTTCGCGCTTGAGCCCCTCCTCCAGCAAGGCGACCCGTTGCTCCAATTCCGCGATGCGGGACTCCATGTCGGGGGGGCTGTCGCTTTGCGCGGTTTGTGCCGTCGCGGCGGATGAGGACGCGGATTTCGCCACCGCGGCTTTTGCCAGCGCGGCAGGCGACGCGGCGGGTTTCGTCAGCGCCGGTTTCGCGGCGGCGGATTTGGGCACGGCGGGCGCGGGCTTGGCGGCAGGCTCGGGCGCGGACGCCGCCGCGGAGACAGGCAGCTCGACTATGTTCTGCCGGAGCGCTTGAACGCGACCTAT
>CAMYKQ010000039.1 GCA_947259075.1 uncultured Gammaproteobacteria bacterium | reverse complement strand
CTTTTTCATTTTCACGTCCACCCCCTTTGAAAAGGAGGGGAGACATGCTTTTTCATTTTCGCGCCCACCCCTCTTTGAAAAAGAAGGGCGATATGCTTTTTCATTTCTCCCATCTTGGAAAAGGAGGGGCGGTGTGTTTTTTTATTTCTCCCCTCCTCTCCGAGGAGGGGTGCCCCGCAGGGGCGGGGTGGTGCGGGGGGCGGTACGAACCCTGATCACGTCCGCGTCACACCAAGCGGTTCCGCGACTCGCCATCGAGATAAGCACGGATATTCTCGCCCACCTCGTTCACCAGGCGCTGACGCGCCTCTTGGCTGGCCCAGGCGATATGCGGCGTGACGATTAGATTAGGCACATCGGCGGCGAGCAAAGGATTCTCAAGCGGCGGCTCACGGCTGAGCACATCCATTCCCGCGCCGCCCAATTCACCGGCGCGCAGCGCGGCGGCCAGCGCCGCTTCATCGACGATGCCGCCGCGTGCGGTATTAATCAGCAGCGCCCCGCGCCGCATCAAACGCAACTCCTTCGCGCCAATCAAACCCGCGGTCTCGGGCGTGAGCGGGCAATGCAAACTCAAGACATCCACTTGCGGCAACAACGCCGCCAAGGGCACGCGCCCCGCCGCCACCGCCGCGCCGGGGCGTGCCGCGATCAACACCCCCATGCCAAAGGCCTCGGCGAGTTTCGCCACCGCCTGCCCCAACTCACCATAACCGACGATGCCCAGCGTCTTGCCGCGCAACTCCACGATTGGATAATCGAGAAAACAAAAATGCGGCCCTTGTTGCCAGCGCCCGCGCTGCACCGCGGCGCGATAACCTGGCAGATTGCGGCACAAGGCCAGCAACAAAGCAAACACGTGCTCCGCCACCGACGGCGTGGCATAGCCGCGCACATTACACACCGCCACACCCCGGGCGCGCGCGGCGGCCAAATCCACATTATTCGTCCCCGTGGCCGAGACACACACCAACTTCAACGCCGGCGCGGCGGCAAAGGCCGCGTCGTTCAACAGCACCTTGTTGGTAATCACCACGTGAGCGGCGGCGATGCGCGCCGTCAGATCGGCGGGCGGCGTCGCCTCATAAAAGGTCCACTGCAAATCAGCGACGGCCAGCGGCGACACATCGACATCACCCCGGTCCAGCGCGCCGCGATCGAGAAATACAGCCTGTTTCAAAGGCGGCAGAGCCCTTTAAAAGGGCGCCCTCTTCTAGCATGCTCCACATCCATCATTAACTCGACCTCCACTTTCGCCTTAAACAACTCATCCCCCAAGGGCGTGCCCGTTCACCAGGATGTGCGCGGCCACGGAAAACGCTTCGCACCTCCCTGTGCGAATCGACCTCGGTCTCGCGATGTTGACTCCTTTTGCCGCGGACGTCCTGCGCCCGCCCCGATGCGCTACTACGCTGCGCATTTCGGCTACCCCAAGACTGACGCCGCTTCGCCTCTACCGCGGGCTTCTCGCCTTCGCTTCGCCCTCCTTGGCTCGCCAGGGCTCTGATTGACTCAAGTCTTCCTCATCAAGATGCGCTTTGAACAAGGCACGGCAGGTTTCTTGATGCTGACTTGCCGTTTTTCCCAAGGCAAGATAAAACGCATGCGGACTAATGATCGCATCCTCCCGCTCCTCCGCGTTCGTCCGGTAGCTGGGCCAACGCTAGCCCCGTGAATGCATGACCATGCCGGCACGCACGGGATTGAGTTCAATATAGCGCATGCGGCTCAAAAGATGATCGCCGCCGGCCAGACGGCTTTTTACCACCTTCCCACAGCGTGCCGCTCGTGCCGCAATTGCAATTTATATAAGGCACGTACCCGCGCCCCAGGTATTGCAGCATGCGGCCAAGGCCATCGCGATCAGCGTGCATCGTGCATCGTGCATCGTGCGTCGTGCGTCGTGCGTCGTGCGTCGTGCGTCGTGCGTCGTGCGTCCAAGCACATGATTGCTCATCAGCACATAGACATGGATGGCCCATTCACCACATCAGATCATCCGGTATCTTATAATCGGCATAGGGATCATCCCCGTCCTGCTGCGGCTCGACGGCGTGATCCGCCTGAATGATGCACTGGGCGTCACGCTGCTTGATCTTCTCCGCCACCGCCATGGGCACCAGCTCATAAGCCGCACCCAGCTTGGCGATGGCGAGGCGGCCGCTCATGAGATGCTGGTGTATCTGCTGCGACACATACAGGCGCTTGACCACATTGGCGTCGGCGAAGTTGTAGGCAATATCGCCCTCACGCGCTTGCACGCGATTGGTCTCGATCAACTGCCGCACCTGCGCCGCGATGGCCTTGCGCTGCGCCTCCTCCTGCTTCTGCTGATTAAGCAGGCGGTCGCGCTCCAGCTTTTCGGCCTGGGCCTTTTGCGCCAGCAGCGCGGCCTCACCCGGCGCGTCGCGGGCGCCTTTTTTGGCCTTCTGCTTCTGACTTTTATACTGGCTGTGCTTCAGCGCCTGCGCCTTGTTCTTATCAACCAGGCCGCTCTTCTTCAGCTGCTCCAATAATGAATTCCCCATGGGGACGACTCCGAATGCAATACAACTCTACGAAAATCTCAATCAGCGTTGACCGCTACGTGTTTATTACTACCGCACGCCTAGCAATTCAACATCGAACACCAAGGTCGCATTCGGCGGAATCACCCCGCCCGCGCCGCGCGACCCATAGCCAAGCGCGGGTGGAATCGTCAAAGTGCGCTGACCGCCCACCTTCATGCCCGCCACGCCTTGATCCCAGCCCTTGATTACCCGGCCGCCACCTAGGGGAAATTCAAAGGGGTCGCCGCGATCGCGCGAGCTGTCGAACTTCTTGCCCTTGTGATCCGCCGCGGCCTCGTCATACAGCCAGCCGGTGTAATGCACGGACACGTTCTGCCCCGCCATCGCTTCCTCACCCTCGCCCACCACCACATCAGTCTTAATCAACTCAGTCACGCCGCTCACCCCGCTGTTTGAATCCACCGTATCGGTACAGGCGCTCACCACCAGCAGCAGCGCCGCCCCCACCACCATTAAGGGCGCCATCATACCACCCCGCCTGCCTTGCACTCTTTCTGCACTCATATGACACCCTTCATAGTATTTGAGTCCGGCCCATGCGCCGCCATGCCCATGAACTCATTCGTCCACTGATCCGCCCACCAATTGGCGTTCGCCTCGGTATTCTTGTGCCGCAGCTGCCGCGTGTGGCTCAAGAAATGAAAACACTCATGCGCCAAGGTATGCAAGGCGCACTCCTCCAAATCCTCGAACACGAAAGTCTGCTCACCCGAATACCAGCCCTGCTTATGACTATTCGACGGAATACGCCCCCAATGTTGAAACACGATGGGCGGCGCCATCTCCACATTCACACTGGCGCGGATGCGATAACCCTTGAGCATCTCGTCTTTCCGCAACCTGGAATAAACCGGATAGGCGCAACAGCCGTGCATCGCATGATTTTTATTCAAGGGCAGCAGCTTGATCCACTCCATGAGCGACACATCATAGGCGTCCAGCTTGTGCAAGATAAAGCTCAACACATGGGGCATGCCGACTTTGTCGATGACTTTAATCAATTTCTGACCTTATACTTGATCTGGAGACAAATCATTATAAATCGGGAATGGGCCTGTGTTCCCGGCTAATTGAAACCTTTATACCCGGCCAATTAAAACTAATAGGCACCAGCTCTTCATAAAAATTGCTCTTCACCTTTGTACCCATCAAACACCTAAGCGCAGCTATTTCACCCACTCATCCGATAACCGTTCTGCCTGTTCGAGAACCAATCGTATTGCTTCTTCCTGTTTATCCGGCGGATATTTGTAGCGGCGCAAGGTGATGCGCACCAGGTTGCGCAGCCGCGCGCGCACGCTCTCGCGCCTTTGCCAATCCACCGTTGTGCTGTTGCGCAGTTTTTCGGTCAATTCGTTCGCAATCCTTTTCAGGACTTCATCACCCAGCTCGCGCACAGCGCTTTCGTTGACCGCCAAGGCATCGTAGAAGGCGAGTTCGGATTCGGTGAGGCCCAGGTTCTCGCCCCGTTTGGCCGCTTCGCGGAACTCCTTGGCCATCTCGATCAGTTCTTCGATGACCTGAGCACTCTCAATGGCTCTGCTGCGGTAACGGTTCAGCGCGGCCAGTAAGCGATCGCTGAATTTCTTCTCCAGGATCACGTTTGTGCGGCTGCGAGATTTTATCTCATCATTAAGTAGTTTTTGCAGCAGTTCGACGGCAAAGTTACGCTGGGGTAGCTGGCGCACCTCTTCCAAAAATGCATCGGACAAGATGCCAATATCTGGCCGATCCAATCCCGCCAGTTTGAAAATATCCTCCACACCCTGGGCTACGACCGCGTTATCTAGAATCTGCTTGAGAACGGCATTCTTTTTGTCTTCGGAGAGCTTCTTGTCGGGTACCGTTGCCTTGGCGATCACGCTCTTGATCGCCTGGAAGAAAGCGATCTCTTCTCGCAGCTCAATCGCTTCGTCCAGCGTGCCGCACAGCGAAAAGGCTTTGGTGATGGCCAACACCACGTCGAACCAGCGCTTCTTGCCGTCATCCAGCCCCAGCACAAAGTTGGCGGTCGGCAGCAGCAAGCCGGTGGCCTGCGTGCGATACGCCGAATAGTCGAAGCCGTGCAATAGCCCGCGCGCGATGTCCATCAGTTCCTTGAGCTTGGCCAGCGCTTCCACCGCATCGAGTGTCGGCTGGCCCTTGCCGCGGCTCTCGGTGTAGGTCTTGAGCGCCCGGCGCAGCTCGGCGGCGATGCCGATGTAGTCCACCACCAAACCGCCTTCCTTGTCGCGGAATACGCGGTTCACGCGGGCGATGGCCTGCATCAGGTTGTGGTCGCGCATGGGCTTGTCCACGTACATGGTGTGCAGGCACGGCACATCAAAACCGGTGAGCCACATGTCGCGCACGATCACCAGCTTCAGCGGGTCCTTCGGGTTCTTGAAGCGCTTTTCCAGTTGCTTCTTGGTGGTGGCGTTGTAGATGTGCGGTTGCAACTTCGCATTATCGGCGGCGGATCCTGTCATGACAATGCGGATTGCGCCATCATCCGAGCTGTAGTGACTCGGTTTATCCGTGCCTTTTCCCGGCACCAATGTGCCTTTCCAGTGCGGACGCAATTCTATAATCGCATCGAATAGATCGACGCAGATTTGCCGGCTCATGGCCACGATCATGGCTTTACCTTCAACCGCCGCGATACGCGCCTCGAAATGCTGCACGAGATCGGCGGCGACTTGCTGGATACGCGGCTCGGCGCCGACCAGTTTTTCCAAGGCGGCCCACTTGGTCTTGGCCGCTTCGCGCAGCGCGAGACTCTCTTCGTCCTCGAAAATCTCATCGACTTGGTCGCTGAGCTGTTCGATCTCCGCTTGGTTGATATCCAGCTTGGCCAAACGGCTTTCGTAGTAGATCGGTACGGTGGCACCGTCATCCACGGCATCTTGAATATCGTAGACACTGACGTAATCACCGAATACCGCGCGGGTGTCCTTGTCGTCGGTCTCCACCGGCGTACCGGTAAAGCCGACAAAGGTCGCGTTGGGCAAGGCATCGCGCAGGTGTTTGGCAAAACCATATTTGTATTTGCCCGTCTTCTTGTCCAGCACCGCGTTAAAGCCATACTGGGAGCGGTGCGCCTCGTCGGCGATGACGACGACGTTGGTTCGATCGGTCAGGCGCGGGAACTGCTCCTCGTCCTTTTCGGGCGAGAATTTTTGTACGGTTGTAAAAATAATGCCGCCGGCTGGCCGTCCATTCAACAGTGTTCGCAACTGGTCGCGGTCTTCGGCCTGTTGCGGCGTTTCCTTCAACAGCGATCGCGCACCCGCAAAGGTCTGGAACAATTGCCCGTCCAAATCATTGCGGTCGGTGACCACGACTATCGTCGGGTTCCGCATCTCCGGCTGCTGCATCAGCTTGCCGGTGTAGCACACCATGGAAATGCTCTTGCCCGAGCCCTGGGTGTGCCACACGATGCCGCCCTTGCGCGAACCGGGCACCACACGTTTACCATAGGTGGCGCGCTCCTCCTCTGCTTTGCTCGCCGCAACCTGCGGCTGCGTGGCTGCAATCACCGTGGCGCGCACCGCCTCGCGCACGGCGTGAAACTGGTGATAACCGGCGATCTTCTTGATGATCCCGTCGTCGCCCTGCTCGAACAAAATGAAGTAGCGCAGATAGTCCAGCAGCAGCCCGGGCGCGAAGAAGCCGCGCACCATTTTCTCCAGCTCAAACTCCAGCAACGGCCGGTCGTTCTCGTTGCGCAGCGTGCGCCACGGCATAAAGCGTTCCCGGTCCGCCGTCAGCGAACCCACGCGCGCGTGCAGGCCATCCGAAATCACCAACGCCTCGTTGAACACAAACAGATCGGTAATCTCAGCTTTGTAGGTTTCCAGCTGATTGAACGCCGACCAGATAGCCGCCTGCTCCGTCGCCGGGTTCTTGAGTTCGATCACCGCGATGGGAATGCCGTTGATAAAACACACCAGGTCCGGCCGCCGCGGCTGTTTGGTGCCCAGCACCGTGTACTGGTTCACCACTAGAAACTGGTTTAGTTCCGGATGCTCGAAATCGATCAAGCGCACGCGGTCGCCGCGCTTCTCGCCGTTCTTCTCGACAATCACCGCCAGCCCGTCGAGCAGCGCTTCGTGGAAGCTGCGGTTACTCTGGATAACCGAAGGCTCATGCAGTTTGGCGACCCGGTGCAACACCTCTTCCAGCACCGCATCGGGCACAGCCGGATTCAACCGGTGCAGCGCATCGTGCAAGCGCCCTTGCAACAACACCTGCCGGTAATCGGCGCGTTCGGGCGTATCACCATCCGGCGCGATGTCCGGGCCGTGCCTATATTCCCAGCCGGAATCCTGGAACCAAGTGAGGGCGAGTTGTTCGAGCTGGTCTTCAGTGATCATCCGCCACTCCCGCGAGCATATTCATGATGAGCCGGATCATCGTCTCTTTACGTGCCGGATCGGATTCCGCCACCAACAGGGCCAATGCCGCCAAACCGATGTCATTGATGACCGGATTGCCAGCCTCATCCAGCAGGCGGGCGTTGCGATTCAGGAAATCCACGAACAGGAAGGCGGCGCTGCGCTTGTTGCCGTCCGAGAACGGATGGTTCTTGATGACGAAATACAGCAGATGCGCCGCCTTCGCCTCCACGCTGGGATAGGCCGGCTCGCCGAACACCGTCTGCTCGAGATTGCCCAGCAAGGCCGCGAAGGCATCACCCCGTTCCTGCGCGAACAGCGGCGTTGCCTCGCCACGCGAGATGAGATCGGCCTTCAGCCTAGCCAGCGCCGCGCGCGACTCATCCAGCGACGCCAGCCTGCCGCCCGCGACCCCCTGCGGCTCAGCCAGCAAACCTTCGTCGTAGCGTTGCAGCAGCAGGAAGGTTTGGGCATAGCGTGCTATCACATCCACCAGCCCGCGCCCCTGGTCCGTGGTCAGTGCCTCCCCGACGGCCGCCTTGCGCACCAATGCCAGCGCCGCTTCCAGCTCGCGGGCGTTCTGCTCGAAGCGCTGGCGGTTCAGCGTGTAGCCTTGGGTCAGGTGCTCGCGCAGCACATTTGTTGCCCACTGACGGAAGCGTGTACCCTGCGGCGACTTGACCCGATAGCCTACCGATATGATGACATCGAGGTTATAAAACCTGACAGGCTTATCCGAACCAGCAATGTGCAAATTTTGCACATTGCTTTTTTCGTCCAGCTCCCCCTCGGCAAACACGTTGCGCAGATGCTTGGTAATCACGGAGCGTTCGCGCCCGAACAACTGGCTCATTTGCTCCTGCCGCAGCCAGACGGTGTCATGCTCCAGCCGAACCTCCAGGCGAGTTTCGCCACTGGGAGTCTGGTACAGGACAACTTCGCCAAATTTATTATTTTTCACACCGAGGCTTCCTCAGACTAACTCTGACCCGCAAGCCCATGAGCAAAACCACACGGCCCGCCTTCGACCTGAACTTGTAAGAAATCCTTACAAGCCCTGTAGGTCGGGTTAGCGCAGCGTAACCCGACGTTTTTCCGCCATCGCAACCGGACAACCTGCCTGAATCATTCATGTCCCACGCCCTCGAAATCCATCCCGCCCTGTCCCCAATCCGCCGGATAAACACCCTCCGCGACATACCGGCGAAAGCTCGAATACGGCCATGCCAGCGCCGACACCGCCAATCCGTGCTTCACCGGGTTGTAATGGATATATTCCACATGCCGGGCGAAATCCGCCTCGTCGCGCAGCGCGTGTTCCCAGTACCGATGCTGCCACAACGCCTGTGCTCCCTTCGCCATCCGCGCGCGATTCGGCGCCGCACGCAACGCCGGGGCACAATGTTTGGTGAACCACGTTTTAACCAACCGCCAACGCGTCGCGAAATCGGCATCCCCCGGCGGCAACGTCCAGATGCAATGCAGGTGATCCGGCAAGACCACCATCGCGTCCACCACGAAAGGCCGCGTGTCACACACCGCCCGCAATGCCGTGCGTAACACCTCCACCGCCGCCGAAGCCAGCACAGGCCGCCGCCGCTCCGTCACCACGGTGAAGAAAAAAGAACCGCCGGGAGTGAACGCGCGCCGGTATCTCATCCGTTATTCCATCCCTCATTCAGTAGGTCGGGTTAGCGTAGCGTAACCCGACGTGCCTGTTGCCAGCCCCCTGCAATGTCGGGTTACGCCCGATGGGCTAACCCGACCTACGCGACTTGCCGGTAATCGGCGCGCTCAGGCATATCGCCGTCCGGGGCGATGTCAGGACCAAAGCGGTATTCCCAGCCGGAGTCCTGGAACCAGGTCAGGGCGAGTTGCTCGAGGTCGTCTTCGGTCATTTCACGTCCGCCTGGATTTGCGTCTAAATAAACAAGTCATTAAATATCAATAAGATAATAGTTTTTAACGTGTCAGAGTTTGCGTCTCACGCATTAAACAATCTCCATTTTATGTCTCATTTTAATAAAAAAATGAGACATTTATTGATTAAAGGTGCATACGTGAGACTCAAATAATCCGCCGACCCTCTGCAACATTCAGCAGTTCGCGGAAAGCATAAATCCCCGATCTCCTCCCCCTCCCTTCACGTAGCGCATGAAGCAATCCATCCTCCCGGAGCATTGCAAGAATGCGGGCTGCGGTCGGCTTGGGGATCTCGGACTGTTCGGTAAAGTCGGGAGCCTTGAATATTGGAGTCTGAAACAGGAAATCCACCGCCCGGATGGCATGCTGCGAATGGGTCAGGTCAACAACCCGGGTTTTGACCTGCTCATAAAGTGCGAGGATGGCTCTCGCCTTTTGTTCATTCTCGGCGGACTGTTCCACGATCCCTTCCAGGAAGAATGCACACCAATCCGTCCACGTGCCATCGCGCGAAACGGAGCGCAACCGTTCCTGATAGGTCTCACGATGCGCCTCCAGATAGCCGCTCATATAAAAATCGGGGCTGCTGAGAATTTTTTTCTTATAGAGGAATAACGGAATCAGCATCCGCCCCAGGCGCCCATTGCCATCCTTGAATGGATGCAGCGCCTCGAACTCCACATGCACGATGGCGAGTTGCACCAGCGCATCCAGCTCGCCATCGCCATTCATGTAGGCTTCCCAGGCATCCATTCCCGAGCCAAGCTGCGCGGGTGCAATCGGCACAAAACTCGCCTCTTCAATGCGGCAGCCCTTAGTGCCGATCCAATTCTGATCCGTACGGAAACTTCCCGGTGTTTGCTCTTTTCCGCGCACACCCTGCATGAGCAGGTAGTGGGCCTGCCGAACCAGATACTGGGAAAGCGGACGCTCCTTCAAGGCATCCACGCAAGAGCGCAACGCAATCCGGTAGTTCAGAATCTCCTCGGCATCGTCGCGCTTGGGCTGGGTCACATCCTCCGGCTCGCCGCCCGCCTCCAGTTCCAGCACCTCGCCCATCGTCACATGGGTACCCTCGATCCTGGACGAGAGCACCGCTTCCTGCGTGGTCAATGGCGACAGCAGCACCGACGCATTGGGGATCGCCGACAGCAAACCGTCGTAGCGGGCAAGACCAGCATTGGCCTTGCCGATCAGCGGGATCAACCGTTTCCAGTCCAATTCCGCGGGCGGAAATTTTCCGAGGTGGTAGTAAACCGGTTTTGCCATATTTATTCTCCGCTGCCTCCGGCCTTCATCGTGGCGCCCAACAAGCTATGGCGCTCGAGTGTCTCGCCGTCCGGGACAATGTCCGGGCCGTGATGGTATTCCCGGTCAGTGTCCTGGAACCAGGTGAGGGCGCGTTGTTCGAGATGATATTCGCTTGTCATTATTGCCTATCTTGTTGTCTTGTATTGATTTGCCTTTATTTACGTTTGAATTTCACTCAAGCTTCCCCCAAATAAGCCGTCAATCTAGCTGTGCATTTTTACTAGTCTTTGCTAGACTCTCGACAGTTCTCTGCCAGTGGCAGCAGAACCCATAAAGGCCTGACCGCTGAGCCCGCCTGGCGAATCAGCGGTTTTTTTATGCCCAAAGCGGATTCGACCGAATCTGGTTGATCGTCCTCTGCCCCGCGACAAACGCCGTCACAAACTCCGCCTTACCAGGCCGGTAAATTCGGATTATCACCACATAGTTAGCCACGACAATTGCCACCCGCCGGTCATTTGCCGCCCGTTTCTTCTCGTTGTCCCACCCCAACCGCAACTCCGCAGCGGGGTCCTCCAGCGCAGCTTTAATCCAATCGATGCGTTCCGCGCGCTTTGGTGAGAACGTATCATCCTTCCAACGCACCGAGTCGAAGAAGCAGTGATCGAACATCGCCTTGCGAAAACGCACTTCAATGTCGTCAAATGTCCGAATCGTTCCCCGGCAATAGACCCGCTCGAAATGAACTCGGTATTCCTGCTCAGCCGCATAACGAACCAACGGAGGATAGGCCAACTTACCACCCTCCGGCCAAATCGATCACGAATACATTGAATTTCTGCTCTGAACGATAAGTGGCTCGTATGGGACGTCCAAGCGCCTGTTCGAGATGCGTCGCCAGTCCCCACTTCGCACTGCCGGCACGTAGATTATTGTTAAGCCGCCCGGCCGCAATCCCGGTCAACACATCCGCCGCCTGCATCAGTACCGACTCACTGGAACGAACGGCTTGTACGTTCACGATGTCCGAGGTGAGATTCGCATTGGCGAGACAACGGGCCAGCTCACGCAGGCGCGTCCTTACCCGATTGCTTTTGAAGTCACAGAATACGGCATATTCATTGAAGTCGAGTATCCAGTGATGCAGCATCTGATAATAAAACTTGTAAAACCCCAGTTCCTGATCGTCGTTATGAAAACGGAGCAAATCAAGCTTGTCATGCTCAACGGCAATGCAACGAAAACGTAGATTATCCCCCATCGCCGCAAACCAATCGGCGAGATCACGGTAAAACTCCAGCTTGGACGGCGACACCTTTTGCCATTTGAACTCACCCCCTATGTGATGCTTGTCGCGTAGCGCATGAATATCATTCTTCATGCGCACTCGCTCTTCAGCGGGCAGCCATAATCCGCCAATCACCATGTATCGCGCGGTCGGGCGCCGGGAGCACAACAGGTCGGGGCGGCTTTCGTCGCAGTAGACTTCGAATCTCATGCCGCACCCGCGACCGGCACGCGCAGCTCGCCGGAGAGGAGTTTGGGGAGGAGGGTGTCGCGCACTAGACCTAATGTGCGTGATGCTTTGCGGTCCTCGATTTGTTTATCGAGCAGCGGTGCAATGATGCCGTCTACTTTTTCCATGAGAAGTTTTGACGGCACGGCACAAAGTGCTTCTGTCAGATGCTTGCGCTGGATATGGCCCATCGTGACAGCCTTACCCGCTGCAATCGCCTGAAAATTAGAAAGGTGATACTTCGTCCAGTAAAAATATAACCACTTGGGGTAATTGGTGGATGTGACTTTGAAGAGATGCTGGTTAAGCGCGCCTTTGCCACTGCACCATATATCTACTTCCAGGCTACCAGACCATGAAAACAGTACATCGCCGTCACCCACGATGTATTCGGGTTTCAATTTATGCGAAGCGCGATCCGCGCCAACTGAATCTCCCTTTTTAAGTTGCGAAATCTTGATAACTGGCAACCACTCGGAATCATTCTCGGGAGGAAATTTCTGGAGTGCGAGGCCGTTAAGGTAATCCGCAATTTCATCAAGGGGCTTCACCTCCCACCCCTCCGGAATCTCACCGAGCTCGGAATCGACGAGGTGGTCGGGGAAGAGGGCGAGGAGGTCGGGGGTGAGGCCGAGGCGGCGGCAGATGGATTTGGGCGCTTCGCCGCTGGCTTTGGCGCGGACGGGGTCGAAGTCGACGAACCAGGACTTGAAGATCGCCCGCGCGATGGCCTCCAGCGTTTCGTTCGTGCGACGGTTGAGTTCGATCTTGTCGTCGAGCGTGCCGAGTATGTGGGCGATGGCGCGTTGTTCGTCGGGCTTGGGAATCGACGTGGGGATTGAACCAAGTATTGTTTGGTTAAGTAGTGGCTGACCAGACCCAGCTCGCCAGTGGTTCAGATCGAGGGTCTGTAGCAAGTACAAAAGAAACTTTGCATCGTTATCATCGATGGCACTTGCTCGAATCGCATTATCCGTTACCCAACATTTCTCTTTGCTGAAATATAGTGATCCGCAGTAGCTGCCAACTCGGCCTATCACGATTGTGTTTGGCTCGGCGTTTGTCTCGGAAGCGAATCCGATGATGCCATTTGACCCATACACAGGAAAAGGCAAATTATCGGCGCGGTCGGGACTCGATTTCCCGTTGGAAAACGACAACACCTTAGCGAGCGTTGTAGGGGGCCACTCACCTGCCATAACCCAGCCTCGCCAAATTCTCGCGAATCACCGTTTCCAGCCGCGCACTCTCGCCGAACTGATCGTTTAGTTGCGCGGTGAGCCGCGCCATCTTGTCCTCAAACAGTTCGCCATCGGCTTCCTGCTCCGCCGCGCCGACGTAGCGGCCGGGGGTGAGGACGTAGTCGTGCTTCTTGATGTCTTCGAGGGTGGCGGATTTGCAGAAGCCGGGGATGTCCATGTAAGCCCTCTCCCCCTGGGAGAGGGTTGGGGTGAGGGCGTTATAGAGTTGCTGCAAAACCGATTCAGTATTTTGCAGTACGTCGTTGTTCCAGAACCGCAGTACCGTAATGCCTTTGGATTCCAGGAATTGTGTTCTTTTATTATCCCTGGAAACGGCCGGCGCGCCGCTGTGCTGGCCGCCATCCAGTTCTATGGCAAGTTTCTTCTCGCTGCAATAGAAATCGAGGATGTAGGGGTCGAGAGGATGCTGGCGCCGGAATTTGCAGTCGGCTATTTGTTTGTTACGAATCAATTGCCAGATGAGCGATTCCGCATCGGTTTGGTTTTTCCGCAGTTCGCGGGCGTTCTTAAGCAGGTTTTCCGGAAGTTTTGCTCCCTCGCTCAAACGGACGCCCTCACCCCTGCCCTCTCCCAAGGGGAGAGGGGGTGAAGTGCGCCAGGCGTGGAAGGTGTCGGCGATCTTGCGGATGTCTGCGGGCGCAAAGTCGCGCAGGACGCGGTCTTTCATATAGCCGAGGTTGCGGGCGTCGATGAAGAGGGTTTCGCCTTTGCGGTCGCGGGTACTCGCCGCCCTCACCCCTGCCCCTCTCCCGGGGGGAGAGGGGTTCTTATTTTTGGTAAGGAACCAGATGCAGGCGGGGATTTGGGTGTTGGTGAAGAGCTGGCCGGGCAGCGCGACCATGCATTCGACTAGGTCGGCCTCGATGATTGCTTTTCGGATTTCGCCTTCGTTGTTGGTGTTGCTGCTCATGGAGCCGTTGGCGAGTAAGAGGGCCATGCTGCCGTGGGGCGCCAGGTGGTGGATCATGTGCTGCATCCAGGCGAAGTTGGCGTTGCCGGCGGGCGGGATGCCGTATTTCCAGCGCGGGTCGTCGTCTTTGACGCCGGCGTTCCACTCCTTCATGTTGAAGGGCGGGTTGGCCATGATGTAGTCGGCGCGCAGGTCGGGGTGCTGGTCGCGGGTGTAGGTGCTGGCGGGTTCCTTGCCGAAGTCGAAGTCCATGCCGCGGATGGCCATGTTCATGGAGGCCAGGCGCCAGGTGGTGGGGTTGGATTCCTGCCCGTAGACGGAGATCTGGCCGATGCGGCCGCCGTGTTCTTCGACGAACTTCTCCGACTGCACGAAGAAGCCGCCGGAACCGCAACAGGGGTCGTACACGCGGCCCTGGTAAGGCTCCAGCATTTCGACGATGAGGGTGACGATGCTCTTGGGCGTGTAGTACTGCCCGCCCTTCTTGCCCTCGGCCATGGCGAATTCGCCGAGGAAGTATTCATACACGTGGCCGAGGATGTCCTTGGCGTGGAGTGAGCCGTGCTTAAATGGGATTTCGGCGATAAGGTCGATGAGGCCCGGCAGCGCGGAGTCGATCTGCTTGCGGGCGTAGTCTTTCTCCAGCACGCCTTTGAGTTTGGGGTTTTCCTTCTCCACGGCTTCGAGCGCGTCGTCGAGCAGGCGGCCGATGCCGTTGAATTTGTATTCGCTGGTCTTGCCGTTTTTGACCTGAAGCATGGTGCCGACGGCGACTTTGGCATTGGCTTGCAGAAAATCCCAGCGCGCCAGGGCCGGCACCCAGAAGACGTTCTTCTCGGTGTAGTAGTCGCGGGCTTCGAGTTCCTGTTCGATCATTTCGGCGCCGTCATCGCCCAGGTAGTAGTCGTGGTTCGGGTCGGCGAACGCGGCTTGCAGCTCCGCACGGCGTTCCTTGAAAGAATCCGACACGTATTTGAGGAAGATCAGGCCGAGCACGACGTGCTTGTACACGGCGGCGTCGAGCATGGGCAGCAGCTTGTTGGCCATGGTCCACAGGCGCTTGTCGAGGTCGTTGAGGAATTGCTGTTCTTCAGGTTTCATAGGGGGTCCAAAGCTGAGGGTTGGCAGAAGATGCCAGACCGTATCTTTCGTATGTGCTTATTTATCACAGCAGGCCGAGTCCCTCGGTCGTAAGACGCAACAGTATGCAGGACTTCCCGCCCGCCTTCTTGTTGAACCGTGGCGTTGAAGCGCGAGCGTTGCACCGGGTTAAGGTCATGACTATAACCGCTGCCGGTGACTTGATAAACGAAAGGCGCGTGGCCCTGTTTGCATAGCAAGGCGTGGAGGATCACACCGCGCATGTTCGCTCGGACGCTATTGTGTACACTTGCCCGCCAACACTGGCTAATAACCCATCGCTCCTCGCACGCGCTTTTTGTTGTGTTTGCGGCGTCACCCTTCCCTCCCCCGTGTGTGCGAGATGCTACCACAGGGAGGCAGCCCGGCTGCAGCTCCGTGCGGGAAGATTGAGGTATTGTGCGGGCGCGCAACCACCCCGGCCGCTGCGCGGCCACCCCTCCTCGTTTGATGAGGGGAGAAAGATGTGGAGGGCTTGAGGCTTTATTGAGCTTGCCGCGTGTTGGGAGAGTGAAGACGCTAGGCTTGGGGTAAGGGGCTGGGAGATTTGACGAGAGTGGATTCTTTGCGCAACCACCCCGGCCGCTGCGCGGCCACCCCTCCTCATTTGAGGAGGGGAGAAAGGCAGGGAGCGCTTTGGGGTTTGCGGGCTACCCCTCCTCGCGCAAGGAGGGGTGAGGTGTTGCTGGCTTATTTATCTTTTTTGGATTTTTTCTCGGCCCGTTTTTCCATCAGGGTTTTGGCGGGCTTTTTCTTGGTTTCTTTTTTACTGTCTTGGGCTTTGCTCATGGTCTTGCCTCCTCGATGTGTGAATGGTTGCGCTGTGAATGGCTGCGCTCGGCAAGGTCATAAAATACTATTTTCATTTCGCGGCGTCACTAGCCCGGTTTCAATTTACCGTGCCTGTGGCGCGGCTGGGTACGGGCGGCATGGGCGCGTTGACACTTGCTTGGCTCACCCCTCCGGCGGCGCCGCTCTTCCCCGGATAACACCCGCGGGCACCGTGATTCGCCGCGCCCTGCCCGCAATGGCGGTGACTGCTTGCACGGCAAGGCATGCTGCAGCGCGGCGGGCGGGCCGCGCACTGTCTGATAGCAACACCCGCCCGGCGCGGCGAGCCGCCGCGAGTACGAGGGGCGGCGCTACCACGCCTACTTGCTCCCCACCGCCAGCAAGAATTCGTGAGGGATGACCAGGCCGTGCGCGCTTTGATAGCCGCGGGCCAGGCGGGCGAAGTCGTCGCGCACGCTGCCGCGCTGCCCGGCGGCCAAGGCGTCGAATTGTTGTTTGAGGATGTCGGAGGCTTCTATCGAGCGCCAATAGTCGTCGAATGAGGTGTAGTGATAATTGAAGCGGGCCGGCGTGACCTTCACCGCGGTGAAACCGGAGCGGCGCAGCAAGGTGTCGAACACGCCGGGCTGGCCCAGCAGGGTGACCTTGGCCATGGGCGGCTGGTGTTCTTCGGGCACGCGGTCTTTGAAAACTTGCATGGCCCATTGCAGGGTGGTCATGGTCTCGGGCGTGCTCCACACCGCCAGGGCGATGCGGCCGCCGGGTTTGAGCACGCGCTGCATTTCCTGGCAGCCGCGCAGCGGGTCTTCGAACAACATGACGCCGAAGCGGCTCAGCACGCGGTCGAAGTGATTATCGGCGTAGCTGAGTTGTTCGGCGGGCATGGCGCTGAAGCTGATATTGCGCAAGCCCGCGGCCGTCACCTTTTTTTGCGCGACGCGCACCATGCCGGCGGCGGCATCGACGCCGCTGATCTCGACTTGGGGTTGCAGCCGCGCCAAACTCAGCGCGGGTTCGCCGGTGCCGGAGGCGACGTCGAGAATGCGCTCGCCCGGGCGCGCGTCCAACGCCTCGAGCAAGGCCTCGCCCACGGGCGCAAGCTGCGGCAGAAAGACATCGAACTTCTCGGCCAATGTGTCCCAGTCGGGTTGATTGGTGTTCGCACTCATCCGCGCCTCCTTATATCTTGATGCCAGATAGCTTGGCAGTTAAGCCCGCCGCGCGCGGCAGACCTGTCCATGGCTTACGGCCGCGATACCGCTTTGCGGGAAAATGCTAACACAGCGGCCGGAAAGATGAGAGTTAATCCGCGCTGTTGCAATGCGGAGACGGCCGGCTAATAGACCTGCCTCATGCGTTTGTGTCTCTGCTCACTCTGGGAGTGAAGATAGAATGGGGTGATAGATCACGGCGAGTCATCCCCTCTCCCCGGCCCTCTCCCTGAGGGAGAGGAAGAATGCGCGCCTCGTTGAGACCGGAGCGGCAAACTGAGCTAGCAGTCGACGAGCCAAGGAGCGCGCAGCGAAGGCGAGAAGCCCGCGGCAGAGGTGAAGCGGCGTCAGTCATTGTGCTAGCCGTGACGCGCCGCGGAGTAACGCATCGGGGCGGACGCGGGACGTCCGCGGCAAAAGGAATCAACGTCGCGAGACCGAGCTTGATTCGCACAGGGAGGTGCGAAGCGTTTCTTGAGGACCGCGACACATCGGCCCTCTCCCCGGCCCTCTCCCGGAGGGAGAGGGAGAATGCGTGCCTCGTTGAGACCGCATCAGCAACCCGGCGCCACCGGCGCAAACACGCCTGAATTGCTACCGCCTCCCCCGCTGCACCTGCCCTGCCACACCGGAAAATGCGCGCGGTGAAGTAATAAAAAAGCGCTCGCCCGCCTACGAAAGACCGGGCTCATCAAGTCAAACGCACGGCCGACACAGTGACCATGAACGAAGCCAAAGCCTGTCCCAAATGCCATCATATTCGCGGTAAGGACGAGGCCACGCCCGCGTGGCAATGCCCGCGCTGCGGCGTGGCCTATGACAAAGCCGCGCCAGCGGCGGCGCGCGAGGTTGAGGGCGGCGGCACCAATCCCGTGGCCCGTGTACGCGCGCCCCGCAATCGTTTTAAAACCTTCCGGGTGTGGCTGTTGCTGATTATTTTTGTGCTGGTGGGCTTGGATGCCTGGCTCACCAAACTGCGCAGCACCAGCTGGGATCATCCGCTGCGCGTGGTGGTGTATCCGATCAACGGCGATGGCAGCGAGGCGGCGGCGCGTTATATTGAACGGCTCGATGCCGCGCGGTTTGACGGCATCGAACACTTGGTCAAAACCGAAGCGGCGCGGTATGGCGTCGGCATCAGCGAGCCAGTGAATATCGCCGTGGCGAGTGAGCTCAAGGAGGCGCCGCCTTTGCCGCCCAAGCAGGGCAATGTATTTGAGATCATCTGGTGGAGTCTCAAGCTGCGCCTATGGGCGAACGGCATGGATCATTACGACGGGCCCGCGCCGGAGGTGCGCGCCTTCACCCTCTACTACGATCCCGCGACCCATCCGCTGCTGGAGCACTCAACGGGTTTGGAGAAGGGCATGATCGGCGTCATCAAGCTCTTCGCCGCCGAGGCGATGACGGCGCAAAATGACACGGTGATGTTGCATGAATTGCTGCACACCTTGGGAGCGACGGACAAATACGACCTCGGCAGCAATCAACCGCTCTATCCCGACGGCTATGCCGAACCCGGGCTGCAACCGCGACTGCCGCAACGCAAGGCGGAAGTGATGGCGGGCAGAATCCCTCTCAGCGAGGCGCGCGCCGAGATGCCCGAACGCTTAGACAAGGTCATTATCGGCCCCGCCACCGCGCGTGAAATCGGCTGGATAAAATAGCGCAACCACTGCTCGCTCGGCTTGCTGGCCCGGTCTCAACTTGTGCGTCTTTTCCCCCTCTCCCTCCGGGAGAGGGCCGGGGAGAGGGCGATGTTGCCGCTAGCGCCGAGCACTCTTATTTTTGCGCGGCGAAATACGCGGCGAGATCGGCCATATCCGCATCGCTCAATTTCTTCGTCAGCATATTCATCATCGCTTCTTGGCGCGCGCCGGATTTAAAAGCCTGCAATTGCTCGAGGAGATAGGCCTCTTTCTTACCGGCGAGCGGCACGCGGCCCTTGCCGTCGGCGCCGTGGCAATTGGCGCAACCGCTGGCCTTTTCGTGACCGGCGGCGGCATCGCCCGCGGCATGCGCCGCGCTCAGCGCGCCCGCCATCATCAAGGCCGCGAAAGACAACGAGAGTATCTTGATTTGCTTGTTCATGATGCACCTCTGGCATTTATAAAAAAATAAAAATTTAGAAAAAACTTTCTGAAAAAATGTCTCTGTTTTTTTATGCCGGAAAATTGCTCCCCTCGCCCTAGCCTTCTCCCTGGGGGAGAAGGGACAAAAAAACATCGGGCGGACACTCAACTACCGATGTGTCGCGCCCTCCGGAAACGCGGCGCGCGTAAGCGTGCGGATCAAACCCGGTCTCGCGACGTCAACCCCTTACGCCGCGGACACCCTGCGTCCGTCACGGCGCTTTACTGCGCAGCGCATCATGATGACCTCAAGGCGGATGCCGTTTCACGTCCGCCGCCGAACCCTCGGCCCCCGCTTCGCTTTCCGTGACGCGTCGCGGGCTGACAACTAGCAGTGCGGCTCAAATAACCTTGGAAAAACGCTGGGGCTGGCTCTCGCGCAAATAGCGGTCGAAGACCATGCAGATATTGCGGATCAGCAGGCGTCCCGCCGGCTGCACGCGTATCACGCGGTTGTAGACCACGAGCAAGCCGTCGTCTTCCATCGCCGCCAGCTCGGCCAGCTCCTTGGAAAAATAGCGGGTGAAGTCGATGCCAAAGCGCTGCTCGATACTGCGCATATTCAGTTCGAAATGACAGATCAACTGCGTGATGATCTCGCGGCGCAGCAGGTCATCGACATTGAGTAGCACGCCGCGGAATACCGGCAGCTTGTCCGCGTCGATGCGCTCGTAATACTCATCCATGGTTTTAACGTTCTGACTGTAGGTGTCGCCCACTTTGCCGATGGCGGTAATGCCGAGCGCGATCAAATCACAATCGGCGTGGGTGGAGTAACCCTGAAAATTGCGATACAGCGTGCCGTGACGCTGCGCCACCGCCATTTCATCGTCGGGCTTGGCGAAATGGTCCATGCCAATGTAAATATAACCGGCCTTGGCCAGGCGCTCGATGCACATCTGGAGTATCTCCAGCTTTTCCGCCGGACTGGGCAGCTCTTCTTCCTTGATGCGCTTTTGCGGCATGAACAGCTCGGGCAGATGCGCGTAGTTGAACACCGACAGCCGGTCGGGCGCGGCGGCGATGATCTTGTCCAAGGTGCGGGCGAAGCTGTCGACGGTTTGCAGCGGCAGCCCGTAAATCAAATCGACGCTGATGGATTTGAATCCCTGCCTGCGCGCCTGCTCCATCACCGCCAGGGTTTTCAGCTCGGACTGGATCCGGTTCACCGCCTGTTGCACCCGCGGCTCGAAGTCTTGCACGCCCAGGCTCAAACGATTGAAGCCCAGCTCGCGCAGCACGGCGATGGTGTCGTCGTCGGTCTCGCGCGGGTCCACTTCGATGGAGTATTCGCCGCTGTCGTCGTCGCGCAGGGTGAACTGCTCGCGGGTCTTGCCCATCAACGCGCGCATCTCGTCGTGACTGATGAAGGTGGGCGTGCCGCCGCCCCAGTGCAGTTGCTCCACCGGCCGCTCGTCATCGAACAACGCGGCCTGCAATTCGATTTCCCTGTGCAGGCGTTGCAGATAGGGCGCGGCGCGGGCGCGGTTTTTGGTCACGACTTTATTGCAACCGCAGTAGAAGCACAGGGTGTCGCAAAAGGGGATGTGGAAATACAGCGACAAGGGCCGGGGTGGCACCACGCCGTTGGTGGAGCGCGCGGCGCTAGCGTATTCCGCTTCGCCGAATTCGTGGTGAAATTGCACCGCCGTGGGATAAGAGGTGTAACGCGGACCGGACTTGTCGTAGCGGCGTATCAGCTCCGGATCAAAGACCAGGGATTGAAACATCGCGAGGCTCCCACTGAAAAAACTACTGGCATTGTATGCCATTCATCACCGGGCCGGTACCGCGCCGCTTCAAAACAGGTGGTGATGGCGCTGCAAAGCTGAGTAATCCAGTAGGAGTATACCGCCGCCGCCCCGCGCGAATTCGGGCCACACGAAAGGCACGTCGGGGAAACGTTCGAGCAAGGCCGTTTCACTGTTGCCCACCTCCACCACCAATAGGCCGTCTTCGCTCAAATAATCCGGCGCCTCGCGCAGGATGCGCAGCACGATGTCCAAGCCGTCTTCGCCCGCCGCCAAACCCAGGGCCGGCTCGTGGCGGTATTCGGCGGGCAGGGCCGCCATGTCCGCGGCGTCGACATAGGGCGGGTTGCTGACGATGAGTTGATAACGCCGCCCGCGCAAAGAGGAAAACACATCGGAATGCAGCGCATGCACCCGCCCGCCCAGGCCATGGTCTTCAATATTCTTGCGCGTCACCGCCAGCGCGTCCGCCGAGACGTCGGCCGCGTCCACCTCGGCCTCGGGGAAAGCGTGGGCGCAGGCGATGGCGATGCAGCCGCTGCCGGTGCCGATGTCCAGCACCCGCTCCACCCCGGCCTGTAACCAGGGCTGAAAGCCTTGCTCGATCAGCTCGGCCATGGGTGAGCGCGGCACCAGCACCCGCTCGTCCACGTAAAAACGCAGACCCGCGAACCAGGCCTGATGGGTGAGATAGGCCGCGGGCAGGCGCTCATCGATGCGCCGCGTGAGCAACCGCAGCACCGCGCGGCGCTCGTCCATGGTGAGACGGCCGGACATCAACTCCGCGGGCAGGCCCGGCTGCAGATGCAGCGCGTGCAAGACCAGGTACAGGGCCTCGTCCACCGCATTATCGCTGCCGTGGCCGAAATACACCCCCGCCTCATTGAGACGGCTCGCGCCCCAGCGCACAAAATCGCGCAGGCTGTGCAACTGCGCGATCACCTCGTCATTCACCGCCGCCATGGGCCACTCCCGCCGGAAAAACCGCCATGATAAACAAATTCGCCGCGCCCCGCGCAGTCCATTTTCCGCGGCGGATGCGAGATTCGCGGCGGGGCGTCCGATCCGGCTATACTGTGGCGGCGCTCAGTGATCAATAACGATGGACCGCAACTCACCAGTTCACCCAACCATGCCAGCTACAAGCTCGCCTCCGCCCGCCGCCCCGCGTTCGCGGCCAGGGGTGGACAGCGCGCGTTGCCGTGTACGCAACGTGACGGGCTGGGCGCTATTCTGGCTGGCCTGGCTCTGTCTCCTCACCCCCGCCCGCGCCGCGCTGAACGTGGACGTGCGCATCGACGGGGTCAAGGGTGAGCTGCTGGACAATGTCCGGGCCTACCTCACCGTCGAACAACAACGCGCCGACCCCGCCCTCGACGAGGGCCGGCTGCGGCGTTATCACCAAAAAGCCGTCAAGGAGATCGCCGAGGCCTTGGCGCCCTTCGGCTATTACCAAAGTAAAGCCAGCGCCAGCCTTAGTGAAAAAAACGGCCAGTGGATCGCGCACTATGAGATCGACCCGGGACCGCCGGTGCGCGTCACCGAGGTGAACATCACCCTCGAAGGCGCGGGCGAACAAGACCCTGACTTCCAAAAATTGCTGCGGAACTTTCCTTTACACCGCGGCGACATCCTCGATCAACGCGAGTACAAAAAGGGCAAAGAGAGTTTTCAGCGCTTCGCCAACGAACGCGGTTATTTCAATTTCAAGTTCGTCACCAATGAACTGCTGATCGATCCGGAGGCCAACACCGCCGAGGTGCAAATCCACGTTAACAGCGGCGAGCGCTACCAATTCGGCGAGGTGATTTTTCATCAAGACGTCTTGCGCGACGACTTCATCCAGCGCTTCGTGCAATTTCAATCCGGCTCACCCTACCGGATCGGCGAATTACTGGATTTACAAGGCGCCTTATTCGACAGCGATTACTTCGCCAATATCGAAATTGAGCCGCAACAAGATTTGGCCGAAGAGCTGCGAGTGCCTATCGAGGTTAACCTCACCCCGCGTCCTAAGCACCGTTACACCGCGGGCGCCGGTTACGGCACCGACACCGGCGCCCGCGGCCGGCTGGGCTGGGAAAACCGGCGGATCAACGACCGCGGTCATCGCTTCAGCGCCGATTACCAGCTCTCCGAAATTGATGAAAGTCTCAGCACCCGCTATATCTGGCCGATCCGTGACCCGCGCACCGACGAAATCGCGCTAACCACCAGCTGGGCTGATGAACACCCCGATGTCAGCCGCAGCGAAACCTTCACCGTGGGCTTGAGCCGCACCCTTGCCCGCGGCTCCGGCTGGCTGGAAAATCTTTATCTCAAATACCAAACCGAGTCCTTCAGCGTCGGCGGCGACCGCGGTGACTCCGTGCTGCTCATTCCCGGCATCACCTATTCGCGGGTGAGCGCGGACAATCGCACCTATCCCCGCCGTGGACTGCGCTTGCTCTTCGATGTGCGCGGCGCGCACCCCGCCGTGATCTCGGACCACGAATTCGTGCAACTGCGTACGCAGGCCAAGGCGGTCACCAGCCTCGGCAGCCGCCATCGCTTCATCGCGCGCGGGGATGCGGGCACCACCTTGCTCGACCCCATCCGCAGCCTGCCTGCCTCGGTGCGCTTTTTTACGGGCGGCAGCCAAAGCGTGCGCGGCTACGCCTACAACACGCTTGCGCCGCGCAACGACCAAAACCAGGTGGTCGGCGGCGAACATTTATTGGTAGGCAGTCTGGAGTACGAATACCGCTTCGCGCAAAAATGGAGCGCTGCGCTGTTCTTCGACAAAGGCAATGCCATCAACGATTGGCAGGAGCCGCTCAAGGAAGGCGCGGGTTTCGGTCTGCGCTGGGTCTCCCCCGTCGGCCCTATACGCATTGATTTTGCCTGGGGCCTGAGCGCTCCCGGCACCCCCTTCCGCTTGCACATCAACGTGGGTCCTGACCTGTGAAGTGGTTCGCCCGCCTCTTCGCCGCGACCTTGAGCCTGCTGATCGTCCTCGCGCTGTTCACTTTATTGATCGCCGGCAGCGAGTGGGGCCTGCACTGGGCCTATCGCAACCTCGCGCCGCTGGTTCCCGGAGAATTAACCATCGCCGAATTACACGGCCGCCTGCTGGGTCCGCTGCGTTTACGCGGCCTGCATTACCGCCATCAAGACACTGAAATCCAACTCGGCGAGCTGGAGCTGAACTGGTCGCCCGGCAAGCTTACCGCTGGCCTGCTGCACATCAAGTCGCTGAACCTCAATGATCTCACGGTGCGTTATGCCGCCACTGAGAGTCAGCCCGGCACGCCCATCACCTTGCCCGATATTCGCCTGCCGTTGAAGATACGTATCGATCAAGGCACCGTGAGCAATCTACGCCTGCAAGCGCAGGGTCGGACTTCAGCCGTTGAAGTCACCGCCGCGTCGCTCGCGGCGGGCTGGAATAAAGATCGCGGCCACATCCAAGAATTCAACGTGGAGATGCCGCGCTATCGATTAAAAGCCAGTGGCGATATCACGCCGCAAAACGACTATCCCTTGGACATTGAGGTGCAATGGCAGGCCGAGATAACTGATCTTGGCCAATGGGCGGGCGCCGGCCGGCTGCACGGCACGCTCGGCGAAGTGCACGTGCAACAGCAATTGAAGCTGCCGGTGCAAGCCGCATTGGAAGGCCGTGTCACCGCACCCTTAAACGCGCTGAGCTGGGATGCAAACTTGAGCGCGCCTGATTTCAAGCTCCGCGCCATCAATCCCGCTTGGCCCGACTTGAGTATCGGCGGCAAGCTACACAGCAGCGGCCAGCTCAAGGCACTGGAAACGCATATCACCGGCAGCGTGCGCACCACGCAAAAGAAACTGCACGTGACGCATGAACTCGATTTAGCCTACGGCGCGGACGCGCTCGACATCACCCGCCTGCACAGCGTACTCCAAGGCGGGCGCGGCGCCTTGACCCTGCGCGGCCGGCTCAGCGAACTCAGTACCCGGATGCACGCCGACCTCAAAGGCGAATGGCGCGGCTTGCGCTGGCCGCTGACCGACACGCCCCTGGTGCAAAGCGCGAAGGGTCACTTCAGCCTCAGCGGCACGCAGCAGGCTTATGAACTCAGCCTGCGGGCGGATATCAGCGGCAAAGACATCCCCGCCGGGCAATGGCGCGTCACGGCACAGGGCACGCCGGATCAAATAACACTCTCCAAGGTCCACGCCGCATTACTCGACGGCCAGCTGCAAGCCAAGGGTGATGTGCGCTGGAAACCCGCTTTACAGTGGCACGCGTCCTGGCAAGCCGACGGCATCAATCCCGGCCGCCAGTGGCCGGACTGGCCGGGCGCGCTCGATTTCACCGGCAGCGCCGCGGGCGAAGTGCGCGATGAACAGCACAGCCTGCGCGTGGAACTGCCGCGGCTCAGCGGCCGCTTACTCGACTACCCGCTCACCGCTAGCGCCGCGGCCGCGATGCACGGCACGGAGATCACCCTCTCGCGTTTCGAGGTGCAATCCGGCGGCAACACCGTGAGCGCCAGCGGCAGTCTCGCTGAAGAATGGGATGGACGCTGGTCGATCAACGCCGACAATCTGGCGGCCTTACTGCCCGAGAGCGGCGGCCGCTTCCAAGGCGGCGGTCAAATCAGCGGCCCGCGCCACACGCCCCTGCTCACCTCGGCGCTGAGCGGCGCCGCGCTGAGTTTTCAGGCCTACCGCGCCGAACAAGTGCAACTGGTGATGTCGCTCGACACCGCCGGCGTATTGCCCTCGGCGCTGGAAGTCGAGGGCGAAAAACTTACCATCGATAACTTGCATTTCGATCACGCCTCGCTGCGCGCCGACGGTACCCGTGAAGAGCACAGCCTGCGCGCCGCGCTGAGCGGCGCGCCCGGACGTTTCGACACGGAATTGTCCGGCAGCTTTTTGGATGCGCGCTGGCGCGGCCTCATCACGCGGCTCAACATCGAACATAAACTCACTGGGCCGTGGTCGCTGCGATCACCCGCCGCGGCACGGGCCGGCGCCGATGATGCTGAACTCGCCAAGCTGTGCCTGGGGCAAAACACCGCCCGGGTATGCGCCAAGGCGCAATGGGACAAAGCGCAAGGCTGGCAGGCCCGCGCCGAGGTCAGCGCCTTACCCTTGAGTTTGGCGCAACAACTCATGCCGCCCAACGCCCTGATAAAAGGTGATGTCGATGCGGACGCCGAGGTCCAAGCCGGCCGCGACGGCGTCATAACCGGCCGCGTCGCGGTACGGCTCGGCGACGGCGTGATTTCGCAAGCCTTGAGTAAACGCGAGGACAGTATCGACGTCCGTTACCGCAACGGCCGCGCCAGCGCTGAACTCGACCGTGACCATCTGCGTCTCGGCCTGCAATTGGATTTGGAGGAAAACGGCGGCCTCACCGCGACACTGAACGCCGGGCGCGCGGCGCTGCCCGCCCCTATCGGCAACGGTGAGAGCGATTTGGCCGGCGCCTTGAGCGGGCAATTACAGGCGGATATCCGCGACTTGAGCGTGTTACCCCTGTTCGTCCCCGCGGTGGAAAACACTCGAGGCCAAATAAAAGTAGACTTGCGTCTCGCCGGCTCACTCGCGCAACCGGGAGTGACGGGAGACATCCGCTTGGAGAATGGCGCCGCGGAATTACCCGGCTTGGGTATTCAAGCGCGTGATGCGCGGGTCGTGCTGATGGCGGAAGGGCGGGAACATTTCAGCATCACCGCCAGCATGCGCTCGGGCAAAGGCGTTTTAAATCTGGACGGTGACACCCGGCGCTTGGCGGAACGCGGCTGGCAAACCACGCTCGCCGTCTCCGGCCAAGATGTCGAATTAATTCACACCGCGGAAATGCACATCATCGCCTCGCCGGACATCCATCTTAAACTGCTCAAGAACCGGATCGATCTTGATGGCGAAATCATCATCCCCGAAGCCAATATCCAGCCACGGGAATTGAGCGGCGCCGTCTCGGTGTCCGACGATGTCGTGATTCTCACCGATCAAGGTCCACCGGCGCCGGAAAGCCGCTGGCAAATTTATAGCAAGCTGCGTATTCGCCTCGGCGATTTCGTACGCTTCAACGGTTTCGGGTTGCGGGCGCGGCTCGCCGGCGAAATTTCCCTCAGCGATGCGCCGCAACAACCCACCGCCGCCAAGGGCGAGCTGCGCGTCACCGAGGGCGAGTACCGCGCCTACGGACAGGAATTGACCATTGAACGCGGCCGTCTCTTGTTCTTCGGCGGCCCGGTGGATAATCCCGGCCTTGACGTGCGCGCCGTGCGCGTCGTGGAAGACGTCACCGCCGGCCTGCTGGTTCGCGGCACGCTTAAAACACCGCAAGTCAGCTTGTTCTCGGAACCGGCGATGGCGGAGACCGACGCGCTCGCCTATCTCTTATTGGGCCGGCCCGTGTCTCAAGCCTCCAGCACCGAAGGCGAACAGATGTACGGCGCCGCGCTGGGTCTGCTCGGCGGCGGTTTTCTTGCCAGTAAATTGGGACATCAATTCGGCATCGATGATGTGCGTCTGGAGTCGGGCGGCGGATACGGCGAAGGCGCCATCGTCATACGTCATTATTTATCACCGAAACTTTATGTAAGTTATGGGCTAGGTTTGTTTGAAAATCTCAATGTCTTCGTGTTGCGTTATCAAATAAACAAGCTCTGGGCGCTTCAGGCCGAAAGCGGCACGCACAGCAGCGCCGACATGCTCTACACCTTAGAACGTGATTGAGACTGCTTTACGCTGGAAAAGGCAAGCAGGATCTGTCCGCCCTAAAAAGGTGGCACATACGCCTTGAACTAATTTCACCCCTATATTGGCCGTGCGTAAGCAGCCTAGCCTATCGTGGCTCCAAGCAAGTCTGTATTGGCGGATCGAAAACGCCTGCAGCAATCCATATTTCTTCCTGGACCAACTTGCATGCGCGCTGATGATTGGTTGGCATCGGCGCAGCGGCGTTTCAAGCCGTGTTCATCGCTGGCGCGATGATGGATGCCATCACCCCTTGATGATGCCGCCGGACCACCTAAAAGGTCATGCGTCTAAGCGTTCTATTGCCGTCGATGAAATGGTGTTTCAGCGCGGCGAGGATGTGAAGAACGATGAGCGCCGCGCAGACGTAGGATAAATAGTAGTGAATATTGCTAAGCAGCTTGCGGTTCGCGTCCGAGAACTGGCCGATGTCGGGAATGGTGATAAAGCCGTAGAGCTCGACTGCCTCGCCGTTGGAGGCGACGAACAGAAAACCGCTGAGCGGGATGAGCACCATGGCGGTGAGGAAAAAGACGCGAACGGCTTGCGCGGTACGGCGCTCCCAGCTTTTCAGCCCGGGCACGTAAGGCGGGTTGGGGCTGAAGGGGCGCCAAACGAATTTCAGCGGCACCAACACGAACAGCAGCAAACCCGCGAATTCGTGCAGATCGAGCAGGCGCCAATACAGGATGTCCTGATCGCTGAGGCCGGTCATATACCAGCCGATGGAGATGAGCGCGATCATGATGAGGGCGATGAGCCAGTGCAGCAACTTGGAGATGAGACCGAATTCGTCGCGGGTGTTAACGATGTTCATGCGAAAGCGGGCCCCTCCTCGGCGCGTGTATCACAACGAGGGGGAATTTTAATCCCGTCCTTCATGGCTATCCAGTTGGGTTCGACGGGATGGGAATGCGCCGAATCAGATCCTGATTTTATGAAATTCAGTTTACCTTGAGCCGCGCGCGCATGGCGCAGCCTTGCCGCTCCCTGGCTAATGCCTGGCAATGTCGCCCGCGCGGTCTCGATTTTCACTTCAACGCGGTCACCCACACGCCCACATCAAGACTCGCGCCCGGCGGCCCGATGAATGAACCGGCGATGGGCGGCACCGCCTCGGGGAGTCGCGATACCGCCACGGCGATATGGTTGGCGCCGGCGATTTCGCCGCTGGTGGGATCGAAGCCCTTCCAGCCCGCACCGGGCAGATACACTTCGGCCCAAGCATGGGTCGCGCCATTATTATTCGGTGAGGGTGGCGTGTTGAGGTAACCGCTGACGAAGCGCGCGGCGAGACCCAAGCGCCGCGCGGCCTCCATGAAGAGATAGGCGAAATCACGGCAAGAACCGGTGCCGCGAGATAATGTGTCCGCCGCGGCTTGCACGCCCTGCTCTTCGCGCACTCGATACGACAGCGTTTGATTAATGCGGAGATTAAGGCGCTGCAACAGGGCATAAGTCTGCATCTGCTCGCCAGGCTGCCATAGCGTGGCGGCCCAGTCAGTCATCAGACTGCTTTCGGCGTAGCGCATATAAGGCAAGAGCACAACCAAGTCATCCTGAGTGTAGGCGAACGGATAGTGCATGGCGTAATCGGCCACCAGAAAATCGAGCGGGTTCTCATTGAATTGCTGAATGATGACTTCGCTTTCTATCATCAGCTGATCGGCGGCGGTATTGAAGCTGGCTATCGCCACGGAATTGTCGTCGATATCACGGTGCCAACGCAGCGTGGCCGGCGGCGTGATCGTCAGTCGTGACGCCTCGATGCGCAGCTCATGGCCTTCTTTGGGACGCAGGCGCAAGGCATGGGAATCGAGGCGCACGGCGGCGGAAAAATTATAGTAGGTGCGATGAAGGATTTTATAGCGCTGCATGGTTCATCCTGTTCGCCGCTGGCAGCGGCGTTGAACGGCGGGCGGGGATAGGCTCACGGCCGCGCCACGCTGACCGCGGCTATCAGTTCAGACCTTATTGCCGCGCAATGACACGCGCCCCCGTCCCGCGACTCGGCCTTCAGGAATGCGCTAGTTGCGCCTTGCGGCGCCACTCGATGAGTTCTTCGCGCATGCGTTCCGTGGCTTGGCGGGTAAGCAAACTGCGGCGGGCATCGCGGACTTCGCCACTTAAATCACTCGCGAGCTGCCGCGCGGTGGAAAGCAGCATATCGAAACTGGCCATGTCCGTGCCGTCCATCGCGGGCACCATGAACAGACTCAAGCCCACGGTGCTCATCTCGTCCATGCGCGCGGGATCGAAGTTGCCGGGTTTGACCATATTGGCGACGCTGAAGAGCGGCGGCGCGTTCACGGCTTGCCGCGAGTAGTAGTGGTAAATGGACCACGCGCCCAGTTCCAAACCCGCGCGCTCCGCCGCCGCGGCGATGGCCGGCCCCGCGAAACTTTGCCCCTCCGGCGCAACGACGTTCAAGGCCACGACCTGTTCCGGCACGGCTGCAACGCGCGGCGGGCGGCGCGCGGGCGCACTGACACGCGGCGGCACGCTGACGTGTGGCGCAGATTCAGTTTGAGCGCGCGGCGGCGGCGTTTGAACGGCGGCGCTTGGCCGCGGCGGCACATCCATCTCGGGCGCATCTTGCGTCGCCACTATCGTGCTGAGTTTGTCCAGCTCGCGGCGTTCGGCGTCCACGTTGTCGATGGCGAACAAGGGATCGTAGTCATGCGCATCGCCATGCGCCCCGCCCTCGAAGGGACGCCGGTTATCATCGTGCGTCGCATCGTGCCCGCGCTTAATTCGCAGGCGCACGAAGAACACCATGGCGATAATCACCAAACCAATCACTATTAAAATCAGACTAACCGTTTCCATTACGTGGCCTTTATTCCGCCGGCGCCCTTACGAGGCCGCCGCCATTTCCACCGCCTCGTTCACGTCCACCGAGACCAGGCGCGACACGCCCGGCTCGTGCATGGTGACGCCGATGAGTTGCTGCGCGATTTCCATGGTGCCCTTGTTGTGGGTGATGTAGATGAACTGCACGCGTTCGGACATTTCTTGCACCATCTTCGAGAAGCGGCCGACATTGGCATCGTCCAGCGGCGCATCCACCTCATCGAGGATACAGAAGGGCGCGGGGTTGAGCTCGAAGATCGAGAACACCAGCGCCACCGCGGTCATGGCCTTCTCGCCGCCGGAAAGCAGATGAATGGTGCTATTGCGTTTGCCGGGCGGACGCGCCATCACCGTCACGCCGGTTTCGAGAATATTGTCGCCAGTGAGTTCCAAATAGGCGTGACCGCCGCCGAACAGACGCGGGAACATCGCCTGCAAACCGGCGTTGACCTTGTCGAAGGTCTCTTGAAAGCGTTCCTTGGTTTCTTTGTCGATCTTGCTGATGGCGTTTTCCAGGGTGCTGAGCGCCTCGGTAAGGTCGGCGAATTGCGCGTCCAAATAGGTCTTGCGCTCCGATTGCTCGGCGAATTCGTCGATGGCGGCGAGGTTGATGGCGCCGAGACGCTGTATCTGTCCGGCGAGGCGTTCCACTTCGTCGTGCCACACGGATTCACTCGCGTCCTCGGGCATCTCTTCCAGCAATTGTTTTAAATTGTAATCGCCCTCGGCCAATTGCTCTTCCAAGGTTTGGCGGCGCACGCGGGTCTCTTGATGCGCCATGCGCACATTGTCGAGCTGGCCGCGCACCTCATGGGATTTACGCTCGGCCTGCGATCGCTGCTCCGCCAGCTCGCGCAACAGGTGATCCACCTCGGCGAGGCGCTGACGCGCGGTGCTGAGTTGCGCGTCGACTTCCATGCGTTTTTGCAGCAGGGTTTCCAAGGTCAGTGACATCTCTTCAATCGGCTCGCCGCCCGCCGCCAAGGCCGCGCTGAGTTCTTCACGGCGCGAGGACAAATGGTGCAATTGACCTTGCATCTTTTCCAAGCTATCGCGCGTGGACTTCAAATGCGTGCGCGCGCTCTCCACCCGCACCGCCACCGCGTGACGCGCCTCGCGATCGGCGCGGGCACGCTGGCGGATCTCTTCCAGCGTGCGGCGTTTATCGTCACGTTGCAGCACCAATTGCTCGCGTTGCGCGGCATGGCCTTCGGTGGCCATCAGCGCCTCTTCCAAACGCTCGCGGGCGCCGCCCATTTCGTCTTCGTCAGCGGCGAGGTCGGCGCGCAAGGCATCGATATCGCCGCGCAAGCGTTCGCCGCGCACCCGCATTTGATTGAGCCGTTCTTGGCGCGCGCTCAACTGCGATTGCGCTTCGGCGCGCTGATTACTCGTCTCGCGCACTTGTCCCTGGGTGATTTCACGCAGCTGCTCGGCCTCGCGCAAGGCCGCGTTACTCTGCTCCACCTGCGCCTGCACTTCGCCGACACGCTCGTTGAATTGCGCGATCTGCTGCTGCAAGTTCTGTAAGGCTTGCTCGCGCACCAGCACGCTGGCCTGCTCGTCGGGATTGCGCACCACGCGCAGCCAGCCGTTACCCAGCCACACGCCGTCGCGGGTGATGACTGATTCGCGCGCGCTCAAGCGCGGACGCAAGGTCAAAGCCTCGTCCAAATTCGCCGCGACGTACACGCCGCCCAGCAGTCCGTCCAAACGCCAAGGCGCTTTGATCTTTTCCAGCAAGCCAGGCGCATCCACGCCGCGCGCCGCCGCCGTCACCGCGGCGCGGGTATCGAAGAAGGTCACTTCACCTTGGGCGAGGCCGGACAAGGCCGCGCCGATATCCGCGATATCGTCGACGCACACCGCCTCCAGCGCATAACCCAACACCGTCTCCACCGCGCGTTCCCAGCCGGATTCAACCTTGATTTTTTGCGCCAGCCGCGCCGCGTTGCTCAAACCGCGCGCCGCCAGCCAGTTGTTCACCGCGCCGCCTTCGCTCTTGCCCAGCGCCTCTTCCTGCAAGGCCTCCAGCGAGGCGTAGCGGCCTTGGGCGCTTTGCAGCTCGGTGCGCACCGAGCTCAACTCACTCGACAACTGCTGATGGCGCTGGCGTTCTTCCGTGATGCGGCTGACCTGCGCTGCGATGGTGTCCTGCAATTGTTCCAGGCTGGCGTCGAGCTGTTCCTTGCGCTCGGCGATGTCCCGCACCTCGGTTTCAACCGTCTCGGGCGCCAAGGTGGCCAGATCCTGATTGAGGCGGGCCAAGCGTTCCTGCAACTGGCGCACGTGCTGCTCAAGATGATTGATGCGCGCGCGCTCCACCTCCGCCGCTTGCAACTGCGTCGCGGCGCGGGCGTTGAATTCCTCCCAGGCCTGCTGCCAGGTGTGCATGGCCTCTTCGGCCTCGTCCAAGGCCAGCGAGGAACGTTCTTCCAAGGCCTGGGTTTCGCTCAGACCGTGCTCGTGTTCTTCCACCGCGCCAGTGAGCTCGTCGATGAGCGCGCGATCGCTCTCTAAATGTGACTGCACCTCGCCCCAGGCCTTTTCCACCTCGCGCAGTTCGCGCTGCTGTTGCTCGCGGGTGTCCTTGGCGTGCTGAATGGCTTGTTCGAGACGCGCGATCTCGGCGCCGGTCTCGTAGGCCTTGGCCTGCACTTTATTGAAGGCCCCGGTCTCTTCGATGTGCTGCTCGCGCTGGCGCTCGATATTGGCCTCGACATTGCGCAGCACCGCCACCTCGGCCTCCAATTGAGTCTCGAGGCTTTGAATCTGGCGTTCGCGCTGTGAAGCCGCCTCGTTGAGCGCGGCCCAGCGCAGCGCTTGCAACTGGCCTTTTAATACCCGTTCTTGCTGCTTCAGCTCTTTATAGCGCTCAGCGGTCTTGGCTTGGCGGCTCAGGGTTTGAATGCGTTTCTCAAGTTCGTCGCGCAGATCGTTAATGCGATTGAGGTTTTCATGGGTGTGGCGCATGCGGGTCTCGGTCTCGCGGCGCCGCTCTTTGTATTTGGAGATACCCGCGGCCTCTTCGAGAAAGATGCGCAGTTCGTCGGGCTTGGCCTCGATCAAACGGGAGATGGTGCCCTGCTCGATGATGGCGTAACTGCGCGGGCCGAGGCCGGTGCCGAGGAAAATATCGGTAATATCCTTGCGGCGGCAGCGGCTGCCGTTGAGAAAATAAATCGATTGACCATCGCGCGACACTTGGCGCTTGACCGCGATTTCCGCATAGGCGCCATACTCGCCGCCGAGGCCGCCGTCGCTGTTGTCGAACACCAGCTCGACGAAGGCATGACCCACCGGTTTGCGGCCGGTGGAACCGTTGAAAATGACGTCGGTCATGGAGTCGCCGCGCAGATTCTTGGCGGAGCTCTCGCCCATCACCCAGCGCACCGCGTCGATCACATTGGACTTGCCGCAACCATTGGGTCCGACGATGCCCACCAGATTGCTCGGCAAGGGCACGGTGGTGGGATCAACAAAAGATTTAAATCCGGACAATTTAATTTTTTTCAGCCGCATAGCGTCTCTACGTAATGTTGAATTTTAAAACTGAGTCTTCATGACGGGGCGGGAATACGGTATCTTATCCGCCCTTTTATGATTGAGAGCACAGCATGTCATCGCAGCCTAGCAAGGACCTGGAAACCTTCCCCAACCCCAACCCCGGACGGGACTATACTATACGCATCCGAGTGCCCGAATTCACCTGTTTATGCCCCAAGACCGGCCAGCCGGATTTCGCCACCCTGCACCTCGAATACGTCCCCGACCGGCAGTGCGTCGAGCTGAAATCCCTCAAGCTTTACGTGTGGTCCTTCCGCAATGAAGGCGCCTTCCACGAGGCCGTGACCAACCGCATACTCGACGACCTGGTGCGGGCCACGGCGCCGCGCTTCATGCGCCTCACCGCCGAATTCGGCGTGCGCGGCGGCATCTACACCAACGTCATCGCCGAACACCGCGACCCGGGCTGGACCCCGCCGCCGCTGGTGCAGCTGCCCTGAGGGCGGCTGCGCCCGGCATGCCGTACACTCCCCTCTTCCTCGGTATCGACCTCGGCACGTCGGGTTGCCGGGCGGTGGTGATCGACGGCGGCGGCGCGGTGATGGGCGGCGCCCGCGTCGATCTGCCCGCGCCGCTGGGCGAGGGGCCGCGCCGCGAGCAAGACCCCGGGCTGTGGTGGCGGGCGGTGGGCGAAGTGATAGGCGAACTCGGCGAACAACTGCCGCTCGCTCAAATCGCCGCGCTGGCGGTGGACGGCACCTCGGGCAGCGTGCTGCTCTGTGATGAAGGCGGCGCGCCGCTGGGCCCCGCGCTGATGTACCACGACAGCCGCGCCCGTGACGAAGCCGCGCGCATCGCCGCCGTCGCCCCGCCACGGAGCGGCGCGCACGGCGCCACCTCCGGCCTCGCCAAATTGCTGCATCTGCAAACGCACTACGCCCCGCGGAGCGCGCGCGTACTCAATCAAGCGGAGTGGATCGCGGGCCGCTTGCTCGGGCGCTTCGATAGCGGCGATGAGAACAATTGTTTGAAACTGGGTTACGACGTCATTGAACGGCGCTGGCCGGATTGGCTGGATGACTTGGACGTGCCGCGCGCCTGGCTGCCGCAAGTCATGCCGCCCGGCAGCGTCATCGGCACGCTCTCGGCGGACAGCGCGCGCGCGTTCGGGCTCGGCCAACACTGCCGCGTCACCGCCGGCACCACCGACAGCATCGCCGCCTTTCTCGCCACCGGCGCGAGTGCAGTGGGCGAGGCCGTGACTTCATTGGGTTCGACGCTGGTGCTAAAGGTGCTCGCCGATCGGCCGGTGTTCTCACCCGTGCACGGGGTGTACAGCCACCGCCTCGGCGACCGCTGGCTGGCGGGCGGCGCCTCCAACAGCGGCGGCGCGGTGCTGTTGCAGCACTTCAGCCGTGAACAATTGGCGGCGATGACCCCCGCGCTGCGGCCCGATGCACCCACCGGCCTCGATTATTACCCGCTGCCCGCGCCCGGCGAACGTTTCCCGATCTGCGATCCCGCGCTCGCGCCGCGGCTGACGCCGCGCCCGGCGGACCCGCTGCTTTTCTTTCAAGGTATGCTGGAAGGCATGGCGGCCATCGAGGCGGCGGGTTATACACTGCTCGCGGAATTGGGCGCGCCCTATCCGGGTTCGGTGCGCAGCACCGGCGGCGGCGCGCGCAACCCGGCGTGGTCACGCATCCGTGAACGCGCCTTGGGTGTCGGCATCATCACCCCCGCGCACAGCGAGGCGGCCTACGGCGCGGCGCGCTTGGCCGCGGGACTTTGAACTCAACGGCGAACCGCGCGCCGCACATTGCACATTGGAAGGACAAAGCCGCAGATGAATGACACACGACGCCACTCCGGCCCAGGCTACCTCTGGCAAGGTTTCCGCCTCATCGCGCGGCCGGGGCTGCGGCGCTACGTCGCCGTGCCGCTGTTGATCAATATGCTGCTGTTCGCGGCGCTGATCGGCTACGGCGCGAGCGAGTTCAACACCTTCATCGATAACTCGCTGCCCGCATGGCTGGATTGGCTGGAATGGCTGCTGTGGCCGCTGTTCGCGCTCACCGTGCTGGTGGCCGCGTTTTATACCTTCAGCCTGCTCGCCAATTTGATCGCCGCGCCGTTCAACAGTCTGCTGGCCGCGGCGGTGGAACGCCAGCTGCGCGGCGAAGTAGCGCCAGCGAACGGCCGCGGCCTGCTGCGCGAGGCTGCCGCGAGTTTCGCGCAGGAGTTCAAGAAATTTTTATTCCTGATCGGCTGGAGCGCGCCCTTGCTGATTTTATTTTTGATCCCCGGCCTCAATCTGGCGGCGCCCGCGGCGTGGTTTGCGTTCAGCGCCTGGATGCTGGCGCTGGAATACAGCGACTACCCCATGAGCAATCACGGCCTGGGGTTTTCCGAGATCCGCCAGCGGCTGCGGCAACGGCCGCTGCGCAACCTATCTTTCGGCGCGGGCACGCTGCTGTGCACGACGATTCCCGTGTTGAATTTTTTCGTGATGCCGGCGGCGGTGGCGGGCGCCACCTTGATGTGGAGCGAAGAATTGGACCGTGAGCGCGGCGGCTCAGTAACCCCACAACGGTAATAATTCGGTGATGAGCACCGACTCATCACGCCCGGCGGTTTCCTTCACCGCGTATTCGCGGTTATTGGTTTCACGCGACAGCGGCCGCGGATACGCCGCGCCGCGCGGGCTGATGACGCTGGCCACGCGCGGCACCACGCCGTCGAGACCGCGATGCGTCACCACCGCGAGTTCGCCGTTAAACAAACGCACGAAGGCGCCCGGCGGATACACCCCCAGCTCTTTGATGAAAACCTTGGCCATCACCCGGTCCACGTCATTGCCCTGACCGAGAAACACTTGGCGCAAGGCGTGCGTGGGCAACATCGGCGGGCGGTTGGTGCGTTCGGAAATCTTGGCGTGATAGATGTCGGCCAAGGCGATGGCCCGTGCGCCTTGATGAATTTGTTCGCCGCGCAAACCCTTGGGGTAGCCGCTGCCATCCATGCGTTCGTGGTGTTGCAGCACGATTTCCAGCCAGGTCTCGTTGTTCACCCCCGCTTGGCGCAACAGCTCAACGCTCTGCTCCGAATGCTGATTTATTTCTTCGCGTTGACTGGGCGTCACCGGCCCTTGGCGCTGCAAGCGCTCTTGCAGATCGAGCATGCCGACATTGGCGGTCAACGCGGCGGCGATGAAATTTTTGCGGTGATTGGGAGCATAACCCAAACGATAGGTCACCAGCTCCACCAGTAAGGCGGAATGGATGGGGTGACGCACGATGTAGCGGCCGTCATGATCGAGATGAATGGCGGCCAGCGCCGCGTCGGAGTCTTGCGCGCACAATACTTGAATGGCGATGGCGAGTTCATTGACACGCCGCGCCGCATCATCACCACGGCGGATGGCGATGTTGTACAAAATGGTGTTGAGCCGCGCCATCAGTTCGCCGATGACGAAGAAGGCGGTTTTGCGCGGTTCCTTTTCCGTGCGCGCGGCGCTAGGCTCCGAGGGGTTGCTTAATTCGCCACTGGTGCGAAAAACCGCGTTATCCAGCAACTCGCGCAGATGCGCTTCCGACTCAATCAGCGCGCCTTTACGCAACAGCAAGCGGCCTTGATTATCGAACAGCGTCCACAGCATGCCTGCGCCGACGCGCACATGCTCATTGCCCGCGCTGACTAATCTGTGAAGCTCATCGTCCAATTTGATGATGCCGCCAAACACTGCACATTCACCTGCTTTGATTCCCCATCACCCTATCGGCGCGCGGGGGCATTTTCTTGATCGAAGCTGATGTTGTTTCAGCTTCGCGGGGGGCGGGAGAGATAAGACCGCAGCCTCTCAACCCCTTCCTTCAAGCGCTCAAGTGAGGTGGTATAGGCAAAACGCAGGTGGCGGCTGGGCTGGTGCAGGCCGAAATCCAAGCCGGGGGTGACACAGACCCCCGCCTCGTCCAAGAGCGCGAGCGCGAAGGCGTGACTGTCCGTGGTGAATTTTTCACAGCCCGCGTAGATATAGAACGCGCCGCCGGGCAGCAGCGGCACCGCGAAACCCAAGTCCCGCAGGGCGGGCACGAGGTAGTCACGGCGGCGCTCGAACTCGCGGCGGCGTTCTTCGAGAATGGCCAGGGTCTCGGGCTCAAAGGCCGCCACGGCCGCGTACTGCGCCGGGGTGGAGGCGGCGAGAAACATATTCTGCGCCAAGCGCTCGATCGCGGGGACGTATTCCACGGGCGCCACCAGCCAGCCCACGCGCCAGCCGGTCATGCCGAAGTATTTGGAAAAGCTGTTGACGGCGAAAAGGCGCTCGGACAGGCCGAGGGCCGTGCCCTGCGGCGCGCCGCCGTAGACCAGCCCCTGATAAATCTCATCGACGATCAAGCGGCCGCCGCGCGCCTCCACCGCGGCGGCGATCGCGGCCAGCTCCGCCTCGGGCACCAGGGTGCCGGTGGGATTGGCGGGCGAGGCCAGCAACGCCGCGACGGTGGCGGGCGTCCACGCGCTGGCGATGTGCGCGGCGCTGAGTTGAAATTGGGTATCGGGACCGACCGGCAGCCCCACCGCCTTGCCGTCGAACAGGCGCACCAAATGACGATTGGAGGGGTAACCCGGGTCGGCGATCAGCACTTCCCGGCCCGGGTCTATCAGCACCGCCAAGGCCAGTTGCAGCGCGCCGGACGCGCCCGGGGTGATGATGATGCGCCCCGGCGCCACGCTGACGCCGTAGCGTTGCCGGTAAAACCCGCTGATCGCCTCGCGCAAAGCGGGCAGCCCAAGGGCCGGGGTGTAATGGGTGCGGCCCTCCGCTAAGGCCCGCCGCCCCGCCGCGACGATGGGCGCGGGACTGGGAAAATCCGGCTCGCCGATCTCCATGTGGATGATGGAGCGCCCGGCCGCCTCCAAATCGCGCGCCCGGGCCAGTAATTCCATCACGTAGAAAGGCGCAATCTCCCGCGCCCGCGCCGACAAGGGCGACGGCGGCTCACTCATGCCGCGCGCCCTTCGGACTCAGCCCGCCGCCTGCGAACACGCGCTATTCCCGCTGGCGTCACGGTGGATACGGCGTAATGCCGCCACATCGATCAAGCTCAGCGGCGCGTCACCCATATCACCGGCAAGTAACGTGCAGGGCAGACCGGGCTCACCCAATTGATCCACCACCAGCGCCGCACCCTCGAAATCATCTTCGCGGGTGTAATAGCACTGGGTGATTAACGTCGGGACGCCCGCCGCAAGAGCCGAGCGCAAGCCATTGGCCGAATCTTCCAAGGCGAGGCAGGCGGCCGCAGGCAGCTCTAGCGCGGCCAAGGTGTAGTAATAGATATCCGGCGCGGGTTTTTTCGCGGGCACCATATCGCCGGCGCCAATGACTTCGAACCAGCTCATGGCGTCCGGCGCCAAGGCATGCACGAGTAAAGCCTCGACGTTTTCCATGGAGGTTGTGGTGGCGATGGCCAGCCGCAATCCTTGTTCGCGCGCCTCTTGCAGCAAACGCCGCACCCCCGGGCGCAGGGGAATCTCTCCCGCCGCCGCCATCGCCGCGTAGTGGCCGTTCTTCGCCTTGTGCAGGCGAGCGATGTACGCGTCCAGATCGCCCGGCACGGTAAAGCCGGGCACATAGGTGTCGATGTAACGGCGAATGCGCTCCTTACCGCCGGTGACTTTCAATAATTCCCCGTAAAGCGCCACGGACCATTCCCAGTCCAAACCCGCCTCGGCAAAGGTTTTATTGAAGGCCAGCCGATGACCGTCCAATTCCGTGTCGGCCAAGGTGCCGTCCACGTCAAAAATCAATGCTTCTAACTGCTTACCCATTTTTTCATCCGCTAAAATAACGAGAGCTCGGTATGCTATCATAGCCGCGCGCCGCATACCCGGCCCGCATTATGCCAGGTAAAAGGCGCTATCGACGGCACAAGGAAAGCCTGTGGCGCACAAACATTTCTTGCGTCGGCCACATGGTTTTGGTATAGAAACGAGCTTTATTTCAGGCAGGAGACGTTTAGCATGCCAGCAGCGAAAAAAGCGAGCGCTAAAGCCGCCGCGCCAAAGGGAAACAAGAAGGCCGCGCCTCAATCCAAACCGGCCGTGAAAAAGACCGCGCCTAAAAAAGCCGCGGCTAGCGCCAGCAGCAAACCCAAGATCACCAAATCAGCCGCGCCCGCCAGGTCACCTGCCGCCTCGGAAGCGCTGCTCACCTCCTTCAAAGACTTCAAGCCCTATCCCATCAAAAAGGGCGAGGAGTACATGAATGACAGTCAGGTGGCCCACTTCCGCGGCATCTTGCATGCATGGAAACGCGACTTGATGGAAGAGGTGGACCGCACCATGCATTACATGCAGGACGAGGCCGCCAATTTTCCCGACCCCAATGATCGCGCCTCCCAGGAATCGGATTTCACCTTGGAACTGCGCGCGCGGGACCGCGAACGCAAACTCATCAAGAAAATCGACGAGGCCCTGGCGCGCCTGGACGCGGACGAATACGGCGAATGTGAAAGTTGCGGCGTCGAGATCGGCATACGCCGCCTCGAGGCGCGCCCCACCGCCACCCTGTGCATCGACTGCAAAACCTTGGACGAGATCCGCGAAAAACAATTAGGCGATTAAACCCGCCGCCATCAAACAGGCCGCCCGCGGCAATGCGGGCGGCGTTTTCTTTTTACCGCACCCACGCGGCATTTCATCGAACCGCATCACCGCGCCGCCTCCGCCGCTCCATCCATTGAGGTGAGTGCATCACCCCCGGTCCCTTGCTACCATGTGCCGTCACTGCGTAGCGATCGCACACTCTGCATGGGAGGCTCTATGAGTAATGACAAGATCGATTCCATTCTCCAGGAAAATCGCCAGTTCGCCCCTCCCCCGGATTTCGCCCGGCACGCACGCATCCCCACGGCACAGGCGCTGTCGGCGCTGAGTGAACGCGCCGCCGCCGATCACAGCGGCTTTTGGGCCGAGCTCGCACGCAGAGAATTAACGTGGCACACCCCCTTTCAAACCGCGCTCGATAGCAGCGAGGCGCCGAGCTTCCGCTGGTTCAAGGAAGGCCGTTTGAATGTGTCCTACAACTGCCTCGACCGGCAGTTGGCGCAACACGGCGATAAAACGGCCATCGTCTTCGAGGGCGAGAAAGGCGACACCCGCCGCATCAGCTACGCCGAACTGCATCAAGACGTGTGCCGCTTCGCCAACGCGCTCAAGGCGCAAGGCGCCAAACAAGGCGACCGCGTGGTGATCTACATGCCGATGATCCCCGAGGCGGTAGTGGCGATGCAGGCCTGCGCGCGCATCGGCGCGATCCACTCCGTGGTCTTCGGCGGCTTCTCCGCCGAATCACTCAAAGACCGCATCAACGACGCGGGCGCCACCCTGCTCATCACCGCCGACGGCGGCCATCGCGGCGGCAAGATCGTCGAACTCAAAGCGGCCGCCGACAAGGCGCTGGATCACGGCTGTCCAAGCATAAAAAACGTCATCGTCTTCAAACGCACGGCACACGCGGTGAATATGAAAGCGGGCCGCGACATCTGGTGGTCCGACGCCATCGCCCAGCAGGCCGCGCAGTGCGAACCGGTGTGGGTGGAGAGTGAACATCCGCTGTTCCTGCTCTACACCTCCGGCTCCACCGGCAAGCCCAAGGGCATACAACATTCCAGCGCCGGCTATTTGCTGGGCGCCATCGTCACGATGCAATGGGTGTTCGATATCGGCGACGACGATGTCTTCTGGTGCACCGCCGACGTCGGCTGGATCACCGGCCACAGCTACGTCGCCTACGGCCCGCTGGCCTGCGGCGCCACCATGGTGATTTACGAAGGCGCGCCCACGGTGCCCGACAGCGGCCGTTTCTGGAAACTGTGTCAGGATCACAAGGTCACGATTTTCTACACCGCGCCTACCGCCATTCGCGCCTTGATGAAGGGCGGCGATGACATCCCCGCGAAATACGACCTCTCCAGCCTGCGCCTGCTCGGCACCGTCGGCGAACCCATCAACCCCGAGGCGTGGATGTGGTATCACCGCGTCATCGGCCGCGAGCGCTGCCCCATCGTCGACACCTGGTGGCAGACCGAGACCGGCGCGCACATGATCGCGCCCATCCCCGGCGCCGTGCCCACCAAACCCGGTTCCTGCACCCTGCCCCTGCCCGGCATCGCCGCCGACGTGGTGGACGAACAAGGCAAGAGCATCACCGCCGCGGACAAGGGCGGTTACCTCGTCATCAAACAACCCTGGCCCTCGATGCTGCGCACCATTTGGGGCGATCACGAACGTTACGTGCAGACCTATTGGGGCAAATTCGGCGGCAAATATTATCTCGCCGGCGACAGCGCGCGCCGCGACAAGGACGGCTATTTCTGGATCATGGGCCGCATCGACGACGTGCTCAACGTCTCCGGCCACCGTCTCGGCACCATGGAAGTGGAATCGGCGCTGGTGGCGCATCCGCGCGTGGCCGAGGCGGCGGTGGTGGGCCGCCCCGACGAGCTCAAGGGCGAGGCCATCTTCGCCTATGTCGTCCTGCGCGGCGAACGCCCGGCGGGCGGCGTCGATACGGCGCTCACCAGCGAACTGCGGCAATGGGTGGCGGAACAGATCGGCCCCATCGCCAAACCCGACGACATCCGCTATGCCGATAATCTGCCGAAAACCCGTTCGGGTAAGATCATGCGCCGTCTCTTACGCACCATCGCCGCCGGCGAAGAGATCACGCAAGATACTTCCACCTTGGAAAACGAAGCTATCCTGCTGCAATTGCAAGGCAAGCAATAAACAGGTTTTCTGTTATTCAAATTATTCCAAGGCGCGGTCCATTTGAATGCATTGAGGCGTGGCGCCTGACACCTTTAATCAGGCGCCACGCACTCTGAGGCCGGTTCACGAAACCCTGGCAGGCATGACTGGCATCGCACATAAATTAAATATAGAGCGGCGCCTTGCTCACCACCATGCAAATCACCACCCGGCTCATGACGATTTTCCCAGGCGGGTATAACCCGGCGGGCATAAATAGCGCGTACGGTTCATTTTTAAATCCCATTATTATTTGGCAAGAATCGTGCTTTGTCATTCATGGGTCACACTTACATTAATGTCATCAACCTTAAGAGCCGCCTGATCATGATTAACTCCCTCAACCTTCCCCGTCATGGTGACAAGCATAATTCGCAATTTTTTGAAACGTATTTGACACGTCTGCTCGAAGACCGTGACCGCACCGGACTGACCGGAATGATTCACGAAATCGATGCGCTGATGATTACCGTCGAGCCGGGCCATTCCATCGATTACGTCGCCGAACTCTGCCTGATGACGCCCTATCACTATTTGGTCACGCTGGAGAGCAAGTCCCACCTGACCCACATCCTGCGCATCGACTTGAACTCACCGGACTTGCTCGTGCGCGAGGTGAAGGACCCGAATATTCGCGGCATTTTCCGCAGCCTGAACGAGGTCTATCCCATCGGTTCCTACAAACCCAACAGCCGTTACATGGGTGAAGTGCTGCGTGTCACCGATCTTCACGGCGTGGTGGGCGCGCAGCGGGAGCGTGATTTTCGTTTCTTTTCCCAGGATGAAATCCGCCACCTGGAATTACCGGGCAATCTCGCGGTGAGCAAACCCTCGCCCTATACCCATAACATCGTCGCCTATCTCGAACGTGAACCGGATGAACCACGCGTCTACGCCCTGGGATGGAGCAGCATCCGCGCCGACGCCCAAGACGCCTATCTGGCCGCGAAGGCGCTGCAAGAACGCTTGCGCATCGATGATTTAATCCTACCCATCGATCACCTGGCCACGCGCGTCTACAGCCAGAATCGCGAGGTCGCCATCCTCGAATATCTGTCGTGGTCGAGCTACCACTATTGGGGCTCTTACGACATCAAAGATCAGAACTCCTCAACCAATGTCACCAAAAGCGTGCACCATTCCCAGGAGTTTCGCAGTCCCGCCAAGGTCTTCACCGCCAACAACACACCCTATTTCGTCAACCATCTCGAAAAACTCCCGTCACCCACCGAGACCTTCGTGCGCAACTATGGACCGCGGCTGCACCATATCGCCGTTGCGGTGCGCGATGGCGAAACCGGCGGTCTGGAAAACATCGAATACGTAGTACGCGCGATACGGGAACAGGGCAAGGATTTTTTGCTCGATGTCGTGGGGTCCAAGCAGGAAGGCTTGAAACAGATATTCTCCAGCGCCTCGGAACACTCCTCCTTGATTATCGAGTATGTACAGCGTTTCGGTGATTTCGACGGCTTCTTCGCCAAGGACAATGTCGCGGAATTGACACGGGCTGCGGGCGTGGAGGAGGAATTAATGGAGATGGAGGCGAAAGCGAAGCCGCGCCTTTAACCGCGGCCAGCAGCGCCCATGCCGCACTATGGCGCATCAAATCGCGCTATCAGCGAGATGATGCACTACGACGGGGCGCACGCTTTTTGAATTTTTGATTTAGGATCGCCCTACTTTCGCCACGCACTAATTATTCACGCTCGCCGCATTCACTACGTCCTAGGGTTTAGTCATGCCAAGCCGGCACCGGGGAAGAAACCGGACTTCAATTGGCACGGACACGGCTATCACTCAATAAGCGGGGTTTCCAAGAGCAAGCGCCCATGAATATTGAATGGCGGGGTTACGACCCCAACGGTTTTTACGATGAGATGATGCGTGCCCCCGCTCAAGCTCACGCCCTGGCGCGGGGCATGGCGAACTACCCGCAGACCCTCAGCAGCGACGAAGTCCGCGCCCGCCAGCAAGCCGCCGAAGCGGCCATTGTGCAAATGGGTATCACCTTTACGGTCTACAGCGAAGGCGGCAATATCGATCGCGCTTGGCCCTTCGACATCATTCCGCGCATCATCGCCGCGCAGGAATGGGCGGTCACGGAGGCGGGGCTGCGGCAGCGTCTGCGCGCGCTCAACCTGTTTATCAACGACCTCTACGGCCCGCAGCTCATCGTTCGCGACGGTGTTTTTCCCCCACGAGCTCTTGGCCGGCTCCAAGAATTTCCGCCGCGAGTGCATCGGCATCCAGCCGCGTCACGGCGCGTGGGCACACATTTGCGGCAGTGATTTGATACGTGACGAACGCGGTGATTTCTACGTCTTGGAGGATAATCTGCGCGTACCTTCCGGCGTCTCTTACATGCTGGAAAATCGCGTACTCACCAAACAAGTTTTCGGCGAGCTGTTCAAGGACTACAGCATCCAACCCGTGGCGGATTATCCCAACCATTTGTTCGACATGCTGGCCTCGCTCACATCGCGCAGCGGCGAGTATCCGGAGATCGTGGTGCTCACCCCCGGCATTTATAATTCGGCCTACTTCGAACACTCCTTCCTCGCGCAACAGATGGGCGTGGAACTGGTGGAAGGCTCGGACTTGATCGTCGGCGACGATGATTGCGTCTACATGAGCACCATCTATGGCTTGCGGCGGATCGATGTGATCTATCGCCGCATCGACGATCTCTTCCTCGACCCCGAAGCGTTCGCGAAAGACTCGACACTGGGCGTGGCGGGACTGATGCGCGCGTGGCGCAAGGGCAATGTCACCCTGGCGAATGCGCCGGGGGCGGGCGTGGCCGACGATAAAGTCGTCTATGCCTTCGTGCCCAAGATAAATATTATCTAGGGGAAGAGCCGCTGATCCCCAATGTGCCGACCTATGTATGCCTGCATGACAAGGAACGCGAGTATGTGCTCAAGAATTTGCACAAGCTGGTGGTCAAGCCCGCGAACGAACCCGGCGGTTACGGCATGCTCATCGGCCCGGCCGTCACGCATTTTTAAAGGAGGTTATCTTCCGCTGCCAGCAATTGACCGGCCTATTGGCCGGCGCCATGAGCCACGACGTGGCTTACGATCTGGTTCGTTTGGGCCGCAATCTCGAACGCGCCGATATGACCACGCGCATCGTCGACAGCGCGATTTTCATTCTGATGCCGCGGCAAGACGCGCCGGGGCAATACGACAACCTGTTATGGGTAAATGTGCTCAAATCCACCAGCGGCGATCAGATGTATCGTCAACATGTGCGGAGCCGCATCGCATGTGCGGAGCCGCATCGAAGGAACGGAGGTGGTCAAATTTCTCCTACAAGACCACCAATTCCCCCGCGCCGTCGCGCGCGCGGTGGCCGAAGCCAAGCTCAGTCTGCGCCATTTGCCGCGCAATAAGGCCTCTCTGCGGCGGATTTCGCGCTTATTATGAACGCATTAATACCGCGAACATCGTTGACATGAATCTCGCGGATAGACATACCTTCATCGATGAACTCCAAGTCGCGCTCAATCTCGTGCATAATGAGATCTTCCGCGCCTGGTTCCAAGTACAATACCCCGTCAAGCGCGGCATGCTCACGGTTACGATAAATGCCAAACCAAGGACTGAAAAGCATGGTATCTTTCAGCAAGCTAATAGCACTCCGAACCCAGGCTTGCACTTCAGTCTCACGGGGTGAAACAAGGACTATGGCATGACAATCAGGGTCGCGCTCAACCACGTCACCTCGTATCGTTACGATAGAAAAGTCGAGCTGTCGCCGCATATCATCCGCCTGCGGCCCGCCGCCCACGCCCGCACGCCCATCGAAGCCTATTCTCTGCGCATCCGCCCCGAAAAGCATTTCATCAATTGGCAACAAGATCCTTTTGGAAATTACTTGGCGCGCGTGGTGTTTCCGGAACCCAGCGATGAGCTGCACCTCGAAGTCGACGTCATCGCCGATATGACCGTCATCAATCCCTTCGATTTCTTCGTCGAGGAATACGCGGAACACTACCCTTTCAAGTACGAAGCGCAGTTACGCAAGGAATTGGCACCGTATTTCGAAATCGTCGAGGAGGGTCCGCGGCTGCGGCGCTGGCTGCAAGGCGTCAAACGCGACCGCCGCGAAATCAATAATTTCATCGTAGAGTTGAATCAAGCCCTGCAACGCGACATTGCCTACAGTGTCCGCATGGAGCCCGGCGTCCAGACCTGCGAGCAAACCTTGGAGCGGGCCATCGGTTCCTGCCGCGACAGCGCCTGGCTGCTGGTGCAGATCATGCGCCATCTCGGTTTCGCCGCGCGCTTCGTCTCCGGATATCTGGTGCAACTCACGGCCGATGTGAAAAGCCTGGACGGACCCTCCGGCCCGGCGGCGGACTTCACCGATCTGCACGCCTGGGCCGAGGTCTACATACCCGGCGCGGGCTGGCTGGGGCTGGATCCCACCTCGGGCCTGTTCGCGGGTGAAGGTCATATTCCTCTCGCTTGCACGCCCGATCCCGTCAGCGCCGCTCCGCTCACGGGTAACACCGGCAAATGTGAAGTCAGCTTTCATCACCACAACTCGGTGACGCGTATCCATGAAGACCCGCGGGTCACCAAGCCTTATCGCGATGATCAATGGGCCGCCATTCTCGCGCTGGGCCACAAAGTCGATGAAGATTTACTGGCGCATGACGTGCGTCTCACCATGGGCGGCGAGCCGACCTTTGTCTCTATCGATGATATGGAGGCCGCCGAGTGGAACACCGCCGCGCTCGGCCCGCATAAACGCCGTTTGGCGGGCGACTTGATGCAACGGCTGGCGCAGCGTTTCGCGCCCGGCGCCGCACTGCATTGCGGCCAGGGCAAGTGGTATCCCGGCGAGCCGCTGCCACGCTGGGCCTTGGGTTGTTTCTGGCGCAAAGACGGCGTGCCGGTATGGCGTAATCTCGATTTATTATTGGTCAAGGACAGTGATCTCGGCCACGGCGTCGAAGAGGCGCAGCGTTTCGCCACGGCATTGTGCCGTTGCCTGGGAATCAAGACTCACCATGTCCTGCCCGCCTACGAAGACAGTCTTCATTACCTTTGGCGCGAGAGCAATGTGCCCATCAATCTCGATCCGCTCAAGGCCAATCTCAACGATTCCTTGGAGCGCCGCTCACTGGCGGCGGCCCTCTCGCATGGCCTGACTACGGCTATCGGTTACATCTTGCCCTTGCGCTGGGACTACGCCACCGAAACCTGGCAAAGCGCGCCGTGGACCTTCCGCCGCGAGCATTTGTTTTTACGGCCGGGTGATTCGCCCATGGGTTTGCGCTTGCCGCTCGACGCCCTGCCCTGGCTGGCGGAAGACGCTTACGAAGCCACGCGTGAACGCAGCCTGTTCGAACCGCTGACGCCTTTGGGTGATTATTTTGGCGAAGTGGCGCGGCGCTACAGCGCGTGGCAGCCCATGGCGGACACGCATAAGGAAATTCAAGAACAGCACCACGCCGACGGCAAGGGCAAGCCCGCGCCGGTGACGCGCACCGCCTTGTGCGTCGAGGCGCGCGACGGCTGCCTGCATGTATTTTTGCCGCCCTTGGAAAATCTCGAACACTATCTCGACCTCGTGGCCTCCATCGAAGACACGGCGCGGCAACTGGATATGCCGGTGGTGCTGGAAGGCTACGACCCCCCGCGCGATGCGCGTCTGCAACGTCTGCTGATCACGCCCGATCCCGGCGTGATCGAGGTCAATATTCATCCCGCGCACTCCTGGGAGGAATTGGTGGCCAACACCACCGCACTGTACGAAGAGGCGCATCTCGCCCGCCTCGGCAGCGAAAAATTCATGCTCGACGGCCGTCACAGCGGCACCGGCGGCGGCAATCACATCACCATCGGCGCGGCGACGCCAGCCGACAGCCCGGTATTACGGCGGCCCGATCTGCTGCGCAGCCTGGTGACGTACTGGCAGCACCATCCCGGTTTGTCGTATTTATTTTCGGGCATGTTCATCGGCCCCACCAGCCAGGCGCCGCGCGTCGATGAGGCCCGCAATGAGCTGCTCTATGAACTGGAAATCGCCTTCCAGCAACTGCCGCAAGGCGAGGTGCCGCAACCCTGGCTGGTCGATAGACTCTTGCGGCATTTGCTGGTGGACTTGACCGGCAACACCCATCGCGCCGAATTTTGCATCGATAAACTCTACTCGCCCGACAGCGCGCAAGGCCGGCTGGGCTTGGTGGAATTCCGCAATTTCGAAATGCCGCCGCACAGCCGCATGAGCGTGGTGCAGATGTTATTACTGCGCGCCTTGATCGCGCGCTTCTGGCGCGAACCCTACAGCAAAAAGCTGGTGCGCTGGGGCACGGAACTGCACGACCGTTTCATGCTGCCCCATTATGTGTGGGCCGACCTGTGCGAGGTGGTGGGGGAACTCCAGGAGTGCGGCTACCCACTGCAAACCGAATGGTTCGCGCCCTTTCTGGAATTCCGCTTCCCCCATTACGGCAGGCTCACGCTGAAAGACATCCAGCTGGAATTGAATATGGCGCTGGAACCCTGGCATGTGCTGGGCGAGGAAGTCAGCAGCTTCGGCACGGCGCGTTACGTCGACTCCTCGGTCGAGCGCCTGCAAGTCAAGCTCACTGGCCTCAGCGACGGCCGCTATGTCGTGACCTGTAATGGCCGGCGCCTGCCCTTGCACAACACCGGCACCCAGGGTGAGTACGTCGCCGGGGTGCGTTACCGCGCCTGGCAGCCCCCCTCCGCGCTGCACCCCACCATCGGCGTCCACGCGCCGCTGGTGTTCGACATCATCGACACCTGGAACGGCCGCGCCATCGGCGGTTGCACCTATCACGTCGGCCACCCCGGCGGGCGCAATTACGAGGTCTTTCCCGTCAACGCCTACGAGGCCGAGTCACGGCGCATCAGCCGTTTCTGGAATTACGGCCACACCCCCGGGGCGCTGCGGCCGTCACCTGATTTAACGCAAGCGAACCGCGTCGTGTCCGAGGGGCAAACACCCAGTCCCATGGCACCGCCGGCGGAAGAGTTCAATCGCGAATACCCCTATACCCTCGACCTGCGGCGACCCCCCGACTAGGAGCCTGTCGGACTTGGGTCTGATCTACTGCGCTGGTGGGAGAGCGGTCCATTTTCCCGATCCTTTTCGTCAAATAGCTATGGCTCCACCCTTCGCTTCGCTCTTCCCTCGAACGATCGAAAAACTGGCCTCGCCCTCCCACCTTGCTCGCGACGATCGCCCAAGTCCGACAGGCTCCTAGAGACTCGCATCCATCGGGCCGACACGTTATTCTGAGCCGATACGCTACGGATCTGAACGATGATGGCCACGCAACTGCAAGAAACCTTGATCGCCCGCTATCGTCCGCGCGCTGAGGGCTACGATGAAATGCGCGCTGCGAATGGCGAGGTGCGGCCGCACTGGGAATATCTTGCGCGCACCCTAGCCAGTTTGGGACCCGATGCCTTGGAACAGCGGCGTCATCAAGCACGCCGTCTGTTACGTGAGAATGGCGTCACCTATAACGTCTACAGCGAGAATGAACGCGGCGGCCAACGGCCGTGGGTCTTGGATCCCATCCCGCTGTTGATTTCGAGTGATGAATGGCAGGGCATCGAGGCCGGCCTCACGCAACGCGCCGAAGTCCTCAACTTACTCCTGCGCGACATCTACGGTCCGCGTGACCTCATCCGCCGTGGCCTGTTGCCGCCGGAACTGGTTTATAGCCATCCCGGGTTTTTGCGCCCCTGCCACCCCCTGATAGCGCCCAAGCCCCACGCCTTGATACTGTATGCCGCCGATCTGGCACGCGGCCCCGACGGTCAGATGTGGGTGCTCAGCGATCGCACGCAAGCGCCCTCGGGCATGGGCTATGCGCTGGAAAACCGCACCGTGATGTCGCAAATTTTCCCCAGCGCCTACCGCGATGCGCATGCGCACCGGCTGGCTATCTTCTTCCAAAACCTGCGCGCCAGCCTGACGGCCCACGCGCCCGCGGCTAGCGACGATCCCCGCGTCGTCATCCTCACGCCCGGGCCGCTCAACGAAACCTATTTCGAACACGCCTTCCTCGCCAACTACCTGGGTTACAGCCTGGTGCGCGGCGACGACTTGACCGTGCGCGACGGCCGCGTGTGGCTGCGCTCCTTGAAACGCTTGGAGCCGGTGGACGTATTGCTGCGCCGCGTCGACGACAACTACTGCGACCCGCTCGAACTGCGCCCCGATTCGCGCTTGGGCATTCCGGGGTTAGTCGAAGCGGCACGGCGCGGCCGCGTCACCATCGCCAATCCGCTCGGCGCCAGCGTGCTGGAAAATCCCGCCCTGCATGCCTTCCTGCCGCGCATCGCGCAGCACTTTCTCGGCCAGGCGCTGACACTGCCCTCGGTCGCGACCTGGTGGTGCGGACAAGAGAGCGAGTGTAACCACGTCATCGCTAATCTCGACCGCATGGTGGTGCGCATGACCCATCGCAACACCCGTTCGCGGCCGGTGTACGGTTCCTTGCTCAGCCGCGAGGAACAGCGCGAACTCACCCGCCGCATCCGCGCCCAACCCTCCCTCTACATCGGCCAGGAGCAAGTCAGTTTCTCCACCACGCCCACCCTCGTAGAGGGTCAACTGGCGGGGCGCCACGCCATCTTGCGTTCCTTCCTGGTCGGGCGCGACGACGGTTACATCGTCATGCCCGGCGGCTTGACGCGCGTGGCGGCGACGGAGGACAGCCTCATCGTCTCCAATCAATCCGGCGGCATCGCCAAAGACACCTGGGTCATCGCCTCGGAGCCGGAAAAACAAGCCAGCCTCTTGCACGCCGCGACCACCACGGCGGCTACGCCGACACTGCATTCGTCCCTGCCGCCAGGCGCGGCCGACAACTTATTCTGGTTCGCCCGCTACGCCGAACGCGCGGAACATAATATGCGCCTCATGCGCACGGTGCTCACGGCCTACCACAACACCGCTCAATTTGAAGAACCGCACCACCAGGAAACGCTGGCGGTTCTACTGCAAGCCCTCACCCATACCAGCTGCACCTATCCCGGTTTTGCCGGGGTGCAAGAAACAACGGCACCGGTCTCAACGGCGGCCGAACTCATCTCATTGATCACCCAGCCGCAGCGCCGCGGCAGCATCGCCTACAATCTGCGCGCGATACTGCAAGCCGCCAACGGCATGCGTGACCTCCTCTCCAGTGACAGCATCCGTTTGATAAATGATATGGAGGATCAGCTTGCCCAGCTGGAGCAAATCCCTGAAGAACGGCTCGCGGAAGTGCAAGACACGCTCAACCAGTTCATCACCACGCTCTCAGCGCTGTCGGGCCTGATGATGGAAAGCATGCTGCGCGGCGAAGCCTGGTTATTCATCGATATTGGCCGGCGCATCGAGCGCAGCATGCTCCTCATCACCCTCTTGCGCAGCACCCTGATCGCACCGCGCCCGCCCGCGGTGGAAAGCGCATTGCTGGCGGCTGTCTTACGTACCAGCGAAAGCTTTATGGCCTATCGCCGCGGTTACAACGCCCCGCCCGAGGCGATCCCCGCCTTGGAATTGCTGCTCTTGAACGAGCACAACCCGCGCGCGCTGATGTTTCAACTCGTCAGCCTGGAAAAACACACCGCGACACTGCCGCGCGATCCGGGCAGCGTTCAATTGAGCCTGGAGGCGCGTAACGTGCTGGAGGCGGCCACCGCGGTACGCCTCAGCGAGCTCACTCAGTTGGTGGCCAGCAATACGAATGGCGGTTTACGGCTCACTCTTGACCAGCTTCTGGTACGGGTTGAAAAATTACTGCGTAACACCTCCGATGCGCTGGGCCACGATTACTTCACCGACGCGCGCGGCCCTCAGCAATTGCTGGGCAAGGAGCCGCCGCGATGAAATACCGCATTACCCATCAAACCATCTACACCTACGAGAAAGCAGTGACAAGCTGCTACAACGAGGCGCATTTAACGCCGCGCAACAGCCCCAGCCAGCAGTGTTTGCATCACCACATCGAGATCACGCCAACACCGGATTATCGCGGCGAACGCCAGGATTTCTTCGGTAATCCCGCGCTCTATTTCGACATCGACCACCCGCACGACCGTTTAGTCGTCACCGCCACCAGCGAAGTGCAACTGGAAGATAAACCCGAGCAACTCACGCTACGTTCCGATATGTCGTGGCAAGATGCGGTGAACCGAATACAAAAAGGTCATGCCGCCGCCGACCTCGATGCCATCCAATACTTGACCGACTCCCCCATGGTAAAGGGATCGCCCGACATAAAACGCTACGCCGACCTTTCATTCCGGCAGCGGCGCCCCGTGGCGGAAGTGGTGCATGACTTAATGTCGCGCATTCATCACGATTTCAGTTATGACCCCGGCTTCACCACGGTGGCCACCCCGCTCTCAAAGGTGTTGAAACATCGCCGCGGCGTTTGCCAGGACTTCGCCCACCTCGCCATCGCCTGCCTGCGCAGCCATGGCCTGCCGGCACGTTACGTCTCAGGTTATCTCGAAACCGAAGCGCCTCCCGGACAAGAAAAATTACAAGGCGCCGATGCCTCACACGCCTGGTTCGCGGTTTATGATCCCGATGCCGGCTGGCTGGATTATGACCCTACCAACAATCAAGTCCCCATCGACCGCCACATCACCACCGCCTGGGGCCGCGACTATTCCGACATCACACCGCTCAAAGGCGTCATCTACGGCGGCGGCGCGCATCATAAGGCCGAAGTATCAGTGGATGTTACCGCCTTGGAGCGGAACACTTCAGGAAGCTCTGAATAATCCCAAGTTTAATCGTTGCCGTATCGACCATCGAAAAAACCAAGAATTAAATCGACGCGCTCGTTAGCCGCGATTAAGGCTCATGCGCAAATCCCGCCGCGGTCACATACCCATCAGCTATGCGGCGAAGAAGCG
>CAMYKQ010000038.1 GCA_947259075.1 uncultured Gammaproteobacteria bacterium | reverse complement strand
TTCGCCTTCGCGGCGTGGCTGATCGCCTTGTGCTGCGCGCCGGTCTTCGCCACCACGACCGGCGCGGGCGGCGGGCCGCCGCCCGGCGGCCCCGCGGCGAAGACCGGCGCGCAGCACAAGGCGATCAGCCACGCCGCGAAGGCGAAGCCGCGTTTACTCAAGTCACACGCGGGAAGAAAGGCGTCAGGCACGAGAACAATCCTATCCTTAAGATTTATGAGAATGGACACGGAGGACCAGGTCAACCACACTAAACGCCCGCGATGCAACCTGGAAAGCCCACCCCTTTCATCGGACTTCATGCTACGACACTTTACCCAGCCCGGCCAATAAAAACACCTTGACTACAGATGCCCAGCGCTTAATAACTGACAAAGCCGTCCGATACTTATAAAGTGGCGGAGGTATTCAACTCATGAACTCCGGGACATTGCTCGACGACTCGCCTATGAACAATCTACAACTGGAAATCCCCCAGCAAGCGCACAACCCCTCGGCCACCGCCTTCGCCAATCCCGCGCGCCTCAAAACCTGGCTGGCCGCCTTGCCGCTGGGCAACACCAGCAAGACCGGGCATGAATTACTCGCCGCGCTGTATCAAGTCAATCGCGCCAAGCTGCCGCTGAATCATCGTTACGCCTTGCTTGAACACATACGGCCCATCATCGCCAGCCTGCTGCCCGCGCTGCACAAACAATACGACAGCGCGCCCATCCCCTTGCCGGAAAAGCAAGGCCAGGCCGCCGAGCTGGCGCGCTCACTATTAAGAGAGATGGGTTCCGGTTACAAAATTTCGCTGCTGGAATTGGCGGCGGCGCCCGCCAGCGACGCCGTACGCTCCGCCCTCATCGCCGCCAGCTACCACGCCGTCGATCACCTCGCGCGCTTGCTGGTGGAGTCCTACAGCATTTACGCCCCGGAACCGAAAAAATTCTGGCTGGAGGTCAACCAGCTCTACCGCTACGCGGAACTCAACGGCTTTCACCTCACCGAACTCGGACAAAACGCCAACGGCTTTGGCGGCGTATCCATCGGCCGCGCCTACCGCCGCTTGCTGCTGCTGGCCCTCGCCAACCCCTATCACTTGATGCAAGGCGAAGCCCTGCAGGTCTATAACGAGCTCGTTGACTGGACCCAGGCCTGCCGCATCCAGCCCCTGGGGGCGGGCAATTCGGCGCAAGGGTATTTATTCGTCGACCTCGAAGCCGACGCGCCGCCGCGCTACGCGCCCACATCCTTTGCCATGCCCTTACCGCTGGACGGCCGCATCCTCGACATCAGCGCCATCCTCCCCTTGATAGAAAGACGCATCAAGGAAGTGACCCTCGCGCATAAGAGCGAGTCCGGCCAGCTCACCCTCATGGGCCGCACCCAGCGCAATATGTACAAACGCCTGGCCGAGGCCTGGGGCGTGCGCTCGGAACGGCTCTCGGACCGCAAGCGCCGTGACGCGCCAGTCACCATCACCATCGGCATCAGCGCCTGCCATCACTTCTCCAGCGGCGGCGTGGAGTTCGCGCCCGAAGCGCGCGAGATCGACTTGCGCCGCGGCGGCGCGGGCGCCGCCGGCAGCGGCTTGTCCCTCATCTCCACCGACGACTCACCCTGGCTCAGCGAGGACAAAACCAACCGGCTGGCCACCGGCATCGTGCAACCGCGCACCTCGCAATTCATCAACGCGCAGGGCAAGAACAGCAAAGACGTGTGGGTGAAGGTCTATTCCACCCAAGCGCAACACGAACATGAAAAGGGCAGCGGCCCGGGTTTTGACAACACCACCTGCCTGTTGCAGGACGAGAGCGCCGGCGGCATGGCCATCGAGTGCGGCAAGGATCATAAACTGCGCATGAACGTGGGCGAGGTCATGGCCTTTCTCACCGAAGACGAACACCAGAATCGCGAGTGGAGCATCGGCACCGTGCGCTGGCTGCGGCTCAGCCCCGAGGATGAACTCGGTCTCGGCATCCGCGTGTTAGCCGACGATGCCTTGCCCGCCGCCACCCGCGGCGTGCGCGGCGCGGGGCGGGGCGGGGAATATTTCCGCAGCCTGCTGATCCCGAAACTCGACCCCAGCCAATTCCCCACCACCTTAATTACCCCGGCCGCGATTTACGACGTGGACTCCATCATCCTCATCAATACCGGCGAACAATTGCTCTACGCCCATTTGACCAAGCTGCTGGAGGCCACCAACGCCTATGCGCAATTTCAGTTTTTAATCGTGCCGCCACCAGAGGATGAAGCCACCCCCACCGCACCCGTGATTAACAAGGGCAACCGCGCCATTTAAGCGTTTACCCACGGCATGAGGCGACACCGCGATGAACGAAGCCCCCAAAATCAAATCCGACCCTTTATACCGCATGCTGCGCGAAGGCCGAGTCTCCGCCTTCAACGAAGAAAAGGCCCGCGGCAACAGCTGCGACCTGACCCACAGCGATTTTCGCGGCATCGATCTACGCGGCCTCGAGGCCGACGGCCTGGACTTATCCGGCTGCTACTTCCGTCAGTGTGACTTGCGCGGCTTGGATTTGAGCAAAGCCAAACTCGAAGGGGCGAGCATCCACGGCGCCCGCATCGCCGGCGCCTATTTTCCCGTGGAAATCCCCGCCGACGAGATCATCATGTCGCTGATGCACGGCACCCGCATGCGCTATCGCAACGGCTGAAGCGGCCGGCGGCAACACGGCCCCCTGGCCTTCGGGTGTAACTGCCATGACAAAGACGGCTCGCGGCGGCTCATCCCGGACCTCGCCGGCGGGAGAGGCACAAAGTCCGGACGCAATGAGGCTATTAGAGCAGCAGGCCTAGGAGCCTGTCGGACTTGGGCGATCGTAGCGAGCCGCGCGGGAGAGCGAGGCCAGTTTTTCGATCGTTTGAGGGAAGAGCGAAGCGAAGGGTGGAGCCTGAGCTATTTGACGAGAAGGATCGGAAAAATGGACCGCTCTCCCACCGGCGCAGTAGATCAGTCCCAAGTCCGACGGGCTCCTAGTCTCCGCCCTTGCGCAGCAACGGCGAGACCTGCTCTTCTAGCAAGGCCTGCAAGGGCCGCAACGGCGCATGGCGCGGCAGCACCTCCAGCACATAGGCGTAGGTGCGCGGGATATCGGCGAGATAACCCGGCTTACCGTCGCGGTGATTGAGCCGCGCGAAAATGCCGATGGCCTTAAAATGACGCTGCACCCCCATCAACTCGAACCACTCGATGAACTGCGCCGCCTCCAGCTCACGCAACAAGCCCGCGGCCTGCACCCGCGTCAGATAAGCGCGCGCCCAAGCCAACACCCGTTCGCGCGGCCAGCGGATATAACAATCGCGCAGCAGCGACACCAGATCATAGGTGCATGGCCCCAGCACCGCGTCTTGAAAATCCAGCACGCCGGGATTGCGCGGGGCGGTGACCATCAAATTGCGCGAGTGATAATCACGGTGCACCCACACCCGCGGCTGCGCCAAGGCCGCGTTAACGAGATAAGCGCAGGCCTGATCCAAGGCCGCCTGCCAGCGCTCATCCAAGCTCAAACCCAAATGCCGCCGCAAGAACCACTCGGGAAACAAACTCATCTCGCGCAGCAACAACGCGCGATCGTACTCGGGCAAGGCCGCCCCCGCCAGCGGCGCCGCCTGCAACAAGACCAAAGACCGCAAGGCATCGCCGTAGAGCCGTTCCACCGAGTCCTCGTTGAGCGCGGGCAGATATTGCGTGCTGCCCAAATCCGTCAGCAGCAAAAATCCGCGGGCGCGATCGGCCTCGATCACCCGCGGCACGTTCAAACCCAATTCACCCATGGCATGGGCGATGGCGATAAAGGGTCCGCAGTCCTCTTTGCCGGGCGGCGCGTCCATCACGATATGGCTTTGTCCGCCGCGGCCCACGCGAAAATAACGGCGGAAACTGGCGTCGCTGGAGGCCGGGGCGATGGTAAACTCGCGCCAGCCCAGCCCGGCGCGCAACCAGTCTTGCAATAACTCAAACCGCTCCGCCATGACGCTATTCACCCCCGCCTTAAGTCAAACTACGCCCGCGCGCCGCCGCGCAATTGATAAAGCGGCCCATTCTATGCGATTTTAAGCAGCCCGCAGCCACCAATAAGATGCCCTCAACCGTGATTCGATCCAAAGCCGCCCTGATTCTCGGCGCAAGCGCGGCCCTGTGCGCGGCGGCGGGCACGCACGCCGCCGGCCTAACGGACGCGCAATGGCCGCTGTGCCACGGCGTCGCGCCGCCGCTGGCGGAAGAATCTAGCGCGCCCGCCGCGCTATCCCCCATGGAAATCACCGCCGACTACGGCGAAGGCCTGGGCAGCGCCCTCTACACCGTGCGCGGCAATGTGCTGATGCGCCGCGGCAGCCAGCACCTCGAGGCCGACAGCGCGGTGTACGATGACCGCAGCGGCCAAGTGGATGCCACGGGCACGGTGCGTTTCCAGCAGGGCGGGTTCATCGTCAGCGGCGAGGCGGCGCGTTTCGATCTGGCGGCGGAGACTGGTGAGGTCGGCCTGGCTGAGTACCAGCTGCTGGAACGCCACGCCCGCGGCCGCGCCGACACCGTGGTGCGCGAGAGCGCCACGATCACCCAACTGCGCCGCGCCAGCTACACCACCTGCGACCCCGGCGACCTGGGCTGGGAATTGCGCGCGCGGCGCGTCACCCTCGATCACGCCGAGGCGGTGGGCGTGGCCCGCGACGTCACCCTGCGTTTTCAAAATGTGCCGTTTCTCTACCTGCCCTACATCAATTTTCCGCTCAACGACGAGCGCAAATCGGGCCTGCTGCCGCCCACGCTGGGCTATTCCGACGAGACCGGCGTGGACATCGGCCAGCCGGTGTATTGGAACATCGCGCCGCAGCGCGACGCCACCATCACGCCGCGCTTTTTGGAGACCCGCGGCCTGCTCACCCAAGTGGAGTTCCGCTATCTCAATCCCAGCAATCACGGCCGCATCAACGCCGAGTACCTGCCCAGCGACGCGGTGTTCGGCAACGACCGCGGCGCCTTTTCCTACGAGCATTTGCACCGACTCAATGCACGCTGGCGCGCCGACCTCAACTACAACTACGTCTCCGACAGCCGTTACCTCGCCGAGCTGGGCGGCAATCTCTCCAGCGCCAGCACCACCCACCTCGACCGCCGTCTCGACCTGAGTTACGGCGGCGCGCACAATCTTTTTCTCGCGCGCCTGCAGGATTATCAAACCGTCGATGACACCACGCCCTATGCCGACCGCCCCTATCAGCGCCTGCCGCAACTCGTCTTCAGCGGCAACGGGCCCACCCACCCCTTGGGCGGCGACTACGCGCTGGCGGCGGAGCTGACGCAATTCGAACGCGAGCAATCCCTCACCGGCACCCGCCTCAGTCTGCACCCCTCCATCGCTTGGCCGGTGGAGCGGCTCGGCTATTTCTTCGTCCCCAAGGCCGGCTTGCGTTACACCGGCTATCGCCTCGACAGCGCCGGCCCCGGCGGGCTCGAAGACCCGCAACACAGCGTGCCGGTCTACAGTATCGACAGCGGTCTTTACCTCGAACGCGACCTGCGCCTGCGCGCGCGGGATTTCCGTCAGACCTTGGAGCCGCGGCTGTATTACCTGCGCGTGCCCTTCCGCGATCAAAGCGATTTTCCGGTGTTCGACACCAGCGCCTTCGATTTCAGCTTCGCCCAGCTGTTCCGCGAAAACCGCTTCACCGGCCCCGACCGTTTGGGCGACGCCAATCAACTCAGCGCTGGCCTCACCAGCCGCCTGCTCGACCGCGGCAGCGGCCGCGAGTGGCTGCGCGCCTCACTGGGGCAAATCTATTATTTCGAACCCCCGCGTGTCGCCTTGCCCGGCGTGACGCTGCCCGCGCGCGGCGAGTCGGACATCGTCGGCGAGCTCAGCGCCCGGCTCAATGCCCAGTGGACGGTCGCCACCAGCCTGCAATGGAACTCCGACGTGGATGACACCGAAAGGGCCGCCGTCCAATTCCGCTATCAAGGCGCGCAACGGCAACTCTTCAACGCCGGTTACCGTTTCCGCCGCGGCGAATTGGATCAAACCGACCTCTCCATGCTCTGGCCGCTGCAGCGGCAGTGGCAGCTGATCGGCCGCTGGAATTATTCCCACCGCGACGAACGTGTCCTGGAGACCCTGGCCGGCCTGCAATACGACAGTTGCTGCTGGGCCTTCCGCGCCACCACCCGCCGCTACGTCAACACCACCTCCGGCGACAGCAACCGCGCGCTGTATCTGCAGCTGGAATTGAAAGGCCTGGCCAACATCGGCAACTCGGTCGAAGACTTATTGGAACGTGGTATCCTTGGCTACCGCGCGCGCTGAGCCCAGCGCGCGCGGCCGCCGCTTCATTCAACCGCTACGTCACAGGATGTCAGTCACGCCCATGTCCCGCCGCCTCATTCTCCTCAGCCTGCTGCTGGCCGCGGCCTCCAGCCTTTCCCTGCACGCCGCCGAGCGCGAAGTCCTCGACGGCATCGCCGCCGTGGTCAACAACGACGTGATTACCCGCGGCGAATTGAATAACCGCCTGCGCACCGTCAAACAACAGCTGCAGCAACAGCGCGCGCCCATGCCGCCGCAGGCCGTGCTGGAAAAACAGGTGCTCGACCGCATGATCCTCGCCAGCCTGCAATTGCAATTGGCCGAGCGCTCCGGGGTGCGGGTGGATGACGAAACCCTCAACCGCACCATCGCCCGCATCGCCGAGGAAAACCGCATGAGCCTCAGCGAATTCCGCGCCGTGCTGGAGCAAGACGGCTATGACTTCGCCACCTTCCGCGAAGACATTCGCAAGGAAATCCTCATCAGCCGCGTGCAACAGCGCCAAATCGCCGACCGCGTCACCATCTCCGAACAAGAAATCGACAATTTCCTCGCCACCCAGCAGGCGCAGGGCAATGCCGGCGAAGAATTCCATCTCGCCCATATCCTCATCGCCGTGCCCGACGCCGCCTCTCCCGAGCGCCTGCGCGCCGCGCGCGAAAAGGCGGAGGACACGCTAAAAAATCTGCGCGCCGGCGCCGATTTCCAAGAAACCGCGATCGCGGTCTCCGACGGCCAGCAAGCCTTGGAAGGCGGCGACCTGGGCTGGCGCAAGCTCGCGGAACTGCCGACCCTGTTCACCGAAGCGGTGACGGCCATGGACAAGGGCGGCGTCAGCGACGTGATCCGCAGCGCCAGCGGCTATCACATCATCAAATTACTGGATAAACGTAACGGCCAGCGCCAGATCGTCACCCAAACCCACGCCCGCCACATCCTCATCCGCCCCGACGAAATGACCAGCGACGGCACCGCGGAAAAACAGCTGCGTGATGCGCGGGCCCGCCTCGAACAGGACGCGGATTTCGCGCAACTGGCGCGGGAACTGTCGGACGACACCGCCTCGGCGGCCAACGGCGGCGACCTGGGCTGGGCCAATCCCGGCGACATGACCCCGGACTTTGAAAAAGCGATGAATGTCTTGGGCGAGGGCGAGATCAGCCAGCCCTTTAAAAGCAACTTCGGCTGGCACATCGTGCAAGTGCTGGAGCGGCGCCGTCACGACAACACCGCCAACCTCATGCGCGGCCAGGCGCGCGAGGCCCTGCGCCAGCGCAAAATAGACGAAGAACTCCAAACCTGGCTGACCCGCCTGCGCGACGAGGCCCACGTCGAGAACCGTCTGAACGCCGGCTAAACGCCGGCCCCCGGCGATCGCCTCCGCACCGCGAGCCTCGCAAACCCTTGTTTTAACCACTGATAAACCAAGGGCGAGCGCAGCCCCGCCCACCGTCCCGCCCCGGCTCAAGTTCTCCCCCGAGAGACCGAAATTTTATTGGGGACAAACGCTTGTGCTTAGCGATGACGAGGACTGCGCAACAACATGGTGCCTGGACGGCTAAAGTCAGCTATGGCGAAATCCGCCGAAACGGTCGCCGCGATCGTTTTGGTGCTGGTTTTCTTTGCCATCATCCTCGGCATGATGCAAACCTTCTTTCCCCTCGGCACCGGCTTCCAAGACCTGATGCGCGGCGATAAGGGCGCGGCGCGCGGCGGCGCCGGCGGACGGGATATATTGGTGTCGGGACCCGGCGCGGACGGTCATTTGGGCGATGCGAGCTCGGTGGTAGCCACCCTCAGCACCACGCAGCAAACGGTGAAAAGCAAACAGGCCGACGCCATTGCCTGGCGCGACGCCCAAGCCGGCATGGCGCTGCGCGATCGCGACGCCGTGCAAACACAGAAAGGCGCCACGGCGGTCATCGCCTTCGATGAAAATAACCGTCTGCAACTGGGCGAGAACTCGCTGGTGGTGATACGCCGCATGGAAAGCGATCCTATATTGCGCGGCCGGCGCGCCTTCTCCATGGCGGTGGACGGCGAACTGTCCGGCACACTCACGGCCAGTAGCGGCGACGCGATTCATTTGGAAGTCGCCACGCCCAACGGCGTGGCGCGGCTAAGCTCCACCGCCGCGGCGCGGGGCGAGACCGACTTCAAGATCACCGTGAATCCCGATAACACATCCACCCTCGCGGTGTTCAGCGGCATGGCGGAATTACTCACCGCCAGCGGCAAAGCCTTGCGCATCGAAGCCAATCAAGCCGCCACCATCAGCGACGCGGGCGTGGCGACCCGCGCCATCACCCCGCCCAAGGCGCCGCTGCCCACGGCACCCGGCGACGCCAGCGTGTATTACTACCGCGATCTAGCGCCGCAAGTGCAATTCCGCTGGGACACGAAGGAAAAAACGGAACGTTTTCATTTCAGTCTGGCGCGCGATCCCGCCTTCGGCAACATCGTGATCTCCACCACGCTCGCCGAGAAACACTACACTCACGGCAATTTAAAGCCGGGGAAATACTATTGGCGGGTCAGCGGCCTGACGTCCTTGGCGGAAAGCCCGCCCAGCGCGGCGCGCGCCTTCGAATTAGTGCGCGACACCGACCCGCCGCTGCTGAGCGTGGAATTTCCTCCGGCTATCACCACTGAGTCCAAACAAAGAGTGCGCGGCCACACCGAGCCCGGCGCACGGCTGCTGATCGCCGGCAAGCCGGTCACCCCGCGGGCCGACGGCGACTTCGAATATGAGCTCGAATTGGAGAGCGGCAGCAATGTGCTGGTGGTGCAAGCCCTGGACCCCGCCGGCAATGTCAGCTTTCGCTCGCAACTGGTGCAAGGACGCTTCCCATGAGCGCCGTTACCACGCCACGCCGCGGCCTGCGCATTCCGCTGCGCTTCAAAATCCTGCTGTCCTTGCTGGTGGTGATTACCATCGTGGTGAGCGTCATCACCTTCACCATGGCCAATCTGTTTCACAGCGACAAGCGCACCTATATTCGTGACTTGACCTCCTTGGTGGCGGTGCACGCCGCGGAAGAGGTGAACTCCATCGTGCAAGGGTATAACGAGCGCTTACAGGTCTTCGGCCGCGTGATGTACGACCCCTTCCTGCCGCAACAGGAAAAGGCCAAATTACTGGAGGGTCTGTTCGAAGACTTCCCGGAATTCATCGCCGTCACGCTCTATCAAAACAAAACTGAACAAGCCACGGTGTTCGACGCCCGCGGCCTGCAGGGCGCGGGGCTCGCCAAACAAGACCTGCAAGCCTTTCGCGACGCCAACCCGCTGCCCTTCGACAAAATCACCACGGAACGGCCTTTCGTGTTCAATGCCACCCTCAACGATAAACTCCCGGCCTTCGTCCTCGCCACGCCGGTGGCCTTGACCGACACCGAAGCGCCCGTCATCGCCGCCGCCACCATTAAAATGGACGCCTTGCTGCGGGTGGCGGACCGCACCAGCGTGTTCGAGATCTTCATCGTCGACAACGCCGGAAACATTCTCGTCAGCCGCGAGCCGCAACACGTCAGCGCCCGCGCGCCGCTGGACTGGCTGCCCTTGGACACCCTGCGCGCGCTGGAACCTTTGATAAAAGGCCAAACCGCGGCCAGTTCATTGGAATACCTCGCCAACGGCAACGAGATGGTGGGCGCCTTCGCCCGCGTCGAGGTGTCGAAAATGGTGCTGGGCACGCAGATACCCAAATCCGCCGCCTATTTGACCGCGCGCGAATTGCTCAACAACTTAACCGGCGTCAGCTTGGGTCTGCTGGTCCTCTCCGCGCTCATGAGCCTGTTTTGGTCGCGGCAAATCACCCGGCCGGTGGAACAGCTCTCCCTCGCCGCCCGCGAGGTCGGGCAGGGTAAATTCGATATCCACGTCGACATCACCAGCAATGACGAGATGGGTGAGCTCGCCCACAGCTTCAATCACATGGCCACCGAGCTGCACAGCCGCGAGGAGGCACTCAAACAGGCGCAGGCCGCGCTGGTGCAGTCGGAAAAAATGTCCGCCTTCGGCCAGCTCAGCGCCGGTATCGCCCATGAGGTGAAGAACCCGCTGGCGGGCATCCTCGGCTACGCGCAACTGTCGATGCGCAAGGTCGACAAGGAAAGCCCCGTGTACCGGCACTTGAGTCTCATCGAAAAAGAGACCAAACGCTGCAAGGAGATCATCGAAAATCTCATGAGGTTCGCCCGTCAGGAAAAAGTGGCGATGGAAATCACCGAGCTCAATAACGTGGTAAGCGAGGCCTGCGCCATCGTCGATCACCAGCTCACCATCAACCAGGTCAAGCTCAACAAAGAGCTCACGCCGGACCTGCCCAAATTCATGGGTAATGGCAATCAGCTGCAGCAAGTGCTGATGAATTTAATGATCAACGCCCAACAGGCCATGGACGGCAAGAACGGTTCGGTCACCGTGAGCACGCGCTTGCTGGACGGCGATAAGCTCGAGGTGCGCGTGAGCGACACCGGCCCCGGCATCCCCAAGGAAATTCAAGCCAAGATCTTCGAGCCCTTCTTCACCACCAAGGCGGTCGGCAAAGGCACCGGCCTGGGGCTATCGGTGAGCTATGGCATCATCCGCGATCACCAAGGCGAGATTCATATCGAAAGCGAGCCGGGACAGGGTGCCAGCTTCGTCATCACCCTGCCGGCCACGGTCTCGCCCAAGGAGGTTGACGCGCGCGCCGCCGCGGGCTGAACGGATCTGGCGTCCCACGGGAATTTACCCACTCAAGAAATACCGGATTATGACGATTATTCCGACGTAAGTATCCATCAATGGATGCGTCCACCCTGAATGTGCCGTCGAACGCGTCTAGCACCGCGGCGCCTTTCGTAGCCCGCAATGATGCGGCACGTGTAAAGAGGCTGACTTGATGAGTGAAAAGAATTCACTGCCCATCCTCGTCGTGGACGACGAAGAAAGCCTGCGCGAAGTACTGCATGAGGTGCTGACCGACGACGGTTATCCGGTTACCACGGCAGCCAGCGCGGAAGAGGCGCTGACCTTTTTCACGCAATCCCACTATGTCCTGGTCATCACCGACATCCGCATGCCCGGCATGAGCGGCATCGATCTTCTGAATAAAATTAAAGAAATAAATCCGGAGACCCAAGTCGTCATCATGACCAGCCACGCCTCGCTCGACACCGCTTTGAACGCGCTGCGCGCCGGCGCTTATGACTATTTAATAAAACCCTTTGAAGACTTGGAGCTGATCTCCGCGGTGGTCAATCGCGCCACCGAGAAAATCCGTCTCGTCATCGAAAACAAGCAGCTGGTGGAGAAACTCAAGAGTTACAACAATGAACTCGAAAACGTCAACCAAGTATTGCGGGAGCTCGCCATCCGCGACGGCCTCACCGGACTGTACAATCACCGTTATTTTCAAGAAACCCTGACCATGGAAGTCGCCCGCGCGCGGCGCCACCAGCGTCCCTTCTCACTCATCTTTATCGACGTGGATTATTTCAAAAAGTACAACGATACCCATGGACACCCCTTGGGCGATCAGTTGCTGCATAAGCTCGGCGAGCTGCTGCGCGAGCGCTTGCGCACCTCCGATATCGCCGCGCGCTATGGCGGCGAGGAATTCGTGCTCTTACTGCCGGAAACCGGCAAGGAAGGCGCCACCATCCTGGCGGAAAGCATCAGAGAAGAAGTTGAGAATCATCCCTTCGCGGGCAGAGAAACTCAGCCTGGCGGCAAACTCACGGCCAGCATCGGCGTCTCAACCTTCAAGGAAGACGGCGACGACGCTTCCAGCGTACTTCACCAAGCCGACCAAGCGCTTTACAAGGCAAAAAAATCGGGGCGAAATCAAGTCATCAAGGCCGAGACTTCGAACCCCGGCCTGTCTTCGCCAAAAAAATGAATAATGCCGGCCATAATGACATGAGTTCCGGTATCGATATTTTAGTGATCGATGACGAAGAAAGCCTGCGCAACGTCCTCGAAGAACTCTTGACGGATGAAGGCCACAAAGTCACCACGGCCGCCGACGGCGAACACGCTTTAGCCTTATTCGAACAAGGGCGCCACCCGCTGGTGCTGGTCGATATCCGCCTGCCCAATATCAGCGGACTGGAGGTGCTGGAGAAAATCAAGGCCAGCGAGCCCGACACCCAAGTCATCATCATAACCAGCTACGCCTCCCTGCATTCGGCGGTGTGCGCCCTGCGCGCCGGCGCGACTGATTATCTGATTAAACCTTTCGAACAATTCGAGATCGTGACCAATGTCATTAATCGCAGCGTGGAACGAATCCGGCTTATTCATGACAACAAGCTGCTGGTCAGCCGCCTGAAAAAACACAATGTCGAACTGGAAAAGGTCAATCACGTCTTGCAAGAACTGGCGGTTAAGGACGGTCTGACCGGCCTCTACAACCACCGCTATTTTTTCGAAGCCATCGGCATCGAGCACGCGCGCGCCTTGCGCCATAAGCGCCAATATTCCTTGCTCTTCATCGATGTCGATCAATTCAAGCACTACAACGACACTCACGGTCATCCGCAAGGTGACGAGCTATTAAAAAATCTGGCCGACATATTCAGCCATCGCCTGCGCCAATCCGACACCGTGGCCCGCTACGGCGGGGAGGAGTTCGTATTGATTCTTCCTGAAACCACGAAGGACGGCGCCTTAATCTTGGCCAACAATCTTCGCCAGCATATCGCGGAACATGCGTTCTACGGGGGAGAATGCCAACCCGGCGGCAAGATCACCGTCAGCATCGGATTGGCCAACTTCCCCGATGACGGCAACGAACCCGGCATCCTTATCGAAAAGGCCGACAAGGCCCTGTATAGCGCCAAACGCTCAGGACGCAACAAAGTGACCGGCTACAGCCATGACCTATAACCCAAACAATATTTACAAATGTAACGACTGAATGTCCAATCCAGCGCACATCCTCATTGTCGACGACGAAGAAACCGTCGCCAGCTCAATCTCCACGGCGCTCACCCAGCGCGGACACAACGTGATGCGCGCCACGGACGCGGCCCAAGCCCTGAGCATGTTGAGAAAAACTCAGTTCGCGGTTATCGCGATCAACACCACGCGCGACAGCGCGGGCGGCCTGCGCCTGATCCAAGACGTCCGTTTGCGCTCAACGAACACCCAAACCGTGGCGGTCGTACACCGCGTACAGCTGAATATCGCCAAACATGCCTTGGAAGCGGGCGCCTATGATTGCGTTACCGTGCCCACCGACGAAAGCGGCATCATCGTCACCGTCATCGAACGCGCCGCGGAAAAATACCAGCTGATGCACGATAATCGCTTATTATCGGACCGAGTAAAACAACACGCCGACGGGCTGAATAACGTCACGCGCAAGCTGCACCGGCTCGCCACCATCGATGAACTCACCGGACTGCACAACAAAAAACATTTTCACGAAATATTGGCCATGGAGCTCTCCCGTTCACAACGCTATGAACGCAAGTTTTCCGTGGTCATTACTGGCATCATGGATTTCAGCGCTTATCAAGCCCAGCATGGCAGCAAAGCCAGTGATTTATTACTTTATTCGCTGGGTAAGTTCTTGCACAATTTCATCCGCACTTCCGACACGCTGACGCGCTACGCTGACAACGAATTCGCCTTGTTGCTGCCTGAAACCAATATCGACGGCGCGCTGGCGCTTCTCGATAGATTGACGGCAAGAATCAACCAGCACGCGTTCCCGGGACAGGAAACCTTTGCCACCGGGCATGTCATCATCATCGCGGGGTTTGCCACCTTTCCCGAGCATGGCGCGACCAGCGGCGCCCTCATCGAACACAGTTACGAAACATTCGCGCCGCGATAAGCTCAAAAGATGTCGAACGCGCCGCGGCAAGCATTGACGCCCGCACCGCCGCACCCACCATCCCAGCAATACACCGCATCAAGCCGCCACGGCAGGGCGGCCTTACTCCCCATACGGCACGGCTGTATTTCCGCCGGACGGGCAAATATTTTTCCGGGTGCGGGGGGTGCCCCCCGCGCGCAAACCCGTTACCCCAATACGCTAAGCCGTGGCATGGCGCCCTCAATTCACTTCGGCCTTATGCAGATACGCTCCCCAGCAACCCCCTGCATACTTCACTCAATTAATCCCCCCTGCTGCCGACATCTTTCCATGACGGAGTTCATGTTTTAAGCACCGGCCTTACCGCTTGGCAAAACCAAGTTGTAATCCCCGGCACATCGCTTTAGCGCGCGATGCCGGCCCAAGCATGCCTCACGAAAAACCATAACGACTTGATTTGTAATTTTAGTGGGATTGGCTTTATGAGCAGCACCCGAGGGGTACGGGGAACAACGAGTTGAGCAAACAGTGCTAACGAAGCAGTACCCACACAGCACTCTCACAGTTTATCTGGGCAATCTCATCCCTTCCGCCCGCCGTCATAACGCGTTCGCGTTCGCTCAAGCTCTTGTCCTCGCCAAAAAAGTCCAGCCCTGGAAGGGGCTCAGGAAATGTCACGACATGAAAGTCACCGGCAAAGGATGGCCAACACCTGGCGCAGCCGCTCAGCGGACCGGCTGCGGCCCAGATCAATAGGTCCGTTTTATTGAGGAGACGAAGATGAAATTTTTATTCAAGCGCCTATCCCTAGTCATAGGGCTGTCTTTGCTGTCCAGCCTGTTCACGCTCGGCGCGCAGGCGGCCACCAACGCGGTCACCGACCCGGGCGGCGGCGGCGTGAGCTTGACGGGATCAGGCAACGTTACCGTCAATTCCACGCAGCTCGCGCTGGTGAAACAAGTCTACGACGCCAGCGGCAATTGCTTGGCCAGCAGTCCGACGGATGCCGGCTGTAACGGTGGCGCCACCTCGGTGACCGTCCCGGTCGGCACACCGCTCAAGTTCATGATCTTCGTGCGTAACGCCACGGCGATCGCCTTGACCGACGTCCGCTTCCAAGACGTCTTGGATACCAGCGGCACCGGCTTTACCTACACGGCGGCCTCGCTGAAATACGACTCGGCTCAAGCCGACAACGCCACCATCGCCAACCTCTATACCGCGGCTAACGGCGGCACGGCGCAAACCGACGCCCTCGGCGCTCCGGATGACTTCGCCTCCCATGTGGCGGGCACCATCACGGTGGGCGCGGTAACGGGTCAGGCCAACAGCAGCGTCAGCTTGGGCGCCAACAAGACCTTCGCGCTGATGTTCCAGGCGGTCAAGAACTAAGACCGGGCCTTGCCGGCTTACATGCCGGCACGGCTCGGATGATTTCACGCTAGGGCACGGCGCGCCACGGCGCGCGTCCGCGTTTGCACGCAGGCCCGCGTGAATTCGTCTTAGTTCCCGATGTCAGCAACGTCGATGAGCACATAGTGCGAAGTCGTCACGCCATGGGCGATCCACGCATGCCGCAACGCATGCGCGCCGGCCTTTTGTGCATAGCAGGGCTGTTGTGGTCCCTCTTTGCCCATGGCGCGGGCACCGCGACTAACGAAGCCACCGACCCCGGTGGCGGCAGCGTCACCCTGCTCTCCTCGGGACAAATCAGCGTCACCGCTGAAAACGCCGCCGTCACCACGGTCGTTGCTGAAATCGATCCCGCCGCGGTACCGGCCGCCAGCAGCGGCATCAACTTCACCTACGATGTACTGCCCGCTATCAATCCCGGCAACACCGGCATCGATCAAATCGCCATCACCGCCCCGGCGGGCTATGGCGGTTTGAGCGTCACCGGCGTATCGCTGGGCGGCGGCGCGCAAACGGCGTCGGGCAGTTGTCCCGCCCCCGCCGCGGGTGAATACTGCGCAGGCGTCGCGGGACAAGTGATGACCATCCGCTTGGGGAGCAAGGTCAGCGTAACCGGCACCAACATCAAGATCAGCTTCAACGCGGATGCGCCCGGCGCACTCGGCAGCGGCAACTTCACGTCCACTGTCGACGACACCGGCACCGGCTCTATCGCCGCGCAGGCCACCACCGCGGGCAATGCCGATGGCGACGCGGCGGACGCCAACACGCAAGGCGTGACGGTCTTGCCGCAAGTCAGCTTCACCGCCGCCAGTCAAAGCGGCGCCGAAAACGCGGGCACGCTCACCATCACCGCGCAACTGTCACAAGTCTCGGCGCAGAACGTCAGCCTGCCCTTCACCCTGGGCGGCACGGCAAACAACCCGGCGGATTACACCATCACCGCCAGCCCTCTCATTATCAGCGCGGGCAGTTTGAGCGCGGATATCACCGTGACCGTCGTCAACGACGCGCTCGACGAAGACGGCGAAACCGTCGTTGTGACCATGGGCACGCCCGTCAATGCCTTCGCGGGCGGCACGACCGTGCATACCGCGACCATCACCGACGACGACCCCGCGCCCAGCGTGAGCTTCGCCGCCGCCGCGGCCAGCGGCGCGGAATCCGTGACGCCGGTGAACATCACGGTGGCCTTGTCCGCCGCCTCGAGTAAAACCGTCACCGTGGATTACGCGGTGAACGGCGCCAGCAGCGCCAGCGGCGGCGGCATCGATTACACCCTCGCCAACGGCACGCTGACCTTCAACCCCGGCGAGACCAGCAAAGTCATCAGCCTCGCGGTGAACGATGACCTCATCGCCGAAGGCAATGAAACCGTTATGATCGATCTTGCCAATCCCAGCAACGCCAGCCTCGGCGCCACCCCGCAACAGGTTTACACCGTGAACGACAACGACGCGGCCGCGGTGACGATCAGCGAATCCGGCGGCGCCACCAATGTCAACGAGACCGGACCGAGCAGCGACAGCTACACCTTAGTGCTCGCCACGCAACCGGCGGCGAATGTTACCCTCACGGTCACCCCCGACGCGCAAGTGGATTTAGGCGGCGGCGCGGGCACGGCCGTGGTGCTCAGCTTCACCCCGCTCAACTGGAATCTTGCGCAGAGCGTCACCGTCACCGCGGTGGATGACGCCAGCGCCGAAGGCCCGCACAACAGCAGCATCACCCACAGCGCGAACAGCGCCGATGCCGCGTACAACGGCCTGGTCATCGCCAATGTGCTCGTGAACATCAGCGACAACGACGTGCCCGGCGTGACGCTCAACGAATCCGGCGGCGTCACCACGGCCAGCGAAGGCGGCGCCGGCGACAGCTACACCGTGGTGCTCAACACCGCGCCCAGCGCCAACGTCACCGTCAGCGTCACCCCCGATGCGCAAGTGGATTTGGGCGCGGGCGCGGGCACGGCCGTCGTGCTCAGCTTCACCCCGCTCAACTGGAATAGCGCGCAGACCGTCAACGTCACCGCGGTGGACGACGCGATAGCCGAGGGTCCGCACAGCGCCACCATCACCCACGGCGCCGCGAGCGCGGATTTGAACTACAACGCCCTCGCCATCCCCACTATCACGGTGAACATCGCCGACAACGACACGCCCGGCGTGACCCTGAGCGAATCCGGCGGCGGCACCAGCGTCGCTGAAACCGGCCCGGGCAGCGACAGCTACACCGTGGTGCTCAACTCCGCGCCCAGCGCCAACGTCGTCATCACCGTCACCCCCGATGCGCAAGTGGATTTAGGCGCGGGCGCGGGCACGGCCGTCGCGCTCAGCTTCACCCCGCTCAATTGGAACAACGCGCAGACCGTCACCGTCACCGCCGTCGACGACGCCAGCGCCGAAGGTCCGCACGGCGCCGTCATCACCCACGCCGCCGCGAGCGCGGATTTAAATTACAACGCCCTCGCCATTCCCAATATCGTGGTGTCCATCAGCGACAACGATCTGCCCGGCGTCACGTTTAACGAGTCCGGCGGCGCGACCACGGCCAGCGAGGGCGGCGCCGGCGACAGCTACACCGTGGTGCTCGACTCCGCGCCCGGCGCCAACGTCGTCATTACCGTCACCCCCGACGCGCAAGCCGATTTGGGCGCCGGCGCGGGCACGGCCGTCGCGCTCACCTTCACTCCGCTCAATTGGAATAACGCGCAGACCGTCACCGTCATCGCCATCGACGATGCCATCGCCGAAGGCCCGCACAGTGCCAGCATCACCCACGGCGCCGCGAGCGCGGATTTGAACTACAACGCCCTCGCCATTCCCAACATCACGGTAAACGTAAGCGACAACGACACCGCGGTAATCAACTTCGCCGCCGCCAGCGCCAACGGCGATGAAGCCTTCACGCCGGTCAGCGTCAATGTCACGCTCTCCACGGCCAGCACCCAAATCATCACCGTCAATTACAGCATCGACGCCGCCGGCACCGCCAGCGGCGGCGGCGTCGATTACACCCTCGCCAGCGGCACGCTCACCTTCAACCCCGGCGACACCCTCAAGGCCATCTCGCTCGCGGTGAACGACGACGCCTTGGACGAAAGCGACGAAACCGTGGTCATCAATTTAAGCGCGCCCGTCAACGCCATCCTCGGCGCGACGCCGCAACACAGCTACACCCTCAACGATAACGACGCCGCGCCCAGCGCCGCCTTCGCCGCCGCCGGCGGCAATGCGCTGGAGAATATCCCCAGCGCATTAATCACCGTCACGCTCTCCGCCGCCAGCGGCCTGCCCGTCAGCGTGGATTACGGCGTCGATCCCGCCAGCACCGCCACCGGCGGCGGCGTGGATTACACCCTCGCCAGCGGCACGCTCATCTTCAATCCCGGCGAGACCAGCAAGGACATCAGCCTCGCGATCATCGACGACGCCGATACGGAGAGCAACGAGACCGTCGTGGTCAATCTCAGCAATCCGCTCAACGCCACCCTGGGCGCGATCGCGCAACACGTGCACAGCATCGACAACGACGACAACGCCAATGCCGTCACCGCGGCCGTGGGCGAAATCACCCCGGCCAGCGTGGTGGTGGGCGCCACCGGCATCGCCTTTACCTTCGACGTGCTGCCCGCCATCAACCCCGGCGACAGCGGCGTCGATCTGCTCAGCGTCACCGCGCCCACCGGCTTCATGGGGCTGGCCATCACCGGCTTCAGCGTCAACGGCGGCGCGCTCGCGGCCGCGTGCCCCGCGCCTGCCGCGGGCCAATACTGCGCCAGCATCAGCGGCGCCACCATGAGCGTCAAACTCGGCGCCAAACTCAGCGCCAGCGGCAATCTGCAATTGCGTTTCAGCGCCAACGCCCCGCTGGTAAGCGGCGCCAGCGTCTTCAGCGCCACGGTCGATGACAGCGCCACGCCCGCCGCGCCGCAAGCGGTGAGCGCGGGTGACGCCGACGGCGATCCCGGCGACGGCAACGGCCTAGCCGTCAGCACCGTGTTCGGCGTCGATCCGCTCGCCTCCATCGTCACCGCGCAACCGCTCATCGTCATCGCCGACGGCAGCGCCGCCAGCACGCTCAGCGCCACCCTCATCGACACCAGCGGCTTGCGGGTGCCGGGCAAAACCGTCGTGTTCGATTCCGATCGCGGCGCCTTGGATACGATCACCCAAGCCGGCGCGCCCACCGGCGCCGACGGCAGCGCCATCGCCCAGATCCGCTCCAACACCATCGGCGTCGCCACCCTGCGCGCCACCGACATCAGCGACAATATCGTGTTGCTCACGCAGCCCAAGGTGTATTTCACTCAAGGCCGCGTGCTCGACATCACCAAGCTCGCCAACAAAGACGAGGTGGTGATCGGCGATGTCGTCACCTATACGCTCATCATCAAAAACATCACCGACAAGGACGTGCTGCAAGTCAAACTGCATGACGCCCTGCCGCCCAATTTCAAATACGTGCCCGGCAGCACCCGCCTCAATGGCGCGCTGGCGCCCGACCCGGCGGGTCACCGGCCCTTGATCTTCGGCCTCGGCACCCTGCTCGCGCGGGTGGACAGCAACGGCAATGGCAGCGCCGATCCCGGCGAACAGGGCTACACCACGCTCAGCTATCAATTGATCGTCGGCGCGGGCGCCACGCCGCGCGAATACGTCAACACCGTTTACGCCCTCGACGTCTGCGATGTCTGCTACATCTCCAATAACGCCGAGGCCCGGGTGAGCGTGACGCTCGATCCGGTCTTCGATCTCGGCACCATCATCGGCAAGGTCTTCCAAGACCCCAACCGCAACGGCAAACAGGACCAGGGCGAAAAAGGCGTGAGCGGCGCCATGGTGGTGCTGGACAACGGCAGCTACGCCCTCACCGATGAACACGGCCGTTACCACTTCCCCGCGGTCAAACCGGGACCGCGCGCGCTGAAAATAAATCTGCAGGCGCTGGACGCCGGCGCCGAAGTCACGACCGAGGAAATCACCGTGGTGAACATCACGCCCGGTCTGCTCGCCAAGGCCAATTTCGGCGTGATTTACCAGCACGAGGTCGAGATCATAGGCCGCGCCGCCAACCACGGCCTGCGCGCGCAAACCGAACTCGGTGAAAAACCCGCCAGCGTCTTCGGCAGCGTGGAAATGCTCACCGCGCTGGTCAACGGTTATTCGCTGGCGCTGCCCAACGGCGACATCAAACTCGGCCTCACCAGCGTGGATGATCTCATCAATATCAACAGCGGCAAACTCGAACAACCGCTGCGGCTCAGCGTCAACATCGATAGCAAAGCAAAGGTGAACGCCTGGTTGTTCACCGTGAACAATGCCGCGCACCAGACCGTGCGCACCCTGCGCGGCGAGGGCGCGCCGCCGCCCGTCATCGAATGGGATGCGCGCGACGATCACGGCGACTTGCTCGAAGGCGGCGAGATTTACGAATATCAACTGGAGCTGGATTACGCCGATGACGGCGTCGCGCGCAGCGCGCGGCGTTTAGTGGGCGTCAATCGCAGCTCGGCCATCGCCGTCAATCTCACCGGCGGCGCCTTCGAACTGGGTTCGTCCCAGCTCAGCCCCGCCGCGCGGCAGGCGCTGCGCGAATCCTCGGCGCTGTTGTTGCGCTTCCCGGAAGAGAAGGTGGTGATCGAAGGCCACACCGACTCCATCGGCAGCGATGAGGCCAATCTACGCCTCTCGCAAGAACGCGCCGAAGCGGCGGCGAGATATCTCATGGAAGAGGAAGACATCCCGCGTGAGCGGCTGGTGGTGCGCGGCTTCGGCTCGCGGCGGCCCATGGCGAGCAACGGCCTGCCCGAGGGCCGCGAGCTGAACCGCCGCGTGGAGATCAAAGGTCTGGTGGGCAAGGTCGAGACCATCAGCGTCACCGATCAATACCGCGCCGAACCCGGCGCCGTCATCAACGGTAAAACACTGCCATTGCAGGGTGGCGGCGTCTTCCAAACCCAAATCGAGCCGGCCTCGGCCACGGAGTTCGATATTCAGTTGACCAGCGCGCAGGATAAGTCCTCGCTGGCGCGTATCGCCGTGCCCAGTTTAAACCTGCCCGCCGGTGAAGTCCGCGTGCCTTACGGCGCGCGCGATGATGAACAAGGTTATTACGCCGACGCGCGCGATGTCGTGGCGCGCGCCGCGCCAGAAGAGATCGTCATGGGCTTCCGTCTGCACGGGCGCACCGAGCCGGGCAATATCGTGCAGCTGGATGACCGGCGCTTGCCCGTCGAAGCCGCGGGCCGCTTCGCCGCCGACATCAAACTCAAACAGGGTGTCAACTTCTTCACCCTGCTGCTGCGCAACGAGGCCAACTTCACCCGCGTGGTGGACTTGAAGGTCAAGGTGAGCGCACGCGATGAAAACGGCGCGCTGTATCTGCTGGTGCAACCCGTGCCGCGCCTCGCGGTGAACTTCCCGCCCAAGGACGCGGCACTCACCTCGCCGGTGCTGGTGGTGAGCGGCGCCACCGAGCCGGGCAATAAGGTTAGCGTCAACGCCAAAGAGGTGGCGCTGCAAGACGACGGCCGCTTCAGCACCACCGTGACCCTGCCACTGGGCCACAGCAGCATCGAGGTGAACGTGAGCGATCCGGCGGGCAACAGCGGGCGCATCAGCCGCGATATCGAGGTGCGCGATTCCAAACTCTTCCTGCTCGCCTTCGCCGACGGCAAGATCGGCCAGATGCAGGCCAAGGGTTATGTGCAGGGGGCGGGCATGGATGGCGCCTCGCAATTCTACAGCGAGGGCCGCATTGCCTATTACTTGAAAGGCGTGATCGCGGGCAAATACCTCGTCACCTCCGCCTTCGACAGCGGCACGAACGAGCTGGGCGATATGTTCAAAGACCTCGACCGCGCCGAGAACGACCGCCTGCTCACCAACATCGATCCCGACAAACTCTATCCGGTCTACGGCGACGACAGCACCGTGGTCTACGACAGCGAGAGCAGCGGCAAATTCTATCTCGCGGTGGACAGCGATGAACTGCATGCGGTGATCGGCAACTACCCGGTGAATTTCACCGACACCGAACTCGCCACCTATCAGCGCACCCTCTTCGGCGGCCGTCTCGCCTATCAAAGCCTGGCGCGCACTCAATACGGCGCCCCCGATACCCAAGTCGCGGTATTCAGCGCGGCGGTGCGGCAAATGCACGTGCGCGACGAACTGCGCGCCACCGGCGGCTCACTCTATTATTTGAGCCACGGCGACATCATCGAAGGCAGCGAACAAGTCACGTTGGTGGTGCGCGATAAAGACACCGGCCTGGTGCTCTCACGCCAGCCGCAGCAGCAAAACACCGATTACAATATCCGTTACGTCGAAGGCCGCATCCTCTTCACCCGGCCGCTGGCCAGCACCCAAGCCGACAGCCGCCTCGTCGATCGCGCGCTGCTGGGCGGCAATCCCGTCTCCATCGAAGTGGACTATGAAACCGAAGCCGCCTTCTTCGAGAAGAGCGCCAGCGGCGGCCGTGTGCGCCAGCAGCTCAACGACCACGTCGCCATCGGCGGCACCTACGTGCAAGACGAAGGCGCCGCCGGACAATATCAATTGCAAGGCCTCGACACCGAAATCCGCTTGGGCAAGGGCACCCGCCTGCTCGCCGAAATGGCGCAGAGCGAAGGCAGCGACGGCCAGAGCTTCTACAGTGACGACGGCGGTCTCAGCTTCAAGGAAACCACGCCGCTCGACACCAGCAGCGGCCAAGCGTGGAAACTCGCCGCGGAAATGGACATCGGCGAATGGTTCGGCCAGGCCAACCGCTATCGCATGGGCGCCTACATGAAACGCCTGGGGCCGGGCTTCATCTCCAACGGCAATAGCAGTGAAATCTCGTCGGAGAAAAGCGGACTGAACATGAGCCTGCAAGTGAGCGAGCGTGACAAGGTGTTGCTGCGCCAAGATCAGGAAAAGATCCTGTCCGCCAGCGGTGACAGCGAAAGCAGTACCACGACGGCGCAACTGCGCCATGCCGCCGAACGCTGGAGCGCCACGGCGGAATACCAGCAAAAAGAGACCAGCAACGCCGCCACGGGCATCAATGACAGCAGCCTGATGGCCGCCGAGCTGCGTCTGCGCGTCACCGAAAAACTCACCGCCTCCATTGAGCAGCAATTCACCCTCAGCGGCGCGGACAACGATCAAACCGGTATCGGCGTTGATTACAGCCTCAGCTCCGCCTTGACCTTGAAGGCCAAAGGCATCAGCGGCAGCCTGGGGCAGGCCGCGGAATTGGGCGCGGAATTCAATCTCGACGGCAACCGCCTCTACCTCACCCAGCGCCTCAGCCGCGATATGCAAAACAACGGCCGCAATACCACCATCGTCGGCGCCCAATCACCGCTGGGCCGTGACGGCAAGGTCTATTCCGAATACCAATGGGAAGTAGCGGACCAAGGCGACCGCAACGTCTCCTTGATCGGCGCCGAACAAAAATGGCGGCTGCGGCGCGGCCTGCAATTATTGCTGGCGGCGGAACTGGGCAAGATCCAAGCCGCCAGCGGCGGCTCGGACCGCTACGCCATCGCCACCGGCTTGTCTTACAGCCATCCGCGCGGACTCAGCGCCAGCACCCGCAACGAACTGCGCCGCGAAAGCGGGGTACAAGAACGCGAGCAATTCCTCTCGACCAATAGCGCGGAATTGAAGCTCGATCCCGATTACACCCTGCTGGGCAAATACCGCTACAGCCTCAGCCGCGACCTCGACAACGATGTCGTGGAAGCGGAGTTTGAAGAAAGCAGCTTAGGGCTAGCCTACCGCCCCGTGGCCAGCGACCGTTTCAACGCCCTGGCGCGCTACACCCGCCAAGCCGATCAGCGCCCGCTCAGTCTCGGCGCCGGCGATATGCAAAACATCAGCCGCGACATCGCCTCCATCGAATGGTCGCTGGAGCTCACGCCCGCCTTGGAATGGGTGGACAAACTGGCGTTGCGCATGAAAGAAGAACGCGCGGGCGGCCGCCCCAGCATCGCCACCACTACCTTCTTGTCCATCAACCGGCTCAATTACCGTATCCGCCCGCGCATCGACCTCGGCGCCGAATACCGGCTGTTAAGCCAGCAAGAGACCGACGACCAGCGCCAAGGCTGGGCCGCCGACGTGATGTGGCGTGCCATGGAGCATGTGCGCGTCGGCGGCGGCTACAATTTCACCGATTTCTCCGACAGTGAATTCTCCGACAACGACTACTCGGTACACGGCTGGTTCCTGCGCCTGCAAGGCACCTATTAAACGCCAGCCGCCGCGCGCCAGGGCACGCGGATCACGGCCGCAGTGGACCCGCGGCGGGGGAAGTGATAAAAAGCCCTTCCCATGACTCAGCCCCGAAATTATCCGCCCGCCGTGCCGCGCATCGCCATCACCCCCGGTGAGCCCGCCGGCATCGGCCCCGACCTCTGCGTGATGCTGGCGCAGCGCCCGTATCCCGCCGAGCTGGTGGTGGTCGCCGATCAGGTTTTATTGTCGCAACGCGCGGCGCAACTGGACTTGCCCCTCGCGCTCAATGAATTCAATGCCGAACAGCCGCCGCGCGCGCAAGCGGCCGGCACGCTGACGGTCTTGCCCGTGCCCTTGCGCGCCGCGGTACAAGCCGGCCAGCTCAATACGGCCAACGCCGCTTACGTGCTCGACACCCTGCGCGCGGCCACCCAGGGCTGCGTGCAGGGTGACTTCGCCGCCCTGGTCACCGGCCCGGTGCACAAAGGCGTCATCAATGACGCCGGCTTCGCCTTCTCCGGCCACACTGAATTTCTCGCCGAGCACACCCGAAGCGATCAAGTGGTGATGATGCTGCTCACCGCAGGCCTGCGCGTGGCGCTGGCCACCACCCACTTGCCGCTGCGCGACGTGGCGGACGCCATCACCGCGCCGCACCTCACGGGGGTGATACGGATCCTGCATCACGATCTGCGCGCGCGCTTCGGCATCGCCGCGCCGCGCATCGTGGTGTGCGGCCTCAATCCCCACGCGGGTGAAGGCGGCCATCTGGGCACGGAAGACCGCGACGTGGTCGAGCCGGTACTCAACGCGCTGCGCGGCGCGGGCATGGACCTGATCGGCCCCCTGCCCGCCGACACCTTGTTCATTCCCAAACATCTCGATACCGCCGACGCGGTGCTGGCGATGTATCACGATCAAGGCCTGCCGGTGCTCAAGTTCAAAGGCTTCGGCCAAGCGGTGAACATCACCCTGGGCTTGCCCATCATCCGCACCTCGGTCGATCACGGCACCGCGCTGGAATTGGCGGGCAAGGGCGGCGCCGAGTCCGGCAGCCTGGATGCGGCCTTGCAATTGGCCGTCGATATCGCGGCGCGAGAGAACGCATGAGTCAATTCGATCAAGGTCACCGCGCGCGCAAACGTTTCGGGCAAAATTTTCTGCACGACGAGGCCGTCATCGACCGCATCCTGCGCGCCATCGCCCCCCGCCCCGGACAGACGCTAGTGGAAATCGGCCCGGGCCTCGGCGCGCTCACCGTCCCCTTACTGGAAACGGCGCACACGCTGCATGTGGTCGAACTGGACCGCGACGTGATTCCGCATCTGCAACAAAGCTGCGCGGGCAAGGGTGAACTCCACGTTCATCAGCTCGACGCGCTCAAATTCGATTTCGCCTCGCTGGCTCACGGCGAGGACAGCCTGCGCGTGGTGGGCAATCTGCCCTATAACATTTCGACGCCGCTGTTGTTTCATCTGCTCGACTTCGCGCCGCTGATCGCCGACATGTATTTCATGGTGCAAAAAGAAGTGGCGCTGCGCATGGCCGCGGCGCCGGGCGGCGGTGACTACGGCCGCTTAAGCGTGATGCTGCAATGGCGTTGCGCGGTGGAGCTGCTATTCCCGGTGGGGCCTGGCGCCTTCCGCCCCGCGCCCAAGGTCGACTCGGCCTTCGTGCGCCTGGTGCCGCATGCCGCGCCGCCGGTGCAGATCGACGATGAAAACGTGTTCAGCGATCTGGTGCGCCGCGCCTTCAGTCAGCGCCGCAAGACCTTGCGCAATACGCTGAAGGAACTGCTCGATGAAGCGGGTATCCGCGCGGCGGGCATCGACCCCGGTCTGCGCGCCGAAGTATTGAGTCTGGCGCAATTCGCCGCGCTGGCCAATCGCGCCGCCGCCAAATAAAAAACGCCGGGGCCGCTTACGCGGCACCCGGCGGTGCGTTTACGCCATCAGCGGTTTAATTACGGATCGCTTCCACTTCGAAAACGAGACGCATCTCATCGCCGACGGCAGGCAGGGCAAACTTCACTCCGAAATCGGAGCGTTTGATCTTGGTCTCGGCGTCAAAGCCACACACATAAATCTGTTTCTTCGGGTCCATGGGATTGATGCCGCAGTTCATGCTCTTCACATCCAAGCGCACCGGCTTGGTCACCCCGGCGATGGTGAGATCGCCGTCCACCACCGCGGACTTGTCGTCGTTGATCACCACCTTGGTCGACTTATAGGTGATCTCGGGAAACTCTACCACGTTGAGGAAGTCCGGCGAGCGCAGATGATCATCGCGCTTCACGAAACCGGTATCGACCGAGGCGGCGTCGATCACCACCTCCACGGAACCGGTCTTCTTGGCCGCATCGACGGTCAGCGTGCCCGTGGTCTTGCCGAAACGGCCGTGCATGGTGGAAAACCCGAGATGATTGATGCTGAAGTGAGGGTAGGTGTGCATTGGGTCGATAGTGAACGACTCCGCGGCGAACACCGGCAGGGGCACGGCGGCGAATATGGCTACGATCAGCATTTTCTTCATGACAACTCTCCTGTCGCTGTGGCGGGGGATAAAAACTTATAGAGGCGGCGCCCCCGTTTCCTTAAAAGTGAACCATGCGGCGAGCGCGGCGGGGACCAGTGCCGCGAACAATGAAATGACGATCTGCGCGAGACGCGGCAGACGTGGCCACCAAAACAGCTGCGCCGACAAGGGTACCGTAGCTAATATCGCCAAACTATACCAGGGCAGCTTGGCATAGACGCAAGCGGCGCAGCCGATCAACGCCGCGCCCAAGCCCGCCGGCAGCGCCAGTTGCGAGCCCAGCGCGAGCTTACGCATGAACACGGTGAACAGCCACAAGGCCGAGACCGACGCGCCCAAGGCGATGCCCCATTGACCCAGCAGCGCCGAGGCCCCCAGCAAGGCCGATATGCCCGTACCGAAACCCAAGGCCAGCGCCGCGCTCACCATGGCCTGCGGCTTGGCGCGCAGACTCTCCAGCGCCGCCACGCACCAGCCCGCGTACAGCGCCGCGCCGGCGGCGAGCAGCCAATAGTCCAAGCCTTCACGGCGCGACAGCACCGGCCACACCAGCCACAATACCGCGGCGGCGCCCAGCGCGAACACCAAGGGCGGCAACCAGCGGCGCGAATAAGGATAGAGATCGAAGAGCACGCCCAAGGCGGCGGCGCCCAAGGTGAGCGCGACGATCTTGCGGGTGCTGGTCCAGGGTTGAAATTGAAAACCGGTGCTGAGGTACACCGCGACGGCGAAGCCCGCCGTCACCGCGGCGCCCGCCCAATACCCGCCCGCGCGTTTGAGCAAGGCCACGCTCACCACGGCGGCGATGAAAGGTGCGATCCCCGCCTGCACCGCGGGATTTGCCAACCACGCTTGCATGAGTACATCCTATCGTCCGTGAGGGGGACATTCTAACTCAGGGGAAGACCCCCACCAATGCTTTAGCTCACCAATGCTTTAAATTGTCGAAACACCATCGTGAATTACAATACGGTGGCTATCTATCACTCTATCGGGGGGGGGATCATATGAAAAAAACCAGTTCGCGGAACCATGCCCGCATATTTTGTGGCGCGGCGGCAATATCAATACTCGGCGCGTGCGGCGGGGGCGGTGACGGGGGAAATATAAACAGCGGCATCAGCTATAACGGCAGTACCAACCCTGCCACCCTCACCACCAGTAACGGCGCGGATTTGGCGACGGAAGCCTTTGCCGCGGGTGCTGGCACTAGCGCGCTCGGCAGCTTCGCTGGAACCCTTGACGCACAGGAGCGCAGCGGCAGCGCGCCGCCTCGCACCCTCGCGCTGTATCACAGCCTGCTCGGTTTCATAAACCGTCTGGAACCGACTTCCGCCTCCAGCAACAATCTGGGGCGGGCAGTGCAAACCTATACTGATACCGTCCCCAGTCAGGAAAGCTGCGGCGGCAATACGACGCCTACCGGCGAAGTGCAAGTCAATTTCACCTTCGACGACGTGACGGGCAGTTTCTCTGGCAGCGCTCTTTACAATAACTACTGCGAAGCGGGCGAAACACTTACCGGCAGCGCCAGCCTCAACGGCCAGGTCGACCCCATGACCGAAGATTTCATCAACATGACTATCAGCACCAATAGCCTCACGCTCGCCTCCAGTCGTGATAATTACACCATCAAGGGCGATGTCAGCATCGTGCTCGGCAATCTCACCCAAACCGTCAGCATCGAGATGGTGCTGCGCGACAACACCACGCAGAAAACGCAGTGGTTGAATAATTTCGTCCTCGCCATCACCCCCGGCATCGGCTCTGACGGCGTCACGATCAGCGGCCGCTACTACAATCCGGACGAAGGCTATGTCACCCTCGCCACGCCCTTGGCCTTGGAGATCATGAGCATCGATGACTATCCGTCCTCAGGCACCCTCACCGCCACGGGCGCCAACGGTAAGGCCACCCTCAGCGCCCTGTCGAACACGAGCTATCGCGTCGATGTCGATCTTGGTGATGACGGCAGCGTGGAGAGCACCGTCACCGGCAACTGGGCCGATCTTTAAACGCCAGCTTCATCACGGGGCGCCGCCAGCCGCGGCGTCCCGCTGATTTTTTCCATCGCCGCTTCTATCCATTGCTCCGTCAGCGTGTTGATCTCCTGCGCGCTGCGCCCCTGGCTGGCGATGGGCGGGCCGATGATGATACGCACCGTGCCCGGGCGTTTGATGAAACCCTGCCGCGGCCAAAACTCTCCCGCGTTGTGCGCCACCGGCACCACGGGGAAACCGCTGCGCGCCGCGAGCATGGCGCCGCCGGGCGCATAACGCCGCTGTTCCCCGGGCGCCACGCGCGTGCCCTCGGGAAAAATCACCACCCAGCGCCCGTGTTGCAGCCGTTGCGTGCCGCCGTTGAGCAATTGCTGCAAGGCCTTGCGCTTGGCCTGGCGATTGATGGCGATGGGTTCCAGCATCGCCAAACCCCAGCCGAAGAACGGCACCCACAATAATTCGCGCTTGAGCAGCCACACCTGCGGCGGAAAGATGCGTTGAAAGGCCAGGGTCTCGAAGGCCGATTGATGCTTGGCGAGCACGATGGCCGGCCCCGCGGGCAGATGCTCGCGCCCCTCCACCACGTAATGCACACGGCAAGTCACGCCCAGCCACCACAGATTGAAACGCGTCCACTGCGTGATAAAACCGTAACGCCAGCGGTAAGGAAAAGGAAAAGTGAGCACGCTGAGCGGCGCGAAGATCAGCGTCGACAGCGCCATGCCCAGCGCGAACAAGGCCGAGCGCCAGGCCGAACCGGGTCCGGGAACCTGCTCACGCGCGCGGGTGTCCGCTGGCGTCGCGCTCACGGCTTCGAGGACTCCGCGCCAAGCTGTTCGCCGAGCAAGGCATCCACGGCGGCGGCGAGATCATCGAATACCGGCACGCCCGCTAAACCTTTACCCTGCGCCTCGGTGCCCGCGCCCTTGCCGCTGCGCACCAGCAGCGGCCGCGCGCCCACGGCCTGCGCCGCTTGCAGATCGCGCAAGCTATCGCCCACCACCAGCACGCCCTGCAAAGACACCTGCAAACGCGCGGCGATATCAAGCAGCAAGCCGGGTTTGGGTTTGCGGCAGGCGCACGCGTCCTCGGGTCCGTGCGGACAAAAAAAGATGGCGTCCACCGCGCCGCCCGCCGCCGCCAGATTGCGATGCAGCTTGTCGTGTATCGCCAGCAGGGCATCCATATCGAACAAGCCGCGCGCCAAACCTGATTGGTTGCTGGCCACCACCACCCGGTAGCCGGCGCGATTCAAACGGGCGATGGCGTCAAGGCTGCCGGGAATCGGCCGCCATTCCTCCGGCGACTTGATGTACTCGTCGGAGTCTTCATTAATCACGCCGTCGCGATCGAGAATGATAAGTTTCATATTAGAACAAACCCTTTGCGTGCCAGCCGCGCAGTAAAGCCGCGCCCCGCGCACTCGCCGCAATCGCGGCGCGCTCACGCCACGGCGGCGGCGCACGGCGGCAAATCGCGTTTACTGAATTTCCCCCGCCCATCGCGGGACAGCGGCGCCTCACCTCACTGCAAGCGCGACAAGTCCGCCGCGCGCGAGAACAAAGCGTGCAGCGCCGCCAGTAGCGCGATGCGGTTGCGGCGCAGCGCCGCGTCGTCCGCCATCACCATCACGGTATCGAAGAAGGCGTCCACGGTTTCGCGCAAACCCGCCAAACGGCGCAGCGCGGCGGTGTAATCTCCGGCGTCGAACGAAGATGAAACCTCGTCGTGCAAGGCGCTCAATTGCCGCTGCAGCGCGCGCTCGGCGGGTTCCTGCAATTGAGCCGCGTCCACCGCGCCCACCGCCTCGCCTTCCGCTTGTTTGAGAATATTGCGTATGCGCTTGTTGGCGGCCGCCAAACTTTCCGCCTCGGGCAGTTCGCGAAAAGCGGCGACGGCGCGGATGCGCAGATCAAAATCGTGCGGACGGCTGGGGCGATTGGCGAGCACGGCCTCGAAGACATCCGGCCGGATACCGGCATCGAGATAGTAAGCGCGCAGACGTTCCATCATGTAATCGAACACCGCCTCGGCCACGCCCGCGGCGGGCACGCTGGCCTGGTAATTTGCCGCGGCGCGTTGCAGCAAGGCGTTCAAATCCAGCGGCAGCGCGCCTTCGATGATGATGCGCAGCACGCCCAGCGCGGCGCGGCGCAGGGCGTAGGGGTCTTTATCGCCGCTGGGCACTTGGCCGATGGCGAAGATACCCAGCAAGGTGTCGAGTTTGTCGGCGACGGCCAGCGCGCGGCCGGTGACGCCGGCGGGCAGGCGGTCGCCAGCCTGACGCGGCAAGTATTGCTCGTCCAAGGCCTCGGCGAGCTCAGCGGGCAGGCCTTCCGCCAAGGCGTAATAGCGGCCCATCAAACCTTGCAGCTCGGGAAACTCACCCACCATATTGGTGAGCAGGTCGCACTTGGCGAGACGCGCCGCCCGTTCCGCCAAGCCGCGCTCGCCGCCGAGTTGCGCGGCGATGTCACCGGCCAGGGCCGCGACGCGTTGCGACTTGTCGTAGACGCTGCCGAGCTTGGCTTGAAACAGCACGGTCTTGAGGGTCTCGACGCGCGACGCCAAAGTTTGCCGCCGGTCCTGCTCCCAGAAAAACGCGGCGTCGCTGAAGCGCGGGCGGATCACGCGTTCGTTACCGGCGCGCACTTGCGCGGGGTCGCGGCTTTCAATATTGCACACGGTGATGAAGTGCGGCAGCAATTTGCCCGCGCCATCGACGACGTGAAAATATTTTTGATTGCCCTTCATCGTCGAGATCAGCGGCTCGGGCGGCAGTTCGAGAAAACGCGCTTCGAAATCACCGAGCAAGGCCACCGGCCATTCCACCAGGCCGGCCACTTCTTCCAGCAGCGCCTCGTCGATCACCGCGCGGCCGCCCGCCGTTAATCCCGCCTGCAAGATTTGTCCGCGTATCGCCTCTTTGCGTGCATCGAAATCCGGCAGCACATGGCCTTCGGTCTCGAGCAAGGGCGCGTAGGCGCGCGGGCCGGTGAGGTAAATCGGCGCCGGGTGATGATAACGGTGGCCGCGGGTCTCGCGCCCGGCGCGCACGCCGTACAATTCCGCGTCGATCACCTCGTCGCCGAAGAGCAGCACCAGCCAGTGCACCGGCCGCACGAATTCGGCGCGCAAGCTGCCCCAGCGCATGCGTTTGGGCACGGGCAGATTGGCGAGGGCCTGCCCGGCGAGCGCGGGGATCAGTTCGCGCGTGGCCACGCCGCGTTGCGTACTGCGGCACACCAGCCAGGCCCCTTGCGCTGTTTCCAAACGTTCGAGTTCGTCCACCTCCACGCCGCAAGAGCGGGCGAAACCCTGAGACGCCTTAGTGGGATTACCTTCTTCATCAAAGGCGGCGTTGAGCGCCGGACCGCGGCGTTCGGCAATGCGGTCGCTTTGGCTGACTGGCAGATCCTGCACCAGCAGCGCTAAACGGCGCGGGGTGGCGAAATAACGCAGTTCGCCGTGTTGCAATTCGTGCTTCGCTAAAGCGGCGCGCACACCCTCGGCGAAGGCCGCGGCGAGACGGCGCAAGGCCTTGGGCGGCAGTTCTTCCGTGCCCAGCTCAATCAATAAATCACGTGTATCAGCCACGGGCAACCTCCTCTGATTGCGCCGCGAGGGGAAAGCCCAGGGCCTCACGCCGCGCGTAATAGGCCGCGGCCACGGCGCGCGCTAAAGCGCGCACGCGCAGGATGTAACGCTGACGCTCGGTGACGGAGATGGCGCGGCGCGCGTCGAGCAGGTTGAAGGTGTGCGAGGCCTTCAACACCATTTCGTAAGCGGGCAGCGGCAGACCGGCCTCGATGAGCTTGCTGCTCTCTTTTTCGCAGGTATCGAAGCGCGCGAACAGCACGGCGGTGTCGGCCTGCTCGAAGTTATACGTGGACATCTCCACTTCGTTTTGGTGAAAGACGTCACCGTAAGTCACTTTACCGGCGGGGCCGTCGGTCCAGGTCAGGTCGTAGACGCTCTCCACGCCTTGCAGGTACATGGCGATACGCTCCAGGCCGTAGGTGATCTCGCCGGTGACGGGAAAGCAATCGAGGCCGCCCACTTGCTGGAAATAAGTGAACTGCGTCACTTCCATGCCGTTGAGCCACACTTCCCAGCCGAGACCCCAAGCACCCAGCGTCGGCGATTCCCAGTTGTCTTCGACGAAACGGATGTCGTGGGTGAGCGGGTCGAGGCCGAGACGGCGCAGCGAACCGAGATATAAATCTTGAATGTCCAGCGGCGAGGGTTTGAGCACCACTTGGAATTGATAGTAGTGCTGCAGGCGGTTGGGGTTGTCGCCGTAACGGCCGTCGGCGGGACGGCGCGAGGGCTGCACATAGGCGGCGCGCCAATGCTCGGGACCGATGGCGCGCAGAAAGGTGGCGGGGTGAAACGTGCCCGCGCCCACTTCCATATCGTAGGGTTGCAGGATCACGCAGCCTTGCGCGGCCCAATATTCCTGCAACGCCAGAATCAGATCTTGAAAGCTGAGGACATCACGCGCGCTCTGGGGCGCGCTGGTAGTTTGCGGCATGGCGTCGACTCTTGTGCGTATCGGGGTTCGGTTCAGAAGGGGGCGATTATAGCCTGGGCGGCCAGGCTTATGTAACGCGCCCCCCCTCAAAAGCGCCGGGTGAGCGCCAGCATGCCGCCGAGGGATTGCCATTCCACCGCATTGAGGCGGGTCACGGCCGGGTCGAGGGCGCCGCTCGCCGCATCGATGAGGTTAATGGTGTCGAGGCCGGGGTCGCCCTCGAAACGTTGTGATTCGACGCGGGCGGTGAGGGCCCAGTTGGCGCTGAGGTCGTGACGCACGGACAAGGCCGCGACCACGCCGGTGCCGCGGGTCTCGTGCAAAAAACTCAGGGGATGATCTAGGTCAGTGCGCAGATTCCAGTTGGCCTCGGCGCGGTAATCGGCGAAGTGATATTCCACGTCCAGGGTCACGCGCGTGCGCTCGCTGGTATCCATGAGCAGGCTGAGGCCCATCCATGGCCCTTGCCACCGCGCATCATAACTGCTGTTGAGATTGGCGATGGGACCCGCCTCGCTGGCGGGAATGACCTGCTGGCCCTCGCTGATGCTGAGATACTGTCCGCGCCAGGCATAACCGAACATGGGGATGATGCGCGCGTAACGGCCGGCGGTGTTGTCGTACCACCAAAACTGATAACCCACGCCGAGGCTGGCCTCGATGACCTGGCCGTCGCCGCGATTATTAGAGCGGCTGAATTCCAGGCTGCGATCATCGCCGTTGTAATCGGAATCTTGGTTGTCACCCGAAATCACCTCGCCGTAAGCGGCACGGCCGCGCAGCAGCAGCTGCTTGTCCACGCTCAACTCGCCAGCGGCGTGGAGCATGGCCACGTTCAGGTCCTTCCATTCGAGTTCGGAGAGGATATTGGGCGCCGTGCCCGCCAGGCTGCCCGCGATATTCCAGTTCAATTCAGAGACGCTATAACCCAAACCCAAGGACGCGTCGCCCTCCAGCCCGGCGGCAAAACCCAGACCGGGCGGTGCGGCGAATAGGGCCACGCCGATCCAGGCACGCAGGGCCGGCCGCCGCCCGCCGCGGCGCCATGCGGAGATCTGTTCTTGTTGGCCAGCTAATCGCGGCATGCCCCACTCCTTAGGTTAATAATCGCTCCAGCCGCACAGCGCCGCGCCAAATCTAGCCGCACCGCCGCCCCGAACGATGGTCATATAAAGCAACCGGCCACAAAAGCTATCACACTGACACAGCAAAGGAGTAGATCGCTTTAATCATCTCCAGGACAGCCGATAGCTGTAATAAGGGCCTATTACACACCAAGCACGGTAAAAAGGCCCGGCATGCGTTAGCAGGTTCGAGTGGAGGGCCGCATGAAAAAAATCGTAGTCAGAGCAAGTGCCATGGAAGAATGGGTGACGCTGGTCAACGAGGCGGAAGCCGCCGCCGAGCATCCCTTGGACGACGATATGGAAAGTTACCTGGTCTTCCTGTTGATACGCTTTACCGATAAACCGGAGCTGGCGTCCGGCGTATTAGCCCTCGATTACCTGCGCGGCATGCAACTCTCCGGTCAAATGGCGCAAGATCAATTGCGCGACGTGGGCGATAAATGTCTGCTCTACTCCGGCTTGTTTCCCGAGCGCGCCACGCGCCGCCGGGTGCAGGCAAGTTATTTCGTCGACTTGGGCCGCGGCGCCTACGATCAACTCGGCCAGCGCCTTAAAAATAGCAGCGCCACTTTATATCAGCGTCTCGCCACCACCTTTGTGAGCCTGATGGACGTGCTGCACGCCATGCGCGAGCTAGGCCAACCATCGCGGCTCGACGCCTTGCACGCCTACGAGCTGTGGCGTGACACCGGCAGCGCCCAAGCACTGAAAACCCTGCGCCGGCGCACCCGCGCCACCCCGCTCGCCCTGCCCGATAAAGAGGACGGACCCCGCCACTGAACCGCCGCTAAGCGGGACCGCGAATCCCCACGCCCATCCCGATTTTTGCTATTCTTCGCCCTCACCCGACCCAGCGACACCAAGCAGTCATGAATCCACCGCGCAAAGCCGTAGCGCTCATCTCCGGCGGCCTCGACTCGATGTTGGCCGCGCAGCTCATTCTTGAGCAAGGCGTACACGTCGAAGGCATCAATTTCTTCACCGGCTTTTGCGTCGAGGGTCACACCCACGCCATCCGCAAACACGACGGCGCCAAACCCAAGCGCAACAACGCCCTCTGGGTCGCCGAGCAGTTGGGCATCAAGCTGCACATCATCGACGTGGTGGAGGAATACAAGGACGTCGTGCTCAATCCCAAACACGGTTATGGCGCCCATCTCAACCCCTGCCTCGACTGCAAAGGCTTCATGGTGGGCCAGGCGCGCCGCTGGATGGAGGAGCACGGCTTCGACTTCATCATCACCGGCGAGGTGCTCGGCCAGCGCCCTATGTCACAGCGGCGCGACACCTTTCCCGTCATCGCGCGGGAATCCGGCGCGGGCGAGCGCCTATTGCGGCCGCTCTGCGCTCAATTATTACCCCCCACCCTGCCCGAGCGCGAAGGCTGGGTCGACCGCGAACGCCTGCTTAAATTCAGCGGCCGTTCGCGCAAACCGCAAATCGCGCTGGCCGAACAATTCAATATCAGCGAATACGCCCAGCCCGCCGGCGGCTGCTGTTTTCTCACCGACCCCAATTACACCCGCAAGCTGCAAGACCTGTGGCAAACCGGGGCCGGCAAGCACTACGAGCTGGATGACATCATGCTGCTCAAGGTCGGCCGCCACCTGCGGCCGCGGCCGCATTTCAAACTCATCATCGGCCGCGAAGAGGGCGAAAATAATTACCTCGAAGGCTACCGCCGCCAATTCACGCATTTGCGGCCGGCCGAGCACAATGGCTCGCTGGCGCTGATCGACGGCCACGCCGGCGCGGACGATATCCATCTCGCCGCGCGCCTGACCGCCCGCTTTAGTCAAGGCCGCGACCTGGCGAGCGTGCGCATGAGCGTGACGGAAAAAGACGGCCCGGCGTATGATGTCGACGTCACCCCGTTTACCAGTGAAGAAATACCGCAGGAATGGTACTTATGAGCGAACACACTTTAGATGCCCGCAACCTCCTTTGCCCCCTGCCCGTCATCCGCGTGCAGAGTAAAGCCCAGACTCTTGCGGACGGCGATACCCTCAAGGTAATCTGCACCGACCCAGGGGCCTTGAGTGATATCCCCGCGTGGTGCAGAATCAACGGCCACAGCGTACTGGATACACAGAATATCGATAAGGAAGTGATCATCACCATAAAGATCGCGAAAGATTCGGCCTAAGCTTGCGCCCGGATGGTGCAAAACCTCGCAAAGACGCACTACAATCGAGCGCAAACCCCGCCTGTATCCGACCGACAACAACTAAAATCCATGTCCTATCAGACAGTTTTTATCGTGGCATGCTTAATGCCTGACTAGACACTCAATGTTTTTGGCGCCGCTTCGAACGACGCGGCTAGTTTACTGAAATTATTTATTGCACCTGCTGGAGGAGCTCTCAACATGTCCGGTTCTGATGTTTTAAACCTAATCAAAGAGAAAGACGTTAAGTTCGTCGATCTGCGTTTCACCGACACCCGCGGCAAGGAACAACATGTCTCCATGCCGGCCCACATGGTCGACGAAGACATGTTCAAGGACGGCAAAATGTTCGACGGCTCCTCGATCGCCGGCTGGAAAGGCATACAGGAATCCGACATGGTGCTCATGCCCGACGCCGCCAGCGCCGTCATGGACCCGTTCATGGACGAGCCCACGCTCATCGTCCGCTGCGACATCCTCGAGCCCCACACCATGCAGGGCTACGAGCGCGACCCGCGCTCCTTGGCCAAACGCGCCGAGGCCTACCTGAAGTCCACCGGCATCGCCGACACCGCCTACTTCGGCCCCGAACCCGAATTCTTCATCCTCGACGACGTCCGCTGGGGCGCCGATATCCGCGGCGCTTTCTATAAAGTCGACTCCGAAGAGGCCTCGTGGAACTCCGAAACCGCCTTCGGCGAAGGCAATATCGGCCACCGCCCCGGCGTCAAGGGCGGTTATTTCCCCGTGCCGCCGGTCGACTCACTGCACGACATCCGCTCCGCCATGTGCCTCGCCCTCGAAGAGATGGGCGTGCCTGTCGAAGTGCACCACCACGAAGTGGCCACCGCCGGGCAATGCGAAATCGGCACGCTCTTCAACACCCTAGTGCGCAAGGCCGACGAAGTACTGATCTTGAAATATGTGGTGCATAACGTCGCCCACTCCTATGGCAAGACCTCCACCTTCATGCCTAAACCCCTGGTAGGTGACAACGGCAGCGGCATGCACGTACACCAATCCTTGGCCAAGGACGGTAAAAATCTGTTCGCGGGCGACAAATACGCCGGCCTGTCCGACGAGGCCTTGTACTACATCGGCGGCATCATCAAACACGCCAAGGCGCTCAATGCCATCACCAACCCCGGCACCAACAGCTACAAGCGTTTAGTCCCCGGCTTTGAAGCCCCGGTGATGCTGGCCTACTCCGCCCGCAACCGTTCCGCCTCGATCCGTATCCCCTTCGTGCCCAGCCCGAAGGCGCGCCGCATCGAAGTCCGCTTCCCCGACCCCAGCGCCAATCCCTATCTGGCCTTCGCCGCCATGATGATGGCGGGGCTCGACGGCATTCAAAACAAGATCCACCCTGGCGACGCCATGGACAAGAACTTGTATGACCTGCCGCCGGAAGAAGAAAAGACCATTCCTCAGGTCTGCTACTCCCTGGACATGGCCTTGAACGCCTTGGACAAGGACCGCGAGTTCCTCACCCGCGGCGGCGTCTTCTCGAACGACCTGATCGATGCCTACATCGAACTGAAGATGGAAGAAGTCACGCGCTTCCGCATGACCACCCATCCGGTCGAATACGATATGTACTACAGCCTGTAACAGCGCTGCGCAAAACCAAAAACGCCCCTGGTGTTCACGCCCAGGGGCGTTTTTTTTGACAAGCACCGCGCCGGCAGGCTACAAAGATGGCAAAAGGCGCCACACATGAAACTGCCATTTATCTTTTTGTTAATCTGCCTCTCCGCCTCGGCCACCGCCGCGGTCTATAAAACCGTATTGCCCGATGGCACGGTCATTTATTCCGACCGACCGCCCGCGGTGGACGCCACGCCGGCTGAACTACCTCCTATTCAGCTCATCCCCGCGCCCCCGCCACCCGCCGTCACGGACACACCCCCCAGTCCGGATAAGGCCGAGAAGAAAAACTATTACCAGAGCATCGACATCACCAGCCCAACGCAGGACGGCACGGTACGCGACAACACCGGCACCGTCGCCATCACCGTCAGCGTTAATCCCGGCCTGCTCATAGACGCGGGGCACACCATCGCGGTCTATCTCGACGGCCACCTCGTTGCCGAAGAAACCGGCGCCAGCGCCACCCTCAACAACATCGACAGGGGCAGCCACACCCTCTATGCCAGCATCCTCTCCAAGCAGGGAGAAAGCCTGATCTCCTCCCCCACCGTCACCTTCCATTTACACCGCGTCAGCGGACTCAAGTAAACCCGCCGCACCTGCTGCAGTGGGCACGGGCCATGAGCGCACCAATTGGGTGCGGGCACGCTCCAATTCGGCTATGCTCACCCAGTGGTCTGCGCGCCCAAGCGGCGGCGGCCCGCCTCCCGCACCGTTCTAAAGCAGACTGACAACACGGTAAGCTGCTGAAACGCCTACTCAGACGAAAAACGAACGCGCAAGGCAGCGTAGCCATGCACAAGCTCGCGCCGCTTGGTTTAGTTCTTGCTAAAGGTCTTGTATGACGCAATTAAGTGCCCAGGAAATGGATATTCCGCGACGCATTTTGGACAATCTCAATTTGGCGGTCCTGCTATTCGACCGCCAGCTGAATCTGACCTACCTCAATCCCGCGGCCGAAGTGCTGCTAGCGGCGAGCGCCCGGCAAGTGCGGGGCGTGAACTTGAAAGACTTACTGTCGGGCGAACACGAACTGGTGAGGTCCTGCCTGCAAACGCTGCGTTCCGGCCATCCGTTCACCGAGCGGGAAGTCAGCTTGATGCTGGCCAACGGCCGCCACCTCACCGCCGACTGCACCGTCACCCCCTTGCAGGAGGCCCACCAGCCCAGCGAACTGCTCATGGAATTACAGCGGGTGGACCGCCAGCGCCGCATCCTGCGCGAGGAAAACCTGCTGGCGCAGCACCAAGCCAGCCGCGCCTTGGTACGCGGCCTCGCCCATGAGATCAAAAATCCCTTGGGTGGCTTGCGCGGCGCGGCGCAACTATTAGAACGCGAACTGCACAACGAGGCGCTCAAGGAATACACCGGCATCATCATCGGCGAGGCCGACCGCCTGCAAAACCTGCTCAACCGCATGCTCGGCCCCAACGCATTGCCACACCAGCGCAACATCAATATCCATCAAGTCATCGAACGGGTACGCACCCTCACCGCCGCCGAGGCGCCGCCCGGGGTGCGCATCGTGCGTGACTACGACCCCAGCATCCCGGAGTTCAGCGCCGACCCCGATCAACTCATCCAAGCGCTGCTCAATATCGTGCGCAACGCGCTGCAGGCGGTGGGGCAAGAGGGTCAAATCATTCTGCGCACCCGTACCGTGCGCCAGGTCACGCTGGGGCATCAACTGCACAAACTGAGCATACGCATCGACGTCATCGACAACGGCCCCGGCATCGCGCCGGATATGCTGGAAAATATTTTCTTTCCCATGGTCACCACCCGCGCCGATGGCACCGGGCTGGGCCTGCCCATCGCTCAAGCCTTGGTCAATCAACACCACGGCCTGATCGAGTGCAGCAGCCAGCCGGGCAAGACCGCCTTCACCATTTTTCTACCGCTAGAGACCCATCATGAACAGCAGTAATCACATCTTTGTCATCGACGACGACCGCTCCATCCGCTGGGTCTTGGAAAAAGCGCTGCGCCAAGCCGACATGGAGGTCACCTCCTTCGACAGCGCCGCCGGCGTGCTGGAGGCGCTGGACCGCACCCCGCCCGACGCCATCATCACCGACATCCGCATGCCGGGCATGGACGGCTTGGCGCTGCTCGATTCCATACACGACCGCCACCCCGAATTGCCGGTCATCATCATGACCGCCCATTCCGATTTGGACAGCGCGGTCTCCGCCTATCAAGGCGGCGCCTTCGAATACATGCCCAAACCCTTCGACGTCGACGACGCGGTGGATTTGGCGCGTCGCGCCATCAACCAGCACAAACGCCGCACCGCGCCCGCCAATGACGCCGACAGCAAGCCCACCGAAATCATCGGCGAAGCCCCGGCGATGCAAGAAGTGTTTCGCGCCATCGGTCGCCTGTCGCGCTCCAACATCACCGTACTCATCAACGGCGAGTCGGGCACCGGCAAGGAATTAGTGGCCCACGCCCTGCACCGTCACAGCCCGCGCGCCGACAAACCCTTCATCGCCCTCAACACCGCGGCCATTCCCCGCGACCTGTTGGAATCGGAACTGTTCGGCCATGAACGCGGTGCCTTCACCGGCGCCACCGCCGCGCGCCGCGGCCGCTTCGAGCAGGCCGACGGCGGCACGCTGTTTCTCGACGAAATCGGCGACATGCCGCCCGAGTGCCAAACCCGTTTACTGCGCGTCCTCGCCGACGGCGAGTTCTATCGCGTCGGCGGCCAAACGCCGATCAAAGTCGACGTGCGCATCATCGCCGCCACCCATCAAAATCTTGAGGAGCGGGTGCAAGCCGGCCTGTTCCGCGAGGACTTATTTCATCGTCTCAACGTCATCCGCATCCACATCCCCTCGCTGCGTGAGCGGCGCGAAGACATCGCGATACTCACCCGCCACTTCCTCAAACGCGCCGCGGTGGAATTGGACATGGAGGCGAAAACCCTGCGCCCCGAGGTGGCGGATTATTTAAGCCGCCTCGACTGGCCCGGCAATGTGCGTCAACTGGAAAACACCTGCCGCTGGCTCACGGTCATGGCCTCGGGCAGTGAAATCCATGTGGAAGACTTACCGCCCGAATTGAAAACTCACACCCCGGGCGCCGCCGGCGGCGCAAGCTGGGAAGACGGTTTGAAACAATGGGCCGAGCAACGGCTGAATGCCGGTGACAGCAAACTGCTCGACAGCGCCACGCCCGCCTTCGAACGTATCATGATCGACACCGCGCTCAAACACACCGGCGGCCGCCGCCAAGACGCCGCCAAACTCTTAGGCTGGGGCCGCAATACCCTCACCCGCAAGATCAAGGAACTGGGCATGGGAGACGGCGATGGCGAAGAAAACGACGATTGAGGAAGCGCTGATTTATTAGCGCTTGCGTGCGGCGCAAGGACGCGCCGAATGCCGCGATCACGAAAGTTGGGGGTAAATCCCGCGCCCGTCATTCCCCGCGGCAAACACGCCAACAGGCGCGATGAATTATTTTCCCGTGCCTCATCGCCTCGGCTAGCTCATAATGGAGCCCATGTTTCACATCGTACTCTATCAACCGGAAATACCGCCCAACACCGGCAACATCATCCGCCTCTGCGCCAACAGCGGCGCCACCCTGCATCTAATCCGCCCCCTGGGATTCGAGCTCGATGACAGCCGCATGCGCCGCGCCGGTTTGGATTACCGCGAATTCGCGCGGATGCAAGTACACGAACGTTTCGACGATTTCATTCTCGCAGCGCAACCGCAACGCCTATTCACTTGCTCCACCCGCGGCCGCACCCGCTACAGCGACGCGCGTTACGCAGCGGGCGACGCCTTAGTCTTCGGCCCCGAAACCCGCGGCCTGCCCATGGAGCTCATCAACGCCGTCCCTCCCGAGCAACGCCTGCGCATTCCCATGCTGCCCAACAACCGCAGCCTGAATCTCTCCAACGCGGTGGCGATTATTCTTTATGAAGCCTGGCGGCAACGCGACTTCGCCGGCGCCGGTGAAATATAGCGCGCGCCCCTCCACTATCGCCAAAGTGTTTTGATAAAACGGGGCCGCGCGCATCAGCCTCAAGCGGCGCGCCCGCTCACGCAGAAATGACGATCGGAAACCTGGCGCACTCGCAGCTTCGTCAAACCCGCGTCCCGCAACTGCTGCCGCACCTCGCCAATTTCATAGGCCGCCAGCAGCGAATGAAAAAAATCATACTGCAAGATTTCCGGCTCAGCGGCGGCATAGTGATCCACCAAGGCCTGCGCCGCCGCGTGACTGTCCGGGCGCAGCAGGTCCATCACCAGGATTGGCGCGCCGGGCTTAGCGTAATCGCGCACCGCCGCCCACATAACGGCGGGATCATGCAGATGATGCAACAGACTGTTGCTGATCACCGCGTCGTAAAGATCGAGCGGCAATTCAGCGCCCGGCAAATAGCCGTGAAACAAACGCACCCGCCGCTCGAAACCCTCGTGCTGCAAACGCGCGCGGCCGTGCGCCAGCATCGCCGCCGCGCCGTCCACGCCATGCACCACGCAACGCGGATAGGCGCGGGCGAACCGCACGGAAATATCGGCGGGGCCGCAGCCTAAATCCAGCACCGTGCCGCTGATCTCTTCCGCGGGAAAGTCCTCTTGAAAAAGCGTGATGAAACGGGAATGCGCCTCGGCAAAATCCGCATGCGCGTACGCGGCGGCCTGCGCCGCGCCGTTCATCAACTCCGCCTCCGGCTCCCGTTGCATCACCGCTCCCCCGCTGTGCGAACACGCTCGCTTATGCACCGTGTCATCAAAAACCACCCGCCTTGTGCCGGCACGCCGGCGTTATGCGCCCACTGCTCAAAAAGACGGGAAATAGCCGCCGCGCTTCGGCTTTAAAAAATAATCTGGATTTCCCTCTCACCCAGGCAGCGACACCGATCTTGCCCCACTCGAAGATGGCAAGGCGGCAAGATCAGCGCGCGCGGACAGCGTGCGCCTCATTGAGGCAGCACACGCTCCCCCGCCATCAACTCCTCGACGGTCTCCCGCGCCCGCACCACGAAGACTTGATCGCCATCCACCATCAGCTCCGCCACGCGTGGCCGCGAATTATAGGTGGAACTCATACTGAAACCGTAAGCCCCCGCCGAGCGCACCGCCAGCAGATCACCAGGTTCGATGCACAGCGCGCGATCCTTGCCGAGAAAATCGCCGGTCTCGCACACCGGACCCACCACATCGTACTGCCGCGCCGCGCCCGCGCGCGGCAACAGCGGCACGATCTCCTGCCAGGCGCCGTAGAGCGCGGGACGCAGCAAATCATTCATGGCCGCATCGACGATGGCGAAATTTTTATGGGGCGTGTGCTTGAGATATTCGACGCGGGTGAGCAACAGCCCGGCGTTGCCGACGATGGCGCGGCCCGGTTCCATCAGCAGTTTCAAACCCCGCGGGCGCAGGCGATCAAGTAAAGCGCCCGCATACGCCGCCGGACTGGGCGGAGTCTCATCGCGGTAGGTGATACCCAAGCCGCCGCCGACATCGAGATGCTTAATGGCAATGCCTTGCGCCGCGAGCTCATCAACTAAAGCCAGCACCCGTTCCAAGGCGGCGACGAAGGGCGCGACCTGAGTGAGCTGCGAACCGATATGGCAGTCCACTCCCACGATCTCGATATGCGGCATACGCGCGGCGCGCGCGTAAATAGCCGGGGCTTGGGCGATGTCGATGCCGAATTTATTTTCCTTCAAGCCGGTGGAAATATAAGGATGCGTCTGCGCATCGACATCGGGGTTCACGCGCAGCGACACGGGCGCGCGCCGCCGCATCTCTCCCGCCACCGTATTGAGCCGTTCCAGCTCCGCCTCTGATTCCACGTTAAAACAGTGGATGCCCGCCTCCAGCGCGCGGCGTAATTCATCGGCGCGCTTACCCACGCCGGAAAACACGATCTTGCCCGGCTCGCCTCCGGCGCGCAGCACCCGCTCCAGCTCACCCGCCGAGACGATGTCGAAACCGGAACCCAGCCGCGCCAGCACATTCAGCACGCCGAGATTTGAATTCGCCTTCACCGCATAACACACCAAATGCTCGACCCCAGCCAAGGCGGCGTCAAAGGCGTGCCAGTGGCGCTCAATGGTGGCGCGGGAATACACGTAACACGGCGTGCCGTAGCGCGCGGCGATGTCGTTCATGGACACGCCTTCGGCATACAAGCGGCCCTCGCGATAATTAAAATGATCCATACCACCACTTTCTTTCTAATAGGCAAGGCGGCCGGCCTATAAGACCAAACCGCAGCCGCTATGATAACGTCCCGCGCCGGACTGAAGAAAGGGAACAATGGAGAAAAGGTGGCGGGCATACACGCGGGCAAGCCGCCGCGGACCGGCGCCGCAATCCCGCGCCAGCCCGGATACCCGATTTTTAGAGAGGTGAAGAAACACCGCGCCGCGCTGCAAGGGCTCAATCCGGCCCCAGCGATTGCAGACGGCGCTGCACGCGGATCGCGTAGTCAAATTAGGTCGCCCGTGAGGCATGGATCCTCGCGGGCGACCAAAGGGGAGCGCTGCGCCGCTCCCCTTTGGAAACCCCATCGCCAACGTCCCTGCGGCAAGCCGCGGGGTATTTCGAATAAACCGCGCCCTGATCCAGCGGCCGTGTTCCACGCAAAATTTTAGGGCGCCGAAGGAGGCGCCCTAAAATACTAATACGCGCTTAGCGCTGCGGCTGGGCGGCATCACGGCCTGCGCTCATGACGGCAAAATTATTTGATGATCTCCGCGCCCTGCAGCAGCTCGAAGGGCAAAAGAATACCCAGTTTCTCCGTCATTTTTATATTGACCTTGAGCTTACCCTCCTTGTTCTCGGTGACCTTGATGCTCGCGGGCGCGGTGCCAGCCAAGATACGCAATGCCTGCTCGGCGGACCATTGCCCTTGTTCCTCGGCTACCTTGAGATAACCTACCATCGCGCGCGGCATCGGGCCTTCCTGCAAAGCGCCGCTGGGCACCTTGGCATGAGCCAAGGCATATTGGTTGGCCTCCTGTTCGTTCCAATCGGTCATGCTCGCGGTATTCCCCAGCACCAGCACATCGACCTTATCCTGGATCTCGCTGTATTTCTTTTTCCAATCGGCGAAGTCGGCCGCGTACACCTCGACCAAATTCAGGCCCAGGCGATTCTTGTAATAGCTGGTCTCTTTATGCTCGGTCTCCGTGTCCTCAGTCAACACGCCAATGCGGTTGCCTTTGCCAAACTTCTCCAGCATCTTCACCAACTCACCTATAGAACTGACCTCGATCATGCCGGTTGTATTCTTGTAGGGGAGATTATAAATAGACGCATCCCAATTCAGGCCGCAAAACACGAAGGGCAAGGCGGCATCCTTGTAATGTTTCGCCAGCACATATTTGACGGCGTTATCGTCGGAGAGGATGACCACATCGGGCTTATACTCTTCGATGATGGCTTTGACCTTATCGCCGGCTTGCGCCTTGAAGGCCTCGTCCTTGTTGCGCTTGGTATCCATGCGCACGATCTTGATATCGACGCCGGCACCTTTCAAACCATCTTGGACACCGCGCGTGATGCCATCACTCCATTCATAACCTACGTGATATGAGTCGACATAAAGTACTTTCTTTCCTTGAACGCCGGCGGCGAATGCGCCTATCGCGGGCAAGGCCGCCAACAAAAGCGCGCCCATGAGAGCGACCGTCTTACGCATTTAGCTTCCTCCTTACAAGTGATGTTGACCTGAGAACGGACGAGACACCCTCGACACCATCGTTACCGCCGTGTCAGCGCCTATGTCTTAAAGCGTGCCGTGAGTGTTCTCAACTCATCGGCGCGGTTTGCCACGGTGATTGCCGTGGAGGAAATACCCTCCACGGCATCCTTGGTTTTGTTAATGCCCTCGGCGATATGCTCAGCGTTATTGGCCACTTCGAAAATGGCGATGCGCAATTGTTCCGTGGCCGTGGCGATTTGACTGATCTGACTGGCCGTGACCTGCACCTCCGAACTGATCGCGCTGATTGCATCTTCCGCCTTGCGGCCGAGCTCCGCGCCTTTAGTCACCGAGGTTTCGCCCTGCCGCGCCGCCGCGGCGGCGCGCTCGGTCTGACCGCGAGTCACATCGATGGTATGGGCGATTTCCTTGGTCGCCTCGACGGTCTTTCCCGCCAGGTTACGCACCTCATCCGCTACCACGGCAAAGCCCCGGCCGGACTCACCGGCACGCGCCGCTTCAATCGCCGCATTGAGCGCGAGCAGATTCGTTTGGTCGGCAATACCTTCGATAATCCCCACCACCTGGCCTATGCTGCGAAAACTGTCTTCAAGCGCCTTGACGCTGTTACCCGTCTCCTTCATTTGACTGGCAATCTCCCGCAGCGCGGACAAGGCCTCGGAGATCACGCGCGAGCCGTCCTGCGCCACAACGCTGGCGCGCTCCGATGCTTCATTGGCATGCGCCGCATTGCGCGCCACCTCCTGCACGGTATCGCTCATCTCGATCGATGCCGCGGCCATGGTTTGTGATTCACGCGCCACGCTCCCGTTATTTACCGAGATCCGTTCGGTGCTGGATGAAAGCGCATCCGCTGTAGCTGCGAGCTGCACGGTAGTCTGCTTCGCTTCTCGCACCAGCTCCGCGATCTTGGCGACGAACTTATTGAAGCCCTGCGCCAATTCAATGACCTCGTCGGCGCCGCGCGCATCGAGGGTGACGGTCAGATCGCCATCACCCTCGGCGATGTCGCGCAATTGATTGGCGATGTGTTTAATCGGCTGCGCCAGTTGTTGCGCGATCCACGCCAGGATGCCCGCCGCCGCGAGCAGCACCACGACGGCAATGCCCAGATTGATATAGCCCATGCGCCGCGCCGGCGCCAATAATTCCTCAGTGCCGGAACCCACCGCAACAGTCCAGCCCACGTCTTGCAGCGTGCGGAAGGCCTCGATGTTTTCTTTGCCATCACGGGTATAGGTAAGCAGACCGTTCTTTTCGGCCAAAATGGCTTTACCGGCTGGGTACTGCGCCAGATTTTCAGTCAAGACTTTGTTCCGCTCCCGGTGGGCGACGACCAGGCCCTGGCGGTTCACGGCATAGGCATAACCCGATTCGCCCACCTTGACGCTCAAAATGTACTGTTCCGCGAGATACTCAAAATTCAATTCCGCGATGAGGGTGCCGGCCATCCGCTCGCCCTCGCGTATCGGCGCCGCGATCACGAAAACCGGCTTACCGGTCTTGGGGCTCTTGAATATGTCGGACACATATACTTGCCCGTTTCCGGCTTGGGTGGCCGCATCCCGCATGAGGGGATTGGCGGTGCCGATCTCGGCCGGCTCCGAACTGGCAACGACCTCGCCGCTGGCAAGCGCGAGGCTTACCGATTCATAGTAACCGTATTCATTCCTTAATTTGCTAAGTTCATTGCTCGCCGCCGCGCGCGCGGCCTTGCCCATAAAGCTGTCCTGCACCGCGGTTTGGTAGACCTGCTGATTACTCCAGGTCTTCACATCGAGCTCGCGGTCGGCGAGCCATGCGCCCATGAAACGGCGGCGGTTCTCGGCGATTTGTTCCACTTGCGCGGTGATCGTCGCCGACAAGGCCTCGCTGCTACTGCGGTACGATGCCAGCGACAGCACCCCCAAGCCTACGACGACCACCACCAAGGCTGGAATCATGATCTTGTTTTTCAGGCTCGTCCGCATCATCAATTCCCTGATACTTATCTTTAAACCTTCCGCGCCAGTTATCGTTGCCGTCTATTACTTGACCGGTATAAGCTTGGCGCGCCGACCGTCCCGCCCTCATATTTCGGCAGTCATACGGCTATCCTTCGACGAGATAAGCCGCCGTGTCCTTGCCTACAGCGGCAAAAACCGCCGTTACTTGAGCCTGAGTTTGGCGGGCCGTGGCTGACGATGACTGGCGCCCTAGGCGACAAACGAAACTGGGCATGGGAGGGATTCATCAAGCGGGTAAATATATGGTAGCGTGTGCGCTGCATTATGCGTCATCACGCATTACACCAAGCCAAGCAACTCGGATATAGGATAGAGAATGAGCGATTTACCCAACTGCCCGGCCTGCGGCTCGGCGTTCAGTTACGAAGACGGCGAACTATACATCTGCCCTGAATGCGCCCACGAATGGGCAAAAGACGCGGCGGCCAAGAGCGGCGAGACTACGCGCGTTTTCAAAGACGCCTACGGCAATGTGCTCGCCGACGGCGATACCATCACCGTCATCAAAGACCTGAAGATCAAAGGCTCATCATCCGTGGTGAAGGTGGGAACGAAGGTGAAAAACATTCGCCTCGTGGACGGCGATCACGACATTGATTGCAAAATCGACGGCATTGGCGCCATGAAGTTAAAATCGGAATTTGTCAAAAAAGCCTAAACGGCCGTGAAAATCAAACCTCGCGCTCCAAACACGGCCCCATACCACACGGGGCCACGCGCCGCGCAAATGACCACTTAGATTTTTCAAAACCCATCTGTTACCGCGACACTAAACGCAACCAGATATAACCGCCGACGCCGGCAATCAAGGAGGCGAAGAGGATGCCGGTTTTGGCCAGCAGCAATTGCTGCGGCTCTTGGCTGAAGGCCAATTCGGCGATGAAGATCGACATGGTAAAACCGATACCCGCCAGCAAGGCCACACCGCCGATCTGGCTAAAGCGCACACCCTGCGGCAAGCGGCTGATGCCGGACTTGATCGCCAGCCAGGAGAACAGACTGATGCCGATAAACTTACCCGCGATCAAACCGGCCATGACGCCAGCGGTAACGGGATGCGAGAAGACTTCACCCAAGGAACTCAGCTCCAAGGGAATGCCGGCATTGGCCAGGGCGAAGATGGGGATGATGAGAAATGCCACGGGCAAATGCATGCCACGTTCCAGGCGCTGCAAAGGCGTCTCCACCAAGTGAACACCGTTCTCCAAGGTTTGCAGTATCGAGTGCTGCTCCGCATTCCGCAAAATTCCGCGCCCTGGTTTGTGGCTGGCATCAAAACGGTCCAGCAAGGCGCGCACTTTGCGGCTGAATTGGAGCGGTTCATATTTAGAGCGCGCTGGAATGGTTAATGCCGTCAGCACGCCCGCCAGCGTCGCGTGAACACCGGATTTCAACATCGCCAGCCACAGCAATAAGCCGAAGACAAGATAGACCGCGGGATTGCGTATTCCGGCCAAGTTACAGCCCACCAGCACCAGAAATAAAAACGCGGCCATGCCCAAAAAGTTGAAGTGAATCTGCTCGGTGTAGAACAAGGCAATGACCAAGACGCCGCCCAAGTCATCGACGATGGCCAAGGCCACTAGAAAGGTGAGCAGGGTCTTGGGCACGCGCTTGCCCAAGAGCACCATGGCACCGACGGCGAAGGCGATATCCGTCGCCATGGGTATGCCCCAGCCGGAGATGGAGGGCTCACCAAGGTTAATCGCGACATAGAAGCCGGCGGGCACCACCATGCCGCCGATCGCCGCCATGATGGGCAAGCTCGCCTGGCGAATATCCGCCAGCTCCCCCACTAAAATTTCGCGCTTAATTTCCAAACCGACGACAAAAAAGAACAAGGCCATCAAACCGTCATTGATCCAATGATGCAGGGTCTTTTCCAACACCCAATCACCGATGGCAAACGACAGCGGCAAGTGCAGAACATGTTCATAGCTGTGCTGCAAGGCCGTATTGGCCATAATCAGCGCGGCGATGGCGCAAATCATCAGCAAGATGCCGCTCGTGGTCTCCTTATGAATAAACTCTTCGAACGGACTGATGATGCGGCCGAAGACTTTCTCTAAAGGCGCCTCCGAGGTCTTTTCAGGTTTTTCCTGCTCCATAATATGCCCTTAAATACAATAAATTTTCGCTGATTATAACATCGCCCGCCGATTGGCCACGGGTAAATTCATGCCGGGATATTAACGCCCGCATAACTTGGTAATGACGGCGGAAAACCCGTGAAATAAAAGCATGATGTTTCCGCACGGGTCAGCCGCGGCCCGGCAGCTCCAGTGGCCGCCGCAAAACATGTATCAAATCTATCAAAATTCGTGTTCACTGCTTGCGGCTCGGCTACAACCCGGGCAATCCTGTAATGGGCGATGCGCTCTCGAACTACAGATCTCACCATGGCCGGGAAAGTATTGCATGGCTAAGATCAGGGGATGTGAGGTGACGCAGACTATCTGGACATTCAACAGCGGAAAGAACATCGCAAACGCAAGGCGGACTGACCTGTCACCTCGCACCCTGGCAAGCAGGCGATTTACCAGACGCCAGCCACACTCTCAAGCCGGGCGAATCAAAGCCAGCGTGCGCGCCAAGGTCAAACACGCATTCTCTCACACCAAACGCCGCTTTGGTTGTAACAAGGCGCGTTATCACGGGCTGGATAAAACAGCAGCCAGCCATCCGTTAGCCGCAATTACTAAACAGTTAATGGCGAGGAGATCTGCGCCCTGTTAGGACATATACACCCAGTGATGACCGGCTGCTTCTGGGCAGCAAGCGGCATTGAAAGAAAAATCATCATCGCTTGCGATTGGGGCGTGGATTGAATGCCCGCCTTCAGAGTGGCGATGGCTTGAGTTCCTCGGAGCACCCTAAGAGAAGCAAAAAGCCAACCCGGCTGCCGCCGCGAATAAACGACACGCCTTCTACATCAATTCCGCCGCCCCGGCCAAGCCAGCAACAACAGCGCGCCGCCCAAGCCACCCAATACCCAAGAGAGTAAGGGGGCGTTACCCGCCATCACTGGCGCGTAGCCGTCGAGACCGAGGATGACCGCGGCGGCGATGAGCAATGCGGCGCCGACAATGGCCACGTATAACTGCTGCTGGCCTTGACGCAAACTACGATGCAGTTCGTGCAATTCTGCGCTGTCGCTTTTCACTTTGAGCTGGCCGTTCTCAACACGGTGCAAGACATCAAACAAGAGGGCTGGGATTTCGGGCAGACGCTCGGCCCAGCGCGGCGCGTTTTCCTTGATGCCGTTTAAAAACGCGCGCGGTCCGACTTGCTCACTCATCCAGCGCTCGAGAAACGGCTTAGCGGTCTGCCACAAATCCAGTTCGGGATAGAGATCGCGGCCCAGGCCTTCAATATTGAGCAGGGTTTTTTGCAATAGCACCAATTGCGGCTGCACTTCCATATTGAAACGCCGCGCGGTTTGAAACAGACGCAACAATAATTGACCGAAGGAAATCTCACTCAGCGGCCGTTCGAAGATCGGCTCGCACACGGTGCGAATCGCCGCCTCGAATTCATCCACCCGCGTGCCCGCCGGCACCCAGCCCGACAAGACGTGCAGCTCGGCGACACGGCGGTAATCGCGGCGGAAAAAGGCCACGAAGTTTTCCGCGAGATAACGCTGATCCACGGGATTGAGCGTGCCCATGATGCCGAAATCCACCGCGATGTATTGCCCCTGTGGCGAGACGAAAATATTACCCGGGTGCATATCGGCGTGAAAAAAACTGTGGCGGAACACTTGGGTGAAGAATATTTCCACGCCGCGCTCGGAAAGCTGCTTGAGATCGATGTTCTGCGCCTTGAGCGCGGCGATATCACCGATGGGCGTACCGTGAATGCGCTCCATCACCATCACATTGCGGCGGCTGAGCGGCCAATGTATCTCGGGCACGTAGAGCAGGTCCGAGTCTTGAAAATTGCGCCGCAGCTGCGAGGCGTTGGCCGCTTCGCGCAACAGGTCGAGTTCGTCGTTGATGGTCTTTTCGTATTCGGCCACGACTTCACGCGGCCGCAAACGCCGGCCCTCGCTCCAATAGTGTTCGGCGAGCCCGGCCACCACATAGAGCAAGCCGATGTCGCGCCCGATGATTTTGCCGATGTGCGGCCGCACCACTTTAACGATCACCTCGCGGCCGTCATGCAAACGCGCGAGATGCACTTGGGCGATGGAGGCGGAGGCGTGCGGCGTCTCCTCGAAATAAGCGAAGAGTTCAGCTACCGGTTTACCCAAGGCCTTTTCGATGATGGCGCGCGACTCCGCGCCGGGAAACGGCGGCACGCGATCTTGCAATTTAGTGAGCTCCACGGCGATATCGTCCGCCAGCAAATCACGGCGGGTGGAGAGCATTTGCCCGAACTTGACGAAGATCGGCCCCAGTTCTTCCAGCGCGCGGCGGATGCGCACGCCGCGCGGCGGCTGCTCGCCGCGGAACCAATGCCACGGCAGAAAATAGCGCACGAAGCGCACCGGCCGGAACAAATGCGTGGCAAGCACGATGTCATCCAGACCATTGCGCATCAGCACGATATTAATGTGCAACAGCCGCAGCAACTGCCGCGGATGAAACATCAGCATGAAAAAACCTTCGCCGCGCTCCTCGCGCCGTTCAACACTCATGAAGCGTCACGCGGCGCGAGCCACGCCTCAATCCGCTTCACCCGCGCCGTGAGACGATCGGCGTCGCTCCGCACGCCATCCACCGCCGCGAGAAATTCACTCACCTCTTCACGGCTCGGCAGCTGACTGCTTTCCTCTTGCAGATAATCGGCGGCATCTCGCCCCAGATTATCCAAGCCTTGCGCGCCCCAGGCGCGCATGCCGCGCAAGGCCACGCCCATTTGATGCGCCGCGACATCGCCCACCAGGCGCGAGAGCTGCTCTTCCCAATCGATGTCGATCTCGCGCAGCACCGCCTCGAAACGTTGACCCGCTTCCACATCACCGCGCACTTGCACATCGCCTTTGAACAAGGCGCCGCGCTCACCGCGCGCAATGCCAAGGCGCGCCAGACTGAAGGGCGCGCCGCTGATGACGGTGTCGGGCAACCCGGCGTAATCACCAAGCAATTGCAGGCCACCCGCATTTGGCGCCATATAAAAAGTGAGATTGAGACCGCGCAATTCCAGGGCGACGACCTTGCCGCTGAGCGGCGCGAGGCGCGCCAGCGTGGCGGGATCGAGCGCGAGATAACGATTCACGGCGCTTTCCAGTCCGGCCAGCAACAGCGAGGGAATAATCACGTCCAATCCTTTTCAAAATCCGGCAGCGGCGCGCGCGACGCATCCTCCATCACCACCACGGTCTTGGCTATTTTATCGTGGAAGCCTTGTTTGCGTTTATCCCAAGCGACCCACAAAAAACCCAGACCCAGCGGCAAGGCCGAGACGAAATAGGCGAGATAACGCAAGATCGCCTGCGCCACGTTTAAACGCGCGCCGCTGCGCGCGTCCACCACTTGGCAACCCAGCAAGAGCTTGCCGGGCGTGCCAAGAAATTTAACCCAGAAGAACACCGTGATCAGTACAGGCAATAAATTCTGCGCCAACAGAACCGGGATGCTGGCCGCGTTGGTGAGCTGCGGTCCGGGCGCCGCGCCGGTTTGCGGTGCGCCACTCACGCCTAGCAGCGCCCACGCCACGCCGATTATCAATCCGAAAATCAAGGTGTCGATCAGCGAGGCGGCGGCGCGCCGCCAAAACCCGGCGTACTGGACCTGCGCGCCGCGGATCACAATTTATAGGCCCGGTGCAGGGCGACGATGCCGCCGCTCAAATTGTAAAAATCACAATGACTGAACCCGGCCGCGATCATCATTTTTTTCAGCGTGGCTTGATCGGGGTGCATGCGGATGGACTCCACCAGATAACGGTAACTGTCGGCGTCGCCGGTCACCGCCTTGCCCAGCCAGGGCAATACTTTCGAATACACATCGTATAAAGGCCGCACCGGCGCCAGCGGCTTGGAAAATTCCAGCACCAGCAAACGCCCGCCGGGTTTGAGCACGCGATGCATCGAGGCGAGGGCGGCGGGAATGTCAGTGACATTGCGCAGACCGAAGGCGATGCTGACGCAATCGAAACTGGCGGCGGCGAAGGGCAGGCTTTCGGCATTGGCTTGAGCGTAATCGACGTTGCCGGCGATGCCGCGCTCGATGATCGCGTCACGGCCGCGGCTGAGCATGGCGTTGTTGATATCGGTGGAGATCACCCTGCCTTCGGCGCCCACGCGTCCGGCGAAGGCGGCGGCGAGATCACCCGTGCCCGAGGCCACGTCCAACACCCGCTGTCCCGCGCTCACGCCGCTGAGCTCAAGGGTGAAGCGCTTCCACAGGCGATGCACGCCGAGCGACATCAGATCATTCATCAGGTCGTATTTACCGGCCACCGAATCGAAGACACCCGCCACCAAACGCGCTTTGTCTTCCGCGGCCACGCGCTGGTAGCCGAAGTGAGTGGAGCCGGAGGAGTCACGATCAGTCATGCTATTGCGCCGTTGTTGAAGGGGGTGTGCGCTGATGGCCGGCCTTGGCCAGGGCATCCAAATAATCCTGCCACAGCGCCGCCTGATGTTCGCCGAGATTGTGCAGCAAATCCCAGGTATAGATTCCAGAGCTATGGCCATCGTCGAAAAAGATTTTCACCGCATAATGCCCTGTCGGCTCAATGGCGGTGATGTTGACATTCTCCTTGCCCACCTGCAACACCTCCTGACCGGGGCCGTGACCACGCACTTCGGCCGAGGGCGAATACACGCGCAGGTATTCGCAGGGCAATTTGTAATGACTGCCATCGTCGAAGCTGACCTCCAAGACGCGGCTAACGCGGTGAAGGCGAATATCAGTGGGACGGGATTTTTGCTGGGGCATAACGTTCTCGATTACGGGCGGAGGACGGTGAGTAAGGCGTTGTATGTTTCCCGGTTAAGCTAATTTTAAAATTGCCGTTCACCACCTTCTATAAAATATAGCGGCTCATATCCTCATTGCCCGCGAGCTGACCCAGCCGCTGATCGACATAGGCGCCATCGATCAGCAAGCTTTGACCGCTGCGGTCAGACGCGTCGAAGGACACGGTTTCCAGCAAACGCTCCATCACCGTGTGCAGGCGGCGGGCGCCGATGTTTTCGGTGCGCTCATTCACCGACCACGCGATCTCGGCGAGGCGGCGGACACCCTCTTCGGAAAACTCCAGGGCCAGCCCCTCCGTGCCGAGCAGCGCGGCGTATTGCTCGGTGAGCGAGGCATCGGGCTCGGTGAGAATACGCACGAAATCATCGACGGTGAGCGCGTTCAATTCCACGCGTATCGGCAAGCGCCCCTGCAACTCGGGAATGAGGTCCGAGGGTTTGGACAAATGAAAGGCGCCGGAGGCGATGAACAGCACGTGATCGGTGCGCACCACGCCGTGCTTGGTGGTGACGGTGCTGCCCTCCACCAGCGGCAGCAAATCACGCTGCACGCCCTCGCGGGAAACATCGGGGCCGCCATGTTCGCCACGCTTGGCGATCTTGTCGATCTCATCGAGAAACACGATGCCGTTTTGCTCGACATTGTGCAGCGCGCGGGTTTTCAACTCTTCTTCGTTGACCAGTTTGCCCGCCTCTTCATCCGCCAATAATTTGAGGGCGTCCTTCACCCGCAAACGGCGGCGGCGGGTACGGTTGCCACCCATATTTTGAAACAGGCTTTGTAATTGCCCGGACATTTCCTCCATGCCCGGCGGCGCCATGATCTCCACCCCTATCGGGGCGGCGCTGAGTTCAACGTCGATTTCCTTCTCGTCGAGCTCGCCTTGGCGCAGTTTCTTGCGGAAGATCTGCCGCGTCGTGCTCTCCTCGGCGTTCTCGGCGGTGGCGCCGAACCCGGTGCGCGCCTGCGGCAGCAGCGCTTCGAGCACCCGGTCTTCCGCCGCGTCCTGCGCGCGGTGACGCACCTTGGCCAGCGCCTCTTCACGGGTCATCTTGATGGCGACGTCCACTAAATCACGCACGATGGATTCCACGTCGCGCCCGACATAACCGACCTCGGTGAACTTGGTGGCCTCGACCTTGATGAAAGGGGCGTTGGCGAGCTTGGCCAGGCGCCGCGCGATTTCGGTCTTGCCCACGCCGGTGGGGCCGATCATCAAGATATTCTTCGGGGTGATCTCGTTGCGCAGCGTCTCGCTCACTTGGGAACGGCGCCAGCGGTTGCGCAGGGCGATGGCCACCGCGCGCTTGGCGTCGGCTTGACCGACGATGTGCTTGTCGAGTTCTTGAACGATTTCTCGCGGGGTCATATGGGACATCTGGTCTTCTCGATCGCCGGGGGCCGTTATTGGAAGAGTCACGCTGACGCTCACTGCGCCGCGTCCAATTCCTCGATGGTGAGGTTGTGGTTGGTGTACACGCAAATATCGGCGGCGATGGACAAGGCCTGCTCGACGACCGCGCGCGCATCCAAGTCGGTGTGCAGCATCAGCGCCCGCGCCGCCGACTGCGCGTAGGGACCGCCGGAGCCGATGGCGGCGAGATCGTGTTCGGGCTCGATGACGTCGCCATTACCGGAGATGAGCAGCGAGCTGTGTTGATCCGCCACGATCAGCATGGCCTCCAGCCGCCGCAGCATGCGGTCGGTGCGCCAATCCTTGGCCAGCTCCACCGCGGAGCGCACCAAGTTGCCGGAGTGCTTCTCCAGCTTGCCTTCGAAGCGCTCGAACAGAGTGAAGGCGTCGGCGGTGCCGCCGGCGAAACCGGCGATGACGCGCTCGCCGTAGAGGCGGCGCACCTTGCGGGCGTTGCCCTTCATCACGGTGTTACCCAAGGACACTTGGCCATCGCCGCCGATCGCCACCTTCGCCCCGCGGCGCACCGCCAGAATGGTCGTACCTCGAAATTGCTCCAAATCCGCACCCCCTTAAGGAAAGGGTTCAATATTACACGCTTGCGGCGGGGGGAAAAAGCGAAGGGAAGATCAGGATACGCCGGCCACTATGATGCGGTTACGTCCGGCCCGCTTGGCCTCGTACAAGGCCTTGTCAGCGCATTCATTGAGGTCCGCGGCATCGGCATGCCCCGCAAAGGCCGCGATACCGGCGCTGAAACTAACGCTGAACTCACCCTGCTCACTCGCGTGCCGCATCGCGGCGAAATCCTCACGAATGGCCTCGAGCAGGCGCCTGGCATCCTCCGCGCCGGCGCCTATCAACACCATCGCGAATTCCTCACCGCCGTAACGGCCCACCATATCGGAGGCCCGCAGCCGGTCGCGCAGCAGGCGGGATAGATTCGTGATAACCCGGTCACCGGCGGCATGGCCATAACGGTCATTGACCTGTTTGAAATGGTCGATATCCAGCATGGCGAAAGACAGGGGACGGTTTTCGCGCAGACAGCGCGCCAGCTCTAACCCTAATTGTTCTTTTATAGCGCTGTGATTGAGCAAGCCGGTGAGGCCGTCGCGCACCATATATGAGCGCAATTCCCGCGCGCGGCGCACATGCGCCGTCACCGCCGCCGCCAAATGATGCGGCTCCACCGGCTTAATCAGAAAATCATCCCCGCCCCGGCGCAAGGCATCCATCTGAATATCGAGATCGGTTTCCGCCGATAAGAATACGATGGCGGTACTCACCCACTCCTCCTGCTGCCGGATCACCGCCGCCAGCTCCAGCCCATCGCAACCGGGCATATACAGATCGAGCAGGATGAGATCGGGGCGGAATTGTTTGAGCAAGTCGATGATGGCGGTAGTATCCGATACCGCCTCCACCTCCATGCCCGCATCACGCAGAATCTCAGCGTAATAGGCGGCCAGCTGGGGTGAATCATCGACCACCAACACCCGGTAATGCTCCGTGGGCGACGGCGCCAGCAAATCATCCAATTTATCCACCAGCGCGCCCGCATCAACCGGCTTGGTCAAATAGGCGATACCGCCGTTACGCACGGCGTGCAAGCGGGCCTCTAAATCATCGCGGGAGGACATAAACATAACCGGCAAGGGATGCTGACGGGCGCGCTGTATCGCGGCCACCACTTCCACGCCCGCCAAGCGCCCTTCAGGGAAGATGATGTCCATGAGCACGGCCGCGGGCGGCTTGGCCGCCACGGCGGCCAGCGCCGCGGCGGGCGAGGAAAACACGTCGATCTCGTAGCCATAGCGGCGCAGCTGGAGGGCCAATTGTTCCGCCGTGGCCGTATCGTCATCGACGATATAAATAAAGCGGTTTTCCCCGGTGGCCTGGAACGGGCTCTTGGCGCGCAAGACCAGCGGCTTGGCTGCCGCTTGCTCCATGCCCGCCCCGCCCGCCGCGATCAATGCCCGCACAGCGGCCCGCAAGGCATCGAGCTCCGCGGCGGAGGGCGCGGCCGCGCCCTCGCATTGACGCAAACGGTTTTCCAAATCCCGCGCGGCGGCACTCAACAAAGGGAATCCGAAGGTCGCCCCCGAACCGGCCAGATTGTGGCTGAGCCGGATGATCGTTTTTAAATTTTCCGCTCCCCAAGCCGCCTCAAGCCGCTCCCAGGCCGCGCGAATGGCCTCGAACTTGCCGGGCAACTCGCTGGTGTATTGTTCCCGCAAGTGCTGTAAGCGTTTTGCTACCTCGTCCGCATCCATGCCCTTCGCCTCCCAGCCATCCTCGCGTCACCGCCTAAGTTCACTGAACACATCGGCCCCGCGCCATCAAACCTGAGCTCCCGGACCAAGGGCAAGCGTGCCGCCTTTTTGCCATAATTCCAGCCCCGCTGCAAACCAAGCAAATAAGTAGGTAATTAAGCTGGCCAGCGCGGTGCATACGGCGCATTGCGATTAAGTTTTCCCTCGCCAGACCGCTAAAAAGGTACGCCCGTTCAAGACCCAAAGACAGGTGCAGCAAACAACCCAGGCGGAGACGCTCCGTTGCAACGACAGCACACAGCACGGATATGAGCGAACCGATACACGCATTACCTCCGGACAGCCGCCAGAGAGCCCATCCCCAGGAGACCGCCCCCAAGCCGCTGCCCGGCAGCAACCCGGGCGCCAGCACCCTGGCGCGCGCAAAACCGCACGCTGCTGTATTAGCCTCTCTGAGCATTCGCAACCGGCTGCTGCTTGGGTATTTATTAGTGGCCATGCTGGTGGCCGGGGTGGCGGCGTTTTCCTTGGAGGCGACGCAGCGTATCGGCGCCAGCTTTTCCCAAGCCGCCGACGAAACCCTGCCCCTGATCAGCACCTTGAACGAATTGCGCGCCGGCACCCTGCGGATGGTGGCCTCCACTAGCGAACTCGCCCTGCTCGAAACGGATGACCGCGGCTTGCCAGGGCATGACGGCGAGAAAGGGACACAAACCGAAATCAAACTTATCAAGGCGGGGCTCGAGCGCTATCAAACCCATCTGCACCGTTACCGAGTCCTCGCGCAGAGCGCCTCGCCCACGGCGAGCCAACTGGCGGAGCGCATCGATCAGGCCGGCGATCAATTCATCGCGGCCAGCAATGAATTCATTACCCTCTCGCAGCATCAGGCCACGAACGCCGCGGTATTAGACAGCAAAAACATTTTGGAAGAGCGGGAAATGACCTTGCTCAGCGCCCTCGAAGACGCCATCACTCACGCCAATCAAAAATTCAGCGACCGCCGCGGGGCGGCGCAAACCGCCATCCTCTCCACGCAAAATGCCTTACTCATCACCGGCGCCCTCACCTTCGCCATCGCCCTGCTGCTCGGGGTCTTCGCCGCCCGGGCCATCGCCACCCCCATCAGCCAGCTCCAGCAGGCCAGCGCCGGGATCAGCGCCGGCAACCTCAATGCACGCGTCGCGGTCGCCAATAAAGACGAACTGGGCGAGCTCGCCCTCACCTTCAACGCCATGGCCGAGGCGCTGAAAAAATCCAGCCAAGAAAACCTCGCCGCCAAGAGCTATCTGGACAATATCATCGCCTCCATGGCCGACGCCCTGCTGGTCACCGACACCCATGGCCTGATCAGCCACAGCAATCAAGCCGCCGCTGAAATCTTCGGCTACGCCCAGGAAGAACTGGCGTACAAGGCCATCGGCATGCTGCTGGAAGAAACCAAAGAAGAACCTTTCATCATCGCGGCGGACGCGCTGCACCTGCGCCTGCGTAACGTGGAGACCTTCGCACGCCGCAAAAATGGCGAGCGGATCGAGGTATTGGTCTCACGCGCCCGGCTCGGCGCCGCCGGCCAAGGCGAAGGCTGCGTGTTTCTGTTGAAAGACCTCTCCGAGCAACGCCGGGCGGAGAGCAATCTGCAATACATGGCCACCCATGACATGCTCACCCTGCTGCCCAACCGCCTATTATTCACCGACCGCCTCCAGCAGACCTTGGCGCGCGCACCCTGGCGTAAGCATAAAGTCGCGGTGCTGATGCTTGACCTCGACCGTTTCAAGAACATCAACAACACCCTCGGCCATAACACCGGCGATCAATTGCTCAAGGCCGCGGGGGAACGCCTCTCCGCGTTACTGCGCCCCGGCGACAGCGTGGCGCGTCTGGGTGGCGACGAGTTCGCGCTGCTGCTCACCGATCTGGGTAAAACCGAAGACGTGATGCACATCGTCGAAAAAGTCTTCACGGCCCTCTCCGAACCCATTCTGCTGGAAAAGCGCGAGCTCTTCGTCACCGCGAGCCTGGGCATCAGCCTCTACCCCGATGACGGTAGCGACGCCCACACCCTGCTACGCAATGCCGACATCGCGCTGTACCGCGCCAAAGAACAAGGCAAGAACACCTATCAACTCTATTCCCCGGCGATGAATGCCCGCGCCGCGGAAAACATGGAACTGGAAGCCGCGTTGCGCCGCGCCCTATTGCGCGGCGAACTTGTGTTGCACTATCAGCCGCAAATCGATATGGCGAGCCGGCGCATGATAAGCGCCGAGGCCTTGCTGCGCTGGGACCGCGAAGACCAGGGCTTGATCTCGCCGCTCAGTTTCATCCCGCTCGCCGAGGAAACCGGATTAATCATTCCCATCGGTGAATGGGTGCTGTACAACGCCTGCCGTCAGGCACGGCAGTGGCAGGAAGCCGGCCTCGGCCCGCTGCGCGTGGCAGTCAATCTCTCGGATCGTGAATTCAACAATAAAAATCTCATCGACATGGTGAGCCATGCTTTGAAAGACACCGGCTTAGCGCCCGAGTTGCTGGAATTGGAACTTACCGAAGGCATCATCATGAAAAACACCGACACCACCGTGGAAACCTTGCATGAGCTCAAAGCCATGGGCATTAAACTCTCCATTGACGACTTCGGCACCGGCTATTCCTCGCTGAGCTATTTAAAGCGTTTCCCCCTCGACACCCTCAAAGTAGATCGCTCCTTCGTCAAAGACATCCCCGACGATCCCGACGATATGGCTATCACCGCGGCGATCATCGCCATGGCCCATAATCTGCGGCTCAACGTAGTCGCCGAAGGCGTGGAAGACGAAAGACAATTGCAATTTTTGCGAGAACACCATTGCGATATGGTGCAAGGGTTCCTGTTCAGCCGCCCAATACCGGCGGAGGATGTGCCGCCCTTCTTCGCGAGCACACGGTAGCGCGCCACATACTTAAAACACCAAAGACCTGAAGAAATACCTCAAAAGACACATCCCTGTGCCAAAACCAGCAGCTTGTCCCTGCCACTGGTGACGCGCACGGGATAGATAGCGGAAATTTGCGATGTTTGAAAACTAACTTGCAAACCAAGTGGAGATAAACTACGCAGCGCGCACGAATAATAAAAGTATCCAAAAGTAGGCATACCAAAGTAGAATGTTGTTACTGAGCGGGCACAAAGCAAAAAACACTAATAGCCACCCGCTCAGTTAAGGGAGACAGACCCGATCGTGACCGCGACGACACCCGCATCCGCCGCGCGTAATACTATTGGCGCGCGCTTAGCCCGCATAAAAAAAGGGTTTTTTGTGGGGCGCGCGCGCGAATGCGATTTATTCGCGCAGGCCTTGGCGGGAAAACGCGAATGGGAAATCCTCAATCCTTTTGGCCCGGGCGGCGTAGGCAAGAGCACCTTGCTCGATGCCTACCGGCGCATCGCGGATCAACAAGGCGCTCTCTATTTCCATTTCGATGCGCGCGACCTCTCCGACCAGCCTGATTCCTTATTGTCGCGGCTGAACACGGCCCTCGCCGCGGCCGGTTTGCAGGGCGAACGCGACGAAGCGTATCTCACCACCCTGCACCGCATCAGCGCGGAACGCCGCATCGCCATCGTCTTCGATACCTACGAAGACATCGGCGCGCTGGATGGCTGGCTGCGCGATGTGTTTTTGCCGCAATTACCCGAACGCGCGGTTGTCGTTATCGCCGGGCGTTTCTCTCTGCATGAATGGTGGCGCGATCACGATGCCTGGTGCGAACTGATCCGGCCCATCCCGCTCGACAGCTTCGATCTGGAACACACCCGCGAATTCCTGGCGCACCACGGCGTCACCGATCCCGGCTTGACCGCGCAAGCGCTCGAATTCACCGGCGGCCATCCCCTGGCCTTATCCCTCGCGGCCGCCCTCGTCAAACAAGAAGGCCCGGCGGCCTTCAGCGAAGCGCCGCAACGGCCGGAAGTCATCAGCGCGCTCGCGCAACGCTGGCTGCGGGAAATACCCGACCAAGCCTTGCGCGAACAAGTGGAAGCCGCCGCCATCGTACGCAACTTCGACCAAGAGCTGCTCGGTCAACTCAGCGGCGCGCCGGTGCAGCTGCAAGAATTTAAACAACTGACCCATCTCTCCTTCGTGCGCCGCTCGCGGCGCGGCTGGGCGCTGCATGATTTACTGCGCGGCGCCGTGGCCCGCGACCTGCAATGGCGGCGGCCCAATGTCTTCCAAACCATGCGCCTCAATGCCCTGCGCCATTTCGCCCGCGTCGCGACTACGCCGGGCGATGCCGAGGAACGCAAAGCGGCCTTACAAGAATTTTTCTACTTGCTGGGTAACGGCCTGGTGCGCGCCGCGCTCTTCGGCGCCACCGAACTCAGCGTCAGCGACCTGCGCATGGTCCCCGCCACGCCGCAAGACTTACCCGATCTGCAAGCCTATATGGACGAATGGCGGCGACTGCGCGGCGAAGACACCTCGGTGCAACTCGAGCTACTGGACCGCGACACCCAAGCACGCTTCAAAGAGCTGGTGGTCTCCGAACCGCGCGAGCCCGACTTTCTCAATATGAGGGAATTACTGGCCATCGACCCCGGGGTGGTGCGTTTAATAAAGGGACCCGACGGCGCCTTGCGCGGCATTTCAATCGTGCTGCCCGTCAACCGTCACACCCTGGATTATTTAATGTCGCAGCCGGTCACGCGTCATTATTTCCAGCAGCTCGACCCCAAGGAACTGGCGGTATACGCCACCCCGCGCGAACAAACCGCCTGCTGGTTCGTGCGCCTCATCGACGTGCGCGACCCCGCCGACATCGCCGGCCGCGCGGTCCTGCTGCGCGACTTGGTCACCCTGCTGATCCGCCCCGCGCTGTTCATCACCTCCACGCCGCTGACGCTCTATCAAGACCTCTTGCAGCGCTTCGGCTTCGTGCGCAGCACCTGCCCGCCTCATTACGACTTTGCCGCCGACCGCCCCGCCCACACCTTTTTGCTGGACCTGCGCGGCCCGCGCCTCGCCACGCATTTGAGCCACCTGCTCAGCGAACAGACCGGCCTGCGCGAGGCCGGCGGCCTGGATGACCGCCTCGCCGGCGCCGTGGCCGCCGAATTGAGCAGCTGGACCAGCATTCAACAGCAACCCGCCGCCAGCGCCCTGCCCGGACCGGACCGGACCGCGCAATGGCTGGGCAAACTCACGCCTCGCGAGCAAGAAGTCGTGCATGCCGCGCTCGACGGCGCGGCCAATTGCACCATCGCCGGGCGCTTGAACATCAGCGAAATCACCGTTAAAAAACACATGAGCCGCATTTTTGAAAAACTGGGGGTGCGTAACCGCGCCCAGCTCATCAAACAATTTTGGGTGGCGCGCAGCGGCCAAGATCACTGATCCGTCCCCCGCATAGCCCCGGCGGACATTTCATTGCTAAAATAGCGCCCTTTCGCGGCATGCTCGAATCGTCCGCGCAGCGCGGTCATCTTTATCTTTCAGGAGCCCCACACCATGTCCAAACTCGTCAAACCCCACGGCGCCGACACGCTGAAGCCCCTTTTGCTAGCCGGTGCGGCATTGACCGCCGAGCAACAACGCGCCGAGAGTCTGCCGCGGGTGCAAATCAGCTCGCGCGAGGTCGGCGACCTCATCATGCTCGGCATCGGCGGCTTCACCCCGCTGAACGGCTTCATGAGCCACGCCGATTGGCAAGGCGTGTGCGACGGCATGAAGCTGGCCAACGGCCTGTTCTGGCCCATCCCCATCACCCTGTCCACCGACAAACACACCGCCGACGGCATCAAGACCGGCGCCGAGGTGGCGCTGGTGGACCGCGAGAGCGGCGAGTTCATGGCCACCATGCAGGTCACGGAGAAATACAGTATCGACAAGGCCCACGAGTGCGCGATGGTGTTCAAGACCACCGACCCCGAGCACCCCGGCGTGAAGATGGTGATGGAGCAGGGTGAGGTCAATCTGGCGGGACCAGTTAAGGTCTTATCGCAGGGCCGTTTCCCCATCGACTTCGCCGAGGTCTACATGACCCCGGCGCAGACCCGCGCGCTGTTCGAGGAAAAAGGCTGGAGCACGGTCGTCGCCTTCCAGACCCGCAACCCGCTGCATCGCTCGCATGAATACCTGGTGAAGCTCGCCATCGAAATTTGCGACGGCGTGATGATCCATTCGCTGCTGGGCAAATTGAAAGCCGGCGACATCCCCTCCGATGTGCGCGTCAAGGCCATCAACGCCCTGGTCAACAATTACTTCGTCAAGGACACCGTGGTGCAATCGGGTTATCCGCTGGACATGCGCTACGCCGGTCCGCGTGAGGCCCTGTTGCACGCCCTGTTCCGCCAGAACTACGGCTGTTCGCACCTCATCGTCGGCCGCGACCATGCCGGCGTGGGTGACTACTACGGTCCCTTCGACGCCCACCACATCTTCGATGAGATCCCTGCGGGCTCCCTGCAGACCCAGCCCCTCAAGATCGACTGGACCTTCTATTGTTATAAGTGCGGCGGCATGGCCTCCATGCGCACCTGTCCGCACGAGGGCGGCGACCGCCTGCTGCTCTCCGGCACCAAGCTGCGCAAGGCCCTCTCCGAGAACGGCGAGGTCCCCGCGGAGTTCTCGCGCCCCGAGGTGCTGGCGATCTTGCGCGACTACTATGCCAATCTCGCGGAACACGAAAAGGTCGAAGTCAAACTCAGCGGCCACTCGGCACGCTGAAACCGCCCCGCCGCGCTCAAGCCGGGCCGCATGCCCCGGCTTGAGCGCCCCAAGGCGCTGTCGGCAAAACTTACACCTTCACCCTGCTCGCAGGCCCAACGGGACCCAACCGCAACCATTTCAAACCATTAAACCATGTGGCACGGGATCTGCTGGCCATCAGCGCATCATTGTCGGCGAATAGCCGTACCCATCAAACAGCAAGAAGTGAAAGGAATCACCATGCTTCGTCTATCTCGCTATCTTCGCATTATGGCGCTTGGCGCCGGACTGTCACTCGCCACCGCCGCGGGCGCCGCGCCGGTGCTGTGGGTCGGTGACTCCAGCGGTAATCTGGGCACGGTCGATGTCGCGACCGGCGCCGCCACCGTCATCGGCAACATGGGCACGACCATGACCGACATCGCCTTCGACCCCAGCGGCAATCTCTACGGCGTCACCTTCAGCAGCTTGTACTCAATCAACAAAACTACCGCCGCCGCCACCCTCATCGGCAACCTCGGCACCGCCGTTAACTCCTTGGTCTTCGACGGCAGCGGCACGCTCTACGCCGCCAACAATAATCTGTACTCGATCAACACCGGCACCGGCACGGCAAGTTTGATCGGCAGCGGCGGCACCCCCTACTCCTCATCCGGCGACCTGGCCTTCGTCGGCGGCAAGCTCTACCTCTCATCCAGCCCTGGTGACAGCTTGATTGAGCTTGACCCCACGACCGGCATCGGCAGCTTGATCGGCAACATCGGTGTCGGCGCCGTGTTCGGACTGGCGACCGACAACAACATCGACCTCTACGGCATCAGCGGCACCACGGTATTGAATATCAACCTCACCACGGGAGCCGGCACCACCTTGGTCAATTACGGCGGCTCAGGGCTGGGTAATGCCTTTGGTTCCGCCTTTGTCAGCGAAGCGGGCGCCGTACCCGAACCCGCCTCGCTCGCGCTTTTGGGCTTGGGCCTGGCGGGGATCGGCCTTGCGCGCCGCCGTTCAGCCAATACTCGAACTGCATAATGAGGCCCGCGAACGCGGCCATACGCCGCTCCTCGCCATTCACTCCGAACCCTTAGCCGGGCTCGCCAAGCCCGGAGCTTGGCGGTTTTTTCATCGCCCGACAGGCCAACCCCTCGACTCGGGATAGCCTGCACCCCGCTAGCTCACAAGGCATGAAAAGCGGTTGTCGCAGGCCATCAGGGAACGATGCGCACATTCATGCGCGAATCGACCTCACCTCGCTGTCCGTGACTCGTCATGGGCTAGGATAATGTGTCGATTTTTTTTACACATCCCTCAGCGGCGACCGCCTCAGCCCATCTAATCTGGTGCCGGATAGAGACAATATCAGCCATGGCGCAATATTTGCGTTGCATAATGCTTACTACATATTAATATTATGCGATCGCTTTGGTAATCGTCGGAGAAGTCATGTTTCAGCACCTAAACACCAGCTCGCGCGCCCTCATCCTTGCACTCTCACTAGCGGCCGGCCCCATAACCGCACAGGCGGTTCCCGTCACTGCCTCCACCGGCGACCTGGGCAACAACGTCATCTCCAGCGCGGGCCTGTTTGAGGCCTTCTTGAACGCCAGCAGCCCGTCCAACGCGCTGCCTGCCAGCGTCGACGTGAAATACGGTCTGTGGAATTCACCCGATGTACTGGTGTCCGTGGCCATCAATGGCACCACAATCGGCGACTTCATCGCCAATACCGGTTACAGCAGCCCCGGCCCCTCCTTTACCACATTCGACGTCACCGGCTTGCTGCTCGACGGCCTCAACACCATCAGCTTCAACGGCTTTGGCGCAAGCAGTGGTGATTACGTCGTCGGCCAAGTCGATCTTAACTACGACGACAATCGCGCCAGCATACCCGAGCCGGCGACCTTGGCGCTGTTAGGCATGGGCATTTTGGGCATGCGCCTCGCAAGCCGCCGCAAACAAGCGCGCTAATCCAGCACTCACCGCAGATGCGAACGGCCGGGGACTTAAAGTCCCCGGCCGTTTCTTGTTCAATATTGCCCGCTGTTATGCGGATGCGACCTTTGGTACAACCGAGTCAGATCATGTGGCCGTGTTGCCGCCCCGGGACGGGCAACACGCCGAGAACAATCCATTTGAGCTTTAGCCGTTACCCGCAAGACCGTAACGCTGCTCGCCCTCCCTCAATGCATGCTCGACCACGTCGCGCAGCAAAGACAGTTTGCCATGAAAATAATGGCAGGCATCATCGAGATAGATCGCCTCGGGGGCGGGATAGAGACGAGAAGTCCAACGCAATACATCTTTGTAAGGCACCAATTCGTCACACTTACCCTGCACCAGCAGCCACGGGCATGCAGGCGCTTCAAGCTCGGCGAGATTAAATATATTAACCGGCGGCGCGACGGTGATAAGGCGATCAACCGCGACATATTGGGTGGCATGCAAAGCGACATAAGCGCCGAAGGAAAACCCCGCGAGCCATACTTCATAGCCGGGGTACGCCGCCCGCGCCGAGTGGATGACCGCAAGCAAATCTTGTGTCTCACCGACACCATGATCGTAGGCGCCGGCACTGTCACCCACGCCCCTAAAATTAAAACGAATCGTCACCGCGCCTACATTGCACAAGCTCCGCGCCAATGTGTGCGCAACTTTATTATCGAGATTACCACCATGCAAGGGATGCGGGTGACACACGATCGCCACCGCGCGAATCTGATCATCCACCCCGGGAGCGCTCACGACCGCCTCCAGCTGACCCGCCGGCCCAGAGAAGCGAACGGCATGCTCATTGGCATTAAGGCGCCGTAATGACGCAATGTTTTTGGTGGAAGTCATCACACTGATCCGAAACATGAAATAAGGAATGGCAGCGAAGAGCCGCGATGATAAGCATTGCATAAATGAAAGTCAAAAATACCACGGCGCGTGGCGGGCCAACGCGGACGCGTTAGCCGGCACTCACGCACTCATCGGACTTGCACGAAGATAGCTTCACATTGGCGGCTCGGCATGGGACCGCTCATCCCATCTTGAGAGGCAACAACACACGAAACGTGGAGCCCTCACCTAATACGCTCTCCACCTCAATGCGGCCGCCATGATTTTCAATAATCCGGTAACTGATGGCGAGACCCAAGCCCGTGCCTTTACCTACCTCTTTAGTAGTGAAGAACGGCTCGAATATCCGGGTTTTTAGATTATCGCGAATACCGGACCCCGTATCACTAATTTCCACCCATCCCCACTCATCACCTCGCCTGCCACTGCGTATCGTGATTGTACCCCGCGACTCAATCGCCTGAGCCGCGTTAATGATTAAATTCATGAACACTTGATTGATCTGAGATGGATTACAATTTATTGACGGCAAGTCGCCATACTTCCTCACAAGCTCCGCTCTATATTTAATTTCGTTATGCGCAATATTGAGGGTTGACTCCAAGCCTTCATGCAAATCACTAAGCTGGTAATCTCCTTGCCCCGCATGAGAAAACGACTTCAGATCCTTCACGATACGTGCGACCCGACCAACACCCTCCTCACTTTCCGTGATCAGCTTATGCACATCACCTTTAATATAATCAAGATCGATCTGCGCCCTGAACGCCATAATATCCTTCAAATGCGCCCCATCATCGGGACACACCTCCATACGCGCGTACAATTCAATCAAGCCAAGCAAATTTTCTGAATACTCTTTGAGCGTGCTTAAATTTGAACTGACAAACCCCACTGGATTATTGATCTCATGCGCGATACCAGCAGCCAACTCACCGATAGAGGCCATTTTCTCAGACTGAAATAATTGAGCCTGGGTCATCGCAATAGTTTCATTAGCTTTTGCCAATTCACCGCAACGCAACCGCAACAACTGTTCTGATCTTTTTCTCTCGCTCATGTCCACGTGGGTACCAACAAAACGGCTTGGCACTCCGCCCCCATCACGCACGATAATACCGCGCGACAACAAGTCGACGTAATGACCCAGCTTATGCCTCATCCGGAACTCGATGGAATACTCACTTATCTTCCCGCTCAAATAGTCCTCGACCTCACGCATCGCAGAACCGATATCATCCGCATGCACATTGTCACTCCAAGAACTCAAATGATTGGCGAGCTCATGATCTTCATAACCCAACATACTTTTCCAGCGCGGGGAAAAAATAACTTCATTCGTCTTCAAATTCCAATCCCATAAGCCATCATTAGCGCCCGCGATGGCCAAGGAAAAGCGCTCCTCACTTTCGCGCAAGGCATTCTCAATCCGCTTTTGCGCGCTAACGTCGCGCAGAATCAGCTGACTCGACTCCCTGCCATTTTCCATAAGCGGACTCAATATAAGCCATGCTGGAAAATATTCTCCATTGGCACGCCGCAACAATATCTCACCATTGAATTCCGCCAAGCCAACAATCTTACTCAACCGCACCATTCGGCTTGCCCAAGCTGGGGGAGCGGTTATGTCTTCTAAAATAATTCCAGTCCATAAAGACGACAAGGACTCTCGCGAGTCCACGCCGAACATCTTCAGCGCGGCTCTATTACACTCCGTGAAATTTCGATCATCCATTATCAGGATGGCGTCGGGAGAGGAATCAAACAAATATTTGTATTTCGCCTCAGCGGCACTTCGCTTCGTTGTGTCGGTGAGAATGGCGACAAAGACCGAGAGCGATTCCGTCTTGCATATCTGCAAATGCACTTCCACTGGATAAACACTACCATCCTTGCGCCGATGCTCCGTTTCAAACAAAACGACATCTTCATCACCTTGGCGCAAGGGGGCGATAAGCTTATCAAACGCCGCGGCGGAGATGCTGGGTTTGATATCCAATGGCGTCAGTTGCCGCAACTCGTCCTGGCTATAACCTAAATTCCGGCGCGCACCCTCATTAACTTCGATGAAGCGCAAATTATCATCACGGAATAGATAAATTTCGTTCGAGGAGGTTTCAAGTATCCGTCCCAGCCAATAGGCCCGTTCGTCCTCCGGCCATGCAAGCCCAGCATTCATCAGCGCGTTTTTCACCAGCACCCATCCTCCCGGTCCGCGGACGGCATTTCCAATACCCGCTGACAGCTTATCGGGACCTTGAAAAATACCTCCAGTCAGCGGGTCAAGCCGAACCAGTCCAGTCACAACCTATTGTAATTATTGCCATGACGAAGACTCCGCCCCAGCGCCATGTGACCTTGTCACTGAGTCCGTGCCTGAGCAGCGCTTAGATTGATCGCGCAAACTGTAGAAAGGAAATCGCTATGAACACGACAACACTGTCACAACGAAATCTGGCGAAGATTCGGCTTATCGAGCAAAGGGAAGAGCGGCTGCTGTGGCTGGCGTACGCCTGTTTTGCCACGGTGGTGCTGGTTCCCGTCGGCGTGACCATCAATCTCATTGAAATAGGGCGGTTTCGCCGGGCGAAGGGCATCAAACGTGAAGGCATGCTGATCGCGGACAGCCATCACCGCTGGTTGTCGCGCACCGCGCTGGTGGCCTTTCTCGCCGCCTTCGTCTCACTCGGCACCTTCTATTACGGTGTGGGCGCGGTGTTGGCGGTAGCCACGGTAGCGTGGTGGTTTTATCGCCTAACACGGGGCGTGATGGCGCTGAGCCGGCATGCCGTCCCCGCGCAACCCACGCAGTAAACGCAAACGCGCCTCAAGCCACCGCGCCGCAAACAGCAATGCGCCGCTGTTGATGTTTGAGCGCGCGCCTCACCCGGGCAGAACCCAATCGGTGCGCGAGTGAGCACCGCCGTCGCTAGCCAGCGTTTCGGCCAAATAGCGGCAGGCATCTTTAATTTCCTCATCGAGCCGCCACGGCGGGTTCACCAGCACCATGCCCGACCCGCTCAATCGCCGTGCGCTATCCGGCGCGCGCACGCACATTTCCGCAACCAGCGACTTAGCAATTTTTAACTTTGTCAGCCACTGACGTATGTTCTCCGTGGAAGCGCGATGGGTGATGGGATACCACAACGCGAAAATGCCTTGCGGCCAGCGCTGCCAGGCAAAATGCAAGCCTCGCACCGCGCGCTCCACTTCATCGTGACGCTCGAAGGCGGGATCGATGAGCACCAAACCGCGCTTCTCCTTGGGCGGCAAAAAAGCCTTCAAGCCTTGATAGGCATCGAGGTGATGCACCCCCACTTGCGGATCACCGCTGAATTCCTCGCGCAAGGCGATGATGTCGCTGCTGTGCAGTTCGGTGAGAATCAAACGGTCCTGCGGGCGCAGATAATGACGGATTAGGCGTGGCGAACCGGGATAATAACGCGGCGCATCTTCAAGCATTTGCGCCCCGGCCCCGGCATTGCACGCGCGCACCGCGGCCAAATAATGCTCCAGCACGGCGGGTGGCGAACCACGCCCCCACAGACGGCCGATGCCGTCGGCATACTCTTTATTCTTTTGCGCTTCGGCACTGAGCAAATCATAACGGCCGGCGCCGCCGTGGGTATCGATACAGCAAAATGCCGTGTCTTTTTTGCGCAAGGCCCGCAACAGCAAGGCGAGCACGGCATGTTTGTGGACATCGGCGAAATTACCGGCGTGAAAGGCGTGGCGATAACTCAACATGGGCGATTCAATATATCAGGGGATGGGCCGGGCGGAGCGCGGCGCCCGCTAGTCCGGGCGCGTGTCCGCGCGCGGTGCTACAGTACTGCAAACGCTATAAAATGTCATGCCGCGCTCAATCCTGGCCCTGGCCCGGCATCGAACCGCTATTTTGATATCGATGACCCGGCCGTTATAGTAAACACACTATTTTTAAAGCTCGCCGGATAGAATAGGACAATGTTGAGATGAGCGATAAAACTTATCAAATCGTCGTCACCGGGCAATTGGCGGCTGGTGCGCAACTGGCGCAGGTCAAAGAGAGTATCGCCAAATTATTCAATACCCCCGCCAGCAAATTGGAAGCCTTATTCTCCGGGCAGCGGGTCGTCATAAAAAAGGGCTTGGATGAGGCCGCCGCGCAGCGTTACGTCGCCAGCCTGCGCGCCGCGGGTTTGTTGAGCACGGCCGAAGTATTGGGCGAGAGTACCGCCGCGAACACCACCGCCGCGCAAGCGTCCGCCCCCGCGACACAGGCCGCAGCGGGCAATGAACCCGGCTTGGCGCCGGTGGGAGTGACGCTCATCGAAGCGACGCCGGCGCCGGCGCCCGACATCGATATCAGCGCCTATTCCATGTCGCCGGCCGGGGTCGAACTCGTCAAACGCGAAACCATCCCCGCGCCCGAGATCGATGTCAGCGCGCTGTCGGCCGCCCCCCCAGGCACGGATATGATCCACGCCGAAGTCATACCGGCCCGCAACATCGACACCAGCGCCCTGTCGATGTCATCACCCGGCGCGCAATTGGTGGAGCCGCCGAGGGTGCCGCCCGCCGCGATAGACACCAGCGCGCTGGACCTCGCCCCCGCGGGCAGCGATGTCGGCCAACAGAAACCGCAAACACCGCCCCCGCCGCCCGACACCCGCCACCTGAAATTGGAATAAACGCCGCTCGCTTCCCAGCGATACTCCGGCCATCTTGCCGCATGCAGCCGCCGCGCTGGCGAAGCGCGGCGAGAATGCCCCCGCCTCCGGCTGAATAAAACGCCGCGAACCCGCTACCGCAATCACCTTAACTCAGTACTTTTCAGCCGCGGCTCGCACGCGCAGCGAATCATCCCGCCCGGCGCTAAGACGGTGCGGACTCAGCGGCCGCGGCCGCCGGTAATCGCGCCCAAGATGCCGCGAATGATCTGCCGCCCCAGTTGCGAACCGATGGCGCGCATGGCGCTCTTGGTCATGGCCTCGACCACACCCTGCCGTTCGCGGCCGCCTTTTTTCGGCGCGACTGATTCAGGGGCCTCTGCCTGTTGCTGCGCCGCTTCCACGGCAGCGGCGGCTTTTTTATTTAGCAGCTCATAGGCCGACTCGCGGTCGATCTCGGCTTTGTAATAGGCATACAGCGGCTCGGCGCTGATAATCCGGTCACGCGTCATCGCCGGGATGGGGCCGATGAGACTGCGCGGCGGGCAAATGAGCGTACGCTGCACCACCTGCGGGCTGCCTTTGGGGTCGAGGCACGACACCAGGGCCTCGCCGACCCCGAGCTCGGTGATCGCCGCCGCCACATCGAGCGTGCCATCACCGCGAAAGGTCTCCGCCGCGGCGCGCACCACTTTTTGATCGCGCGGGGTGAAGGCACGCAAGGCGTGCTGCACGCGGTTACCCAATTGACCCAGCACGCTGTCGGGCACGTCCATCGGCGTCTGGGTGACGAAGTACACGCCCACGCCCTTGGAGCGGATCAAGCGCACGACTTGCTCGATCTTGTCCTGCAAAGCTTTCGGTGTGTCTTTGAACAGCAAATGCGCCTCGTCGAAGACGAACACCAGCTTGGGGCGGTCGGGGTCGCCGACCTCGGGCAATTGCTCGAAGAGCTCGGCCAGCAGCCACAGCAAAAAGGTCGAATAGACGATGGGCGAACGTATGAGTTTATCGGCCGCCAGAATATTAATTATGCCGCGGCCCGCGGCGTCGCGACGCATTAAATCGTCGATGCGCAGCGCCGGCTCGCCGAAAAAGTGGCCGCCGCCCTGCTCATCCAGCACTAATAATTGCCGCTGGATGGCAGCGACGCTGGTGCTGGAGACATTGCCGTATTCCGCGCTGAGCGTCTTGGCGTTATCGGAGACGTGGCGCAACATGGCGCGCAGGTCTTTCAAGTCGAGCAGCAGCAAACCCTGTTCGTCAGCGACCTTGAACACCAGGTTGAGCAGGCCGCTCTGTACCTCGTTAAGGTCCAGCAGCCGCGCCAGCAACAGCGGCCCCATCTCCGAGATCGTGGTGCGCAGCGGCAGACCCTGCTCGCCGAAGATGTCCCAAAAGGTGACGGGGAAGCCAGTGTAGTTGTGATCACTGATACCCAGCTGCGTCAGCCGCTGTTCGATTTTGGGGTTGGGCGCCCCCGGCTGGCTCATGCCGGACAGATCGCCCTTCACATCGGCGAGGAAGACCGGCACGCCCAGAGCGCTGAAACCCTCCGCCAAGACTTGCAGGCTGATGGTCTTGCCGGTGCCGGTGGCGCCGCTGATGAGTCCGTGGCGGTTGGCGAGTTTCGGATAAAGGACGGCCTCGGACTGACCTTTGCCTAGCAACAGAGGGACGGCGGGCGGGCTCGTGGACATGGGTTCACCTTTTTTGTGGTGCGATGGGCGGGGCCTAAGCTTAAAATGTCCGCAGGTGTTTGTCACAGATTACGCTGTGACTTTTTGTAAAAACCCCCGGCACCCCGCCTCGCCGGGCACGAGAGCGACGATGAGCAAACGACCCCCGCAAGCGCCGCGCGGCCGTGGCGCGCGCAGCAATCCCGATAACCGCTACGAGGCCCTGAGCCGGGTGGCGGTCGATGACGGCTGGGGCGGGCTCGAAGGCGAAACCCCGCCCTTGCGCACCACCCTCGGCGTGGACGCCAGTCGCACGGTGATCAGCTATAACCAATCACCCGACGTGGGCTTCGACCGCTCCATCAACCCCTATCGCGGCTGCGAACACGGCTGCGTTTATTGCTTCGCCCGTCCCACCCACGCCTATCTGGGCCTGTCGCCGGGGCTGGATTTCGAGAGCCGCCTGTTCTACAAGCCTGAGGCGGCGGCGCTGTTGCGCCAAGAATTGGCCGCGCCCAACTATCACTGCGCACCCATCGCCGTGGGCATCAACACCGATGCCTATCAGCCGGTGGAGCGGCGCCTGAAAATCACCCGTTCTGTTTTAGAGGTCTTGCGCGACTGCGGCCACCCCTTCACCTTGATTACCAAATCCGCCCTGGTGGAACGCGACCTCGACATCCTCTCCGAGATGGCGGACAAGGGGCTGGTGCAAGTAATGGTGTCCATCACGACGCTGCGTCATGAGCTGGCGCGAACCTTGGAGCCGCGCGCCGCCGCACCCGCGCGGCGCCTGGACCTCATCCGTAATTTAAGCGCGGCGGGCGTGCCGGCCGGCGTGATGGTGGCGCCGCTGATCCCGGTGCTGAGCGACAGTGAGCTGGAAGACATCCTCGCCTGCGCGCGCGAAGCCGGGGCGCGTTGCGCGGGCTATGTGTTATTGCGCCTGCCCCACGAAGTGAAAGACCTGTTCCGCGAATGGCTGGCGGAACACGCGCCGACGCAAGCCGAACATGTGATGGCGCGCATCCGCGACAGCCGCGGCGGCAAGGATTACGCCGCCGAGTTCGGCGCGCGCATGCGCGGCACGGGGGTGTACGCCGACCTGATCGCCCAGCGTTTCCGGCTGGCCCGCCAGCGCTTGGGTTATGGCGACCCAGCGCCGTTGCGCACCGGGCATTTCCGGCCGCCACGGATCGCAACGCCACAACTGGATTTGTTTTGAAGCGGGTCGAGAAACGCACGCGTGCGGCGCGGGCATGCGCCGCTATTTGCCTCTAAAACAAGCGCGGCGCGCGCGGGAGTAAAACGAGACTGTGAGCAAACAAGCTTGGAAACACGCGGCGCGGGCGCTGATCATGGCAGCCTGTTTATCCGCCGCGCCCGCCGGCGGCGCCACCGAAATGGCGTATTTGACGGCCTACGCCGAAGGGGTGCTGGACAGCCGTTTCGCCGAGCTGCACGTGTCGGTGCTGGGCGCGGAAAACGGCGAGGTGCTGCTGGCCGCGCGGAGCTGTCTGCCCGAAACAACGCGGCTCGCTATCGAACAGGCCTTGCGCGCGGCGGGCCGCGTGCAACGCGTGGCATGGCGCGATTTCAAAACCTGTCCGGCGGCGGAGACGGCGCCCGCCGCGGCGGCCACGGCCCCGCCGTTGATCGAGCCGCTGCCGCCGTATGAAATCTTCGAGCCGCTGCTGGCCGACCCGCGCCAGCCGCAATTCTCGATGCGTTATCAGCGCTATCACAGCGCGGTGGACAGCTTCAACGCGGCGATGGTGTCCTTCGGTGAATACTTCGGTTTCGCCAGCGGCCTGTGGCGCGACGCCTCGGTGTCGCAAATCGGCCTGCAGGGGGCGGTGTTCGGGCTGTTCAATCTCGACACGCCGTCCTCGGATTTGGTGAACGCCGATTATTGGATAGGCATTCCGCTTTCCTATCGCAACGGCCCCTGGTCCTATCTCGCGCGGGTCTATCATCAAAGCTCGCACCTCGGCGACGAATTCTTGCTGGGCAATCCCGGCATCAATCGCATCAATCTCAGCTATGAAGACGCCGAGCTGCTGATCTCGCTGGACCTCAACAGCCTGCGGCTCTACGGCGGCGGCGGTTACATCTTTCACAGCGAGCCCGAGCTCGCGCCCTGGCATGCTCAAGGCGGGGTGGAGGGGCGCAAGGAAAACCTGATCGGCAATCTCGATCTGGTCGCGGCGGCGGATCTGCAGGCCCACGAGGAGCGCGGCTGGCACTGGAACCGCGCCTATCAACTCGGCCTGGCCTTCAACCGCCGCGGCGGCCGCGAAGTCCGGTTGATGCTCGAACACTTTCGCGGCTTTTCACCCAATGGGCAGTTTTATCGCGAACGGCTGCGTTATACCGGGCTCGGGCTATTTTTCGATCTGTGAGCCACGGCGCGAGACTCAGGGCTTGCGCAGTTCGAGCAGGTTGTAAGGATTGCCGTAGAGGTCTTGGATGATGGCTGACACCCCCCAGGGCATCTGCTCCGGCTGGTTCAAAATAGTGACGCCGCGCGCGGCCAGCTCCGCGCAAGCGGCACGGCAGTCATCGGTCTCCAGCACCCACAGCGTGCCCTGTCCCACCCAGCCGCGCTCGCGTTCATCGCGGGCCTGGAACAGCGCGATCTCCAAATCCTGCTGGCCCTTGGGAGCGATGGTCAGCCAGCGGTAACCGGGCAGGGTCGTAGCATCATCGACGCGTTTTTCGAAACCCAGTTTTTCCGTGTACCAGCTCAAGGCCTCATCTTGATCGGGGACGATGATGGTGACGTGACTGAGCTTAGTGATAGTCATGGACATAGCTCCTCTGTTGAATCACGGGGTGTGCCGCGCCGGCACGGCGGAACGGAGAGGCGCGCACCGTGGCGCGGCGGCCTAGGAGCCTGTCGGACTTGGGACTGATCTACCGCGCCGGTGGGAGAGCGGTCCAGTTTTTCCGATCCTTCTCGTCAAATAGCGGCGGCTCCACCCTTCGCTTCGCTCTTCCCTCGAACGACCGAAAAAACCGACCTCGCCCTCCCGCCTTGCTCGCAACGATAGCCCAAGTCCGGCAGGCTCCTAGCCAGCGATTATTGCCCGGCGGCGAGCTGTTTTTGTATCTCGGCAAAGGAGCGGATCCAGGGCGAGGCCTGGCGCAAATCCGGCGGCAACCGGGTCAGCGCCGAACGCGCCTCGGCCAGATCGCCATAGCTGCCGTAAATCACCACATACCACGGCGCGCCGGCCCGCTCGCTGACGTAATAGGTCGCCTGCTCACCCAAGGCATTGTCCGCCATGTAGCCGGTGATGGCCTGCCTGTCGCTGCCGCCGATCAATTGCACGGTCAAGCGCTGGGGATCTTGAGCGCGTATCCAGGAATGATTCTGCTGATCGAGGGCGCTAGTCTGGGGTGATGCGGCATGAGGTGACGGGGCGGACTCAGCTTGATGCGGCGTTTCCGGTACCGGCGGCGGTGCCGGCGGTGCTTGCTGAAGAGGGGAAGCGACCGGTACGGGCGGGGCAGGCTCAGCTTGATGCGGCGATTGCAGCTGCGGCTGTGGCTCCGGCTGTGGCTCCGGCGATAACGGCGGCGACGCTGCTTGCAAAGCGGGCGCGGGCACCAGCGCTGGCGTGACCGGCGCTTCATCCGCCGCCGCGCGCGGCGCGCTCGCAACACGGTTCAACGCCTCTTTCGCGGGCGGGTAATTTTGCGCCGCGGCCTGCTCTATCCATTGCCGCGCGAGCAAACGGTCGATGCGCACACCGTGGCCGTAGTAGTACATATAACCGAGGGTGTACTGAGCCCAAGCCTCGCCCGCGGCGGCCTGCGGCTCCACGATGGCGAGCGCGCGCGGATAATCTTGCGCCAGATAAGCGGTCTTGGCCTGGAGGTGCGCATCGTGGGCGAAGCGTTTATCCGGGCCGCTGGCGCACGCACCCAGAACGATAAGCAGACCCGCCACGAATAAGGATGACAACACTCGTCCGGGATTCACCACCGGCCCGGCTCGGGTAATGCGGAATACGATACTCATTTTTTATTAAGAACCCGCCCTTGTGTGATCGCCATGGGCCTGCATTATCCACCAATCCAGGCGGACACTCTACACGAGTCGGAGCGGATTTTTCGAGTGAGGTGTTTCAGGGACGGCGCGCTAGCGCCGCGGCGGTCTTGGCGCAAGCTTGGGCCGAGGCATCGGCCTGATCCAAGCTGAGGACATGCTGGCAATGAAAACTGGCGCGCGTGGCATCCATCCTCCCCAAGAGATCTTCATCCCGCCCCAACTCACCCTCGGCCTGGCTCAACAGGGCCGTGCCGAGAATCCGGTGGGCCCAGACCTGCGCCGCAGCGAGACTCAAACCCGAAAGAAGGACGGCGTGATCCGCCATGACTTGATCGAGACCATGCTGCGCGTTCAACACGGCGGCCTGATGCACGCCGAGCATTTGGTTAGCCTCACCCAAGCCGATATAGGCCTCGGCGAAACTGGGAAATTTCTCCAAAGCCTTTTTAAACGCGGCCGAGGCGGCCTGATATTGCCGGCCCCGCAGCTGTTCCATGCCTTCCCGGTAGGCCGCGAGCGCCGCGTTTTTCTGCGCCGGCGTGGCGGCTAGATTGATAGGGGCAGGACGCGGCGTGGACGCGGTAACGGTCGCCACGGGCTGGCTGGCGGCATGCCAATGCGGCAGCACCAGGCTCACGGTCAAACACGCGGCGATAAAACACACCATGACCAGAATCAAATCCCAATCGGCATGCCGCGACGCGGGGGGTGATGAATGATTCATGAGAATAGCGCCCGAAAAAGATGACTGTTATGCTCCGTGCATTCGCAGCTTTATATCGTCGCTTGCGCGCATAAACTTGATCCGCGGCCGAACCGCGCCAGGCCAGGTGAAAAGCGTCAAATAGCAGTGACGGAACCGGATGGGCATGCATAAAAAGAGAGCGGATCACTATCCTCGCATCGACGCCTTCGACTTCCGGCCGGGCAAACCGCTGCGCGGCCGTTACGAAATCGTCCATCGCCTCGGCGCGGGCTGGGAGAGCGAGGTGTACCTGATCCGTGAACGGGCCACGGGCATCGAGCGCACCGCCAAGTTTTTCTTTCCCCATCGCAACGAGCGCGAAAAGGCCTCGATTTTTTACGCTAAAAAATTGCACAAGCTGCGTCAGTGTCCCATCGTCATCCAGTATTACCTGCAGGACAGCATCATTCACCACGGCGTGCCCGTTACCTTCCTGGTATCGGAATTCGTGGAAGGCGAACTGCTCAGCACCTTTCTCGCGCGCCAGCCGGGCAAACGCCTCAGCCCGTTCCAAGCCGTACACTTATTGCACGCCTTGGCCACGGGCATGGAAGCCATCCATCAGCTGGGCGAATATCATGGCGACCTGCATTCGGACAACATCATCGTGCAACGCTACGGCCTCGGCTTTGAATTGAAACTGCTCGACATGTTTCACTGGGGCGCTTCCAGCGCCCAGCATATTCACGATGACGTCATTAACCTGATCCGGCTTTTTTATGATGCCATAGGCGGCGCGAAACACTACGCCCGCCAGCCGGCGGCGGTAAAGGCCATCTGCTGCGGCCTCAAACGCTCGCTGATCTTGCGTAAATTCAAGACCGCAGGGCAATTACGCCGCCATCTTGAAACCCTAGAATGGAGTTAACGCTTGGCCAAGACACCTCCGCGCTTGACCGCGCCGCTGATCCACTCGCAAACCGATCTGCGCCGCGTTGAGCGTTGCGCCATCGCCGCTGGCAGCGCGGCGTTGTTCACGCAGCGCTCACCCTTCAAGGACAGCGTCAACGAAGACGCCTTGGCGCTGATTCCGGTGGACGATAACAGCGCCGTGCTGGTGGTGGCCGATGGCTTGGGCGGGCTGCCCGCCGGCGAGGCCGCCTCGAAAATGGCCATCGAGGTGTTGAGCGCGTCCGTGAGCGCGGCGCGCGGCAATGAGGTGTCGCTGCGCGACGCGATCCTCAACGGCATCGAACAAGCCAACGCGCAAATCATCGCCAGCGGCGGCGGCTCGGCGACGACCTTGGCGGTGGTGGAAATACAGGGTGCGCTGATCCGCTCCTATCACGTCGGCGATTCACTGATCCTCATCACCGGCCAGCGCGGCAAACTGAAATACCAAACCGTGCCGCACTCGCCGGTGGGTTACGGCGTGGAAGCCGGCCTGCTCGACGAAGCCGAGGCGGTGCATCATGCCGAACGCAATATCGTCTCCAACGTCATCGGCTCGGCGGAGATGCGCATCGACATCGGCCCCACCCTCACCTTGGCGCCGCGCGACACCTTGCTGCTCGCCAGCGACGGCGCGCCGGATAATTTATACATCAGCGAACTGATCGAGTGCGTGCGCGCCGGACCGCTGCGCCGGGTGGCGCGCACCCTCGCCGAGCGTTGCCACCAACGCATGAAACAGCCGCAACCCGGCGCGCCCTCCCACCCCGACGACCTCAGCTTCATCCTCTACCGGCCCGCCGCGGTTTAAACACTCACAGCCGGCAAAACACCACTTTAGTTTCACGGGATGAGTTCGATATATAACTTAGTTTATATAAGTAAATGACCTCTCGATATGAGCGGCATTTATCAGCGGACAGACGTCAATCTAGGCGGCGGGTGGAGATCATGGAATGAAAATTAATCATCCCGTCACAGGCGTGGAACACGCCGTCGCGCAAGAAGACAACCTCATCACGACCACCAACCCCAAGGGGGTCATCACCTCGTTCAACGAATCCTTTCTGCGCATCAGCGGCTTTCAGGCCGATGAGCTGCTGCATAAAAACCACAACGTGGTGCGCAACCCCGATATGCCGCCCGCGGTTTTTGCAGATATGTGGCGCAACCTCAAGGCAGGCAAATCCTGGATCGGCACGGTGAAAAACCGCTGCAAAAACGGTGACCACTATTGGGTGGATGCCTATATCACCCCGATCCGCGATGGCGGCGAGGTGGTGGAATTCCAATCGGTGCGCATCAAAGCGCGTGACGAATATCGCCACCGCGCCGAGGCGAGCTACAAAGATATCATGGCGGGCAAGCAAGGCATTCCGCGCCGCGCCCGCCTCCGCCTCTCCACCAAACTCACGCTTGCTTCGTTAGCCGGCACCCTCGTCGCCGTGGGCACGCTCGGCCTGAGCGGCGGAGTGTCTTGGCTAGGCGCGGGTCTGGCCTTGGTGCTTGGCGGCGCGGTTGCCGCGGGCTTATCTCATTGGCTGACGCGGCCGCTGCGCCAGCTCGCCAGCCACTCAAAGGAGCTTTGTGATAACGAGCTTGCCCAATGGGTCTACGGCGGCGGCTTGGATGAAGTGGCGCAACTGCGCCTGGCGCTGCATGCGGTGAAACTGGAATTGAATTCAGTGATCGCCCGCCTCAACAGCGCTACGGCCGAGCTCGCCGCGACCGCTGCGGAAACCGGAAAATCAGTCGGCGACATTAATCAACGCATGCTAGGGGAACAGAATGAAGTGCAAGATTTATTGATCGCGACGCAAGAAATGACAAGCACGGTGCGAGAGGTAGCGGAAAATACCGCCGATGCCGCCTCCGCCGCGCAACAAGCCGAAGACGCGGCGCATCAAGGTAAAGCCGAAGTGGAAAACGCCATTGCCATGATCAAACGGGTGGCCGATGAAGTCAATCACGCGGCGGAAGCCGTCGAGCACCTCAAAACCGAAGGCGAAAAAATCACCTCCGTGCTGGACGTAATTCGCGGTATCGCGGCGCAAACCAATTTGCTGGCGCTCAATGCCGCCATCGAAGCCGCCCGCGCCGGTGAACAGGGCCGCGGCTTCGCCGTGGTGGCCGACGAAGTGCGCGCCTTGGCGCGGCGCACGCATGATTCCACCCAGGAAATTCAGAACATGATCGCCCGGATTCAAGACGGTACGCAGGAGGCGGTGCGCGGCATGAAGGCCAGCCGCGAACGGGTACTAGAGGGGGTGTCTCAATCCGAGCAGACCAGGCAGGCACTGGCGAATATCAGCGGGGCGACGGCGATAATTTGCACCATGAACACGCAAATCGCCGCGGCGGCGGAGGAACAAAGCGCGGTGAGTGAAGAAATCCGTAAAAATCTCATCCACGTCAGCGGCCACTCGAAACACAATGCGGCGCTGTGTGAAGAGACCCAGGCCCAATCACAGCGCCTGACTCGCTTGGCCGATGACTTGGGCCGCCTCGTACGCCAATTTCAAGAACGCCGCTCGCGGCGTTAGGGAGCCTCTGATTTATTTAGAAGTTCCTGCGGCACGCGGGTGTGCCGCCATTTTCAATGGCAGCAGGCCATTGAAAATGGCGGCAAGCGAAAATCGCATTTTTCGCTTGCCGTGCTCTGAGAATTCCAGGATGGAATTATTCAGAGCTTCCTTAGACCAGAGCAAAAACCGCAGCACCGCCGCAGCGCGAAGCAGGCCGGAAAACCATCGCTCAAATGAACTCACCGCGGCGGCAATTTCATTCAGCAGATCACCGCGTCTTTCCCGCACCCGCGCACTCAGCCCGCCGCGCGGCGGCATTTCATGATCGCGATGCCGTGCGCCTCCAGCTGGACTTGCACGCAGGCACGGCCGCCGCGCGCTTGCACCACCACTGGCGGACCGCCGCGCAACAGCTCCGCCATCCGCTGGCCCGGCGCGCTCAAATGGTAATCCACGGTGATGAAATCGGCGCGCGGTTGATCGTCGAGATTGAGCGCGACCAACACTTCTTCGCTGTCGAGGATGCGTGAATAGGCCAGCGTGCAGCGGCCGTTGAGCGGATGGCCGAAGTCGACGCCGTTGCCGGAGATTTCCCTGAAATATTGCCTGCCGTAACGCAGCGCGGCCTCGTCTTGCCGCAAACGCGCCACGGCGCCGATGGCTTGATAGAGCGCATGACCGGGATTGAAGAAATGCCGGCCGGTGGTGCTAAAAGCGCCCCATTGACCGCCGAACATACATTCACGCACATAGCTGTCATCCGGGCCGCCGCCGTCAAAGCCTTGCTCCGTGCCGTAGTAGATGCAAGGCACGCCTTGGCTGGTGAGCAAATAGGCGATGGCCAGCGCCGCTTGAGGCGCGTGCGGATTGCCGTGGAGGAAGCGGCGGTAGGGACGGCTCATTTGATCGTGATTGTCGACGAAGGTGACGAAGTAGCGCCCCGCCGCGCCGTGATCGGCGTAGCGGTCGCGGAAGGCGTCGTAGCGCGCGCGCAGCGCGGCGGGATTGACGAAACCTTTGATCACTTCCTCGAGCATGAAATACAGCGGAAAATCCAGGGCCGCGTCCAAGGCGGGAAAGCGCTCGTCGGTGCCGTCGATGCGGGCGTTGCGCCCGATGTAGCGCTGAATGAAGGCGTCATCGGCGACGATCTCCCCGAACAAAAAGAAATTGTGCTTGCCGATGCGTTGCGCGAATTCACGGATGGCGTTGCAGAATATCGCGGTAGCGGAATCTTCCATGTGTTTGACGGTGTCGATGCGGAAGCCATCGAGATCGGCGGCGGCGATCCAATATTTATAGGCCTTGATTAGGGTGTCGAGCACGCCGGGGTTGGGCAGATTGAGTTCCTTGAGGCTGAGAAAATCGCCGTTGCGGCTTTCCTCCGCATCGTCCCAATGACGGATCTCGCCACGCCGCTTGAAGGCCTCGGGGCTTTGCAGTTCGCGCGGCCACACGCCGTCGTGCTCTTGCAAACCGGCGGCCGGATCCAACTCGCGCCAAAAGCCGAAGGGGAAGGTCTGGTTTTGAAAATAGTAATAAGGCAGGTCATCGGGGTAGGCCCAGACATCACCGGCGTGATTGATGACGACGTCGAGAATGACATACATCCCGCACTGATGGGCCGCGCGCGTGAGCGCCCGCAGATCGGCGAGGGTGCCGAAACGGGGATCGACTTGGAGAAAATCCTGGATGCCGTAGCCGTGATAGCTGTCGTTTTTGTCCACCCGGTTTTTGAGGATGGGGCTCAGCCAAATCGCGGTGCAACCCAGACCTTGGATGTAATCGAGGCGGCGCAGGATGCCTTGCAAATTACCGCCTTGAAAAACATGACCCGCGCCGGGCGGCGGCGGCGCGCTGACGGCATCCTCCGTAAAACCGGGCGTCGCGGGATTGTTGTCATCGAAACGGTCGACCAGCAAGAAATAAATGAACTGATCGCGCCAGTCGGCTGGCGAGGGGTGCGGCGGCGAAGGTGGCGTGAAATCAAGCGCGGTGACGGAATCGATCGGCGCGGGCATGGGCTCTCTCCTTGAGATGCACCTGTTGCTAATGATAGCGCGCGCGGGAAAAGGGTAAAGGTTTTATTGCGGGCGGCGTGCCCGACGGAGGTAGAAACGCGCCGGATTAGATTTTAAACGTGCCCACCAGGGACTGCAGCTGCGCCGCCAACTCGGCCACGCTGCGATTGGCGCTCATCACCTGCCGGGTTTGCTGCGAGCTGCGCTCGGCGATATCGTGGATATTACTGACATTGCGGCCAATTTCCTCGCTCACGCAATTTTGCTCTTCCGCGGCGGCGGCAATTTGCGTCGCCATGGCGGCGGCGGAACGCACCGCCTCGGCGATCCCGCCGAAGGCGGAACTGGCGGCATCGAAATGGCTGACGCTGTCCCGGGCCTGTTCACGCCCTCGCCCCATGGCCGCCACGGCCTTAGCCGTGCCTTCTTGCAGACGATGAATGATGTTCTGAATATCCAGGGTTGACGACTGCGTACGCTTAGCGAGCGTGCGCACCTCGTCCGCCACCACCGCGAAACCCCGCCCTTGCTCACCGGCGCGAGCGGCCTCGATGGCGGCATTGAGCGCAAGAAGATTGGTTTGCTCGGCGACGTTGCGGATCACATCCAATATCTTGCCGATTTTCTCGCTCTCCGTGGCAAGCTGCGTAATCGCGCCGCTGGCAACGCCCACGTCCTCCGCCAAGGTATGAATGGCGTCCATGGTATCGCCTACCACTTGACTGCCGGAATGGGACAGTTCATCGGCACGCTGGATCGCGGTAGCGGCGCCTTCGGCGCTGCGCGCCACATCCCGCGCCGCCTGCGCCATTTCAGTGACCGCCGTAGCCACCTGCTCTGATTCCCGCCGCTGGCGCTCAACCGCATCATTGGCTTCAGCGGTAATTTGCGCCGTCTCCTCCGAAGCGGCCGCAAGCTGACTGCTGGCATCCGTTAACTTGGATACCATCGTATGAATCTTGGCGGTATAGGCGTTGAAGCCCCTGCTCAAGTCGGTGATTTCATCATGCCCGCTCTCGTCCAGACGCACGGTGAGATCCCCGGCGCCTTCGGAAATATCGCGCATTCTTTGGGTCACATGGGCAATGGGGTGAACTATGGCGCGCGTACTCAACCAATAAATAATCACCCCAAGAACGACGCCCAACACCAGGGTAAAGACAATGGCGGTCTTCACCGCCGACGTGATGCCGCCGATCTCCGTGGTCTTATTTTCCACCTGACTATCGCCCAGCTCCTCAAGCTCACTCACGAAGTTGAGCAAGTCCGCGGTTTTTTGGTAATACTGATTTTGCGCGGCTTGGAGCGCGGCCAACTCCCCCACGAAGCCCATAAACTCGCCCTGTATCGCCGCGTTGAGTTTTTTCAGGGCGGCGGCGTAATTGCTCCCCGCGAAATCGCCGTCCGCCACGGTCGCGGCGGCGGGCACGCTCGTCGACAGGGCTTTGATGCTGGAATCCACCTGTGACAGGATAAATTCATATACATTGCGCTTCGGCGCCGTATTGCCGTTGAAGTCACGCTGCAGATTGTGCATCACTTGCAAGATAGGCAGCTGCGCCTCTTTTGCGCGCGCCTCACTGGCTACCGATTCGGCCTGTATCAACACCTCAAGCAAATCACCCCCGGTTTTATAGGCCTTGTCTTGCGCTGAGATAAATTTATCGAACTGCGTCAGCAGGGTCTCACGCAAACGGGCCTGCTCGCCAAGAAAATCATCCAGACTGTTACGCCGGCCCTCGTCTATCAAGCCGGACTCCTTCATGCGGCCCAAGGCCTCATCAGCGAAACGCACGGCCTCCGCCAGATTTTCGCGGTGATTCAGCGTGTCTTCTTGCGACATACCGGGCTTAAGCATCCTATCCACTTCGAGCAATTGCCGTTGTATGCCTATGGTGCCCTCCATGGAGCCGTCGGCCGCATCCCAAGCCTTGGTGGTGATAAAGGACAGCTCAGCGGCCAGCCTGGCGGCGCCGGCATACCCCACGATCCCGCAAATAATAAGAAGCATGCCCACTGAACCGATGGCCAAGCCCACTTTGGCGCCTATCTTTAACCGCATGATACCTTCCCTTGTGACGAACACTCAGGCTTCGCGCCTATTTAGCCCTCTCTAAATTAGAAGATACTGCGCCGGGCCTTGGCCGACATCGCACCACGACGCGCTCCCTAGCCTTATTGATTCATTACTTGCTGCATGTAAATAACGGGCGGTTCGCGAAATAACTTAAATGGAGAATACAAGGCCGCCGGCCCGGCCTTCATTCACCCTCCACACTGAGAAACGCTTTATTGATGGGGTCCAGGGTCGGTGACGGCCGGCCAAAGAGATAACCCTGACCGTAGGGCACGCCGAGCTGTTTGAGGGCAAGGTATTCCTCTTTGGTTTCGATGCCCTCGGCAATGATCTGCGAGCCAATGCCGCGGGAGAGACTCACCATGGCCTTGATGATCTCGCGCTTGATATAACTTTTGTGAATGTCGCGCACCAGACTGATATCAATCTTCATGAAGCCCGGGTTGAGTTCCATGATGCGCTCGAGATCGGAATAACCATTGCCGATATCATCACTGGCGTGGACGATGCCGATATCGGAGTAGTCTTTCATGGCTTGGCGGAAGATATCGTAATTGTCGATGGCCAGCTTTTCGTTGATCTCGAAGATGACATTCTCCGGCTTGATCTCCAGATCACTGAGCAAATCCTCGAGGTATTTACCGCGAAACTCCGGATCATGAATAGTCATGGTCAGGGTATTGACGAAAATCTTGGTGTCTTTGGTCAAATCGCGGGCGCGGCGGAACGCCTCTTGCCGGCATAAGGAATCCAGCTCGAAGGACAAGCCGAACTCGCCGGCCAAGAGAAATAACAGCAGCGGGCTGGCGAACTCCGATTCCTTCGGCCCCCGCGTCAAGGCCTCGTAGCCGATGGGATCCAGCGTATTGAGATCAACCACCGGCTGAAATACGATTTGGACATTGCGCTGAATAATGAGTTTTTGCAGCGCATATTTACTCTGATAGCCATGACTGGTGGCAAGAAATTCGCCCATGCGCTTGGCATGTGTTACCAATTGGGTAATCAGCCGGGTGTTATTGATCATGGGATTATTGATGACCATGGCATAACCCACCGCCGGGCGCAAATATTCATGGGTGTAGGGATAGAAGAGCTCGAAGATGCGCTGGGCAACACTCATGCGCGTGCGCTCGGAGATGAGCGTCAGATGATCGAGCAGCATCGTATCGGCTTCCCGCGGCGGGGAGAGAAAAATCACGAAGGTATCGATGTCGAGCAAATCGACAACGAAGATATCCTTGCCGCGAAATGCCTGCTCTTTTACATCGCACACCAGGCGGGTTACCTCGGACAACAGGCTGGCATAAAGCTGGCTGCCGTAATTGTATTCAATACGATTCAGCTGGGGCACTTGAATGGTGATGCACGCTAAATACTTCGCCTCCACCAGCAGCTTTTCCACATTGACGTATTCTTTAATGAGCGTGGGCGTGCCCAGAGCGTTGCTATAGTAAAAATCACGATGGATAGAAGCGGAAACATAGTCCTGTGAATCTTGCTGGCCGGACATTGTATGCACCCTCAAAATAACGGTTAACCAACGGCGATTGGGCTAGTCTTATTTACGGCCAATACCGTTATTTTCTGAAGAAATAGCCGAACTCAGCCACCCCAAACCGATGTGGTTACGATTTCAAATTTAGGCCGAGCGCAGACTCAGCACTTGGCATCACTTAGATGCATGGATAGCCTCGGCATCCGCGCGGCCAAGCTGACCCGCCGCTAACTTGTTTATGGGACGCGGAACATGCCGCCACAACTTGCCCAGGAGACACCCATATCCACCACGAGACCTAAGGAACCTCTGATTTATTAGAGGTTCCGTGCGGCGCAAGGACGCGCCGCCATTTTCCATGGCGGAACGCCATTGAAAATGAAGAAAAGCGAAAATCCCACTTTTCGCTTTTCGTGCTCTGAAAATGCCAGGATGGCATTATT
>CAMYKQ010000037.1 GCA_947259075.1 uncultured Gammaproteobacteria bacterium | reverse complement strand
GACAACAGCGACAACAGCGTCAATACCGCTGACTCCAACAACGACAACAGCGACAACTCGGATAACTCCGACAACAGCGACAACAGCGTCAATACCGCTAACTCTAACAACAACAACAGCGTTAATGACTCTAACAACACCGATAACAGCACGGATATCAATATCTCGGACGTGCATGTTGCGGTGGCACAAAGCACGCTTGCCGCGACGGTGTCGAACAACAGCGTCAGCATGGGTGATGGGGACTACACCTCGAATACGAGCAATCTTGTAGACAATGGCTCGTTCTCGAACGTGAATGGCATTTCTCAATCGGCCCAAAACAGCGGGCAAAACAGCTTGATCCAGCAAAATTTCACGGTTCAAGCAAACGTAAACGTTCAATAAATGGTCGGCTGATATGACCAGCTGGTGGACGGCTAACCCGGCCGTCCACCGGCCCTTTTAAAGAATATGGATTTACTCAGCGGGACAACTACAATGCCAAAGACGGCCAAAATAAATCTTATAGGATGCGTCCTTCTATCCACCCTTGTCATCACCCCTTTCTGCTTGACTAGCACGGCTGCGGAAATGGGCAATATTGACCAAGACGTGGAGGGACAGGACCAATTGAGCTTGAATGAGCTGGATCATGAACGCGCCAAAGGCGCAACCGAATGGTTAAGCATCAACGACACGGACATGGACGCCAATATGAACAATAACGTCGTCAACTCGAGTACGAACGGTAACAACGGCGTAAGCAACGGCGCCTTCAGCAATAGCAGCGGCTTTGCCACCGTCATTCAAAACTCGGGGAATCATGTCATAATACAAAACTCAACTATCGTAAACCTTACAGTAGAAAAATAAATGGCGGCATCTTACATCAACAATGCCACGCTTAAACGAGACGCCCGCTCTATAATAAATTCGTTATTGATGGCGTTACTCGCCGCATTTGTTTCGGAGAAACCGGCTTACGCCGGCGAGGTGCTGGTGCGCATCCCCGAAGCGCAATTTTCGGTTCCCGTGAAAAGTTTCCAGGAACGCTCCTTTTTCAACACCATCAAGCAACAATTTGACTTCAGCTGCGGCTCGGCGGCCTTAGCCACATTGCTGACACATCACTATGAGCACCCTATCTCCGAGCAAGACATTTTTTTATCCATGTACGACCATGGCGATAAGGAAAAGATCAAAAGAGAAGGATTCTCTCTTCTCGACATGAAGAATTACTTGGAAGCCAATGGATTCCGCGCCGATGGATTCCGCCTTCCTCTCGATAAGATAATGAACGTCGGCGTACCCGCCATCGTTCTCATAAATGACGAAGGCTATAACCACTTCGTGGTCCTCAAGGGCATTAGTGATGAGCACGTGCTCATCGGTGATCCCGCACGCGGAACGCGCCTATTGCAACGCGCCGGTTTCACTCAGGCATGGAATGGCATTGCTTTCTTAATTCGCTCCAAGCGGAATATCGCCGTCAAATATTTCAACGATGCACAGGAATGGCAAGCCGCCGCTACGGCGCCGCTTGACATGGCAATAGACCGTAATATGCTGGCGGACATGACACTATTTGTCCGTGGCGCCAATGATTTTTAGCATGAATTCTATTTTTAAAATCGCCGTCCACCATGCGTTAGCCATCGGCATTGGCTTATCATTCGCGATAAATTTCGCGTCCGCGGGCACGCTGCTTAACGACACGCTTAATGGATTTGAGCCATTAACGAGCGAAGAAATGGCGGCTTTACGAGGCGGCTTTATCACCGCTGATGGTATTGAAATTAGTATAGGCTATGAACAGGCCGCCTTCATAAATGGGGTCCTGCAAACCAAACTTGCGCTGGATATTTCGCAGCTCGCTCGTCGCGGCGATATAGCAGTGCCGCCTGGTAGCATCGCCCCCGTGAAAATAATTCAGACCGGCGAAACGAGCATGGCCGCCTCACAGCCATCACTCAACCCTGGCTATTTGACCCTGATTCAAAATAGCCTTGACCACCAAACTCTGAGTAATTTTTCCGTTTTAAACATCGACATTAAAAACTTACCTTCCGTATCATCGGGCTCATTCGGAAATTTAATCAACAATCAGATACTCAATTCATTACACTAGGCCAAGCCTGAGACAAGCAAAGCACCTGTAATATTTTTTATTGCCCGGGAGAGAAGTATATGAATAACTATTTCAAATTTAACTTAGCCACCGCATTGATGCTCGCCGCATGGGCCATGCACCCGGCGCACGCGGCCGACGCGACTGCCGACAGCTCCACGGAATCACTGAAAAAACTCAATCAAGCCGTGACTGAACAAACTGGTGAATTATTCGTTAAGCAACGATCCCTGCAAGAAGAACTTGACAACCTCGCCAGCGCCAGAAAACAACTCGAAGAACGTGAAAAGCAATTGGCCAGTTATTTAATCGATCATGAGCGCAGTCTGGATTCTCAACGCCGCGCGCTTGAAGATTACGAGAGACAGCTTGTGGAGCAAAAACGCGCCTACGAAGAACAACGTCAACGTTTCGAGGAAATTCGCGGTCGTTTCGGCGGCCGCAATAGCAATGAAGCCATGACCAAGCGTTAAATCCACAAATTAAAAAACATACCGTAGCCAATATTGTGCGAAGAAAAACCACTCATACTAGCGCCTATTCACGGGCGCTAAGCTCTGTTGTTTTGAGCTTGGTCTTGATCCATGCCCCCCTTGCTCTAGCCGAAGAAGGCGGCGCGGCCCTCTTTCCCGATTCGCCGGACAAGCTACTTGAGGAAATAGAGAAATTTAACACCGAAAGAAAACAGCTTAACGAAAAAGAAAAAGCCGTTGCCCGCGCTCTGGAAGAGCAGCAAAAGCGCATGCTCGAACAACAGCAAAAGCTCCAAAAACAATCCGATCAAATCCTCGAGCAACAGCGTATTTACGAAGAACAGAAAAAGCGGCTGGATAGCCTGCGTCTGCAAATCGAAGAGCTGGCGCAACCACCGATCGCCCCCATACCTTCACCGGCGAAACCCGCTGTCACGCCGCCTGCAACGCCACCGGCCGTTACACCGCCGGCCGCGCCGCCACCTGCGCCAGCTCCCGCCACGCCGGAGCCACGCCAAGCGCCAGCGAAAAAAGCACCGGCCGAGGCCGAGCGGCCCACCGAGCCGGTGGGTCAAGCACCCGAGGAAATCGCGCGGCCCAAACAGATTTCAGACATACTCGATCAACGCGGCATCCTCACGCCTCGCGGCACCCTGGTGGTCGAACCATCCACGCAATACACGCACTCCTCCGTAACGCGCGTGGCATTGGAAGGATTTACCATCATTCCATCCCTCACTATCGGCTCCATCGATATACGCGCCGTGAGCAGAAATACCGTAAACGCCGCATTAGGTCTGCGTTATGGCGTCACCAATCGCTTTGAAATCGAGGCCCGCGTACCCTATATCTCGCGCAGTGACACCACCACTACACGGCCCTTGAACACGGAAGCGAATGCGGATAAAACGACAACGGTGGAAGGCGACGGTATAGGGGACGCAGAAATAGGGCTACACTATCAATTAAACAGGGGCGGCCCCGGCTTGGCATATTACCTTGCCAATCTGCGCGTGAAATCACGCACCGGCAGCGATCCCTTCAGTGTAGAAGTCGATCCCGACGGGCTGCAAACCAGCCTGCCCACCGGTTCTGGTTTCTGGGGCATACAGCCGAGCTTGACCGTCAGCTTGCCCTCCGATCCGGCGGTGTTTTTCGGCAATGTCAGTTATCTGTGGAACCTTGAACGCGCTATCGACGATGAGACCGGCACCATCGACCCCGGCGACGCCTTCGGCCTGAGCTTCGGCATGGGCTTCGCCATCAATCAAAACGCCTCTTTCAGCCTAGGTTATAGCCACAGCAGCATCGGCAAGAGCAAGCAGAATGGGGCGCCCATTCCCGGTTCGGAAAATTTACAGGTCGGCACGCTGCTGTTCGGCGCCTCGCACCGTGTCGGCAAAAGCAGCAACCTGTCACTCTCGCTCGGCGCGGGCATCACTGAGGATGCACCAGACGTCCAAATCACCTTGCGCTTGCCGATCTCCTATCGTCTATTTTGAGACGATGCCCGGCAGACGGATGAACTGCTCGCGATAGTATTTCAACTCGGCGATCGAATCGTGAATATCGTCCAAGGCCAGGTGACTGCTCTCCTTGGTGAAACCACTATAAACCGCCGGGGCCCAGCGCCGCGTCAATTCCTTCACGGTGCTGACATCAAGATTGCGGTAATGAAAATAGGCCTCCAACTGCGGCATACAGCGTGCGAGAAAACGCCGGTCTTGGCAAATGCTGTTACCGCACATGGGTGAGGCGCGTGACGGCACATACTGACCGATGAACTCCAAGGTGCGGCGCTCGGCCTCCGCTTCGTTGACCTGGCTGGCGCGCACCCGCTCGATCAGTCCCGACTTGCCGTGTTGCGTCTGATTCCAGTTATCCATGGCCTTGAGCACCTCATCCGGCTGGTGGATGGCGAACACGGGCCCTTCCGCCAGCACATTGAGATTACTATCAGTGATGACGGTCGCGATCTCGATGATATAATCCCGGTCGGTATCGAGTCCGGTCATTTCCAGATCGATCCATATCAGATTCAACGCATCCTGAGTCATTGCCCATCCTTCCAAGATAAATTTAAGCGGGTGCTCGGCCCGCATTGTAACAAAACCCAAGCGCAGCCGGATGTACGGACACCATCATGAATGAATTCAGCTTAATCTTTATCACCCTCGTCACGCTCGCCTGCGTGATTGAGCTGTGGCTGGCGCGGCGGCAATCCCTCAGCGTATTACGGCACCGCCAGCACGTCCCCGCCGCCTTCCAAGGCCGCATCGCGCTCGCCACGCATCAAAAGGCGGCGGACTACACCCGCGCCAAGATGAAGCTGGAATACATCGACGTCATCAGCAGCGCCGTCTTAGTGTTGCTCTGGACCCTGGGCGGCGGACTCGAACTCTTCGCCCGCCTTTGGGACATCAACGCCCAGCCCTCGCTGTGGCGCGGCACCGGCTTCATGCTCAGCGCGCTGCTGGCCGCCGCGCTGCTCAACATCCCGCTCGACGCCTATCGCACCTTCGCCCTCGAGACCCGCTTCGGTTTCAATCGCGCCACACCCGTGTTATTCATCACCGATCTGCTCAAACACGGCCTCCTCTTCAGCGTGCTCGGCGTGCCCATCATCGCCCTCTTGCTTTGGCTGCTCGACAATAGCGGCGCCTGGTGGTGGCTGCTGGGCTGGGCGGCATGGATGAGCCTCAGCATCTTTATGATGTGGGCCTACCCCAGCTGGATCGCCCCCCTCTTCAATAAGTTTTCGCCGTTGCAAGACCCAAATCTGCGGCAACGCATCATTGCCCTGCTCGAACGTTGTGGCTTCGCCAGCGGCGGCATCTTCGTGATGGACGGCTCCAGACGCTCTCAGCACGGCAATGCCTATTTCACCGGCTTCGGCGCCAACAAGCGCATCGTCTTCTTCGATACCTTGTTAAACACCCTCAGCCCCGATGAAATCGAGGCCGTGCTCGCCCATGAGCTGGGCCACTTCAAACACGGTCACGTCACTCAGCGCCTGCTCCTGATGACGGTGATGTCCTTCTGCGGCTTCGCCCTGCTCGGCTGGCTCAGCGGCCAAACCTGGTTCTATCACGGACTGGGCGTGAGTGCGGCCTCGCACCCGGCCTTATTGCTGCTGTTTTTATTCGCCGCGCCCTACTTCACCCTCGTCTTTCACCCCGTATCGACCTACTGGATGCGCAAACATGAATTCGAAGCGGATGCCTTCGCCGCCGGGCATACCCGCGCCCAGCCACTGATCGACGCCTTGGTGAAACTCTACCAAGAAAACGCCGCGACGTTGACGCCCGACCGCTGGTACTCCGCCTATCACGACAGCCATCCACCCGCACCGGTGAGGATTGCCCAACTCGTCAAGCTGCAAACGCACGAATGAGCGCCTATGCCCTCAAGATTCGTGCAGCGGCGTTCGCCGCGCGATACAAGCAAAGCCGTGCGGACCACGGCAACGGCCATCCCGCGACAACTGGATTTCCCCCGCCGCCTTATGAATAAACGCAGCAAAAAAACGGCTACGGCCAAGCATCGCGCGCCGCACTCAAACCCGGAGGCGGCCGATCTGCCCGGCCTGGTCATCAGCAACTACGGCGCCGCCTTGGAAATTGAAGATGCGCAAGGCCAGGTTCACCGCTGCACTACGCGTAAAAAGGCCGGCACCCCGGTGTGCGGCGACCGGGTACGCTGGCAAGCAACCGGCCATGGGGATGAAGGCGTGGTGCTGGCGCTGGAACCCCGCGCCTCCTTACTGGTGCGGCCCGATGCCCGTGGCCAGCTCAAACCCATGGCCGCCAATGTCGATCAACTCATCATCGTCTGCGCGCCGCGGCAGCGCGGCATGGATGAAGACAGTCCGGCGGGGGAAAACGATCAAGCGCTGGACGCGCAACTGCTCGACCGCTATTTAGTGGCCGCTGCGCTGTGCCGCATCGACGCGCTCATTCTCGTCAACAAAGCGGATTTATTCTCCGGCGCGGGACGCGCCGAGGCGGAAAAACTCGCGGATATTTATCGCGGCATCGGCTACCCGGTCTTGTTCACCGCCGCGAAAAAACACACTGGCTTGCCGGCGCTGATCGAGGCGCTGAAAAACAAAACCAGCATCATCGCCGGTCAATCCGGCGTGGGCAAATCTTCCCTCGCCAAGGCCCTCCACCCCGAACAAGACATCCGCATCGGCGCGGTCTCCACCGGCAGCGGCGCGGGCCGCCACACCACCACCACCGCCGCGCTCTACCATTTACCCAGCGGCGGCGCGCTCATCGACTCACCCGGCGTGCGCGATTTCAAGTTATGGCAAGTCAGCGCCGCCGAACTGGCGGCGGGCTTCGTGGAATTTAAACGCTACGCCCATCAGTGCCGCTTCAATAATTGCATTCATCGCAAGGAACCGGGCTGCGCGGTGGAAGAAGCCGCCCGCCGCCACGAAATTCAGCCGCAACGGCTGGCAAGCTACCGTCAGATCGCGGCGGCGATGGAGGCCGGCACTAAACGCGGTTAAGCGCCGCTCACGCTCGCAATGACGACGGCAAAACTAGCTGGCGAGCTCGCCTTCTACCCGTAAGGTTTTACGCAACCAATCAGCGTTTTCCAAGACATCGGCCAAGGTGCTCTTATCGAGCACGGCCATGAAAGCGCGTTGCGCCTCATACAGCGCGCCCTTGAGGATACAAGCCACCGCAATGGGGCAGGTGTTCTGCGAACGGTTGAAACATTCCACCAAATCGAAATTGACCTCGGTGTGACGCACCACATCGCCGATATTAATCTCCTCGGGGGCGCGCGCCAGACAAATACCGCCGCCGCGGCCGCGCGTGGTTTGAATGAAATCATGAATGGAAAGATTGTGTACCACCTTGACGAGATGATTGCGGGAAATGCCATAGGCCTCGGCGATTTCGGTGATAGTGGCGGTACGCTCGGGCAGCAGCCCGAGATACAACAACACCCGCAGTGAATAATCCGTATAAAGCGTCAATTGCATTTCTTCTCTCCTTGGCCAGCGGTATCCTTACCCCTGCACCGGGTCTTTGCATCTATTGCACGGCCTCTGGTTCGACCAATAACGCCGCCGTGAGCAAGACCAAGCCCCGCACCAATAAAATCGCCTTGGCTTGACCGCGATGATCCGCGCGGCCTTCAACATCGCCTTTGATTATCTTACGCGCCGTTACCACTTGAAGAAAGTACAAAGCGTAAAGCGTAATTACCAAGCCCACGTGCATCCAGATTAAGAAAGAGAATATCTCTTCGTGCTCAATCAACCGCCGGTACCAATCACCAGTGGCATAAAGGTAAAAAGGCATAGACAGATCGAACAAAACGATGCTGATCATGACGGGAATGTGAAACCAGCGAAAACGCGCTAAGTAAAACGCGGCTATCATGAGAAGATAGGTGCCCGCTACTACCAACACCGTTGTTGCTATCATGTGCGACAACCTTTCAATGAGATAGGGAGCAGGTTACCACGGCCTATCTCTTAGATTCAAAGCGCGCGAGCTCCAATCCCATCTACTTCTTCCGTTAATTCGGCACCACCCCAACGAGCGCACCGAACCCAATAAGCGTGCGTGCAGTGAAGGTAATAGCGCAAACCGCTACGGCGCCGCGCGAGAATACCGCGGCGCGTGAGCGGCGGCGCTCACGCCGCGACGCAATGCACTTACAGCGATTTACGGCCGGCGAAGGCATGCGACAGCGTGCCGCCGTCGATGTATTCCAATTCGCCGCCCAGCGGCACGCCGTGGGCGATACGGCTGGCTTTAATATTGCGCGCGCGCACCAGTTCACTGATGTAATGCGCGGTAGCCTCGCCCTCCACCGTGGGATTGGTGGCGAGTATCACCTCGCTCACTTCGCCATCATCGAGACGCGCCAGCAAACGGTCCAGGCCCAAATCCTCGGGACCGATGCCATCCAAAGGAGAGAGGTGGCCCATCAACACGAAATACAGACCGCGATAACCGGTGGCCTGTTCCAAGGCCAGCACATCGGCGGGCGATTCGACGATGCACAATTGCGCGTGATCGCGCTGCGCGCTGCCGCATAAGGAACACACGTCCAACTCGGTGAGCGTGCGGCAACGCGCGCAATGACCCACCCGCTCCGCCGCCGCGGCCAAGGCCTGCGCCAAACGGCGCGCGCCTTCGCGGTTACGCTGCAACAGATGGTAGCTCATGCGTTGCGCCGACTTCGGTCCCACGCCGGGCAAACAGCGCAGCGCCTCCATCAACTCCGCGATGAGGGACGTGTCTCGCGCCAGATTCATTAAAACGGCATCTTGAAGCCACCGGGCAGGCCCATGCCCGAGGTCACGCTGGCCATCCGCTCTTGCGTGCGGGTTTCGATCTGGCGCACCGCGTCATTCACGGCCGCCGCCAGCAGGTCTTCCAGCATTTCTTTGTCTTCCTGCATCAAGCCCGCGTCGATGTTCACGCGTTTTACGTCGTGGCGACCGGTCATCACCACGCTCACCATGCCGCCGCCGGCCTGGCCGGTCACTTCCATTTCCGCCAATTCCTGCTGCGCCTTCTGCATGTTTTCCTGCACGCGCTGCGCCTGCTTCATGATATTGCCCAATCCGCCTTTCATATCATCCTCCTCAAAATAACCGCTGGTTTCACTGCCTGTTTCAGTCTAGTGGTTGCACCGATTCCGGCACCACCCGTGCCTCGAACATCTCTTGCAAGGTTTTGACATTGCCATCCTGCGCAATGGCGTCCTGCGCCGCGCGCATGCGGTCCTGGCTCACGCGTTCCTTCATCAACGCCGGGGTTTCCGCCTCGGGTGCGGCGACGGTGAACGCCAGCTTTACCGGCTTACCCAAATGGGCGCTCAAAGAATCCTGTAACCGTTGTTCCAGCCGCGCATTACGCAGCGAGGCATGCGCCGGGGCGAGCATCAAATGCAATACATCGCCTTCACGCGCCTTGAGCGAACAATTCACCGCCAGCTCGCGGGCGATGCCGTGTAAACGCAAGGCGTCGATCATGCTATTCCAATCATCGCCGCCGCCGACACTCGCCACGCCAGGTGCCGCCGTTTGCGCGGCAGCGGCAGCCGCGGCCTTAGGCGTAGCGGCGGACGCGGCCGGTGCGGCGGACGGGCGTGGCGCGGACGCGGCCGTTGTTGCGGCTGCCGCTTTAGCCGCATG
>CAMYKQ010000036.1 GCA_947259075.1 uncultured Gammaproteobacteria bacterium | reverse complement strand
TGCCGGATCATATGCATTGCGTCATCACCCTGCCGCCGGGGGACGCTGATTACGCCAATCGCATCAAAGCCATCAAGATTCGTTTCGTGCGCGCCGTGCCTCCCGATGAGCGCCGTTCCGCGGTGCGCAGCGCCAAGGGAGAACGCGACATATGGCAACGCCGTTTCTGGGAACATACGCTACGCGATGAGACCGATTACGCCCGCCATATCGATTGCATTCATTACAATCCGGTGAAACACGGACACGCCGCCACGGTGGCGTAATGGCCGCACTCGACGTTTCATCATTGGGTGAAACGCGGCGCCTATCCGGTCAATTGGGGCGGAGGTGTTTCGGCGGACATGATCGGCGGTGAGCGGGGGTGTTGAGCCGCGGCAAACATCCGGCGGAACGCCCGTTGGGCTTCCGCCCTACGCTTGCTGCGAATCACCACACATCCCAAAATAAACGCGCCATACATCAGCGCCCCGGCCGGGTGAAACCCTTGCGCGCGCGCTCAACTTTGCCTCTGATTACGCAGTCCGCGACATGGTCGTTTATCAGCCCCATCGCTTGCATGAAGGCATACACCGTGGTGGGCCCGACGAATTTCCAGCCCATCTTTTTCAAATCCTTCGACAAGGCAAGCGATTCCGCCGAGGTCGAGGCGCTCTGCGGCTCCGCAAGCTGCTTCGCATCGGGTTCGTAACGCCAGACAAAGGCCGCCAAAGAACCCTCGCGCTTGACGAGCGCCTGAGCCTGCCGCGCATTATTGACGACGGCTTCGATTTTGCCACGGTGACGCACGATCCCTTCGTCCTTGAGCAGACGAGCGACATCGCGCTGAGTGAAACGCGCGACGCTGTCAAAGTCGAAATCATGGAAGGCGGCGCGGAAATTTTCGCGCTTGGCGAGGATGGTGCGCCAGCTCAATCCAGATTGAAAACCCTCCAGACTCAATTTCTCGAATAAGCGGCGATCATCGCTGACCGGAAAACCCCATTCGGTGTCGTGATAGGCTAAAAACTCCGGTGCGGCATTGCACCAGCCGCAACGTGATTTGCCGTCGGGGCCGGTTATCGTTGTGCTCATACGGCTAGCGTCCTCGCATCGAAAAACGGATAGAACCAGCGTGATCTGTAGCGCCTATTCACGAGGGGGCGGGCGCCGATCCAACTATTTAGCAGAAACGCGCGCAAGACGGAAGTGTTGTAGGACGGAAACCCAACGGGCGTTTCGCCGCATGGCTTTAAGCCGCGTAAGTGTGCGGCACATTCGGCGGATCGCGTTGCACGCATCCGCCCTACGGACCCTCGGGATCGGCGAACAGCGCGAAGGCGCCGATGCCGGGGATGCGCCTGGGCGGCACGACGCTTTTGCCGCCCAGGCGTAGCTCTCGATCGAGATAGGCCTGCAAGTCGTCTACCTGGATATAGAAGGTCACATAAGGCGGCATGGTTTTTTGATCGGTTGGCATGATGCCCTCGACGCCGGTGTCCACCCTGCGATAGTTCAGCGCCGGGTTGTGATCGGTGCGCCAGCCGAACAGCTCGCCGTAAAAGGCGCCTATCTTGGCCGCATCCTGGGCGCCGATCTCCCAATGCACCACGGGATTGGGCATGGCAGCGCCCTCCTGTGTGATGAGCGATGGTGCAAATATAGTCTCGCGCCGCGGTCGCGGCAGTCAGGGTGACCGGGTCTGCAAATAACCGCTATCGGTGTTACATGCGGAGGGGGTAATTCGCTCGCTCGCCGGAGCAGGCGTCTTGATTAAGAAAACTCTGAAAAATCCATCCCTGGATTTTTTAGAGACGAAAACCAAAAATGTGATTTTTGTTTTTCTCCATTTCTCGAATCACTTGCGTGTTCGAGGAATGGCGGTGCATCCATGCACCGCACGGAACCTCTAATAAATCAGAGGTTCATTAAACCTTGAACTGTTGCACCAGCGCCTGGAGGCGGCTCGAGAGGCGCGCCAATTCCTCGCTGGCCGCGGCGGTTTGACGCGCCCCTTGTGCCGTCTCTCCCGCCACTTCGTTGATGGTATCGACGTTTCTGTTGATCTCGTCGGTGGCATTGGCCTGCTGTTCCGCCGTGCTGGCGATTTGGGTGTTCATGTCGACGATGGATGATACGGCCTTGGTGATGGCCAATAAAGTGTTGCCGGCGCGAGATGATTCTTCGACCGTGCCTAAAGTTTGTGCACGGCTGCGATCCATGGCGATCACGGCCTGCTCCGCCTCGGCATGCAGCAGCTGGATCATGTTCTGGATTTCCTTGGTGGACTGCTGGGTGCGGTTGGCCAAGGTGCGCACCTCGTCGGCGACCACGGCGAAGCCGCGTCCTTGCTCCCCGGCGCGGGCGGCCTCGATGGCGGCATTGAGGGCGAGCAGATTGGTTTGTTCGGCCACGCCGCGGATGACATCCACCACCTTGCCGATGCCCTGCACGTTGCTTTCGAGATTGTGGATGACATTCGCCGCGCCGTCGATCTCGGCGGCCAGGCTATGTATCGAATTCACGGTGGCGTCCACGGCTTGGCGGCCGGAGTCGGCCGCGGCGCTGGCTTCTTCCGCGGCTTGCGCCGCTTGGGTGGCGTTGTGCGCGACATGACGCACGCTGCTGGACATTTCGTGGATCGAGTTGGCGACCTGATCGGTTTCCCCTTGCTGGCGTCGCATGCCCTTTTCGGTTTGCTCGGTGATGACCGACATTTCACCAGCGGCGGCGGCGAGCTGAGCGGAGTTATCGGCGATTTCCCGGATCAGCTGCTGGAGTTTTCCTAGGAATTGGTTCAGCCACTTCGAGGCGACACCCATTTCGTCGTGGGTGTCGTCCTTGAGGCGGCGGGTGAGATCCCCGTCACCTTGCGCGAGGTCCTTGACCATTTCGACCAGGTTGTCGATGGGGCGCACGATGTTCCGGGTGAGGAGCAGGCCCGCCGCCGCCGCGATGGCCGCGAACACCCCGCCCAATAAGAGCGACGTCATGCTGGCGTTCATAAGGTCACTGCGCATTTGCGTGGCGGGCTTGGCGATCACCAAGGCGCCAATGATGGCGCCCTTGCCTTCCCGCAGCGGGGCGGCAACCAACAAATAAGGCGCCTCTTCTAGGGTGACGTCGCTGATGGAAAACTGTCCCGTGCGGCAGGCGTCCGCCGCGCTGTTTTTACCGCAGACTTCCTCCGCGTGCTTGAAGGTGTCGAGTATAAATGTTTTGTCTACGGCCAGCTCCATGGAGGCGCCGGCGCTATTGCCACTCGGCGTATAGAGCAAGGTTGTCACGTCGCTGGCGAGGGACTGCAAGAAGGCCTCATCCACGATGAATCCGCCGTGGACGATCCCTATGCTGTCGCCATTGTCCTTCTTGACCGCGGCGGCGGCATGGATGATGAACTTGTCTAATTCGGGGCTGAACTCCGTAACGGCGCCGGCCGTGCCGGAACGGGCTTGGGTGAGCAGGGAGTCCGGCAGTTGCTGGTTGGTCCGATCGGCAATGGTGCTGTGCACTATCTTTCCCTGGGGGTCGGCCACCTCGAGAAAGGGGAGCTCTAATTTGCTGCTGAATGCGCCAAGAACGGTCTTGAGATCCTCGGTGCTGCCGATGGCAGTGGCATAATACGTGGCCTTGCTCATGTTGGAATCGAGGGCAAGGAAGTTGATGTAATTGGTGACGGTGTCCTTGGCCTTATGAAGGTCGCCTTCCACGACGCGGGCGATATGCCCCTTGGCGTTTTCGCTATAGGAGTCGTAAATGGCGTTGCGCATCATCCAGCCGCTGGAGAATATGATGACCATCATCGGGACAACCGCGATCGCGATGAAGCCGCTGGTCAGCTTGGTTCTGATGTTCATATTCATGGCCACTGTTTTCCGTTGTTTCCATTGCATGGCGGATGCGTGACAGGGGGGCGTATCATCATCCTCGGGCGCGCGACCGGGAGGCGGGCGGGCCTCCCGGTCCGGCGGCCGTTATTTCTTGTAATCGACGAAGCCGGCACTCTTGGCTTCCTGCTCATAGTTGCGGATGTCGTCGTAGTTTTCGTCGCTGGGGGAATCAAAACGGGCGACCATGGCCTTGTCGAGGATCTTCTTGCCCTCGGGATCCTTGTGCATATTCACCATGACTTCCTGCAACGCTTGTTTGATGGACGGGTCGGCCTTCTTGCTGATGACCACGGGCGGGGCGCCGGCCGGTCCCAAGTGTTCGATGATCTTGACGTTGAGGGCATCGGCGTCCTTGATCATGCGGTCATAGTCCAGCACCAGGGAGTCCACCGAGCTGGCGTCCACCATGCCGCGCGCGACCAGGCGGATGGATTCCTCGTGCGAACCCGACACCACGACCTTGGAGAAATAATTCCAACCCTTGGCGCCCACCGACACCAGCTTGGCGCGCGGCAGGTTGTAACCGGAGTTGCTGCCCATGTCGTTGAAGGCATAGGTCTTACCCTTCATGTCGGCCCAGGACTTGATGGGGGAGTCCTTGCGCACGATGGTGTAGGAATAATATTTACCGGGGGCGTCCTCGTAACCTTTGGCATCGGCGAAGGCGCCGTTCTTCATGCCCATCACGGGCACGGCGAGCAGCTCGTATTTGCCCTCGGCAAATTTATGGACATAAGGCAGGCCGCAGACATAGCCGATCTGGATCACGCCCTTGTCGAGCATGTCGTCGGCTTCGGAATAAGACAGGCCCGAGACGATCTTGACGTCCCAACCCAGCTTCTTAGAAAAGTACTTGGCCAAGTCCTCGTAGACGGGGACGCCTTTGTCGGACACGAAGGCGGCGGTGACCACCATCTTCACGGACTTGGTTTCGGCCTGGACGCTCGGTACCATCAGCGGCAGGGCGGCGGCGAGCAACAGGGTAAGATAGTTTTTTCTTGCTAGCATCGTAGTCTCCATAAGTGGATGCGCGATGGGGGAAGTGCGCTGTGTCCGCTATCGGCTAGTGCTGCGCTAAACTTTAGGGATGGCTAATAAACTAACGAGTCGGCCACCGGCAGGAGACGCTGGCGCACCCGGGAGGCGGTCTGGAATAAAAGGTTATGGTATGCAATATCAGGATTTGAGGGATTTCATCCAACAGCTCGAACGCCTCGGCGAACTCAAGCGTGTCGCCGTCGAGGTGAATCCCATTCTCGAAATGACGGAGATCTGCGACCGCACCTTGCGCCGCGAGGGTCCGGCGCTGTTGTTCGAAAAACCCACGGGCCACGACATGCCCGTGCTCGGCAATCTTTTCGGCACGCCCAAGCGCGTCGCATTGGGCATGGGCCAAGACTCGGTGAGCGCGCTGCGTGAAGTGGGCAAGCTGCTCGCGTATTTGAAAGAGCCGGAGCCGCCCAAGGGTTTTCGCGATGCCATAGAAAAGTGGCCGGTGTTGAAGCAGGTGTTGAATATGGCGCCGAAGGTCGTCTCGCGCGCGGCCTGCCAACAGAACGTGATCGAGAAGGACGATGTCGATCTCGCGAAGATTCCGATACAAACCTGCTGGCCCGGGGACGCGGGTCCACTCATCACTTGGGCGCTGGTGGTCACCAAAGGGCCGCGCAAGGAGCGGCAGAATATGGGCATCTATCGCCAGCAGGTGATCGGCCGCAACAAGCTCATCATGCGCTGGCTGGCGCATCGCGGCGGCGCGCTGGATTACCGCGACTGGTGCGAGGCCCATCCCGGCCAGCCGTTTCCCGTCGCGGTGGCACTGGGCGCCGATCCAGCCACGATACTCGCGGCGGTGACGCCGGTGCCGGACGCGCTGTCGGAATACGCCTTCGCCGGTCTGCTACGCGGCTCGAAGACCGAGCTGGTGAAATGCAAGAGCCACGACCTGCAGGTGCCGGCCAGCGCCGAGATCGTGCTCGAAGGTTTCATCCATCCCGGCGAGACCGCGCCCGAGGGACCGTTCGGCGATCACACCGGTTATTACAACGAAGTGGACACCTTTCCCGTCTTCACCGTCGAACGCATCTCCATGCGCGACAACCCGATCTATCACAGCACCTACACCGGGCGGCCGCCGGATGAACCCGCGGTGCTGGGCGTGGCGCTCAACGAAGTGTTCGTGCCCATCCTGCAAAAACAATTCCCCGAGATCGTGGATTTCTATCTGCCGCCCGAGGGCTGCTCCTATCGCATGGCCTGCGTCAGCATGAAGAAACAGTATCCCGGCCACGCCAAGCGGGTGATGTTCGGCGTGTGGAGTTTCCTGCGCCAATTCATGTACACCAAGTTCGTCATCGTCACCGACGATGACGTCAACGTGCGCGACTGGAAGGACGTGATCTGGGCCATGACCACGCGCATGGACCCGGCGCGCGACACGCTGATCGTGGAGAACACGCCCATCGACTATCTCGACTTCGCCTCGCCGGTGTCGGGCCTCGGCGGCAAGATCGGTTTCGACGCCACCAATAAATGGCCGGGCGAGACCCAGCGCGAATGGGGGCGGCCCATCAGCATGAGCCCTGAAGTGAAGCAGCGCGTCGATGCCCTGTGGTCCGAACTGGGTCTGGGCGACTGAAGGCGCGGCGGGCGTTATAATCGCCCGCTTATCACGACACGAGACCATTATGCGTTCCATACTGCTGCTCAATGCCAAGGGCGGGTGCGGCAAGACCACCCTGGCCACCAACCTCGCCAGTTATCACGCCGCCTTAGGCCATTCCGTGATGCTCGCCGATTTCGATCCTCAAGGCAGCAGCATCGACTGGCTGGCGGCGCGTCCCGCCGAACTGCCCGGCATCCACGGCGTCAAGGCCTGGAAAGATCCGGTGCGCGCCGAACAACGTCCCGACACCCTCATCATCGACGCGCCCGCCGGCGTCAGCGGCCGCGAGTTGATGCACCTGCTGCGCCATGCGCAACAGGTGCTCATTCCCGTACTGCCCTCGCCCATCGACATCCGCGCCGCCTCGCATTTCATCGGCGAACTGCTACTCACTTGCAAGGCCATGAACAGCCGCGCCACCCTCGCCGTGGTCGCTAACCGCGTGCGCGAACACACCCTCATCTACCAAGACCTCGAACGTTTTTTGAAGAGCTTGGATATCCCCGCCATCGCCACCCTGCGCGAAACGCAAAACTATATCCGCGCCGTGCAGCAGGGCTTGGGGATTTTTGAATTGCCCGCGGCGCAGGCCGCGCAAGACGTGGAGCAGTGGCGGCCGCTGCTGGATTGGCTGGCGCGGCGTGAGCCGGTGAAGGCCCGGGAAATGGAAGCCGCGGGCTAGTCGGCGGAGCGCGGACTCACGCCACCAGCGCGCGCATGCCTCGAAGCGGCAATGCCGTCTGACCGCGGCCCGCGGACTTCCACGGCGAATACCCGCGGCTGGAACCGCAGCCTATAGCCATAACAAAAAAGCGCACCCGAGGGTGCGCTTTTTTGTTCTCAACCGTGGTGGAATTTAAGCGCGCTTGCGGCGGCGCGCCAAACCCATCCCGGCCAAACCCATGCCTAATAATGCAAGGCTGGCGGGTTCGGGTACCGTGCCATCGATGGGTTTAAACTCGTTGATGAAGGTCCAAGACAAGATGTCGTGATAGCCGCCCGCCGCGCCGGTGCCGGAGGTGAAGCCGATGAAGGCGTCAGTGGAACCCAAGACGCTAGACAGGTCGGTGGTGTATGCCAGCAAGGCGCTGGTGGGACGCACGCTGGTTTGCGACAAACGCACTTCCAGCTGACTGGAGGCGCCGTCGTAATCGACCCAGGAATACCAGACAGCGCCGTTGTTCATGCGTGTGGCTATGGGTGTTTGCAGCACGGCGTCGACGCTGCCGTTAAGATCGATGCCGACATGATTGCCGTCGAAATCATCGATGCCGCCGTTGTCCCATGTGTCGTATTCGATGCCGACGCTGTTGGAAATACCTAAATAGCCGATGCCGCCACCGATGCCGCCCACGCTGTTGGAGACGGTTTGCACCGTGAAGACAATGCCGTCCGCGCCCTGGCCGTCGGAATCGGAAATGCCCATGGGGTTGCTGATGCGGAAGCTGAAGGCGGTGCTGAAGGAGGCGTTGGAGGCCAGGGAAATCGCGCTGGTTGAGAAAGCGCTGCCGCCTTGGCTCAGGCTATTGGTCAAGCGCAGCACATTCTGGCTGCCGTCGAAGACCGGGTTGCCGATGGCGGACGTGGCGCCGTTAAGCGTCAACGCGGAGACATCGGTGAAATCGTTATACGTAATCGTCAAGGCCTGGGCGCTGCCCGCGCCGGCGCCGAGCAGACTGGCGGCGATCAGGGTTCTAGCAAATGCGTTCATTTTATTCTTCCTTAAAGTACACAAGACAATTCAAGCCGTCTGAGCAAGCCATTTTAATGCCAAGAATTTAACTTACTTATATATATTGTTATTTTATCGTGAGTGCGTCCGCCGCAACGGGGACTGTAAAAATAATCGACATATTTTCTGAGCACTCTATGTAGCGCCCCGCCCAGCACCCACTCGATGAACCGGTCTTAAATTTGAAAAAGCCCTCGCGCATAAATTGAACATGGGCAGCGGATTTACACGGACGGGTCCATGCCGCAAGCAGAATCCTGAACGCGTCAGCGCCAGGCGCATGCGCTCCAGCGTGCTGATGATTTGTCACGGCACTATTCCACATTCGCGCATGCTCTAAGCTCACTGTCTCGCCATTCACCCGGCTTTATTTTATCTCCACCCCGCCCCGCTGTTAGGCCGCATAGCCGAACGGGGGCGGCGAACGTTAACCCTATTCACTTAACAAGGAGACCGTGTCATGAAGAGTATCAAACCCCGTTTATTCAGCCTCATTGGCGTCGCTCTGCTAGGGCTGATCGCACAACCCGTGCTGGCCCAAGCACCCGGCGGCGTCACCAACCTCACCGGGACCTGGAGCAACGTCAACCCCACCACCGGCGGCATCGTCAAGATCACCGTCACCAGTGACGCCAGCGGCTTTAAGATTCACACCTACGGCGCGTGCAGCCCGACGCCCTGCGACCATGGCGCGGTTGCGGCATCGCCATTCAGCAAGTCCGTATCCTCTTCGGTGGCCTACGGCTTGAGCGGCCAATATAACTTCGGCTTTTCGACCATGCTGGTGACGGCGAAGCGCGTCTATGAATATGACGGCGGCAATTTTTTAGAGGTCGAGACGCGCACCAAATTCGCGGCGGGCGATACGCGTTATGACTACACCCGCACCGAGCTTTTCCGTAAGTAAGACAGAAGCCAGGCGGTACCGCCAGCATTGGGGTACCGCCGCGACATCCGTGTAAACACAATACAAGCGAGACTCACCGTGGAAACGCGTTATTTTATTTTGGGCATGGCTGCCGGACTTGCGCTCATCATCGGAATGAGTGAGCCCGGGAAACAGGGCGCAACGCCCAGCCTCGCCGGCGGACCGGCCAGCGAAGAACCGCGGCGGGTTACAGCCCCCAACGGCGGCGCTGCTCTGGATCAGCAACGTATTGTGGCGCGACAACACGCGCCGCAGTCCGCGGCCACGATAGTCCCGCAAGGAATTTCCGCCACGGCGCCAGCCGGCGATTTAAATTTAAACACCGTGTATACCGCGCTGTTCAACGCCGATCCGCGCGAGCGCGGCGGCGCGCTCGATCTGATCGCGCAGCACCCGGAAAACTTCGCAACACAAGATCAATTCAGCGCCCGCTTGGATGAAATGAGCACGGACTCCGACGCGGCGGTAGCGGAGCAGGCGGCCTCGGTGCTGGCGCAATTGCTGGCTTGGCGCGCGATTAATGAAGGCGAGGTATTGCCAACGGCCGCCGCTTGGGCGGCGGCGCGCACCACCTTGCTGGAACCGCCGGCGTCATTCATGCCGGAGGGGGAATCAGTTGAAGACATCGGCGACTTCGCGGCGGATGCCTCTGCGGCCGAGCCGCGTCCTCCCGAGGCGGCGGCGGATGGCGGCGAAACGATGAGCATGGCCACGGACGGCACGGAGCCACGGTGACGCGCCTTCGCCAAGAATTTTCCCGCGTCACGGACGGGGCATCACCGCGCCCGCCAATAACAATAGCGCCCCATGCTATTTACGTCTTCGACGCTCACAAATAAAAAAGCGAGCCTGAAGGCTCGCTTTTTTATTGCACAAGAGGCGCGGCGGACACTGCGCCTCCCGCTGCTACCGCCGCCTTTTACTGAATCAAAATGAACAAGGCGCCATTGCCGCGGCGCAGATTTATCAATAAACCGCGTTGCGCGCCCTTGACCGCCTGCCGCAACTCCTCCAAGTTCGTCACGGGCTGGCGGTTGATGGACACGATGACATCCCCCTTGCGCAAGCCCGCCCGCCATGCCGGGGTGCCCGGCTCGACGCTCAGCACCGGCACGCCTTCGATGCGGCCGAAGTCGGGGCTGTCTTCGGCGATGACGCCGAAGCTCGCGCCCTGCAACACCGGGTTGAGCCGCTGACCGTCCAAGCTCGCCTGCACCGGCTCGGCGATGACCACTTTAATCACGCGCGGCTTGCCGTCGCGGATCACATCGAGCGCGGCGGTCTCACCCACTTGCAGCAGCCCGAAGATATTACGCAGCTCCGCGGAGCTGCTCACCGCCTTGCCGTTAATGGACGTCACCACATCGCCTGACTTCAGCCCGGCCTTTTCCGCGGGTGAATCCTGCATGGTTTTGGCGATCACCGCGCCGCGCGTTTCTTTTATGCCGAAGGCCTTGGCCAGCTCGGGGGTCAGGTCTTGCACGAACAGGCCTACCCGGCCGCGGCGCACCTCGCCATGAGTGACCAATTGCTCCATGATCTGCCGCGCCATATTGATGGGGATGGCGAAACCGATGCCGACGTTGCCGCCGCCCGGCGCGATGATGGCGGTGTTCACCCCCACCAGCTCACCGCGCAGATTGACCAGCGCGCCGCCGGAATTGCCGGGGTTGATCGAGGCGTCGGTTTGGATGAAATCCTCGTAGCCCTCGATGCCCAAGCCGCTGCGCCCCTTGGCGCTGACGATGCCCGAGGTGACGGTCTGGCCGAGACCGAAGGGATTGCCGATGGCCACCACGAAATCACCGACCCGCACCCGCTCCGAGTCGGCCAGCGTCACCGCCGCGAGTTTTTCCGCGGGGATCTGAATCACCGCCACATCGGCCTCCGGATCCTTGCCCACCAAGGTGGCGGTGAGGCTGCGGCCGTCGGTCAAGATCACGGTGATTTCGTCGGCCTTGTCGATGACGTGATTATTGGTCAGCACGTAACCGTTCTTGGCGTCCACGATCACCCCGGAACCCAAGCTCTGGGTGGGCCGCTCGCGCGGCGCCTCCGGCACACCGAAGAAACGGCGGAAGAAGGGGTCCTGCATCAGCGGATTGTCGGCCACCCGCACCCGGCCGCGGGTGGAAATATTCACTACCGCGGGCAAGACCTGCTCCAGCATGGGCGCCAAACTCGGCAGGGACTCGCCCTGACTGTCGCTGAGCGGCAGCGCGGCCCACGCTGACGGGCTCGCGGCCAGCACCAGCAGCAACATCCACACTCGTTTAAAACCGGGTCGTTTATTCATTAATGAACTGTCCTTCCATTCTTCAGCATTGTTGCGCGCGATAACGGGGAAAGCGGCGCCCCCTATTCACGGGCTGTTTAGAGAAGGGTGGCCAAAAGTGGTTCCCCGCTCGTTTACCGCCCAATTCTTTGGTTCTAAGGAAACACCATATATTGTGGTCATGTTTTTGCATGAGTTTTCTGGCCATCTCCATCCCCTCTCCGCCAAAACCAAACCGAAAATAATTCAACTCACTGTAATTAAAAGAAGTTAAAATTTTTTGAGAGTTATTCGCAGTTTCTCATTGACAGCTTTTGCCCGCCGGCCTACCCTTTGCCCTCACCCCATATCTTGTGTCTCACCCACGATAGTGATGACAGGGATGAGACCTATAATGATAGGGTCAAAAGGATACTTATATACAACAGCTACGGAGGGGAAACACATTCTATGAAGACCGCGCATTTAAAAGCCGTTTCGGTCAAGGTGTCCGATATCCCTTACCAATTCGCGTCCCAAGACATCTGGGATAAAAAATACCGCCTCAAAGCCAAAGACGGCACGGTGGTCGATCACGCCATTGATGATACCTATAAACGCGTCGCCCGCGCCCTGTCGGAGGTGGAGGCCACTCCCGAAAAACGCGAGCAATGCTACGAAGAATTTCTGTGGGCGCTGCGCCACGGCGCCATCCCCGCCGGCCGCATCACCTCGAACGCGGGCGCGCTGGCCTACAAACCCGCCACCTCCACCATCAACTGCACGGTGTCGGGCACCATCCGCGACTCGATGGACGACATCCTGCAAAAGGTGCACGAGGCCGGGCTGACCTTAAAAGCCGGCTGCGGCATTGGCTATGAATTCTCCACCCTGCGCCCGCGCGGCGCTTATGTCTCCGGCGCCGGCGCCTACACCTCCGGCCCGCTGTCCTTCATGGATATCTACGACAAGATGTGTTTCACCGTGTCCTCGGCAGGCGGCCGCCGCGGCGCGCAAATGGGCACCTTCGATGTCGGCCATCCCGACGTCGGCGACTTCATCCGCGCCAAGCGCGAGAACGGCCGCCTGCGCCAGTTCAATCTGTCCCTGCTCATCACCCAGGAATTCATGGAGGCGGTAAAGAGCGACGCCATGTGGAAGCTGGCCTTCCCCATCGACCGCAAGGAATACGAAGCCGAGCAACTGGATTTGAATAATCCCGAGCTCGTGGTGTGGCGCGAATGGCCGGTGCATGAAGGTTACGTCACCAATCCCGCCGGGCTGGTGGCGTGCAAGGTCTACAAGACCCTGCGCGCGCAACGGCTGTGGGACATGATCATGACCTCCACCTACGACTTCGCCGAACCGGGCTTCATCCTCATCGACAAGGTCAATGAGATGAACAACAACTGGTTCTGCGAGGCCATCCGCGCCACCAACCCCTGCGGCGAACAACCGCTGCCGCCCTATGGCTCCTGCTTGCTGGGCTCGGTCAACCTCACCACCTTCGTGCGCGACCCCTTCACCGAACGCGCGCGCTTCGATTGGGAGGAATACCGCAAGGTCGTTAACATCTTCACCCGCATGCTCGACAACGTCGTCGAGATCAACGGCCTCCCCCTCGAAGGCCAGCGCAATGAAATCATGCGCAAGCGCCGCCACGGCATGGGTTATCTCGGCCTGGGTTCCACCCTCACCATGCTGCGGATGAAATACGGCTCGAATGAATCGGTGGAATTCACCGAACGCGTCACCCGCGAAATGGCCGTCGAAGGCTGGCGCGCCGCGCTAGAGCTCGCCGAGGAAAAAGGCCCGGCGCCCATCATGGAGGAAGACTTCACCGTCACCGAAGAGATGCTGCGCAAGCGCCCCGAGATGATCGCCGACGGCTGGAAGCCGGGTGCCAGCATCAAAGGCAAAGTCCTGCACGCCAAGTACAGCCGTTACATGCAGCGCATCGCCGCCGAGGCGCCGGCGCTGGTGGAAAAACTCGCCGTGAGCGGCGCGCGTTTCACCCACCACACCTCCATCGCGCCCACCGGCACCATCTCGCTGTCATTGGCCAACAACGCCAGCAACGGCATCGAGCCCAGCTTCGCCCATCACTATTTCCGCAACGTGATCCGCGAAGGTAAAAAGAGCAAGGAGAAGATGGATGTCTACTCCTTCGAACTGCTCGCCTACCGCGAGCTGATCAATCCCAAGGCCGTGCCCCTCTCGGAAAAAGAAGAGGAGCAATTGCCGGAATACTTCATCACCGCCGAGGACATCCACCCGAAAGAACATGTAGACATCCAGGCCGCGGCGCAAAAATGGGTGGACTCGTCCATCTCCAAAACCGCCAATGTGCCCACCAATTATCCATACGAGCAATTCAAGGATATTTACCTCTACGCCTACGGCCAGGGCTTGAAAGGCTGCACCACCTTCCGCTTCAACCCCGAGGCCTTCCAAGGCGTGCTGGTGAAGGAGAGCGACCTCGCCAACACCACCTATCAATTCACCTTGGAGGATGGCTCCGTGGTGGAAGTGAAGGGCAATGAAGAGATCGTCTACGACGGCGAAACCCATACCGCCGCCAATCTCTACGACGCCTTAAAAGAAGGTTATTACGGAAAATTTTAATATTGGGGGCCGAGCCAACGCGGCCCGCCATCGAGGAGCACACCATGGCCATCAACATTAATAGCAAGATCGTCAAATACAATGTGGTGAAGGAAGAGGACAAGGCCAGCGCCGCGGCCGCCGCGCAACAAAAATTGCGTGACGAAGCGGAATCCAACGTCATCCACATGCATGAAAAAATAGAACGGCCCGATATGCTGGTCGGTTCGACCTATAAAGTAAAAACACCGCTGTCGGAACACGCGCTCTACGTCACCATCAATGACGTGGTGCTCAATGCCGGCACCGAACACGAACTGCGCCGCCCCTTCGAGATCTTCATCAACTCGAAGAATATGGATCACTTCCAATGGATCGTCGCCCTCACCCGGATTATCTCCGCGGTGTTCCGCAAGGGCGGCGACGTCACTTTCTTGGTGGAGGAGCTCAAGGCGGTGTTCGATCCGCGCGGCGGCTATTTCAAAAAAGGCGGCAAATATATGCCGTCGCTGGTGGCGGAAATCGGCGACGCCATCGAAAATCACCTGCGCATGATAGGCCTGCTCAAGAACGACGGCCCCGATGAACACCAGAAAAAACTCATCGATGAGAAACGCGCGCAATACGACAAGGTCGCGCAAAGCGAAAGCGCGGCGTCCAGCAACGGCTTCCCCGACGGCGCGCAATTGTGCGCGAAATGCCACACCAAGGCCGCCATCATCATGGATGGCTGCCTGACTTGTCTCAATTGCGGCGATTCCAAATGCGGCTGAGATAAACGCGGCGGCGAAGGCGGCGCGAGCCGTCTTCGCCGTTTAAATGCCGGAAAAAAATCAGAGAGCGGCCACGGCGCGTACGGATGATCTTCCCCATTTTTAACTGTAAGGGGCTGGGCATCAGCCTTCGCATTTCCCGAATCGAATCCAGACCACGCTTGCCCTTTTCAACGCGCCTTCAAGGCCGCCGCCGGATATCATAGAACGCCATCATCACCACCCAGGCCGCCAGCAAGGCCGCCAAGGTGTAGATCCACTGCGTATACGCGAAAAACCGGGCGGGCAGGCTGCGGCTATCGCCCACTCGCACCGTCGCCGCGACGGATTGCGCGTAATGCAAATCTTCCTCAGTAAACGATGCCAACACGAACACGGGATACGCGCCGCTAATTAGCGATTCTTCAACCTCCAATTTGAAGGGCAGCGTCATCTCCGCGCCGGCCGCCAGCCTCAGGCTATCGGGCAGACCACCGAGATGCAGCGAGGGCGGCGTCACGGCTCGCAAGTTGAATACCCGTGACGAGGCCGCGGCATTATGAATAGATAAACGCCCGCCGCCGTCACGGCCTTCAAGGTGTAACGCGGCAAGCTCCAGCCGCAGATTCGCCGGCCGCGCCTCGGCCGTATTCAATTCGGCGACATGAACCGCCGCAAGGGACTGACCCGCCGCGGTGTGATACAGCAACCACAGCGGCAGGAGATAACGTCCTCGCGCATGCGGCGGCAAGGGGACGAGCAGGCGCTGGGAAAGCGTGTCACCGGGCAGCAACCGCGCAATCCGTTCCGAAACGAATTCATTCCCCTCCAGATGCAAGCGGGCGGCGATATCCAGCAACGGCTCGCTCCCCTCATTGCGCACATCTAAACGCACAAGGGCTTGCGGCCCCGTTACCGTCGTCTCGCTGCTGAGCTGCACTTGCACCACGCCCGCGAACGCGGCGGCGGCACAGAGACCGCATAACATCAGCGCATAAACACCCAGCTTAACGCGGCGCATCGCTCACATCCTGTTGCCGCGTCAATGATGCCAAGCGCGTCTGACAATCGGCATGATAGGAGGAAAAAAGATCCATCTCCTCACAGCGCTGAAAATGCCGCACCGCACGGTCGCGCTCACCGCGCCGGGCATACAATTCGCCCAAATGAAAATGCAGCTCATGCGCATAGATCCACATGGGATAGTAATGCAGCAGGCGCTCCGCCGCGGCGATGGCCTCCGCGTCACGGCCCAGTTCACGCAAGGCGCGCACCGCCGCATAAAGCGCCGCGGGCACATCGGCATTGTCGTCGTGAGCGATGTGCTCATCACTGCCGGCGCGATGAAAATAGACCAAGGCATCTTCCATTTTTCCTTGCGCCGCTAAACGCGTCCCGTGGTGATAATCGTCGAACACCGCCTGCTTTTCCCGCCAGCCATGCACGCCGCCGGCAATGAGGACGAGCAACACCACGCCGTAGACCGGCCAGCGAATCCGCTCTATCCCCGTGGCAAGCCGCGCGATCCACTGCGCGCGCAAACAAGACGCGGCGGCCCGCGGCCGCCACGCCAAAATCACGAGCAAGAATCCGCCCAGCGTAGTGAGCACCAAGCCAAGGATTTCGCTCCCATGCCGCCGGTAGCGCAGCACAACCTGTTCGCCCTGAGGAAAGATCAACATGAAACCCGGGCTCACCGGAAATAAAGACTCACCGCCCTCCGCCTCCCAATTGGGGGAATAGGCCACCTTGATGAGGTGCGCGATGCCAGGCCGGTCGGTGCGAAAACGTATGGTGAAATCATCCAAAGCCTCATCACTGACAGTGGCCCGCGCTTGAGGAATACGCCGCGCGCCAGTAACGAAGCCATGGACGTCGATCTCCGCGGGCGCCACACGGAAATAGCGCGCGCGCTCATCCGCCGTGGCGCGATGCCCGCTGACCAGGGCCAAATCCAGATCCGCGCCACGGCGGAACCAGGCATAGAAACGCTGCCGCCAATCAGCACCGTCAAGCCGTAGCAATTGCGGCGTATAAGGCGTCGACTCCACATAACGTTCCGCGCCCTCGCGCAAAGAAAAAATCGTGTAGCGCCCCGCCGCGGCGGTCTTTGAAAAATCCGGCGATGCGGCAAACAAACGGGTGATCTCGGGACTCGCGGCAATGAAGTCGCGGATATTGAACATGCGGAAACGCCGCGGCACGATCTCCATATTGTAATGGGAGAAGATGAGATCCTCCGGCGCGGCGGAATGCAACGAGTATTCGCCATGCATATAGCTGATGGGCTTGCTCAGCAAGGCCGAGGCGTAATGGATGCCCTCCGTCGACCAGCGCCCGGTGAATAAATTCATGCTTTCAAAAACGCGGTCACTGCCAAACTCGCCGTCATAGGCGAATTTCTCCCAAGCCACTCGCGGCGCGCCCGCGGGCGCGGCAAGGGCGGCCGCCAGTTGCTGCATCGTGCCGTCCTTGAAGGCGGGCTTGGCCTCGTAACCGGTGTAATTCCAGACGAACCACGCCGGTGCTTGCAGGTCCGGCTTATAGAGCCAAGCGCCACCCAGCAGGATGGCGATGACAAACACCACGCCACTCAGCAGACCCCGGCGGCGCGGGGCCAGCACGACTAGACTCGCCGCCGCATCGAGCACGAGCAATAAGCTGAACAAAACCAGAAAGGGAAAGAAGCGAATGTCAGCCACCTTGAGCAAGGTGGCGGCTAAGTAGAGCGCCGCCGCGACGGCGAGCATATAGAGATGAAAACCCAGATGATGGCGGCGCAAGGCCGGGAGGAAAAATAATAAACCCAAGACCAAGGCCAGACCGAGCAATTCGTAGTTCACGGTAGTTAAAAATTGTTCAAGGCTGTAAAAACGCCAGATCATCTTGATGGGCGTGGTGTAGTCGAAGAGCGCGAGCATGGGCAGCACCCAAAACGCCATCACCAGAAAGGCCAGCCCATACATCAGCCCCAGATAGCCCAGCCGCTCTTTGAGTGAACCCTTACGCAGCGCAAAATAGAGCGGCATCAACACCGCGGTTAAAAACACGAAGGCGTGAGTGAGTCCGATCAGGCCCAATAGCAGCGCATTGCGCAGCAGATGTTTCCCCGCGGGCAGGCCATGATGCAGCGACCCCATGAACAAGACCATCAGCACCAAGGCCAGACTGTAACTGAACTCCCCCGCCAAGGTGCTGACCGCATTGCCGCCGAACATGACGAAGCGCTCATGAAACAAAAACAGCAGACTGACCCAAGCCCCGGCCACGGGAAAAGGGCGGGGATAATCCATCTTGCGCAAGGCCCAGTACAGCGCCAGCGGCAGGGCGAGGATGCCGGCGAAGCTCACCAGTTTGAGGGCGACGGTGAGCGGCATGACGTAACTCAGCAGCACCGCCAGCAAAAAGGGCGGCACGAAATAATATTGAAGATTGGGGTAACCGAAAAAATTACTCTGATCCCAGCCAAACAAACGGCCATGCGGCAACAGGGAGTTTTTCAAGTGCAGCGCCACTTGATGCCACGAGGCGGCATCACCGCCGGTCATGATGCTATCGCTCAATAACAGAGAAAGGGGAAAACGGTCGGCGATGAAAACCATCAGCAAGATCAGAGCCGCCGCATCCAGCAGCGCGCCCCGGTGTCGTTTAGCGCCAGCCTGCATCGGATTGCGCCCCGGATTATTCGACGCTGAACGAGATCAACACAATCCCCGCCACGATCAAGGCGGCGCCCGCGACCCGGATCAGACCTACGGGTTCGCCGAAAAAATAACCGCCCAGTAGAATCAGCAGCGTGACCCCGCCAACCATCACCGGGGAGGCGAAGCTGACATCGAGGACCGACAAAATATAAATATAGAGGGCGAAGGCCACGAGGTAACAGCCGGCCCCGGCGAGCAGCGGCCAGCGCAGCGCGGCGCGCAGCAAGGGGCCGGTCTGTCCCTCTACGCCGGTGACGCCGTATTTAATCAGCAGCTGCGCGGCGGCCGACAGCAGCACGCCCAGCATCAGCAGCATTCCATGCTTCATTTTCCAACCCCTTGCTGTCCTTCAACACATAAAACGGCCGGCGCTTCACCTCTTGATAAACCTTGCCCACGTATTCACCGATGATGCCCAGACACAGAAGCTGGATGCCGCCGAGAAACAACACCGATCCCACGATGGAGGTCCAGCCGGCGACGGCTCCGTCCGTGAAAAAATAGACGGCTATCGCATAACTCAAATAGATGAAGCTCACCAATGAAAAGATAAAACCCATGACCATGGCGATGCGCAAAGGCGTTATGGAAAACGCGGTGATGCCATTGATGGCGAGGGAAAGCATTTTGCGCGGGGAATATTTCGAGCGCCCCGCCACTCGCGGCTCGGCCTGATATTCCACGACCGCTTGCGGATAGCCCAGCCACGTCAAGAGCCCTCGCAGGAACAGGGTCCGCTCCTTCAACTGCAACAAGGTATCGACCACCACCCGGTCCAGCAAACGGAAATCCGCCACGCCCTGCTCGATGGGCAGGCCCGACAGCCAACTGAACAGGCGGTAATAGAGACGCGAAGTTACCCGTTTAGCGAAACCGGTTTGCACAGCATCGATACGGCGGGTCGCCACGATCTTCGCACCCGCGCGCCAGTGTGAGATGAGCTGGGGTATCAGCTCCGGTGGATGTTGCAAATCACCGTCCAGACTAATCACGCACTGGCCGCGGGCGGCGGACAAGCCCGCCAGCAGCGCGGCCTGATGCCCGAAATTACGCGCGAAGCTCACGATTTTTATTTCAGCGTGGGCGCTGGCGAGGTGATCGAGCACGCGGGGCGTGCCGTCCTGGCTGCCGTCATCAACGAAAATAATTTCGTAGTTGCAAGCGCCGTCGCGCAAGACGGGCAGTAGACGCGCCGTGAACGCGGGCAAGGCCAGTTCTTCGTTAAAAACCGGCACCACCACGCTGATCAACGCCTCCTTGCGAAGCATCATGACTATCTACCCATCATCTCGGCCAGGCCTCCCGCCTCGTTCATCATCGACCAGACACAAACCTTAAGGGTTAGTGCAAGTTCCACTGCCATTGATGATGGTGCAATTATGCGTGGAATTACCATTACTATAAGGCGACACGCTACAGCAACTGGTGCAGCCGAACTGGCCCACGCTCGAACCGGTGGGTACACCTTTTTTACAGTTACACGTCACTGGCGTCGGCGGATACGTTGTGGTCGTGGTCGTCACGGGGACGGCCGTGGTCGTGGTCGTTGCCGCCGTTGTCGTCGTGGTCGCCGCCGTGGTCGTGGTCGTTGCCGCCGTGGTCGTCGTGGTCGCCGCCGTGGTCGTGGTCGTTGCCGCCGTGGTCGTCGTGGTCGCCGCCGTGGTCGTGACTGCGCCAATCGTGGTCGTGGTCGTTGCCGCCGTGGTCGTCGTCGTGGCGCTGGTGGCCATGGGTGTCAGCGCCGGTGTCACCGGATTAACCCGCGCGATGATGGTCTGCAGCGTGGCGACATTATCCGGCATGAAATAGACACCGTTCTTGTCTGGCCAGCTCACTTGAATATTGATGCTCTTGTAGCTGCCATTGTCCGTCACGGTCCATTGACGCTGGTAGCTTTGGTTGAGGTTGCTCATCTCTATCATTGCACCCGAACCCGTCGGCCCCACGGTGTCGACGCCAGAAACATACGCATCATAGCTAGCGACATCTTTATAATTGCGGAATTCCTCCAGCTTGCGCTCCCCTATATTGCTGGCCTCGGTACGCGACTTGGCGTGGGCCCCTTCACTGGTGAGCGAGCCGGAGAACTTGGCCAAGGCGATAAGGCCGATAGAGAGGACGAGCAGGGTAATCAGGGCCTCGACGATGGAAAAACCTAAGATGCGACTCGTCTTCATCGAGTCAAGGCTCCTGGTGGCGCGCTTACTGCTGTGTTTCATACATGGCCTACTTTCAAATACGTCATATCTTTTCGCAACTACAGAACAACATTAGCTTGCCTTGTCGATCCATGAACCCGGCACCTTGGATTGCACCCCGGCGTTGGAGTTATAGAGCGAATCTATATAGGCTTTGCTGTAGGTGAACTCCGTATTGGCGTTCAGCTTACTCATATCGCCCTCCATCACCACGGAACCATACACCTTGCCACCGCCCCAGCCGTTGCTATCGCAGGGACCCTGGAAGAAGACGATGCCCACCAAGACCGTGCCGCCATTCACCTTGGGGCAACCGGTAAAGACGATGATGCGCGACACCGGCGGACTGGCGGTGGGGCTGCCGATGTCCGTATGCCAGGGACTGGTATCGGTGATCCAATGCACGGTGCGGTCGGCGAAGGCAACCCCCGCCGCCACCTGGGCAGCGGCCATGGCCTGCGCCTCCGCTTGACTGATGGAGAAGGTGCGGTCCCAAGCCGTGCCCGTGAAGGCATTACCCACCACGGTATCGCCGTTGAGATTGAGATGACCGGTATCGATGCAAGAGGCGTCCTGGGATGAAATCACCACCGGCACACCCACCCCATCAGCATTATTGGCGGAAGGATTGCCGTTGACATTACTCAAACAACCGCTCAAGACCAGGGCGGCGTTGGGATAACCCGCCAGCAGCTTGCTCATCAGCACATCGGTGTGGCCTTCGGAGAACACGGTGCCGCCAGTCTCGGTAGCCTTGGCATACACCTGCAGGCGATCGGCATTATTCAAGGGCCGCTTCATGGTCACCTGTATCGTGTAACCCGAGCTCAGCGTGGTGGTGATGTTATTAGTCGAACTCTCCATGCCCTGGGCATCGGCCACCCCATTCCAAGTCACGCCGTTTGGATTGCTGATCAGCCAGCCGATGCCGTATTCCACGCCGGCATCGGCGGCCTGGGCCAGTTGCTTGGCACGGTAATCATTGGCGGAGATACGCTGCTCCATCACCACATTGCGCCCGGCGTAGAGGGTAATTATCGAGGTGACGACCAAGAGCACCAGCGCCACGACCAAGCTGGCCGAACCCCTTTGCTTGAAACGGGCTGGGATATAACGCGGCTGATTAGGACGGATACTCATAAGCTCACCTCAGTTATGGCGCGACCGCGATGCGGTCATTGCGCACTCTCACCGTCTCGGTCAATGTCCGCGTCACCGCGGCGTCGCCCTGCAAACGGCCGGTCAGCGTGACATCGATTTCCCTGACGCTCACCAGCACATCACCCTTGGCGGGCGTTCCCGTCGCGCAATTGCCGAAGGTATTCGCATTGATGCACTGGGTATCGGCCGACGACAGCGTCAACGAGGTAACCTCGACCACGCCGTCCGAACTCAGCGGCTCCCAATCACCGGTTCCCGGGCAGGTAATTGCCCCGCCTTTATGCATTTCAACTCGCGACAATGAAGCGTTATAGCGAAAACCGAAACGCTCATTATTATCGACCACGGTATCGCCGTTCATATCATAGGTATATTGAATACAGCTGCCGGAAATAATGATGTCATTAAGAGCGGCCGCGTCCGTAAAGGGATTGGCGATCATCCAGCCTCCCTGCGGAATCGCGGCGGTACTGGTAAAGGTGCTGGCGACCGAACCCGTCACGGTTGATCCATTGGTATAACCGGTAATCGTGGCCGAACCCGCGCCACTGATAATTTTCAGACCCGTGATGGTCCGCGGCGCGGTATTAAAGATAACAAACGGCCCGCTTGCGACGGGCTGCGAACTAGTCAAACTTATCGCCCCGCTGGTCGCGCTGGGCGTCAGCGTTCCCACGGGACGCGTGGCATCGGCGGCAAGACCCCAGTAACCCGCCCGGCGTATATCCCGCGCCATGACATCCATCACGGCACGCAACTCTTGATTGAGACGGCTCATCTTCAAATTATCACTTTGATTTTTTACGGTGCTGCTAAAAACGCCCAATACACCGGAAATAATAATCAAGCCCAGCGTGATGCCGATCATCAGTTCGACCAGACTGAATCCGCCACTATTTAATGAAATGGAACGTTTCAACATGATGCTGGGTACCCGCCTACACTGCTGGAACACTGACTCACCCTGCCCACGATACTCACGGCGGTTTGTATGGACTCGCCGCTGGCGGAAGCAAGGGACAAAGCGCCATTGCGCCACACACCCGCGCTATCCTGCGCGATGCCGCGGCGCGGCTCAAAGACGAAGGAGGTGCCGCCTGCAATTGCTACTGATGAGGTCGGCAAGGTAATTCCGGAAAAATCACTTCCACTCAGCACGCGGTCCACGCCTTCAACCTGGCATGAACTCGCTGTGCCGCAATTACATACGCCATTATCACTCAAGCCATAACACCAGTTGTCGCCGGTGGTGAATGAGATATAGATATCTTTATTGTTTTTAATCGCCACGGTGCGGGCGAAACGAATATCGTCGTACATCGCATTGGCGGCGGCCTTCAGCCGGCTGCGCTCCAACAAGGAAGTAAAAGAAGGTACCGCCATGGTCAGAACGATGGCGGTCACCGCCAGCGCCACCATCAATTCAACCAGAGTAAACCCTGTCGATATATTGGGCGCGGCGCTCTTACGCGACAATTTATGTAATAAAGTCGTGTTCATCGTCTTTGTTATCGGCCTACAAACTCGAAAGCATTAGCAAGGCTCCAGCCAAGAAAACAATGTGAAATTACAAACCCTTTATCACATAGAAACGGCTTAATAAACGTGACATGGTTCCTATTTTTCGGATTAAAGCTCCCAAGACTCTCGCCGATACGGTCAATATGTCCAGCCAGAGCGCATGAGCCGCGTCTCTACGAATTACCGGCAATTAAAATGAGTGGTTCCACATGAGTGAAATGATAAGCAGAGCAAAAGGATTCACCCTATTGGAATTGATGATCGTGGTGGCGATCGTCGCCATCCTTGGCTCCATCGCCCTCCCCGCATATCAGGACTCATTGAGGAAGGGCCGCCGCGCCGACGCCATGACCAGTCTGCTGCAAATCCAGATGCAGCAGGAAAAATGGCGCGCCAACAATCCAACATACAACAGCGCCCTCAGCGGCCTGGGCTGGAGCGGAACCGACTCCTTGGAAGGCTATTACACCGTCGCCATTTCGGCGTCGAGCGCCATCACCTTCACCGCCACCGCCACGCCAAAGTCGGGCGGACCGCAGTCCGGCGACAGTTGCGGCACCTTCACCATCACCAGCAATGGCCCCGACATCTCCACCACCGCCAAAAAGAAATGCTGGAATAAATAATTCACCGCGCCAGCAAGCCGCCTCGCCAACTGTAAAACAAAGATAAAAGATGTCTCGCGGGGTTATGAAAAAAACCCGCGTGCCGTCATACTATTTAAAGCACCTCTGATTTATTAGAGGTTCCGTGCGGCGCAAGGACGCGCCGCCATTCTCCATGGCGGAACGCCATTGAGAATGAAGAAAAGCGAAAATCCCACTTTTCGCTTTTCGTGCTCTGAAAATGCCAGGATGGCATTATTCAGAGCTTCCTTAAAAGCAAAGATGGGTTCAGCCGCCGCAAGCGGCAAAACGATGAGCACAGGTCATGGCGAATGCAATAAAAACTCCGGCGCCATCGAATAGAACCGGCCTGTTATTGGCGGGCGGCGGCGCACGGGCCGCATATCAAGTCGGCGTACTTAAAGCCATCTCGGCGCTTTTACCGCGCCGCACCGCCAACCCATTCCCCGTCATCAGCGGCACCTCCGCCGGCGCGATCAACGGCGCCACCCTCGCGATCCACGCCGCCAATTTTCACGTGGGGGTGCACCGTTTAGTCAATGTCTGGGAAAATTTCCGCGCCCATCACGTCTTCCGTACCGACGCCCTCGGCGTGCTCGGCACCGGTGCGCAATGGCTGGCTGCGATGATGTTTGGCGGCCTCGGCAAACACAATCCTCACGCCTTGCTCGACCGCACGCCGCTGCATGAACTCCTGAGCTCAAAACTCGCGTTCCAGCGCATTCAAAGCGCGGTGGATGAAGGTCATTTACACGCCTTGGGTATCACTTGCTCCGGCTATACCTCAGGCCAATCCGTAACGTTTTATCAAGGCGCGCATGAAGTCACGCCCTGGCGCCGCGCGCGGCGCATCGGCTGTCCCGCGCAGATCGGCATTGAACACCTCATGGCCTCGTCCGCCATTCCGCTCATGTTCAAGGCCATCATGATTCACCGTGAATATTTCGGTGATGGCTCGATGCGCCAGATCGCCCCCATCAGTCCCTCCCTGCATATGGGAGCGGACCGGATGTTCATCGTCGGCTCGCGCAACCAGCCTCTTCAAGATACACCGCGAATAAAAACCGAAGATTATCCCTCCGTCGCCCAAGTCACCGGCCATGTGCTCAATAGTATTTTTCTCGATTCCTTGGAGGCGGATCTGGAACGCCTGCATCGCGTCAACCGCACCATCAGCCTGATTCCGGCCGGCGACCGCAATGAAGGCGGCGCGGCTTTGCGTCATGTGGATGTGCTGGTCATCGCCCCCAGCGAAGAATTAGGCACCATCGCCTCGCGTCATGCCAAACTGCTGCCAGGCACCATTCGCTTTATGCTGGAGCGCATCGGCGCGCTCAGCACCAACGGCTCGAACTTGTTGAGTTATCTTTTATTCGAGCAGGACTATTGCCGTGAACTGATCGCATTGGGCTATCACGACGCCATGGAGCGGCGTGATGAAATTCTGAAATTCCTCAACGTCGATCCCGCCTTGGAACTGCGCGGCAACGCCGCTTGAGACTTTAGAGTTTTCCCCGCAGATCCCGCCAAGCGAAACCCAGCAAGGGCTCATCGAAACCGCGAGTGAGCGCCAGCACTTTAAACAACTCGCCCATTTCATGCGGCAAGGTGAGTTTTTTAACGTGCTGCGCGAGTTGCAATTGCTCCTTCTCGCCGGCGGCCGCAAGCTGTTCGGTAATGCCGCTGGCTAACAAAAACGCGCCTTGTGTGGTGTAGCCCGCCACTGACAACTCATTATCAAGCGCCGCCTCGGCCAGCGCGGTGAAATCCACATGCGCGGTGATGTCCTGCAAGCCCGGCAGGAACAAGGGATCACCATGAGCGCGATGGCGATAGTGACACATCAAGGTGCCGCTGGCGCGTTGCGAGTGATAATACTCATGGCGCGGAAAGCCATAATCGATGAGCAAGATCACCCCGGCCGCCAACACCTCGGCCACGCTGCCGAGCCAGGCCTCGGCGGCGAGATTGATCTCGGAGGTATAGCCAAGCGGCAAGGCGTCCTCGCCCAAGGTCCGCCGTATCGCCGCGAGGCGCGTTTGCAAGCCTGGATCCGACAGCGGCGCCGTGCGCCACGTCAAAGCGCCATCGCCATCGCCATCGCCAACCCCAACACACAACTCCCGTGGCCCGTCGTCCGCGATCGTGAATAAATGCACGGGCAAGGCATCGAGCAATTCATTGGCCAGCACCACGCCGCGAAACGGCGCGGCGGGCAAGCGCTCCAGCCATACCACGCGCTCCAGCCATTGCGGCACGCGTTCGCGCAACAAGGCCTGTTGCCGTTCGCGCAAATCCGCGCTGCGCTCGAGAATGAAATAATGTTCGGGCAAACATCCCAGCTGCGCCAAGGCGTTCAACATCTCCGCCACCAGCACGCCCGAACCCGCGCCCACCTCCAAGACATCAGCCCGCCCGAGCGCGCGCAAGACCTGCTCACATTGACGCGCGAGGCAGCGCGCGAACAGCGGCGACAATTCCGGCGCGGTGATGAAATCACCCGCCGCGCCAAACTTGCGCGCCCCCGCGCTGTAATAACCCAAACCCGGTGCGTACAACGCCAGTTCCATATAACGCGCGAAGCTGATCACGCCGCCTGACGCGGCGATCTCCGCCGTGATGAGCGCCTGTAACCGCGCGCTATGGGCTTGCGCCTCCGGCGAGGGCGGCGGCAGCGCGGGACTGGTGTTATGTTTCGATCGTTCGCTCATATTTAATTTCGTTTCACTATTAAAGCGCTCAGTCATACGCGATGTGTCGCGGCCCTCGGGAAACGCTTCGCACATCCTGCGTGAATCGAAGTCGGTCTCGCAACGTTGATTCCTTTTGCCGCGGACATCCTGCGTCCGCCCCGATGCGCTACCATGCAGCGCATCGGCCACCTCAATGACTGACGCCGCTTCGCGTCTACCGCGGGCTTCCCGCCTTAGCCTCGCTCTCCCACCTTGCTCGCTACGATCGCCCAAGTCCGACAGGCTCCTAGCCGGATGGATGGGCTTTGCGCTACAGTGAACCGCCACTCACAGGGAGCCGCCATGGAGACGCATCATACACTCACCGGCAAGGTCGCGCTCATCACCGGCGCGGCGCACCGCGTGGGCGCGGAGATCGCGCGCCATCTGCATCGCCACGGCATGCGGGTCATGATCCATTATCGCGGTTCGGCGCAAGATGCTCGCGCCCTGTGTGATGAATTACTGGCACAGCGGCCCGGCTCCGCCGCGCTCATCCACGGCGATTTACTCGATAATGCCGCCCTGCCCGCGCTCATCGCGCAAACCCACGCCTGCTGGGGCCGCTTGGACGCGCTGGTGAATAATGCCTCCAGCTTTTATCCCACCGCCGTCGGCGGCATCAGCGAAATGCAGTGGGATGATCTGCTCGGCAGCAATCTCAAAGCCCCTTTCTTTCTGTCACAAGCGGCCGCGCCGCACTTAGCGGCGCAACAAGGCTGCATCGTCAACATCGCTGATATCCACGCCGAACGGCCGCTGAAAGGTTATCCGGTGTACAGCATCGCCAAGGCCGGATTGGTGATGCTCACCAAAAGCCTGGCGCGTGAATTGGCGCCCGCCGTGCGCGTCAACGCCGTCGCCCCTGGCGCCATTCTCTGGCCGGAACATGCTGAAATGGACACCCGCGACCACATCCTCAAACGCATCGCCCTCAAACGTCAGGGTGAACCGCAAGACATCGCGAGCGCCGTGCGCTTTCTCATCGACGAGGCGAAGTACATCACTGGCCATGTGCTCACCGTCGATGGCGGGCGCTCGCTGACGATTTAGCGCTGGCGCCACCCTATCGCGCCCTCATCCCCGCGCGGCGTCTGTTTTTCACCGCGCTTGTTTATTACGGCGCGAGATCACGCGGCGGATTGCTGCGCGCGCTAACTCCGCGATCAAAACCATCACTGGCACAACCACCCGCGTCACCACCCCGCCCCTGCGGGGCACCCCTCCTCGAAGAGGAGGGGAGAAAATAATCATCCTTCCCAAGAAGGGTGGACGCGCAGCGGACGGGGTGGTTTTCTCCTAGCTCAGCACAGGGCCGCAACGCACGCCCCGCGGATAACTTGGGCCACACAAGCGGCTTGAGCAATGACCCGCCTATTTTATCTCCCCTCCTTCCCAAGGAGGGGTGGACGCGCAGCGGACGGGGTGGTTTTCCCTGGCCCAGTAATCTGCTAAATAGATTCCAGCGCCACCGGCCACATTGGCTGCGCCTCTTTGTTGGTGAAGTCGCGCCACAACTCAGCGTAAGTGCGACCACTCACGGGGTGACGCTCCGCCCCCGCGAGCTCGGCCAGTGGACCGAGCACGAAGGCATAACGGGTGATCTCATCGCGCGGCACTTGCAAGGCGCCATCATTGACGACCGCATCGCCGTAGAGCAGCAGATCGATATCCAAGGTGCGCGGACTGAAACGCGGCGCGCGGCGGTCGCGGGCGTGTTGCTGCTCGATGTCACGCAGCGCGGCCGCGACCACGCGCAGCGGTTGTTCAGTGTCAAAGCCCGCCACTAAATTGTAAAAGGGGTCTCCGGTGAAACCCACGGCCTCGCTCTCGTAGACCCGCGACGACAGCACATCGCCATAGTGCTGGCGCAGCGCCGCGAGTCCGGCGCGGACGTAATGCTCGCGGTCGATATTGCTGCCGATGCTCACGTACACCCGTGCCATTTCAACTCCGCACTCCGCGCTCGATCACCACGCCGACATCACGCGCGCCGCGCACCGCGCCCTGCTTGTTCAGCCGCAGCCGCAGCCAGGGCACGCCGAACTCGGTGAGAATCAACTCCGCCACCCGTTCGGCCAGGGTCTCGACCAGCTGAAATTCGCTGTGCTCGACATAATCGATCACGCGCTTGGCCACGGCCTTGTAATTCAGCGTGTCGGCCAAGTCATCGGAGGCGGCGGCGCGGCGGATGTCGCTGGCCATATCGAGATCGAGGATCAAGCGCTGCTTGACCCGGCGCTCCCAGTCGAAGACGCCGATCACCGTGTCGATCCGCAAGTCATGTAGATATATAATGTCCATCGTTGCACTGGCCTAGGAGGAAGACCCCACTATAGTTAAATTGGCCCGCCGATAAAAGCGCACACCGCGCGGCCATGCAGCCCCAGCCCACAATCGAAAGCCCTACTCACCCGCTATGACTATTGCCGTACTGCTCACCCTCGCCGCCTACCTGCTGGGCTCGCTCTCCGCCGCCATCATCGTCTGCAAACTGATGGGCCTGCCCGACCCGCGCACCCAGGGCTCGCGCAACCCCGGCGCCACCAATGTGCTGCGCATCGCCGGCAAAAAGACCGCCGCCATCGTGCTCCTCGGCGACGCGGCCAAAGGGCTGCTCCCCGTGTTCATCGCTACATTATTTCACGTGGACGACAACGTCCTCGCCGCCGTGGGCATGGCCGCCTTCCTCGGCCATCTCTATCCGCTGTATTTCGGTTTTCACGGCGGCAAGGGCGTGGCCACCGCCTTCGGCGTGCTGCTGGGCGCGGCCTGGCCGGTGGCGCTGGCGGTGCTCGCCACCTGGCTGCTGGTCGCCAAGGTGCTGCGCATCTCCTCGCTCGCCGCCGTCATCGCCGCCAGCCTCGCGCCCTTCTTCGCCTGGTTCAGCGGCAGCTCGGAATTTTTAGTGATGATGACCGCCGCCATGAGCGTGCTGCTGCTATGGCGGCATCGCAGCAATATTCAACGCATCATCAGCGGGGCGGAGGGGCATATTGGGCGGTAGACTATTTCGATGCGGTACCTCAGAGAAGTAGCGTAGAACGCAATGGCGGCAAAAGCTCATCCTAGACAAGAACCACACTTTCATAATATGTACTGGATCTTGTTTAATCATTCATGGCTTGCGTACGCTCTTAGCGTGATGAAGCATTGATGAATGTACTTTTAATTTATTGAATGATGGATTCTTAAACTTAACCCTTGGCCAAACTGTTTCTTTACATATTTGGAAAAAGTCCTTGGCTGGCTGAGACCAATTCTCTGCGAGTGGAGTATCGAGTTCGTAGTATTTCTTTAGTGTAAATGCGACCAAATCGGTTAGTTGTATAAGTGGATTTGCGTGACTCGACGCACTGTACCCAATTTCCACCACCTTCTTTAACTGTTTCCAGCCCGCGTCATATTGCCGCGTGGCCGTATGGCTACGGACAAACTCTACACATCCATCTTCATGGTCAATAATTGCTAATCCAGTACTGCTGTTGCCGGTTGCCTTACTTCGCAAAAACTCCTCAAACATAGTTACCTGTAAGGCGAAAGCAAATTGCCAGGGGTAATACCAGTCAAACCCCCAATTCTTTCCAGGCGCTGGAATACTCTGTAGTTTTGACTTATATATAGGTACGTGAAAAAGATAATGACCACGCTCAGCAATAAGTTTTAGTAAGTCTATTGCTAGTTTGTTGCGAAGCTTGCGGTCCTGATTCAGGAATGGACCAGCTCCGGAGGGAGAAAGTAGTTCATGAGCATGTAGTTCAAAACCTGCCGCGGGCGGCTTACCAAAATATTCTTCAAGTTTTTCGCGCACAATTTGGGTTGTCTTTCGCCACTTTTCGTCACTTACAATAAGTGCGGCCATCACGAAAACAGGTTGTTGATCTGATTGTAGATCAGCGCCTGTGCTTCCGGCCTCATCTATGTAGAGGAAGTGCATACGATCTCCCTTATTATTGACGTCAGTTAAACTCCACTTCCCTGCCGCACCACCCCACCCGGCACACCCCGCCGCCCCATCCTCACCGCCACCCCCTCGTGCACCGACAACAGCGCCGGGATCACCAGCAGCACCAGCACGGTGGCGAACATCAGGCCGAAGGAAATGGTGGCGGCCATGGGAATTAAAAATTGCGCCTGCATCGAGGTCTCGAACAGCAGCGGCGCGAGTCCGGCGATGGTGGTGAGCGAGGTGAGCAGCACCGCGCGCAGGCGCAGGCAGGCGGCTTCGATGATGGCCTCTTTGATGGCCATGCCTTTTTCGCGCAGCTCGCGATAAAACGTCACGAGGATGATGGAGTCGTTGATGACGATGCCCGAGAGGCCGAAGAGCCCGAACAGCGACAGCACGGTAAGGTCCAGCCCCATCAACCAATGACCGACCAGCGCACCGACCAGACCGAAGGGGATGGCGGCCATCACCACCAGCGGCCAGCCGTAGGAGGCGAACACGGCGGCGAGGATGAGATAAATCAATCCCAGGCCGAAGAGCAGACCGCGCTTCATATCACCGAAGGTTTCGGCCTGATCGGCGGCGCGCCCGGCGAAGGATGTCTCGACACCGTATTTTGTACGCAGACCCGGCAAGACATTTTCTTCCAGCGAGGCGAGGATTTGATCGCTGCTGTTCTGCGCGGTGTCTACTTCCGCGGTGACGTGGGCGGCGAGTTTGCCTTGATCGTGACGCAAGACTTCAAAGCCTTGGCGCGCACTCATACTCACCACGGAATTGAGCGGCACGCGGCTGCCGTTGGGCAGCACCAGGTTCATGCTATTGAGCGCGGCGAGATGATTGCGCTCGGCGTCTGGCAGCACCACGCGCACCTCGATCTCGTCGGCGCCCTCTTGAAACACCTGCACCAAACGGCCGTCGAAGGCGGCGCGCAATTGGCGGCCGACGGCATCGATGTTCAAACCCAGGGCCTGGCCGCGCGGCATCAGTTTGTAAATCAATTGCTCCTGGCCGTAGGCCATGTCGTCTTCTATCGCGCGCACGCCGGCGATGCCTTTGAGCACCTCGCTCAAGTCCACCGCCGCGGCCTTCACCTTCGCGGACTGTGTGCCGGTGATGCGCACGTCGACATCGCGCCCGGGCGGCCCGGCCTGGCGCTCGGTGATGGTGAAATTCTCCAAGCCCGCCGGCCAGCGCACCCGCGCCTGCCAGGCGGCGTTGAATTCTTTATTGCGCACCTCGCGGTGATCGGGCGAAATCAACTCCACCATCAACAAACCGAAGCGGTCGCCGCCGCGGATGAAGCCGCCGCCCGCCGCCGTGCTTTGGCCGCGATAAATCACGTGATGGCGCACCAGGCCGCCGCCCAGTTCTTTGTCGGTCTCCAGCAAACTCACTTCCAGTTCGCGGAGAAAATCGTCCACCTGCTCCTTGGGCGTACCCGCGGCGAAGGCGACATTGGCGTTAATCACCGTGCCCTCGGGCGCGGGAAAAAAATGAAAGCCCACGCGGCCGCCCATTAACAAACCGATGCACAAAATCATCAAGCCCATCACGCCCGCCAGGCTGGCGGCGCGATTATTCAACACCCAGGTCACCACGGGGCGAAAGCGCTGTTCGCGGAAGCGTTCGAAACCCGCGTCCAAACGCAGGCGCAGCTTGCCCGGCGGCCGATGATGGATTTTGTGGAAGGCGTGGCGCAGATGGCCGGGCAATACCAGAAAGCTTTCCAGCAGCGAGGCGATGATGACGCAGACGATGACGAAGGGGATGGCGAACATGATCTTGCCTATCGGCCCGCCGATCAGCATCAAGGGCAGAAACGCCGCCACCGTGGTGAGCGAGGAGGCCAGCACCGGCGCGAACATGCGCCGCGCGCCGCCCTCGGCGGCGGTGAGCGCGGGTTCGCCGCGCTGATAATGCGTCAGCGCGTCCTCACCGACGACGATGGCATCATCGACGATAATGCCCAGCGCCATGATGAGCGCGAACAGACTGATCATATTGATGCTGCCGCCCGCCGCGTACATCACCGCGAGCGTGGCGAGAAACGACACCGGAATCCCCACCGTCACCCAAAACGCCACCCGCGCATTGAGAAACAAAAAGAGTATGACCATCACCAGCAGCAGACCGCCGCCGCCGTTTTTCAGTAACAGGGCGATGCGCTCTTCGATGAGTTGCCAGGCCTGGTCGTAAGGAATCAATTGCACCCCCGGCGGCAGGCGCGGGCGGCTGTCCTCCAGCCAGTCATCGAAGATCTTCGCCGACTTCAGCGAGTCGCCGCTCTCGGTGCGGTAGAGCAGCATCTCCACCGCCGCGCGGTCTTCATAACGCAGCGCCACTTGATTGTCCTGCGGCCGCCGCTCGATCTCGGCGACATCGCCCAAGGTGAGCAGACGCCCCTGCGTGTCCACCACCAGCGGCAGCTGCGCGAAACCTTGCTCGCTGCGGCGCTGGTCCAGACTGCGTAATTGCCGCGCCGCCTCATCGCGGCCCACGGTGCCGGCGGGCAGGTCGACGCTGCGGCCCTCGATGCGCGCCGCCACTTGTTCGAGACTGAGCCCCAGCTCTTCCAAGCGTGCGCTGGACACTTGGATGGCGACCTCTTCCTCGGGCAAGCCGGTGATGTCGATCTTGGCGATGCCGCGCGCCAGCAATTCATTTTCGAAACGCCGCACCAGCGCCCGCAGCTCCGCCGGATCGCCCGGCCCGCTCACCAGCAGCCGCGCCACCGGCTCGTAGCGCACCACGCGGCTGATCTCCGGCGTCTCGGCGTCCTCGGGCAGATTGCGCAGCAGCGCCACCTCTTCCTTCACCTTTTCCAAGGCGCGGTCCATGTCGGCGCCTTCGTTGAATTCCAGGGTGATGGCGGCGATGCCGTCGGCCGAGGTGGAGGTCATCTCGTTCAAATCATCGAGGGTGCGCAGCGCCTGTTCCATGGGGATGGTGACGCCGGTCTCCACGTCCTCCGCCGCCGCGCCGCGCCACACCACGCGCACATTGATGAAGTCGAGCGCGAAGTTGGGAAAGAATTGGGTGTTGAGTTTGGACAGGCCCCACGCGCCCGCCATGATCATCAGGATCATCAGCAGATTCGCCGCCACCCGGTGTTGCGCGAAGACGCCGAGCAGGTCGCGGCGCGCGGGCGTGCTCATGGCGTGTCCGCCGCCTTGACCCGCAGACCTTCGATGGCGTTGGGCAGATGGGTGATGATGATCTCGGCGCCCTCGCGCAATTCGGGGCTGCGCACCAGCACCTCGCGGCCGCCTTCGACGCGGCGTTCGCCCGCCACCTCCACTTCGATGCCCGCCATGCGGCCCTCGCGCATGAGATAGAGCCGGCTCAAACCGTAGAGACTCGAATACGGCAGGGCGACGACATCGTCCAGCGGCGGCAGATCGATCACCAGATCGACGAAGCGGCCCAGGGCCAGCACCTCGGCGCCGCGCGTGACGTGAAACAGGCCGTCGATGCCGCCGCTGTTGGCGTCGACTTGCGCGGCGAGACGATCGAGGCTCACCGCGACGCTGTCACCGTCCACCTCGGCGGCGCCCGTCACCCGGCCGCTCTTCGCCAGCATGCGGCGCAAGGCCGCGACCTGCGGTGCGGGAATCTGCGCGCGGATTTCCAAGGCGGCGCTGTCGTAGATTTCCAATACGGGATTGCCCGCCGCCACCCGGCCGCCCGGCGCCACTTGCACCTTGGCGATGCGCCCGGCGAAGGGCGCGGTGATGCGGGTGCGCGCCAAATCCAGACGCGCCGCCGCCAATTCAACTTGGGCCTTGGCCAGCCGCGCCTGTAATTGCGCCAGCCGCGCGGGGTGATTGTCCACCGCCAAACGCCGGTTCGCGGTGCTGACACGTTGCCGCGCCACGGCCGACTGCGCCTCGTCCACCGCCGCTTGGGAGATGAGCTGTTTCGCCTTCACTTCATTGGCGCGCGCCAGGGCCTTTTCCGCCAGCGCCAATAAGGCCTCTTCGTCGGCGAGGGCCGCGGTGTCGCTGGCATGCTGCTGGTGCGCGGCCTCGATCTGCGCCTCGATGTCTTGCACTTCGGCGGCACGGCGGTCGACGTTCAAGCGGGCGTCGCGATCATCGAGCTGCACCAGCTGTTGCCCGGCCTGCACCGTCTGCCCTTCGCGCACTGGCACGGCGCGCACTTCGGCGGCTAGCGCGGCGCTGACTTGGGTGGCGCGCGGCGATTCCACTCGGCCATACAAGGTGAGAGAGGGGCTGAAGGTTTGCGGCCGTGCCGCTTGCAGCGCCACCACCCAAGCCTGTTCCTCCACTTTGAGCGGCGGCGACTTGGGCTTGGTGACGACCAATAAGGCCGCGCCGCCGACGCCCAGCGCCAAGAACACCAGGGGCAGCAGAATTTTTTTCACTCTGGGTTTCATCGCCGAACCACTCTCGCTAGCCTGACATCGCCGTTGCGCCGTGATTCACTTCGCGCCTTCGCCGCGCGCGAAGATCATGACCGGAAACGAACTAAAACACCGAAGACCGTGCTCAGTCCTCGCGCAACCAGGCCGCAACCCGGTCGGCGTAATAGGTAAGAATGCCGTCGGCGCCCGCGCGCTTGAACGACAGCAAGGATTCGAGCACCACCGCGCGCTCATTGAGCCAGCCGTTCTGCGCCGCGGCGGCGAGCATGGCGTATTCGCCGCTCACTTGATAGGCGTAGGTCGGCACTTTGAATTCGTCCTTCACCCGCCGCACGATGTCGAGGTAAGGCATGCCGGGCTTGACCATCACCATATCGGCGCCCTCGGCGAGGTCCAGCGCCACTTCGTGCAGGGCCTCGTCGGAATTGGCAGGGTCCATCTGATAACTGTATTTATTGCCCGCGCCGAGATTGGCGGCCGAGCCCACCGCGTCGCGGAACGGCCCGTAGAAACTGGAGGCGTATTTCGCGGAATAAGCGAGGATGCGGGTGTGTATATACCCCGCCGCCTCCAGCGCCGCGCGGATCGCGCCGATGCGCCCGTCCATCATGTCCGAAGGGGCGACGACGTCGGCCCCAGCCTCGGCATGGGACAGCGCCTGCTGCACCAGCACCGCGACGGTCTCGTCGTTGAGCACATAGCCACTGGCGTCGATCAAACCGTCCTGGCCGTGGGTGGTGAAGGGGTCGAGGGCGACGTCGGTGATCACGCCCATATTGGGATAGACCCGCTTGATCGCGCGCACCGCGCGCTGGGCCAGACCTTGCGGGTTATAGGCCTCGCGCGCGTCTTCGGACTTGGCCTCTGGCGCCGTCACCGGAAACAGCGCCACGGCCGGCAAGCCCGCCGCCGCCAGCGGGGCGAGGTGTTCCAGCAATAGATCAATACTGCGCCGCTCGACACCGGGCATGGAGGCCACCGTCTCGCGGCGGCCCGCGCCGTCGAGCACGAACACCGGGTAGATCAAATCATCCACGCTGAGGCGGTGTTCACGCATCATGCGGCGGGAGAATTCATCCCGCCGCATGCGGCGCAAGCGGCGGGCGGGGAATCCGGCGTTTACCGCCGGTTTATCGGAAGACACTCGCAAACACTCCTAACTCTAATTACGACAGGGATCGAAGCTCCTTGCCGGGCTTGAATCTCGCCTTCATGGTCTTTTTCTTGGCGGCGGTCTTCTTTTTACCGCCCGCCTTCTTCGCGGCGGCCTTTTTCACTACCGCCTTTTTCGCTACGGTCTTTTTCTTGCCCGCCGTCTTTTTGGCCGGGGCTTTTTTAGCGGCTTTTTTAACCGCTGGCTTCTTTTTAGCCGCGGTCTTTTTCGCCGCCGCCTTCTTCACCGCGGGACGCTTCACGGCCTTTTTCGCCACCGCCTTTTTCTTGCTCACCGCCTTTTTGCCGGCCTTTTTCGCCGTGACTTTTTTAGCGGCGGCCTTTTTCGCCGCGGGTTTTTTCTTGGCTGCTACCTTCTTCGCCGCTGATTTCTTCGCAGCGGCCTTTTTCACCACCGCCTTTTTCGCTACGGCCTTTTTCTTGGCCGCCGCCTTTTTGGCTGGTTTGGCTGGTTTGGCTGGCGCTTTTTTAGCCGCTGCCCGCGGCGCCGCGGGTTTCTTCGCGCTTGCCGCCTTCCGCGCGGCGGGCTGCGTCACCGCCGTTTTCGCCGCGCTGGCTTTTTTGGCCGGCGCCGCTTTAGCGGCGGCATCCGCCTTAAGCGCTGGCGTGGCGGCGGCTTTGACCTCGGCCGGTTTGGCCGCAGGTTTGGCCGGGGCCGGTTTCGCGGCCGCCTTTTCCTTCTTCGTGCCCTTGGCCGCGGCGGCCATCACTTTTTTCTGCAGGTCTTCCAACGACGGCGCCTCTTCGGTGTCCGCCGGGGTGACGGGCAGCTTGCGCAGCACCTTTTCAATCTCGTTGAAGATGCCGCTGATTTCCCCCTCGCCCTGCACGGTCTTGAGCTTGTCTTGCGCGCGGTAGTAGGCGATCAGCGGCGAGGTCTGCTGGTCGTAGACCCGCAGGCGGTTGCTGATGGTCTCTTCATTGTCGTCGGCGCGATGGCGCAGATTGCCGCCGCATTTATCGCAGCGGTCGTCGAGGCGCGGCGGCGAGGTGTAGACGTTGTACATCTGGCCGCAGGACTCGCAGGTGCGGCGCCCGGTGAGGCGCTCGATGAGGACCTCCACGTCTACGTCGATGAGCAGGGCCGCCTGCAAGGGGGTGCCGAGATCGACCAGCATGCGATCCAAGGCCTCGGCCTGGACCAGGTTGCGGGGGAAGCCGTCAAGGATGTAGCCCCTGACGGCGTCGGGCTCGCCGAGGCGCTCGGCGATGATGCCCAGCACGATGTCGTCGGAGACCAGCTGACCCGCGTCCATCGCCGCCTTGGCCTGGCGGCCCAGGGCCGTGCCCGCGTTCACCGCCGCGCGCAAGAGGTCACCCGTGGAAATCTGCGGAATACTGTGTTTAGACGACAGCAATTTTCCCTGGGTACCTTTTCCGGAACCGGGCGCTCCCAACAAAACAATTCTCATGGCGGTGTCCTCGCGCAATGCGGTGAATGATGTGACGTACGTTTTTTAAGCCGTTAATTCAGTTTTTTTCTGCGGCGGCACTGCCCACGACGCCGCACCCCGGCCATCCTGGCCGTTGCCCGCCTAACCTACTCTGAGACACGTAACCGAGTCAACGGAAAGAGGACGGTGTACCATTCACGGAAGCGGCGCGGACGTGTTGCGCCCGGCTCATTCACCCAGTGAAAGGAAAATGCCATGGCCAAACGGAATGCCTTCTACGCCCAATCCGGCGGCGTCACCGCCGTCATCAACGCCAGCGCCTGCGGCCTCATCGAGACCGCGCGCCAGCACCGCGACAAGATCGGCAAGGTCTACGCCGGCCGCAACGGCATCCTCGGCGCCCTCACCGAGGACCTCATCGACACCAGCAAGGAATCCGCCGCCGCCATCCGCGCCCTGCGCCACACCCCCGGCGGGGCCTTCGGCTCGGCGCGCTATAAATTGAAAGGCCTGGAGGAGAACCGCGCCGAATACCAGCGCCTCATCGAGGTCTTCCGCGCCCACGACATCGGCTACTTCTTCTACAACGGCGGCAACGACTCGCAGGACACCGCCCACAAAGTCTCCCAGCTCGGCGAGAAACTGGGCTATCCGTTGATCTGCATCGGCATCCCCAAGACCGTCGACAACGACCTGCCCATCACCGACACCTGCCCCGGCTTCGGCTCGGTGGCCAAATACGTCGCCACCTCCATCCGCGAGGCGGGCTACGACGTCGCCTCCATGGCCGCGACCTCCACCAAGGTCTTCATCCTCGAAGTCATGGGCCGCCACGCGGGCTGGATCGCCGCCGCCGCCGGCCTGGCCAGCGAAGCCGACAGCGAGGCGCCGCACCTCATCCTGTTTCCCGAGATCGTCTTCGACGAGGCGGCCTTCCTCGCCAAGGTGAGCAAAACCGTCAAGCAACACGGCCACTGCGTCATCGCCGTCTCCGAGGGCATCAAAAATAAAGACGGCACCTTCCTCTCCGAGAGCGGCAGCCGCGACGCCTTCGGCCACGCCCAGCTCGGCGGCGTCGCCCCGCGCCTCGCCCAACTCGTGAAAGACAAACTCGGCCTCAAACACCACTGGGCCGTGGCGGACTATTTACAACGCTCCGCGCGCCACATCGCCTCCAAGACCGACGTCGAACAGGCCTACGCCGTCGGCAAGGCCGCCGTCGAGCTGGCGCTGAAGGGCCATAACGCCGTCATGCCCGCCATCATCCGCAAATCCGACAAGCCGTATCGCTGGAGCATCGGCGTCGCGCCGCTGGACAAGGTCGCCAACGTGGAAAAGAAAATGCCGCGCAACTTCATCACCCGCGACGGCTTTCATATCACCGAGGCCTGCCGGCGTTACATCCAGCCGCTGACACACGGCGAAGATTACCCGCCGTTCAAGAACGGCCTGCCGCAGTATGTGAGATTGAAAAACGTGGCGGTGGGGAAGAAATTGAAGGAGGGGTTTGAGGTGAAGAAGAAGTGAGGCGGGGATTACTATGCACAGTGAAATAGTAGGGCGGTGTGTTCTGCCTAATTCCGGGATAGACAGAATCTGCCTATTACCTAAAAATACAGATTCTGTCTAATACACTGTTATGTGTAAAAATAAATTATGATCTTCGCGGAATTGCAATACGATAAAGATTATTCCGAATTCCACTCGGAGCTATTGAGCTTTATAAAAGCCAATTTTGCAAATGTGGAAAGTGGGCTACAAGGTGACTCATGGATTTGGATTGCTAAAGAAAATAAAAAAGTAGCAATAGACACATTCTCATCTATGAAGCATCAGGTTAAAAGTGAGCAATCAGACAATCTACTGGTAAACGAAGTAATCAGCTGTCTTACAAAAAAATATAAACTCGTTGTTTATCAAGAGCCAGAGCTTGAGCCACATGAAGACGTATAAAACACATAACAAACGGGTCAAAATCGCTCCCTTCGGTCGCTGGGACGCGCAAAAAGCGCGCGCCCTTTACCCTAATCGTTATGCACCTTGAGTGAATAATCATGGCTTCGAAAATGGTCATGTTTCATGTCCCCGAAGACCAGGAGTTGTTGGCTGCGTTTGGGGAAGTCGCTCTGCGTCATGAGCACATGAACCATATTCTGAAAATGACAATTAAGAGTCTCGCAGGTCTCACACCTGCCGAAGCCTTAGCTGCTACAGAATATGAAGGGTCGAGCCAGTTGAGAGAACGAATCAGAAAGATCGCTCGAAAGAGGCTTGGTGAAGGTACTCCATTACTGAAGCTCCAAGCGATCCTTGCAAATTGCAAAAAACTTACGGAAAAGAGAAATGACTTAGTTCATGGTCTTTGGGCCCAAGAACTTGATGGCGAAGCGCATGTAAGAGACGCCTTTGGAAATACCCGTCCATTGCCAACAGCCCAAGAACTAAGGGCGCTCGGAAAGGAAATCGAACAGCTAACCAATCATCTCAACAAAGAGAGATTGGAAGGTTTTCTAATGCAAGCCCTTTCAGAGCGGGAGGCGCTTTAATGAAGGTGCATAACCACCGCTTCCACTGGACGTCGGCGCTAACGCGCCGCCGCCAGTGAAGCGGGCCGTTATGTGTGAAAAAGATATGTGGGATTTCCTAAATAATTCTGCTGTTGGTGCTTTTGTGGGGGCATTCTCTGCCTTCCTTCTTGTTGCGGCCACAGATATCCGTAGACGTTATAGAATAAGAAAATTGATCACATTTCTCATTTCGGATAATCGTGATCTTGCGAGGAAGAAAATAGAGTCTGTCCAAATGAACTTAGCTCTAATTAAAGAAGATAAAAAAATATCTGATTCACCATTCATGAGGTTTTCTGTTCAATCAATTAAGGACTATCAATTCCAAGTTTTAGATATTCTTAATGCAAATCAAAAACAAGCGCTTGAGGCGCTAATTTACTGGATGGAGTCGATAGATTGCGTCCTTGCAGAAGCCACCAAAAATGCTACAAATGTGAAGGCGCTTGTTAAATATAGTGCATCGGAAGATAAAACAGGCCCGGTAATTAAAAACTATATTGACTGCTTGGAAGAGTCGGAAAAAAACCTAAATTATCTTGTCGATCTGTGCGGGTTCTATGTGAGTGGCCAGCCTCATAAAGTTGTTGAGTTTTATCATCCGGTAGGTAATGAATAACACACATAACAAGCGCGGTCGAGAGGGACTTGCTTCCGCGGCGCTTGTTTTGTGCTCGAATAGCACAAAACAATCCCCACTCCAGCAAGCCCCTCACCGCGGACGTTCGACGAAAATATGACAGCGGGTGCGCTTGATTTAGATCAGATCGGTGAAATTGCTCAAAAAGGGGTAAGGAGGGCTGCTGCATTTCTTGGGATGGGCGTAAATGCGGCTAGAGACCCATATTTTAAAAAGTATCAACTCACAGATTTTACGATGTTCCGGATTATTCCAGACGATCTTAGTGATGCTGATATTAGTCATATAAAGGAAGAATTTGAAATATGGATCATTGTTAATGGCTTGAGAGTACTGGTTGAGTCATACGCAATTTTTCTAGACCGTATTCACACAGCATGCTTATTGATGGCTACAAGTAAATGCACAATTAGTACTGAGGATGCAAATACGTTTGGAGTGGCCTTTGAAAGAAAAGGGATTGAACAGAAGCTTTCTGTTTTAAGAAATAGGTTTAATGTCACAACAGATAAAGAAAAATACCTTGCTAGTATTAACCGGGCCCGAAATTGTATTACCCATCGCAATGGATGTGTTGGCACTGAAGACGTTGGTGAGGGTAACAGCTTCCATTTACTGTGGTGGGCACTGGATATCTATATTGAAACACCAAGTGGTGAAAAGCACTCCATGATGCCTCCATTCCCAGAGGAAGGAATCTACCTCAAAGATGGAGGGTCAGTAATGATCAAGGTAACGGATCGTGCTATAGGATATCAGTTGGGGCAATATGTTCGACTCTCACCAAATGATTTAAGTGAGATATGTCTTCTTTTCCAATTCTCAACTAGTGAGATCATGAAATCTACCATCGAATACGCTCGCGGAATTGGTATAACGGTGAAAAAGGCTGACGATGTCGTCGAACAAGACGCTCCAGCGGACTCGTAAACTCGCCGCTGAGCTATGCGTTAGGCCTCAGGGGGCTCGCACACGATGAACAAATATCAACGAGCCGTACTTATTGGCGTCGGCCTGATAATCGCCATGATCCAGCTCGGTAGGATGCGGTGAATGAAATGAACCGCATCGATCGCGCAAGCCATGGCTTAATGTCGCGCCATCTCCGGCCCGCGTGAATTTAATGCGGAGT
>CAMYKQ010000035.1 GCA_947259075.1 uncultured Gammaproteobacteria bacterium | reverse complement strand
GCTGCCGCTTTAGCCGCATGCCGCGGCGCCGCGGCCAGCGGCGCTGGCGGCACGCCGGCTTGCGCGCCTTCCGCGGCGGGCACGAAGGCCAGCATGCGCAGCAACACCATTTCAAAACCGCCGCGGGCGCTGGGCGCCAAAGGCAGATCACGCCGCCCGATCAAGGCAATCTGATAAAACAATTGCACGTCCTCGGGGCTGATCAAACTAGCGAGCCGCGCGGCCGCCGCGCCCTGCACTTCATCATGCGCCGCCGTGGGCACGGCCTGCGCCACGGCGATGTGATACAGCAGCGAGAGCAACTCGGCCAAGACGCCGTCGTAATCCGGCGCGAATTCCGCCAGCGCGGCGCTGTGTCGCAATAGGGCATCGCCGTCACGCGCGGCCAAGGCCTCGGCCAAGGCGACGATTTGGCCGTGTTCGAGACTGCCCAGCATGGCGCTCACATCGGCCTCGTTGACCTGGCCGCCGCCGAAGGCGATGGCCTGATCCAGCAGACTCAGGGCGTCGCGCATGCTGCCGTCCGCCGCGCGGGCGAGATGCGCCAAGGCCGCCGCTTCGCTCTGCACGCCCTCTTGTTGCAGCACATGAGTCAGATGCTCGCGGATGGTCTCGGGGGCCATGCGCTTGAGATTGAATTGCAGGCAGCGCGACAGGATGGTCACCGGCAGGCGCTGCGGATCGGTGGTGGCCAGCAAGAATTTCACATGCGGCGGCGGCTCTTCCAGGGTCTTCAACAAGGCGTTGAAGCTGTGGGTGGAGAGCATGTGCACCTCGTCGATGAGGTAGACCTTAAAACGGCCGCTGCTGGGCGCGTATTGCACGTTCTCCAGCAGCTCGCGGGTGTCTTCCACCTTGGTGCGCGAGGCGGCGTCGACTTCGATCAAATCGACGAAACGGCCATCGTCGATCTCGCGGCAGGCGCCGCAGACCCCGCAGGGTCTAGAACTGACGCCTTGTTCGCAATTGAGGGATTTGGCGAAGATGCGCGCCACGGTGGTCTTGCCCACGCCGCGGGTGCCGGTGAACAGGTAGGCGTGGTGCAGGCGCTGATGGTCCAAGGCGTTGATGAGCGCGCGCAGCACATGCTCTTGGCCCATCATTTCCTGGAAATTGCGGGGCCGCCATTTACGGGCAAGGACTTGGTAACTCATGCTGATTCGTGGTTACATTCGAGCCAAAGGATGCCAGGCATTGTAACCGAATTCGCGGCGGCGCGGCGGGAGAAAAGGGTGGCGGCCCGAACCCGCCCGGACCCGGCACACGAATCCGCTGCTGCCGCTGCTCCCTTCCGGGCCTGACGGGGTTCACAGCGTATCGTTGCGGGAGGACCGGCCCGGACCGCCATAATTTGCAGCCATCACGCGCGAGCGTGCAGGGCAGAAATGAAAACATTGGAGAGGAAGGGATTTGAACCCCCGGTGTTTACTTATGTTTCAATGAGGTAGACGGCCAGCTGCTAAATACCGTCAACCGCTCGAACATTTCACCGTCTCGCTAGGCGCGCATTGTAAAGCAAAGTGAGCTTAATCTGAAGCGAAAAGACGCGCAAAATCGCGCCGTATTTACCCCTCTTTTAGCTTTCGCGCCCCTTTACCTTTTTGTCTTATACGTAGTCGAGGCGGTGATCTGATGCTAATGCGATACGTACTTGCTCAATTCGCTGAGAAGTTCACTGCAGGGTGCACTCACACCCTGGGCCTTAGAGACGGAGAAGACACAACGGAGTTCTGCGCCCTTTTTATCGGCGGTGACCGTCAAGATGCCCTGATCCTGGGAATACTCGGCGTTTAGGACATTGCCCACGTAGAAACCATAGACATTCTTCTGGCTTATCCACCTCGCGGAGTTGTGAGTCGTCAATTTATGGCTGAGGACCGCGATGTCAATGGCGGCCTCGCGTACCGCCTTTGGCCGCGCCGCCTGTTCTCGTGCCGCCTGTTCTCGTGCCGCCTGTTCTCGTGCCGCCTGTTCTCGTGCCGCCTGTTCTCGTGCCGGCTGTTCTCGTGCCGGCTGTTCTCGTGCCGCCTGCTCTCGCGCTGCCTGTTCTCGCGCTGCCTGCTCTCGCGCTGCCTGCTCTCGCGCTGCCTGTTCTCGTGCTGCCTGTTCTCGTGCTGCCTGTTCTCGTGCTGCCTGTTCTCGTGCTGCCTGTTCTCGTGCTGCCTGTTCTCGTGCCGCCTGTTCTCGCGCTGCTTGCTCCTGAGCTGTCTCCTCTCGTGCCGCTTGGTCCTCCCTAATCACAACCTTATTAGCCTCGCCTGAGGGGGGGTGTGCCTCTTGCTGGCGCGCCTCCGCGAGCTCGGGGATATATTGATTGAGGTCCGGGTTTAAGAAATACGCGGCGCCTGCCACGGCACCGCCAAGCAATAATAAGATAAAGGCGGCGGTTTTGACGCGCCTCTTCATGGTCGCGACCCGCAGTTTTTCACGCATCCGTTCACTGGATTCTTGGGGTAAAGCGTGCACGTAACCGAACAGGTCATCTCCGTAGCGTGTGGCCCGTGTGGCCTGCGTAGCCGTAGCGGCTGCATTTTTCTCCGTGGCGGTTTCTAGCAGGAGCTCCAATTTCTTGAAGGGCGCAGCGGGGGGTAACAACGCGGGTTGAGCATCCGGCAGACTTTTCTTCACAACCGGATCGTCTCCGAAGCCATCAAGAAGCGCTTTCGCTTTATGAGCAACGGCGGGCTTGGTGGAGCGCTTGGGCGTGCCCGGACCCTGTTCTCGTGGCTGAGGGAGCGGGTCGGTGCTCACGCTGGTTTCGTGTCTCGGATGGGGTTGAATGGCGGACTGACTGGCGAGCTCACTGATGAGCTGGCTTATCACGATGCGCACATCATTGGCGTCGAGCGTGTGTTGATTTTCGTGCTCGCCGTACTGAATCAGTTTTTTACAGATCAGCACGATCTTGCCCGGCACGCCCAAGGCATACCGGTGAATGAGTTCGTATGCATTGGTAGAGATGTTTGGATCATCTTCCCACCAGGCCAATTTTAGACGATATTCCACCAAGGCCCGTGTCTCCCCAATGAGGATGGGCTCCAGTTTTACGGTAGTGCCACCCTCGCCGCGCGCGGTCCGCGGTTCAAGGCATTTCATGATATCCGGCAATGTCTCCTCTCCAAGGAGGATGAACTGGACCAGGGCCGCCCCGTCGTACTGCCATGCACTACAGGCGTGTAGTTGCTCCAAGCTGGCATAAACCATGGTATGCGCCTCATCGATGACGACGAGTGCGCGGCGCCCCGTATCCCGTTGCTCCTTCAGGAAGGTTTCTATTTGCCGCAGCTGGGTATCGCTATCGGCACCAGCGGGGTTGATGCCGGCGGCGGCGCTCAGACCATTAAACAAAAAATCGGGGTCGGCTGGGCTGGCGCCGAGGTGTAGGGCAAAGAGTTTCTCGGAAGGATACCCGGATAGGAAATCGCCCAATAAGGTGGTCTTGCCCGTGCCGGCGCCACCCGTGACAAGGATGATGCCCGCTCCTTGAGAGACGCTGCGCGTCAACAGTTGTTTTGCGGCGCGATAGCTGTGATGGGCATAGGCGTACCGCTGATCCGGTACCGCCCGGAACGGGTCATCCGCGAAGCCATAAAACGAGTTATACATGCCGTGACCGGGAATCTTAAGGGCTCTCTCAGCTGGAGACGCCGTTATGCCTGCACATCATCATAAAGCTGTATCGTCCGCATACTTGCTGAGCTTAACTAAGATTTAGCCTGATTGCGGGCATCCACGACCTGGGGTTATCGATGGGTATAGCCAGCATAAAAGTCCCAGCGAAAAGCCGCCGGTGATCGGATTGCATTGGTGCGGAAAACCGAGGCGCGGCGCTCGGCCGGCATCGTGTCCTGGGCCTTATCGGGCGCCTTGGCCTTGCAGCCCTTACCTCGCCGCGCGCTTCTGATTTTCCGCAATACCGCCTACACTGCGCGGCTTAAGCTAGAATCCATAAACGCGCGCCCATCCGGCTTTACTCAAACTGTAGAACTCTATGCGACAATACCTGGCCTCTTACCCATCCATGAGCAAACCATGAGCAAATTTTCTCCATTGAAATTTGTGCTGCTGATGCTGCTCACCTTGACAATGGCGCCCTTGAGCCACGCCGATTGGTACAAGGATGAACAGGCCATCATGGGCACGTCCATCGTGGTCGAGATCTGGAGCGCGGATGCCGGCACGGCCCAAGAAGGCATGTGGGCGGCAATGCAGGAGATGCATCGCATCGACCATCTCATGAGCCCCCTCAAGGAAGACAGCGAACTGTCACGGGTCAATCGCGAGGCGGCGGACCATCCGGTGAAGATCAGCCGCGAACTCTTCGATCTCATCGAGCGCTCACTCTATTTTTCGCGCATCTCCGAGGGTGCGTTTGACATCACCTTTTCCAGCGTCGGCTATATGTACGATTACCGCAAAGGCGTGGCGCCCAGCGACGCGGACATCGAGCGGGCCTTGCCCGGCATTAATTACCGCCACCTGATTCTCAACCCGCGGGATACGACTATTGAATTCACCCGCAAGGGCACGCGCATCGATCTCGGCGGGATCGCCAAGGGCTACGCCGTGGACAATTGCATCACGCTCTTAGCGGCTATGGGCTTTCACCAAGCGCTGGTCACCGCCGGCGGCGACAGCCGCATCTTAGGCGACAAGGGCGGCCGGCCGTGGATGACCGGCATCCGCGATCCGCGCAAGGAAGAAGAAAGCGCGGTAGTGATCCCCTTGAGCGACACGGCGATCTCCACTTCCGGCGACTACGAACGTTTTTTCGAACGCGACGGCGAGCGCTATCACCATATCCTCAACCCCAAGACCGGTAAGTCGGTGAAGGATACCCGCAGCGCCACCGTCATCGGGCCGGACGCCACCACCACCGACGCACTGTCGACGACGCTGTTTGTTTTAGGCTGGAAAAAAGCGATGACACTCCTGGAATCATTGCCCGGCATCGAAGCGGTAATCATCGACAGCGGCGGACAACTACACTATTCCTCGGGATTGGAGCCGCCGAAGCCGCCTGGCTGAGTGCGCGCCGCGGCGCGCGGCGAATTAAATCGTTCCGCTGACGATGGGTTCAAAAGCAGTGAGACTGTCTCTTAGCGTGGCGTTACCCAAACCATGACCGGGAAATAAGCTGGTGAAGCTGTTTTGCTCGCCGTGCAAGGCCAAGTAATTGAGGATCACGGTCTCCACCAGCAAACCGACATTGTTGGCGGCGGGACTGGATGCGCTTTCCACCGAGCCGTCGGCGCGAAAATAACCGATCTGCTGGCGCAGGGCCGCCGGGCGCCCGGCGGGATTGTAGACCAGGAAGAACGAGGCGGCGGTAGAGGAATTGTCTCCGGTCCACACGCCCTTGCCGCGACCCTCCACTGAGTTATCGACCATGCCGTTGCTGGCCAGCGAGCCATCGCTGAACACATAGATCATCAGCGGCTTGCCCACGCGCGCCGCGTATTCCAGACAAGCGCCGATACAACGTCCGGCACGCAGATCGCGCAGTTCGCCGGTGGAACGACTGCCGTTGTGATAGTCGAAGCCGCCCATGCTTATGGTGCCGGCGCCGGCATAGCCGTTGACCACCATCTTCATCACCGCGGCGGTCTTGCGGAATTCGCCGTCGCCGTCGTATTCGGCCTGGGTGAAGATACTGCTGCCGTCGTTGCCGACTATTCGCGTATCGAGACTGGGATTCAAGGCCGAAGGATCGCCATAACGATCCACCAGGTCCGCGCTCTTGACGTACTGGCATTCCACGTCGTGTTTGATAGCGGCATCATCGCTCAGCTGGGTGCTTACCTTCGCCAGCTTTTTATCGCTGATGCGTTTGATGGCCTCCAAAACCGGAATCGCATCATTCAGCGCCAAGAGACCGTCCGGGCGGGCGGGCGTTTTCACCAGCTTGCCGGTGTCGACCAGACCGGTGACATCGCTGGGCCTGTCGACCTTGGTGGGCCGGGCCGCAACGTCGATCATCGCCGCCGGCGCCATGGAATTACCGCCGGAATCCGAGTTGACGGAACCGATCAAACTCAGCAACTCGCCCTTGGCGCCGGCCTTATATACACCGTACATGGGATTATGCGGATTGTTGCCGGTGTCGTTATCGGACAGCGCCGGGATCACCGCGCCGTTGACACTGGCGCGATTGCCGGCGGCGACTCTCTCCACCATGCCGCGCACGAAGGCGCTGTCGGCATGGAAGGCCAAACCAAACTCATTGTTGATGAAGGCACCCGCCGCCTGCGGAATCATATCGCCGGGCAGGCCCAGCTTGCTGTAACCCGCCGAAGTGAGAAAATCCATTTGGCCGCCCTGCTTGCCGACCAATACATTGGAACCGGCGATATTGGCGCCGCCCGCCAAGTCGAAACAGATGAAGGGAATCTTGCCCGCGCCCAGTGAATCAATGCCGCAGCCTGCTTTCAATCCAGAGATATCCGCGGACAATGCGGCCCGCGCCATACGCGGGTTGCCCAGCAAAAAGCTCAGCAGCGTAGGCGCAAGCACCACCCCCGCCCCGGCCGCCAGCCCTTGCGCCAGAAAGTCGCGGCGGGAAACCGGCCGCGCGTGATCCGGGTGGCGTAGCGGCGCGTCCGGATGCAGTGAGGTCTTATTCTTGGCCATGGTTCGTCTCCTAAAATAAACGCGCGCTATTGCAACAACATCGCGCCGCTGCCTAAGGTCGCCGCGCACATCGCCTTGACGATGGTGCGAGTGCGCGTGGCATCGCAGCCGCTGGGACAGGCCGCGGTAAGTCTGTCGAACAGATTATTGGGATTGGCCGCCGCCGGGCCGATCAGCTCCGTTTTGAGCTCGGACTGAGTCGGCGTGTTGCTCAGTGAGCTGCCCAGCGCCTTGGTCATCAGCGCGGCGATAATCTGATTTTTCTGCGTCGAATCGCCCGCACCGAAGGCGGTGGCGACGTCGGCGCTGAAATTGAAGCCGCCGAAAAAATTGCCGCGCAGGGTGGCATCTTCCACCAGCTGATCACAATAAGCTATGGCCAATTGCGCCACGGCCATCTGCTGCGCGGAAAGAAAACCGTTGATGGTCTCCACCGCGGGCAATTGCTGCTTGATGGTGGCGTAGGTGCTTTTCACCGCCGTGTTGGTGGTGCTGACGCCGGTGATCACGGACATGGTGGCGTTGACTTCATCGAAGGTGCGCAGACCGATGTCCGCCGCCGCGGGCAAGACGGCTGGCGCTAATGGCGTTAAGGACGCGGGCTCGGTGACTGCATTGTTGTGACTGCCCAATTTTTCGAAGGTGAGAAAAAACTCGTCGGCGCTCGCCCCCTTCTCGCTGGCGATGACGGTGCCCAGCGTCGACAACGGTTGGCCACTGGTTTGATAACCACTACCGCCTATCACCGTAGAAAGGTTGCGGTAGGCCTGACCGACACTGGCCTCCTTGCCGTTGATACCCAAGCGCATGCGTTGTAACGCGACGGCCGCGGGTTGGACAGTGCTGTCGAGATTGATGAAGGTCGGGCGATTGAAGAGATAACTGTAATTGTCGAATTGACTGACCTCGAACAGGATGTAACTCTGCGGCACGCCGATCAGATCGCCGATGGCGAACAGCATATAAAATTTCTGGCCCACGCCCGCCTCGAAGTTGCGTGTGATCTGTTCCTGGTTCAAGGCGCGGTTATGGATGGCCACCAGACGCAGTTTGCCCTGCCAAAGTTTCCCGCCGGAGACCTCATTGCCCAACACAAACGCAAAGGTATCGTCCCAATCCTGCAAACCCCCGCCGCTGGCGGGATCCATGTCACCCGTGTATTTGCCGTTGACGTAGATGCGGCGGCCATTGACCGGGTCGAAGGTCAAGACCACGTGCTGCTCCGAGGCTTGCAGGCGCTTGTCGCCGTCCAAGGTCGCCAGCGCGGGCAGGCCATTGCCGCTGGTGGCGCTGCTGCGATTCTGAAACACATAGCTGAATTCATCCTGCCCCAAAGTGAAGTTACGCGCGCTGGCGCCGCCGGAATAACTGACGATGCGCGCCGGGCCTTCCTGGGTGGTGTTGGCGGGCACGGCCCAAGCCTCGATGGAATATTCGCCGGTCGCGGCGATCAGATCATGCAGCTTCTTGCTGGCGGCGGTGGGGCCCTGCGCCTTGCCGTTGACGAATTCGATACCCCAGCCGTTCACCCAGCTCACATCGCCGCTCAGGCTCAGATTGAGCGCGGGTTCGACGCCGCTGGTGTCATAGGCGGTGCTGCCCTGCCCCGTCTTGAATTCCCACAGTGCGATCACGTTCGCCTCATAGCGGCTGCCGCCGCTGGCGGTGATGCCGTCGTCCAGACTCAGCGCCTTGCTGAGCACCAGACTGGCGTCCACCGTGGTGACCGCCACCCCGCCGGCGAAGGCGGCGATGGCGGCCTCCATCCCCGCGGCATTGTCCGCGCAATCGCTCCAGCAGTTGTGAAACTCATTGCGCAAGCGCAAGACCAGGCGCGAATTGGCGGGGTTATCCAGATTCAATTTGGGCTTGACGGCGGCATAAGCGAAGTTGACATCGCTGCTGGCGAAATAGGGCGACTGGGGCGTGGCCGCGGTTTGCGCATGGCAACGGGAACAATAAGTGGTCAACAGCGGATAGACCGTGGTGGTAAACAGCGTCGGCGACTCGGGCGGATTTTTACTGGCGCCGGCGTCCTTGAGCGGCGGTGCCGTGAATTGAATTTGCCGGGCGCCATCGCCTGCCGCGCCGCCCGCCCAGGCGGTGATGTAGGCGGTGATGATATCCGCACAGGCGCCGGCACTGTCCAGCCAGCAATTGTGACCGCCGCCGACCTTGGCCACCATGCGCGATTCCGCGGGCGACCGCAGGTTCACCACCTTGGCGGCCTCGGCATAGGCGCTATTCACGTCACTTTGATCGACGAAGCTGGGCGCCTGCCCGCCCGTGCCGTGACAGCCGCCGCAGCGATTATTCGGCACCAAATTATCCCAAAGGTTAAGTTTAAACGCCTGGATATCGCTGGTGGCCGGCGCCGGGCCGAGATAACTGGCGGCCAGCGGCGTGCGCGTATCGGGCAGGGACTGCGTATCGGCGCCGCCGCCGCACGCGCTCAGGCCTAGCGCCAGCCAAGCCAGCCACAACAGTGAGACGAGCGCGCGCCAGCGCGCCGGTTTAGCGGGCTCGATGCCGTAGTGGCGTGTTATTGTAATTTTCATCGTCGTACTACTCACCGCAAATCTCCGCAATCAAAATCTAGCCGCCCAGCCGCGTGCTCAGTTACCCATGCAATACGCGCCCGCCTCGGCGAACACCCGCTTCATTCGATAATTGCCGCTCTTGAACGAGGCCACCATGGCATCCACCTTGGTGAAATCAGCGCCGTCCGTCGGCGGCCGCAGGCACACCGCCTTAAATACCTTCTTCACCTGGCAGCTGGCGAAGGCCGCGCTGTGCGCCAGCTCCATACCGAGGGATTTCGCGCCTGAACCGCCGCCGCTGAGCGCGGCATCCCACCCGAGCATCGCATTGGGTCCGCTGCGCCAATAGTTGTCCCAGCGATCGTCGTTGGTGATGTAACCGTGTTTGAAGTTGTCGGCGTTGATGCGGTATTTGCCTTGCACCCGGCCGCCGGTGTCGGGGTCGACCGCGCCGGCGCCGTTGTAAACCAGCCTGCCACTCACGCCGTCGGGATCGGCGGCAGTGTCGTAGTCGTAGTTGTAATAAGCGTAGGCCTGCGCCATGGGGTCCATGCCTGAATGACAGCCAATGCAATTATTCAAAAATATGCGGCTGTCGCCGCCCGGGCTGCGTGACACATCTTGGCGAATGCGATCAGGCGGCCGCGAGATATCCTTGAGTTGTTCGAGATCGGTACAAAGATGATTCATCAATGTGAATCTGAACATGGCGCGGTTGGTCCCGCCGCTAAAAAACGCCTTGGCGGCGGCGCGGGTGGTCATCACCCCGGCGCTAGCCTCGGCGGGCAAACCGATTACCGCGGATTGAGTGGTGCGCGCCAGCTGGGTCTTTAAATCGATGGCTTGGTCTTCCAGCGCTTCATAGTGCGCATTGTTGTTCATCCCGTAAGCGGGCAGCCCCAAATTGGCGGCGCCGACATAGAGAATATCGCCGTACAACACCTGTCTGAAATCCACATCGTCGCGGATCATGCCGATCACCGTGGCGGTATAATCATTGAGCGGCGCGAATACGCTCTGCTCTTCATTGGTCCAAGGCGTCACGAAGTTTTTCAGCGTGACGTTGTAGAAGGCGCCGTTGTCCATGGCCTTATCCGCCGCCGCGATGGGATTCCCGGCACTGATGTCCGCCGCCATCTGCGCCAACACGGCCTCGGTGGGCGGGACGCCGGCCAGACGATCATGCAGGCGCTTGGCCTGCTCCCGGGGACCGGCAGTGGCCGTGACCCCCGCGGCCAGCAGACAGCAGGCCACGATGGCTCGTATCCCCCATGGCCGGAGCTGGCAGGATCGAGATGTCGTTTTTCTGTACATGGTTTTCCGTTCCCGTCGCCGTTTAAATGCCGCTGTCTAGTTCTTATCGCATCGCTAAGCAAAATATTAGCCACCAGTTCACAAAATTTGTTACGGCCTCGGCTCGCGGCCAAACGTTCCCACTCATCACTCACCTTACTAACATAACTTTGAAATGAGCAGCACGTCACACCTTATTCGTGAGATTATCACCCATAAACCAATCGCAAGCATGCCCTTCAATTCAGCCGGGCCTTGCCGCCAATCTTTATACTTTAACCTGCTTGTCACCCATGCCGCCGCGTAAAAACAGCAGGGGATAAGCGTATAAGTGTCGGCATTGAACGACAGCGCGTGAACGGCACGACGTTTATTTATCCACCCAAGGCACGGATGGACCTGTGACTTAGCGCATAAAACCGGTAATTGCTTGCTTGTATCTTATCAACGACAGACTCTGTAGCGGGTGATCATGCCCATTGAAATAAATTTTATGAGCGCTTAGTTTAGCCACCGGTCATTAGCGATCATAGTTTGCCCGCGCGCAAGCAAGCAAGGGCCTTGAAGAGCTAAGGACTCAGACCAACAAGACGCCGATGAGAAATGACAGCACAACAATGAACGGCATGACTAGCGATACCGCAGCTTTACCCCGCAGCAGCAGATGGGCCTTGCCCTTGATAGGCGCATTGACGGCCGTGCTCACCGCCTGCGGCGGCGATGTCGGCGGGAGCGGTCAGGACCCGGACCCCGTGGTCACGGATTTTCCTATGGCCTATATCAAGCGCCCGCTAGCCTTGGACAATCAAGGGAACCCCGCGCGCGGCGACGTGCGGCGCGCCGCCAGCTTCAACGCCGGGGGTGATTTGTACCTGCGCGAACGCGCCTCGCCCAGCGCGACGGATAAAAACATCACCGCGTCCATCACCCAAGGCATGGGCGACGTCAGGGATGTCGACGTCTCTTACGACGGCCAGCGGCTGCTGTTTGCCATGCATGCCCCCGAAATCGAGAACGCCACGGATGAGGAGCAACCCAGCTGGAACATTTGGGAATACGAGATCGCCACGGATCAGCTGCGGCGCATCATCGCCTCCGATATCACGGCGGAGGCCGGGGAGGATATCGCCCCGCATTATTTGCCCGACAAGCGCATCGTGTTCTCCTCCACCCGCCAGCGCCAAGCGCGCGCCATTCTCCTCGACGAGGGCAAACCGCAGTTCGCCGCCTTGGATGAGGACCTGCGGGACGAGGCCTTGGTGTTACACGTGATGAATGCCGATGGCACTGACATCCATCAAATCTCCTTCAATCAAAGTCACGACCTCGATCCCATGGTATTAAGCAGCGGTGAGGTCCTCTTCAGCCGCTGGGATCACATGGGCGGCAGCAATGCCATCAGCCTTTACAAGATGCACCCGGACGGCACCGAGCTGCGAGTGGCCTACGGTGCTCACAGCCACACCACTGGCACCGGGGGCGCGGCCGTGCAATTCCTCCAGCCGCGCGAGACGCCAGACGGCAAGATCATGGCCATACTCGGGCCGTTTAGCAGCGGCCAGGGCGGCGGCGATCTGGTCACGATCGACGCTGCCAACTTCGCGGACTACAACCAGCCCGTCTGGTCCAGCCGCGGCCTGCTCACCGGGGAGGGACAGGCTCCGGCCACGGTGAATCAAATCCGCACCGACGGTCTCCCCTCACCCGGCGGCCGCTTTCACGCGGTCTTTCCGCTGTGGGACGGCACGGCGCGCGCCTTGGTGGCGTGGAGTCCCTGCCGGCTTTTGCAGCAAGACAAAATAGTGCCCTGCACCAGCGAACGGCTGGCGGCGGCGGACACGCAAGAAGCCCCGCCGCTCTACGGCGCGTGGATCTACGATTTCGACCAGAACACACAACTGCCGCTGGTGGTCGCGCAGGAGGGTTCGATGATTACCGAGGTGGTGGCGGCGCAACCCCGGCCCACGCCACCCGCGATCCTTTACGACAAGACCGCCGGCCTCGGCTTGGACGCGGACAAGCTCGCGGAGGGCGCCGGCATCCTCCACATCCGCAGCGTCTATGATATGGACGGTGTCGATACCGCACCCGGCGGGATCACCGCCTTGGCCGATCCGCTGCGAACAAACGCCGATCAACGTCCCGCCCGCTTCTTGCGCATCGTCAAGGGCGTCGCCATTCCCGATCGCAGCGTGCTGCGCCTCCCCGGCACGGCCTTCGGCGCCAGCCGGCAACGCTTGATGCGGGAAATCATCGGTTACGTTCCCATCGAGCCGGACGGTTCAGTGATGGTGAAGCTACCGGCCAATGTGCCCCTCACTATCGACATCCTCGACAAGGATGGGCGGCGCATCAGCGCGGAACACCAAAACTGGCTGCAACTGCGTCCCGGTGAGACCAAAGAATGCAACGGTTGCCACGTCCATGGCAGCGGCACCCCGCACGCCAGCCCCGCGGGGCCGCCACCGGTCAATGCCGGTGCCACTGCCGCCGGCCTCCCCTTCCCCAACACCGATCCAGACTTGTGGGCCGACATCGGCGAGACCATGGCGCGGACACGCGCGCGCATCAGCTGCCAGACCGACTGCGCGGCGCAAACGCCGCGAGTGGATATCAACTACGACGATGTCTGGACCGATGCCTCGCTGCGCGCCAAGGATGCCAGCTTGAGCTATCGTTACGCCGGTCTCGACACGCCGGCGCCGGCCACAAGTAACTGCCAAACCCAGTGGGACACGCAATGCCGCGTCGTCATCAACTATGAGCAACACATTCATCCCTTGTGGGGCAAGTCCCGCCAAGTGCTGGCCGGAGACGGCATTACCGTGCTAGCGGACAATACTTGCAGCGTATGCCATAACGTGGTGGACAATGCCGCCGCGCCACAGGTCCCCGCGGCGCAACTGGACTTGAGCGACGGCCCTTCCAGCGATGAGCCCGATCACTTCAAGTCCTATCGCGAACTGTTGTTCACCGATAATGAACAGGAGATCGCGGACGGCGCGTTGCAAGACAAGTTGGTGCCGGGGCTGGACGCGGATGGTCAGCCGATACTGCTGCCCGTGCCCGTGCGGCCTTCGATGTCGGTGACGGGCGCGCACGCCAGCCGTTTTCTCAACGTATTCGCCGCGGGCGGCAGCCATGACGGGATGTTAACCGCGGCCGAATTGCGTTTGCTCGCGGAGTGGCTGGATATCGGCGCGCAGTATTACAACAATCCCTTCGCCGTCCCGATAGACTGAGCCATGGACTTAAATGACACACGGCGCACGCCCCATGACTAATGCAAATATTAACGGCGACAACGGATGCACCACGAATGGCACGGCATGCGCCCGCATTGCCGCGCCCACATCCTTCACTCATTAGTAACGACATGCGCATTACCCTGTTAATTTTGATCTCACAATGCTGGCTTAGCGGCCTGGCCTACGGCGCGGAACAATACCGTGTGGTCCAAATCGCCGATCCCTACATCGAGCTGCACACCGGCGCGGGCAGCGGCTATCCCGTGTTTCTGGTGGTCGAACGCGGCGCAACGATCACCCTGCTGAAACGCAAGACCGATTGGTTCAAGGTGCGGACCAGCAAGGAGCAAGAAGGCTGGGTCAATCTGCGCCAACTGGAGCTGACCCTGACGCCCTCCGGTGAAAAAACTCACATTGAAGCAATAGCGATCGCTGACTATCGGCGCCACCGATGGGAAATGGGCGTGAGCGGCGGTGATTACAGCGGCGCGCGGGCCATCAGTTTATTCGGCGGTTATCGCTTCGCGGAACATCTGTCCGGCGAACTTACGCTCACCCAGGCTCTGGGAGATTATTCCAGCAGCGTGTCAGTCAAGGCCGCGCTCCTCGCCCACCCTTTTCCCGCATGGCGCATAGCGCCATTCTTCGCCCTGGGCACCGGCGTGGCGCGCACCCAGCCGCGCGCCACCTTGGTACAGAGCGCCGATCGTACCGATCAATTCGCCAATGTCGGGATAGGCGCCCAAGCCTATCTCAGCCGCCGCTTCGTTTTGCGGGTTGAATACAACGATTATCTTGTGTTCTCCGCCAGCAACGATCACGACGCCAATGAGGAAATACACGAGTGGAAAGCAGGATTCGCCATATTTTTCTAGGCCGCATCGCGGCGCTAGCGGTCTGCCTCTGCGGTTTGTGCGCACCAGCAGTACACGCGGCGGAACCCATGACCGCGGAAACCGAGCAGGTCATCAAGCCGCAAGTGGCGCGCCGCGACATCACCGTGCCCAGCATCGACACCGAGGATTTTGAGGTCGGCGTCTTTGGCGGCCTGATGAGCGTGGAGGATTTCGGCGTCAATCCGGTGTTTGGCGTCCGCGCCGCCTATCACATCAGCGAGGGCTTCTTCGTCGAGGCCGCCGCTGGCCAAACCGAGACTGGCAAGACCAGTTACGAACGCCTCAGCGGCGCGGCCGAATTGCTCACCACTGGTGAAAGAACGCTGAGCTATTACAATCTGTCTTTGGGCTATAACCTGCTCCCCGGAGAAGCGTTCCTTAGCGCCAAACATACCTTCAATTCCGCCCTGTACATCATCGCCGGGGCCGGCAGCACCCGCTTCGCGGGCGACGACAGGTTCACCGTCAATCTGGGCGCCGGCTATCGCTTTCTGGCGACGGACTGGCTGGCGCTGCATGGCGATGTAAGAGATCACATCTTCGACGTCGATCTATTCGGCGCGAAGCAAAAGACGCACAACATCGAACTCTCATTGGGGGCAACGGTTTTTTTCTAGCAGGAGACCCGCTATGCATATCATGAAGCGCCTTACTTTCATCCGGCTGATCGCGGCATTGACGCTAAGCGTATGCCTAGCGCCCTGCGCCACGGCGGAAACGATACAAGGCAAGGCCCCCGATTTCACTTTGAAGAGTCAAGGCGGCGACAATATCAAACTCAGCGAATTGCGCGGCAAGGTAGTCATGATCAACTTCTGGGCGTCATGGTGCGGGCCTTGCCGCCAGGAAATGCCGGTACTGGATCAACTCTATCAACGCTATCGTTCGCTGGATTTCATCATCCTCGGCGTCAATGTCGAGGAAAATTCCGACGCGGCGAAATCGCTGTTGAAGGACATACCCGTCACCTTCCCCATCCTCTTCGACAGCGCCAATAACGTCAGCAAACTCTATAAAATAAAGGGCATGCCCAGTACCCTATTAGTGGATCGCGGCGGCAATATGCGACACCTCTACATGGGCTACCAGCCCGGCTATGAGGAAGAGTATCAACAGCAAGTCAGGGCATTGATTCGAGAATGAACGGACGGCCATTCAACATCACGGTATTGATCATCGCCTGCCTGACGGTGACGGCATGCGGCGTGGAACCTTGGGTCAAACCCTATGAACGCGCGCATCTCGCCGACCCCATCATGAGCGGCGAGAGACACCCCGCCGCCGCGGCCTATATGAATCATGTCTACCAAGCCCGCGAGGGCGCGCGCGGCGCCGAAGGCGGCGGAGGCGGCGGCTGTGGCTGCAATTAATCCTGGCGTTGGCAAATGGGTGCTGTTGGGCGCGCTCATCGCCCTCTGCCATCCCTCACGCGGCGATGCCGGGGTACTTCCCGAGGAACGCGCCGATGCTCTTTATCACTCGTACGATGGCGGCGGCGTCAAGGTCACCGGACCGTCGGTACTGGTGCGCAAGACCCTCGGCACCAGCACCTCGCTATCCGGCAATTATTACGTTGACCATGTCTCCAGCGCCTCTATCGATGTCGTCACCCAAGGCAGCCCCTACAAGGAAGAGCGCAAGGAAAAATCCATCGGCGTGAATTACCTCAAAGGCGACGTGACGCTGATCGCGGGTTATACCAATAGCGAGGAAAGCGACTACAGCGCCAATACCGCGAATTTTAGGATCAGCCAAGATATGTTCGGCGACATGACGACGATCTCCATGGGCTATTCCCGGGGATGGGATACGGTGCGCAAGAATGGCCAAACCAATTTCATGGAGGATGTCGGCCGGAATAATTACCAGCTGGAACTGTCGCAAGTCCTCACCAAGGACAGCGTGCTGGGTCTTACCTTCGAGGTCATCAGTGACGAGGGGTTTTTGAACAACCCCTATCGCTCGGTCCGGTATCTGGACCCCACCAACCCGATCGGTTACAGCTTCGAGCCCGAGCATTATCCCCGCACCCATAGCAGCAGCGCCGTTACGCTACAGGCGCGTTATTACCTGCCGTACCGCGCTTCGGTACACGGCGAATTCAGGACCTATGGCGACTCCTGGGGCATCACGGCGCATAACGCTCAAATCGACTACACCCACCCTATCGACGGCAACTGGACCGTCGATCTGAAATACCGCTTCTACAGCCAGAGCGCGGCCGATTTTTTCAGCGACCTTTTCCCGAGGATCTCATCCCAGAACTTTTTGGCCCGGGATAAAGAGTTGAGCACGATGAGCAATCATACCGTCGGCGCCGGCATCAGTTACGAGTTCGCGCGGAATGCATGGCACTATATCGACAAAGGCAGTTTGAATTTGCACATCGATCACATTCAATTCAATTATGATGATTATCGTGATATCACCGCCTCCGGCAGCGCCGGCGACGAGCCTCTTTATAAGTTCTCCGCGAATGTAATTCGCCTTTTTCTGTCCCTATGGTACTGATGATGTCACGCCTGTTTCGCGATACGCCCGCACGATTGCGCCCACCCTGCCAGAGGAAAGCTCAGCCATGAGTCCCCGCCATTTTGTTTTTTACATCGCGCTCTTCGCTGCCTTAGGCCTGCCGCTGGCGGCCGCGGTTAGCGCGGACGATAAGCTGCCGGAGAATACCGCCCCCAAAACATCCGCGCCGGATGAGGAAATCCAAGCTCTCAAAGCGGAGGTCCTGAAGATCAATCGCGAGCTGTTCATGATCGAGGAAGATATTCTGTACCCGGAAAGCACGCAGTTCACGGTCTTCGTCTCGCTCGATATCGGCGACTTCTTTGCGCTGGACTCAGTGCAGTTACGGGTGGACGACAAGATCGTCACCAATTATCTCTATACCCAGCGAGAGCTCGCCGCATTGAAGGAGGGCGGTGTACACCGCCTGTATCTGGGTAACTTGAAGAGCGGCCGCCACGAATTCACGGCCTATTTCATCGGCAAGGGGCCGCACGGCCGCGACTACAAACGCGGGGTGACGAAAGTAATAGATAAAGAACTGACGCCGCTGTTCGTCGAGCTCAAGATCGTCGATGATAGCGGCCAGCAGCAGCCGGATTTCGAAGTCGCCGTCTGGGATCAATGATGCGCATAACCGGAGCGGCCTGAAGTGAGCGCGGTGCGAAGCGCAAAATCATGGGGGATCTCACTGGCGCTGGCATGCCTGCTCATCCCGCCTACGGCGGCGTTCGCGGCCAGCGATCCATTGCGGCCGCAGTCCGTGCGCGATCCGCGCTACGGCGCGGTGCTATTCGATTTCTATCAGAATCACTACTTCGACGCCATCACCCGCATCATGGTGACGCAACAACGCGCGCCGATAGCGGCACAGGGCGCCGACCCGGAACTGCTGTTGGGTTCGCTCTATCTTTCCTATGGGATGCACGACGCCGCCGCGGCCATTTTTCAGCGGTTATTGGACGGTGCAACCAGCCCGTATACTCACGATCTCGCCTGGTTCTATCTGGGAAAACTGCGCTACCAAGATGAGCAATACGCCGCGGCCTTGACGGCTTTTCAAGCCGTCGGCGATGCCCTGCCCGCTGCCAAGAACGCGGAGCGGCTCAATCTAATAGTGAACACTCAGTTACGGGAAAATAAATTCGATGAGGCCAAGAAGACCTTGGAACAGCTCAAGCACGGCGGGATCTGGCGGGAGTATGCCCGCTATAACCTCGGCACGGCGCTGATACGCGCCAAGCGCGTCAAGGAAGGCGCGGAACTGTTGAACCAAGTCGCCGTGATGGACGCGCGCGACGAAGAGCGGTACGCGCTGCGCGACGAAGAGCGGTACGCGCTGCGCGACAAGGCCAACATCGCCCTCGGCTACGCCTCACTGCGTGATAAAACCTTGAGCGATCCCGTCGCCGCCTTTTCCCGCGTGCGCTTGAGCGGCCCTTTCTCATCGCCGGCCTTGCTCGGCAGCGGCTGGGCCTACAGCGCGCAAGACCGGCCGCAAGAGGGACTGATGCCCTGGTTTGAATTGGCCGCGAGACCGGCGGACCTGGCATCACAGGAAGCCTTGGTGGCCATCGCCTATACTCTGGAAACGCTCGGCGCGCCCGAACTGGCCTTGAGCTATTATCAAAACGCCATCGCCATCTATGATCGAGAGCGCGCCACGCTCGATACCGCGCTATCGTCCACAAGTTTTGAAGAGTTGTTGCGGGCCAGCGTTCCCGCTAGCGCCGGGGGAGACGCGGCACGACTTAGCCTGGCCGCTAATTTTCCGGAATTGCCGGCCGGGAAATACGCGTATGACGTCGTCGCCTCCAGCGAATTTCAGAAGGCTTATCGCGACTACCGCGACCTGCATTTCCTCAAGGCCCAGGTGGCGCGCTGGCAAGAAAGAATCCCCCTCCTGCACACCATGCTGGAAGAACGCCGCCGCCGCTACGCGCTGAATGTCACCGAACTGAGCGCCTCCAATTACCAGAAGAGGTTAGACACCATCATTGCGCAACGCGCCGCCCTGTCAGCCGAGATCGCGACTATCGAAGGGGAGGAAAATACCGCCGCGCTCGCCGATGTCAACGAGCGTGAGTCTAGACGGCAATTGCTGGAGATTAAATCAAGACTGGATGCGCTGCCCGCCAGCGCCATGGATGCGTCGGCTCAATTAAAAAAATTCCGCATTTTATATGGCATGCTGCAATGGCAATTGAAGACCGAATTTCCGCAACGGCTATGGCGCGTGAAGGCGGCCTTGCGCGCGCTGGATCATGACTTGGAACATACTTCGGCCGTGCAGTCGTCGCTAGAAGAAATAGTGAACATGACTCCGCTGAATTTCGCCGGTCTCGCCCAGCGCATTACCGAGCTCGATCAGTATCTGAAGAATTTGTCCGGAAAATTGGACGCCGCCATCGCGGGGCGGGAACAGTACTGCGCCAAACTCATCACCGGCGCCCTGACCGCGAGAAAGCGCCAAGTTGAGACCTACCGCAGCCGGGCGCTCTACGCGCAAGCGCGTCTCTACGACCAACTCAGCCACGAGCAAAACGTGCCATAACCATGTCACGGCTGGCCTGCATTATTCTAAGTTCACTCCTCGCCGGCTGCGCCGCCACGCTGGAGCCGCCCAGCATCGGTGATCTCCACGACCCGCACGAAACCATGAATGCAGAGCGGCTCAAACTAATGGTCAGTGCCCGATTACCGCGGGAGAAATTTGATAAGGGCGCGCCGCCTGTGATCGCGCCGGACGGCAGCCCCTCCATCGATGCCGCTGCGGCCCTGACGCACTATCGCGATTTAGTGAACGAGACGGCCGATGATCCCGCCTACCGCGAAGCGCTCAGACGTTTGGCCGATATGGAGCTGGAAATAGCCGAGAACGCTAATGATACCGCCGCCAATGCAGTATCGGGCCGCGACGAGGCGCAGTCCGCCATCGGGCACTATCAAAAATATCTAAACCATTACCCGGATGACGGTAACAATGAGCGCGTGCTCTATCAACTCGCCAAGGCCTATGACCTGAGCGGCCAGATGGCGGATGCGCTCGCGGTGCTGGAGCGCCTGCTGCGAGAGTACCCCAGAGGTTTATATACGGAAGAGGCCTTGTTCCGCAGCGGCGAGATGCATTTTTCGCTACGCGAAACCGCGGCGGCGGAACTGGCCTTCAGCACCCTGCTCAACAACTATCCCGATTCGATTTTTTATCAACGCGCCTTATATATGGACGGCTGGTCCTTATATTTGGAGAGCCGCTATCAGGAAAGCTTGCACCGGTTCTACTCACTATTGGAACGCAAGCTCGGCACGGACCAAACACACATCACCGCCCTAGGAGAAAACCTGCCCGGGCAGGACCGCGCCTTGCTCGAAGACAGTTTAAAAGTGATTTGCCTGAGCTTGTCCTATCTGGGCGAAACCGTCCCCGTTGACAGCTTGATCGCGCCCATCGCCGCTCGTCCTTATGAGACCTTGGTCTATCGCCGCCTCGGCGAGTTCTATCTCGAAAAAGACCGTTACGGCGACGCCGCCAACGCCTTCCTGGGGCTGGCGCGCCACGATCCCGGCCATGCCATGGCGCCGCAGTTTCATCAATACGCCGTTGCGGCTTACCGCCGCGGGGGATTCCATGATTTATTCCTGGATGCCAAATCCCAGTTCGTCGCACTTTACGGTGTCGATAGCCCTTATTGGCGCGCTCATGATGCGCGCAGCCATGATGGCATACGTCCCTATCTGGAAAAAGATATCAGCGATCTGGCGGCGCACTATCACGCCCTTGCGCGCCGCGGCGATGCCGCCAAGGATTTTGACGCCGCGATAAAGTGGTACGCGGAATTTCTCAAGACATCGCCCTCCGGTCCCCAGGCGGCGGAGATGAATTTTCTGCTGGCCGAATGCCTGCACGACGCCAAGCGGTCTCGTGAAGCCATCGCCCAATATGAAAGAACCGCCTATGAATATCCCCCCCACAAAAACGGCGCCGAAGCAGGCTATGCGGCCTTATTGAGCTATTGGCAAGTGTTGCCCGCCCTCTCCGAAGAGGAAAAGACGGAATGGCGCCGCACGACTATCGCCAGCGCCTTGCGTTTCAGCGATCACTACCCCAAGGATGCGCGAGTGAACAGCGTGCTCGCTAAGGCCGTTGAAGCGCTTTACGTCCTGCATGATTATGCGGCCGCCATCGTCGCCGCGCAGCGCCTGCTCGACCGGCCGGTCAACAAGGATGAGGATACACGCGCCAACACCTGGGCCCTGCTCGGTCACGCCCAATTCGAGACCTCCGATTACGCCAATGCCGAAAAGGCCTATAACACGGCGCTGGCGCAACTGGCCGCCACGGACCCGCGGCGGCCGGGCCTGATCGAGAACCTAGCGGCGAGCATCTATAAACAAGGTGAACAACGGCGCGCCGACGGCGATCTGCGCTCGGCGGTGGCCTCGTTTCTCCGAATCGACCAGGCCGCGCCCGCAATCTGGATCGCCGCGCAATACGATGCCGCGGCGGCGCTGATTACACTTGCAGACTGGCCAACGGCGGCATCGGTTCTGGAAGACCTGCGCCGCCGCCAATTGGGAGACGCCCGTTTGCAAAACGGGGTAAAAGAGAAGCTGGTTTTCGTCTACATGCAAAGTGGCAAAAAATATCAGGCCGCCCGTGAAATGGAGGGACTCGCCAGCGCCGCTAATGATGAAAAGCGACGCAGGGATATCATTTGGGAGGCCGCGGCCTTGTATCAATCGCTGGACGCGAGCAAGGACGCCATCCGTCTCTATACGCATTACGTCGACGCGTTTCCATCCGCCGTTGCCGACACCATCGAGGCGCGTTATCAGTTGAGCGTCTTATACGCCCAGCAGGAATACTTTGACAAATCCTTGTACTGGTCACAGGAAATCATCAAGGCCGACCAGGCGGCGGGCGCGGCACGCACGGATCGCACGCGCCTCCTGGCCGGCGAGGCGAGCTTGCGCATAGCCCAAACTCACTTACAAGCCTATCAAGACGCGAGACTGGCCTTACCGCTGGAAACAAGCTTAAAGACCAAGAAAATCTTGATGGAGAAAGCCATCGCCAGCTATACCCAGGCCCTGGAATATCAAGTCGCGGATGTCACCACCGCGGCCACATTCCAGCTTGGCGGCATCTACGCCCATTTCGCCAAGGCGATAATGTCATCAGACCGCCCGCGCGGATTATCAAACGAAGAACTTGAGCAATATGCCATCCTCTTGGAGGAGCAGGCCTTCCTCTTCGAGGAGCAGGCCATCAAAGTCCACGAGATGAATCTGCGGCATATCAGCGACGGGATATATGACGCATGGATCAAAGAGAGTCTGCGGGCCTTGGCGTCACTCTACCCCATACGCTACGCCAAGACCGAACTTAACGAGAGCTACTTCGATGACTTACAGTAGCCTTATAAGAACAGCGGTCATCGCCTTATTGCTCGCGGCCCTCGCCGGCTGCACGGGCACGCCTTCCAAAACGCCGATAGCCTCATCTGAAACGAAGGCTGAGACCGAAATGACGCGTGGCGATTTCCAGCAAGCGCTGACCGCCCTCAAGCAGGGAAAAGACGACGATGCCATAACCTTGTTCAACGCCGTGGCGCAGTCGCGGCCCGATCTGGCCGCGCCCTATATCAACATCGGGCTGATGGCGCTCAAGCGCGGCGATCTGCAGCAGGCCGAGACGGCACTCCAGCATGCCGCGACGCTAAAGCCCGAATTGGCGATGATTCACAACAGCCTGGGGATCCTCTATCGCCACTCGGGCCGCTTCGCCGAGGCGGAAGCCGCCTACCTCAAGGCGCTGCAATGCCAGCCCGATTACGCCAACGCCCATTTGAATTTGGGGATACTTTACGAAATTTATCTGAGCAAACCGGGCGCCGCCTTAACGCATTACCAACGCTACCAGGAACTCAGCGGTGAGACTAACGAGATGACGAAAAAATGGATCATCGATTTACAACGGCGTCTAACTGAAATCACGGGGTCATCAAACTGATGAAACACCTGCAAGGCATATTGATACTCTGCATTGCCACAATACTCAATCTGGCATCTGCCGAAGAACGCATCGAGCTGGAAGAAACGACCGTCACCGGCAACCGCGAGCTGCCGCGGATTACGCACATCGTGCCCTGGCAAACCGCGCAATTGCCGGCCCCGGAGCCGCCGCCGCTGGATCGCCTCATAGACGAGGCCTTGACACCGCTGGACCGCGACGAATTCCGCCGCGGTATTCGCTATTACTATGAGCTATCCTCTACGGAGCAAGCCGCCGGCGAATAACGCGCGAATCAATGATCCAACACCAAGTCAGCAACAAGCAAACACCGATTGCATGCTAGTGACGAGAGCCCTCGCCAGCTCATTACAAACAAGAAAAAACTCAGGGGAAGTGCCGAAGACGATACCGGCTAAAAGCCGCCATCTCCCTCGCCGAAGCATCGCAAGCGTCGAGATGATGAAATTTTTTATGTTTATTATCTGACAAGATTAACTAATGCAAAATGGCGGAGAGGGAGGGATTCGAACCCTCGGTACGCTTGTGGCGTACACACACTTTCCAGGCGTGCTCCTTCGACCGCTCGGACACCTCTCCGTAAAACAGGCCCGCACGGGGCCTGCAAAGGCGGCCAAGATTAAACTAGAATGGGTCTGTGTGCAACGGCGAACACCCACGCTTAGCGCTGAAATGCCAGTGCGGGTAAGCATGAGGGGGATTCCGTATAATGCCGCCACGAGGAGAACAATAATGCGTATCGCCATCATTGAAGACGACCCGGCCCAAGGAGAGCAGCTGCTGATGTGGCTCAAACAGGCCGGCCATCACGGCCATGTGTTTGCGGCCGCCACGCCCTTTCTGCAAAACTTCCGCCGCGAAAGTTACGATCTGATGGTGCTGGACTGGAACCTGCCCGACCTTACCGGCCCTGAGATCTTGGCCCAGGTGCGCGAGCACAACACCACCACCCCCGTGCTGTTCGTCACCAGCCGCGACAGCGAACAGGACATCGTCACCGCGCTGCAAAATGGCGCCGACGACTACATGATCAAGCCCGTGCGCCGCGAAGAGACCCTGGCGCGTATTCACGCTCTGCTGCGCCGCAGCCAGCCGCGCACGGACGATGCGGAACTGCTGGACTGCGCCCCCTACTCCGTTGATCTCCGCCGCCGCGCCATCAGCCGCCACGGCGAAGACATCAGCCTCACGGAAAAGGAGTTCGACCTCGCCCTGTTTTTATTCCGCCATCAAGACCAATTATTGTCTCGCGGCCACATCTTGGAAAGCGTGTGGGGTATCTCGGCCGAGCTCAATACCCGCACCGTGGACACCCACATCAGCAATCTGCGGCGCAAACTGGCGCTGGGACCCGCCAATGGCTGGCGCCTCAGCAGCATTTATCAATACGGCTACCGCCTCGAAGCCATGAACACCGCCATCAAGGACCCCGCCTAATGACGCCATTGTTCACCCGCATCACCCGCACGCGGCTCACGCTTGCCTGGCTGGTGCTGCTCGGTCTCAGCCCCGCCGTCCCCGCCGCGGATTGGACCTACACCGTCCGCCCCGGCGACACCTTATGGGATTTTTCCGCGGAATATCTCAAAGGCACGGAGTATTGGCCGCGGGTACAGGCATTAAACAAAGTTCCCAACCCGCAGCACCTGCAACCGGGCTCGCGGCTGAAAGTGCCGGTGGCCTGGCTCAAGCACCAGCCCCTGCCCGCCAAGGTTATCTCGGTGCAAGGCGGGGTCAAACTCAAGGCCGCCACCGGCAGCACCGCCGCGCCGGTAACCGGCGCGGAAATCTTCTCCGGCGACGAAATTATCTCCGGCCCCGACGGCAGCATCACCCTGGAATTCGCCGACGGCTCCCGGCTCCTCGTCGACCCCAATACTACCGTCATCATGGACACCCTCGGCAGCTTCGAAGCCACCGGCATGGTGGACACCACCCTCCGCCTGCAACGCGGCCGCGTGGAAAATCAAGTCACGCCGCGGAGCGGCAAACGCCGCTACCAAATCATCACCCCCGCCGCCGTGGCCGCGGTACGCGGCACCCGCTTCCGGGTGGCGGCGGACGCTGACAAGAACGTGATGTTGAGCGAGGTGCTGGAAGGCGCGGTGGGTGTCGCCGGCGCTGGCGCCAGCCAAGACGTGGGCGCGGGTTTCGGCACCCTCGCCGAGGCGGGCAAACCGCCCCTGCCGCCACGCCGCCTGCTCGCCGCGCCCGCTCTCGCTGGACTCAAACGCCACATGGCGCCGCAGGCCATCCACTTTGCCTGGCCCGCCATCGAGGGCGCCATTGGCTATCACGCCCAGTTGTCCACTGACGCCAAATTCACCACCCTGCTGCGCGACGTGGTGTTGAGTGAAGCCCAGCTCGCGTGGCCCGCCGTGACGGTGGGTGACTATTTCCTGCGCGTCCGCGCCCGCGATGACATCGGTCTCGAAGGCCAAGATGCCGTTCACCGCTTCAGCGTCAGTGAGCCCTTGACCGCCCCCCGCCTGCAAACCCCGCGCGACGGCGCGCGCTCCTCCGGCGTCGCGGTGTGGCTGGCCTGGACCCAAGTACCCGAAGCCCGCGGCTATCTCCTGCAAATCGCCGCTGACCCCGGCTTCACGCAAAATCTCAACGAGATCGCCGGGGTGATCGCCGCGCACTTCCAGCTGGGCAACGACCTGCCGCCGGGCACTTACCACTGGCGTGTCGCGGCCCTGGACGGCGGCGGCATGGCCGGCGAGTTCAGCGTCACGCGCCGCTTCGAGGTGGGGGACTAGGGTCTCGCGCCGCGCATGCCCGGCTCCTCCTCCACCCGCCTCTCCGACGCCTCCCGGCGCATGGCCTTGCCCGAACGCGCCTTGGTCACCAGCGTATTGTTATTCATCACCTGGCTGCTGATCTTCACCAATTGGACCTGGCGTCTCGACCACGCCCTCTACGACACCCACCAGCTCAGCTGGTCGCGGCCCGCGCCCGCCGACGTGCTCATCATCGCCATCGACGAACAGAGCCTGGCGCAATACGGCCGCTGGCCGTGGCCGCGCCGTCTGCACGCCGAACTGCTGCGTCATTTACAAGCCGCGCGCGCGGTGGTGATGGACCTGATCTTCGCCGAGCCGGACCCGCGCGACGCCGAAGGTGACCAACTGCTGGCGCAAGCCATACACGATCACGGCCGGGTCATCCTGCCAGTGCTGGTGGAAGAGCAGCGGCGCGACGGCCAGCTCATTGAAACCCTGCCCCTGCCCAGCTTCATCGACGCCGCCGCCGGACTCGGCCACGCCCACGTCGAATTGGATCAGGACGGCATCGTGCGCACGGTGTATCTGCGTGAAGGTCTGGGCGAAGCGCGCTGGGCCAATCTCGGTTTGGAAACCCTGCGGCTGTTGCAACCCGGGCGCTGGGACGCGCCACCCGGCTTGCGCAACCCCGAACCGCAGCCTGCCTCCCCTTATGTGCGGGTGCGCGATAATCATGTGTTATTGCAGTACGCCGGGCCGCCCGGCCACTTCGCGCGTATTTCCTACACCGATGTGGTGCAAGGCCGTTACGCCCCCGGCATCTTTGACGACAAAATAGTCTTCGTCGGCGCCACCGCCACCGGGCTGGGCGACGCCATGCCCACACCCGTGTCCGGCCTCAGCCAGCCCATGCCCGGGGTCGAGATCAATGCCAATATCTTCGACACCTTGCGCCAGCAACTCACCATCACCCCCCTCGGCATCGAGTGGCGCCTGCTGCTAGGCAGCTTGCTCGCCCTGCTGCCCGCGCTGTTGTTTCCGCGGCTGACCCCGCGCCAGACCTTGCTGATGGCCGCCGCATTATTACTCGGCGTCTTGGCGCTCAGCGCGGGATTATTACGCGGCCTCCATCTGTGGCTGCCGCCGTCGATGTCCTTCATCGCCCTCAGCCTGGCCTACCCGCTGTGGAGCTGGCGGCGCATGGAATACACCATGCGTTTCCTCAATCAGCAATTGGAACGCCTGCATCAAGAACCGGCCCTGACTCAAGTCAATCCACCCAGCATTCCCGCCGCCATGGGTTTCGTGCGCAACTTCGTGCCGGTAGAAGGCTGGGCGGTAATCGATGAACAAGGCGTAGCGGTAGCGCAATGGGGCAAGGTGCCGGACCCCTGCAAGGTGAACACCAGCGGCGGCGACTGGGCACAACAAAGCGACGCGCAATATTGGACGCGCGTCAGCCGTGATGAGGTGGCATGGCGCTTCGGCGTGCGCATGGCACGCACCACGCCGCCCTCCGAACGCGAAGGCGCCTTGCTGCTGGAATTGGTGCGGCCGTATACACCACCCGCCGCCAGTGCCGCCACGGGCGGCGTGGAATTATTACACGCGCGGGTAACGCAAGTGCAGCAAGTCAGCCATCGCCTCCAGGGCATGCGCCGCTTCATCACCGAAAGCCTCGCCCATATGGCCGACGGCGTGCTGGTGTGCAACAACCTCGGTCAAGTCACCTTGGCCAATCCCAAGGCCGCGGAGTATTGCGGCGCGCCCAATAGTGAGACCCTCATCGGCGCGGCCTTGTCCGACCTGCTGCAAGGTCTGCAACCCGAAGGCGGTGGCGGCTGGCAACCGGTTTTACAGCAAAGTCTGCTGGAAAACCGCGGCGCCCAAGTGCGCGCGCGCGCCAGCGCCCAAGGCCGCGACGTGCTGGTGCATACCGCGCCGCTCGCGCTCGAAAGCGGCCGCGTGCGCGGCCTCATCGTCAACCTCTCCGATATCACCCAACTGCGCGACAGCGAACGCCGCCGCGACGAGGCGCTCAACTTTTTGTCGCACGACTTGCGCGCGCCGCTGGTGTCCTTATTGGCCCTGCTGGAAAAAGAAGGCAATCAGCCCATCAGCGCGCAACAAGCGGCATTTCTCTTGCGTGCCGAACACTACACCCGCCGCACCCTGGAATTGGCGGACAGCTTTCTCTTTTTGAGCCGCGCCGAAAGCGGCGAGCCTTTGCCGATGGACGAGATCAACCTCGGCGACATCGCCTACAACGCCTACAACGTGGTGTGGGCGCAGGCGCAGAACAAACAAATCGAGCTGGTGAATAATATTCACGCGGATAACTGCTGGCTGCACGGCGACGCGCAACTCCTGCAACGGGCCATCACTAATCTGCTCGCCAACGCCATCGCCTATTCGTCAGCAGGCGCGCGCGTGGAGTTAGACGTGAGCATCAGCGGCGCCTGGGCCCAATGCAGGGTCAGCGACACTGGTCCCGGCATCGCCGCCGCCGACCTGCCCCACCTCTTCGACCGCTTCCGCCGCGGCCACGCCGCGCAACGCGACGGCGGCCAAGGCGCGGGGCTCGGCCTCGCCTTGGTCAAGGCGGTGGCGGAACGGCACGGCGGCACGGTATTGGCCCACAGCGAGGCCGGCGCGGGGGCGGAATTTACCCTGCGGCTGCCGCTGAGTGAAACCCCGGGCTGAGCGCCGCGGCCCCGTCCCTGCCATCCGCTTACGGGCGCTGGCATTTTCACCGCGACGGCCGATACACTTCATGGCGATGATGTCCGTGCTACGACGGCGACGCCGGGATGCCGAGGGACCTGCATGATCTTCGCAACACCACCCACACCGCAAAGCGCGCTGCGCAGCGCCATCAGCGCGGCCTTTCTCGCCGATGAAAGCACCTGCGTCGAACAACTGCTGCGCGACTTATCCTTGAGCGCGGAGGCGCGCGAGCGCATCGAACACCGCGCCCGCGAATTGGTGACGGCGGTGCGCGGCAACCAAACCAAGGAAGGCTTGCTCGACGCCTTTCTGCGTGAATACGATCTTTCCTCGCAAGAAGGCGTGGTCTTGATGTGCCTCGCCGAAGCGTTATTACGCATTCCCGACAAGGCCACGGTCGACCATCTCATCCGCGACAAACTCGCCAAGGGCCAGTGGGACGCGCACCTCGGCCACAGTGATTCACTGCTGGTCAACGCCTCGACTTGGGGTCTGCTCTTGACCGGCAAAGTGGTGCGGCTCGCGCCCGCGCAACTCGACGACGGCAGTCATTTCCTCGGACGCTTAATGGCGCGCGCCGGCGAACCGGTGATCCGCGCCGCCATCACCCGCGCCATGCGCATCCTCGGCGAACAATTCGTGATGGGGCGCGACATTAATGCGGCACTGCATCGCGCGCGCAGCCCCGAATACCGCCACTACCGTCATTCCTTCGACATGCTCGGCGAAGCCGCGCTGACACAGGACGACGCCGAACGTTACACCGCGGCCTATCTCAACGCCATCGAAACCCTGGCCGCGACGAACACCCATCCCACCCAAGGCACGATCTTCACCCGGCCCAGCGTCTCGGTGAAACTCTCGGCCTTGCATCCGCGTTATGAATTCGCGCAGCACGCGCGGGTGATGGCGGAACTGCCGCCGCGCCTGCAGCGCTTGATGCGCGCCGCCAAACAAGCGGACATCGGCCTGACCCTCGACGCGGAAGAAAGTGAACGCCTGGATGTGTCGCTCGATATTTTCTCCGCGCTGTTCCGCACTGAAGAGTTCGCTAGCTGGGAGGGCCTGGGCATCGCGGTGCAGGCCTATCAAAAACGCGCGCCCGCGGTACTCAACTGGCTCATCGACTTGGCCCGCTCGCAAGGCAAACGCATCGCCGTGCGTTTGGTCAAGGGCGCCTATTGGGACAGCGAGATCAAACGCGCGCAGCAAGAGGGCTTGGTCAGTTATCCGGTGTACACCCGCAAGGCCGCGACCGACGTCGCCTATCTCGCCTGCGTCAAACAGATGTTCGCCGCGCGCGACGCCATCTTCCCGCAATTCGCCACGCACAACGCCCACACCGTCGCCGCCATCCTCGAGATCGCCGGACGCCGCCGCGATTACGAATTTCAGCGGCTGCACGGCATGGGCGCCGCGCTTTATAACATCGTGCTCAACCGCGCCGACATCCAGCTGCCCTGCCGCGTCTACGCCCCCGTGGGCGGGCACGAGGAGTTACTGCCCTATCTAGTGCGGCGGCTCTTGGAAAATGGCGCCAATACCTCCTTCGTCCATCGCATCGAAGACGAACGCAGCGACATCGCAGCGCTCATCGCCGACCCCATCGCGCAGATGGAGGCGCTGGTGATCAAACCCCATCCGCGCATCCCGCCGCCGCCCAATCTCTATCCCGGCCGCCGCAATTCCATGGGCTGCAAATTCGCCGATCAAATGACGCTCGCGCAACTGGCCGAAGAGATGAACGGCGCGCTTGGCACACACTGGCGCGCCACGCCGCTGGTGGCGGGCACGGCGCTTGGCGGCGAAGAACATCCGACTTTCGACCCCAGCGACCGCCGCCGCCATATCGGCAACGTGATTCATGCCACTGCCGGCAGCGTGCAAACCGCGATCACCCGCGCCGCTGCCGCCGCGCCCGCATGGGACCGCAGGCCCGCGGAGGAACGCGCGGCCATCTTGGAGATCGCCGCCGGCAAAATCGAGGAACAACGCGGCGAACTCATGAGCCTGTGCGTGCGCGAGGCGGGAAAAACCATCGCTGATGCCCTCGCCGAAGTGCGCGAGGCCGCGGATTTCTGCCGTTACTACGCCGCGGAGGCGCGCCGCGAATTCGCCGCGCCGCGCGTCCTGAATGGTCCGACGGGTGAGCACAATGAGCTGCAACGTCACGGCCGCGGCGTCTTCGCCTGCATCAGCCCCTGGAATTTTCCGTTGGCGATTTTCACCGGCCAAGTGAGCGCGGCCCTCGCCGCGGGTAATGCGGTGCTCGCCAAACCGGCGGGGCAAACACCCTTGATCGCGTACCGCATCGTGCAGTTATTACACGACGCGGGCGTGCCGCCTGAAGTCTTGCATTTCCTGCCCGGCCCGGGCGCCGTGATCGGCGAGTTATTCACGAGCGATGAACGTATCAACGGCATTGCCTTCACCGGCTCGACCGCCACCGCCAAACACTTACAGCGCGCCCTCGCCGCGCGCGACGGCGCCATCGTGCCGCTCATCGCCGAGACCGGCGGGCAAAACGTCATGATCGTCGACAGCTCCGCCCTGCCCGAACAAGTGGTGAAAGATGCCGTGCGCTCCGCCTTCAACAGCGCGGGACAACGCTGTTCGGCGCTGCGGGTGTTGTTGGTGCAAGAAGAGATCGCGCCGAAACTGATCGAAATGCTCAGCGGCGCGATGGCGGAACTCAGCATCGGTGACCCCGCCCTTCTCGCCAGCGACGTCGGCCCGCTGATTGACGCGGACGCGCTCGCGACTCTCAGCGCCCACGCCGCACGCATGACGCAAGCAGGCCACTTGCTTTATCAAACGCCCTTGCCAGCGGAAGCGGAACACGGCAATTTCTTCGCGCCGCGGCTGTTCGAGATCGGCGAGCTCGCAGTGTTACAACAAGAAGTCTTCGGCCCGGTGCTGCACCTCATCCGTTACGCGGCACGTGATTTGGATAAAGTCATCGACGCCGTCAACGCCACCGGCTACGGCCTCACCCTCGGCGTGCATAGCCGCATCGACGCCACCGCGCGTTACATCCAAGCGCGGGTGCGCGCGGGCAACTGTTATGTGAATCGCGATATGATCGGCGCGGTGGTCGGGGTGCAACCCTTCGGCGGCGAAGGCCTCTCCGGCACCGGCCCCAAGGCGGGCGGCCCGGAGTATTTGTTACGCTTTGCTCTCGAACGCTGTCTCAGCATCAACACCGCCGCGGTGGGCGGCAATACATCTTTACTTGCCTTGGGTGATGAGTGAGCAAGCGTATTCGCTGGGCAAATCGGCGCGAGACTTGAACGCGCCAAGCATGAACACGACAACGGCAGCCATAACTACGCGGGGCGGGCCAGCACAACCGTCAAGTTTTAACCGCCAGCAAAACTCAAGAGCGTGGCGCGCAATTCTTTTTTCAAAATCGCCGCTGCCTTGTCCGCGGCGCGGCGCTGCGCCAGGCTGGCGACAGTCCCCGATTCCTTGATATTCCAGCGTTGCGAACCACGCACACGGCCCGCCGTGTCTCGCAGCGTCACTTCCAAATTTCCCGCGTACCAATACCAGCTATCGCGCTTGCCGAGGTCATCGAGATTCAACACCGCGTCCAGCACATAGTCCGCGCCGCTGTCGATTGCGCGAAAACCACTGTCCGCCAGGGCCGCGCGCAGGGCGGAGTTCAGACTGTCCGCATCGCGGCCGCCCGCGCGCGGGGTGATGGTGACGCGCGTTAGTAACGTAGCGATATCCGCCTCCAGTTCCGCCACATTCCAGCGCGGCGGCACGCCCTGCCCGGTAAGATCGAGCACGCGCAACATGCGCTGGTATTCGGCACGCTCGCGCTGCGCCGTCACGGCTTGGGTCGAAGCGGCGACTTTGCTCAAGGGATCATTTTGTTCGCGGGCCCGGGCGATGTGTCCGGTCGTCGCTTCATCCAGGGCTTGGATATCTTGACGCAAACCGCGAGCCGCTTGCGCCCGCGGCAAGACCGCCAGCACAGCATAATCTTGCGTTACCGGATCGCGCCAGATCTCGGCGATTTCTATGCCTTGAATCAAGGCGTCGGTGCGGGTGCTGATGGCGCGCGACACGGTCAATTCTTGCGACTCATGCGTCTCCGCGCCCTCGCTTTGACGCTGAAAACGCTGCACGTCGCTGCTCTCCTCGTTCACCGCCACTTGAAAGGTCTTGGCCAGATCGGCGCGGGCGCGGTCCTTGGCATTATCCAAACGCGCGTCCGCACCGCGTCCCAGCAAATATTGTTTGGCGGAGAACCGCGCGCTCTCACCGCTGACCCAGTCGGGCGCCGCTTTACTGTCCTCTTTCACGCCCGCGCCGCAGGCCAACAAACTCAGACAACTTATCAATAAGAGAGAAAGGCGGATGCGGCTCATGATGAAGTCCTCTTAATTGCGGCGGCGCTGGTCGATGGTGCCAGGCCGCAGTTGGGGCCCGCGCGGCAGCAGATCGGCCGGCACCACCCACTGCTCTGAGATAAAGCGTTTACTCCCCGCGCTCACGAGGAGGTCATTGTACTCTCTGACGCCCTGCACTACACCGTTAGTATCGCGCAGTTCCAATTTAAGCTGATAGCGCCCCGGTGCCAGCGGCAAGCGCAGAACGTAAATACGATTCGGCAAAGTAGACCAGCTGCGGGTGTCGGCGCGCTCGGTCGCGATGCCCGCGACATTCACCAGCAAGCCTAATGCGTCGTTACCCTGGCGCTCGGATTGCTTGATGGTTTTATTCTTCACCACCGCGCGGGCGATAGTGCGGGCGACGATCCCTGGCATTTCACGCTGCATTTCCGCCAGCGCCATGCGGCCCACGTCGTCCAGCAACTCGCTTTGGGCGATGTGGCCAGCGGCGCGCAGATTCGCGCCGGTCACCGTCGGCAGGCGCGATTGATAATACGGCAAGGCGATGGTCAGCAAACGGCCGTCGGCCGCGTAGGCGGCGGTGATGCTGTCGCGCTTCAGCGGCGCAATACCGCTTTCGAGAAACAGCACCACTTCACCTAGCCCGGAACCATCTGCGATTACTTCGTCCTTTTTCACGCCGAAGGCGTCGCGGTATTGCTGTAATTCATCGTTCAAACCTTGCCGCCCCGCCAAGCGCAACAAGGCCTGTTTGAGGCTCTCGGGCACGGGCAGCGAATACGCGGCGGGATACGTCTTGTAAGATTCGTAGGCGCCGCGATAGGCAATCATCGCGTCGTCCCACTCGTCCAAAGCTTCAAAAATCAGCCCGGACAAATAACGCGCGAAGCCGGTGGGCGCGGGCACCCCAATAGGAATTTGGCTGAGCGCATTGTCTAGTTGCAGCGCCTCGACCCGCGCCTCGTCCAATTGCTCAAGCGCGAGATAATTGAGCGCGGCGAAGATGTGGGCGTAGATGCGTTCATAGGCCGCGCCCGGATAGGCGCGCAGATTATCGCTGATCGCCAAGGCGCCCGCCTGCTCACTGACGCTGAGCACGGCGTATTTTTCCATGAGGGGCTTGGCTTGTTCCAAGGCGGTGTTGCTGGCGTGGTATTCACCGGCCTGATGCAGCAGGCTGGCCTTGTTGAGCAGATACACCACCTCGTCCTGGCGTGAGCTATCTTGTTCTTCCAGTAATTTCAGCGCGGCAGCCGGCTTGCCGCTGGCGATCAGGCCTTCCATCCGCCCGATCTTATCGCTGTAAGTGGCGCAACCCGGTAACAGGGCCAGGGTCACGGCAACGCCGGTGAATAACACCCTGAGGCGCATGCTTGCCACGGCGGCCGTCTAGCGCGCTGAACTAAGCGCGCCTGACTCCAGGTACGCGCGCACGCGTCCATTCGGCCGCCAGGCACACGCGCCCCCCGCCGCTAAGCCAGTGAGCGTGAGAATGAAGACGCGACTCGCGTAGCGCGTGCTCATGGCAGGCGAAATCCTTACGGCCGCGCCTTCGCGCCAGTCACGAATTTCTTGATCTTCTTTTGGCCGACCCACACTTTGCGATTGTCGGCCAGGCTGATCAAGTTGAGGTCCACTTGATAGAAACGCACTTGCTGCTTCCCTTCCGAATCGAGGATGGTGCTGATGGTGCCCTTCAACATGAAGTCCGCGCCGCGCTCCTTACCCATGGCGCTGCGGGTCTCTTCGCTGGCGTTGATGTCCTGGTCGCTGCGCTCCGCGCGGATATCCTTACGCTCTTGGCTGGAGGCGACGAAGCTCACCTTGCCGGAATTGATCAAGGCGCGCTCCATATCGCTGACGAAGGTCTGCATATTGATGTGTTCGTGGCTGAGGTTGCGGATCTCGCCGACGATCACCGCCGGGTCGGTGTTGCGCTGACGGGTGAAATCACCAAGCCAAGCGCGCGACAGCACATCGTCTATCATCTCTTCCGACACCAGCCGCGAATCGGTGTCGTTCCAGCGCCCGCTGAGGTCACGCACCTCGTCGGTGCCGATACGCTCCACTTTCTTACCGCAGGCGGTCAACATCAAGCCTACCATTAGCGCCACGCTCAGCCGTTTCAATACCGTCATCATTTTTTGCGTCCCTCCGCCAATTTGTCAAAGATCGTCTCGCCGTGGCTATCAACATAGCGGTTAAAACCGCTGTTCATTTCCTCCACGCCGCGCACCGTGTTCTTCACTTGCGCCATATCTAATTCGGCCAGGGCGTAAATTACATTATTTTTTTCGTCGCGCCAGCGGCCGATGATCTTGGCGCCGCTGAGATTGATACGGCTGATGTTTTCAATTTGCCGCGACACCGCCTGCTCCGTCGCTTGGCGATCACCGCTGCCGCTGCTGGCGAGATAGTCGTTGGACACCACGTCCATATACGAGGACAGCACCCGGGCTAATTCAGCACGGGCGCGGCTGTCGGCGGTGGAGGTTTGCAGCGACATATCGCCCAAAACCGGCGCGGAACCCACGCCGTGAAACAAACGGCCGTCACCGGTCTTGAGAATTTGGGTGCCTTCGTTGACCCAATCGGGCGCGCCTTTGATGTGCAGATCGCTCTCAACTACATTCTTGGTGGAACAAGCGGCCAAGGCCAATAACATACCGAGAATAAGTAAGGCTCGCGGGTAAATCCTTTGGGTGAACATGAGGCGTCTCCTTCCAGGCGATATTTGCTGCTAAGATACACAAAATTCCGTGCGGCCGCGAGATGTAAGCACCGCATCGCACGGATGCTGCACGGTCATTGCAGTATTTATCCTTGTCACGCCGACGGACACGGAGTCACTATGGAAACCGAAAGCAGCTGGCTGCTGGTTTTAAAAGACACGGTCACGCAAGCGGTGGCGGGCTTGATTCGCCTGCTGCCCAATATGCTCGGCGCCATCGCCGTGTTCTTGGTCGGCTGGCTCGTGGCCAAGCTGTTCCGCGGCCTGGTCGAACGCGGCTTGCGGCTGCTAAGCCGGGTGCTGGCCCGCGTCACCCGCGGCCCGCTGGCGCGTGGCATGTTGATGGAAGAGCGCTCCATCAAAGCCGTAGGCGCCATCCTTTATTGGGCCATTATCCTTCTATTTCTCACCGCCGCCACCCAAGTACTGGGCCTGGGCATCTTCACCGACTGGCTCAGTAATGTCGTGGGCTATTTACCGGCCTTGCTCGCGGGCTTGCTCATTTTGCTCGCCGGTTTCGTCTTCAGCCTCATGGCCAAGGATTTGGTGAGCGCCGCGGCCAGCTCCGCCCACCTCGCCTACGCCGAAATCCTCGGGCGCTCGGTACAGATCCTCATCTTCAGCATGGCGGTGGTGATCGGCATCGACCAGATGGGCATCAACGTCACCTTCTTGGTAGTGATCGTCGGCATCACCTTGGGCATGATCTTCGGCGGCATGGCCTTGGCTTTTGGCTTAGGTTCGCGGCAAGTGGTCGCCAATATTTTAGCCGCGCACTACGCGCGGCAGATGTATCAGATCGGCGATACCGTCACTATTGGTCAGCTGCAGGGCCGCATCGAACAAATCACCACGGTCAGCGTGGTACTGGACACCGCGCAAGGCCGTTGCCATGTGCCCACCGCCCTATTTTTGAGCGAGACCTCCTCACGTCTAGAAAAAACCGCCGAACATGAATCACGACGCGGAACTTAGCCTGCTGTTCTGCGAACAGCACCCCACGGACGCCGCGGCGGTGCTGATGCGTTTGCCGGCCGATGCGGTCGCGCCCTTCATCATGGAATTAAGCGCGGCGCGGGCCGCCGCCTTATTGCAATATATGCTGCCGGAACGCGCCTCGCGCATCATTCCGCTGTTGGAGCAAAGCCATGCCGCGGCCATTTTCTCCCAGCTCAAACTCACCGAAGCCGCCGGACTGATCCGCCCTCTCGAAACCACGCAGCGTGAAGCGCTGTTCGCCGCATTACCCGCGAAACTCACCACGCAATTATCACGCGTCATTGGTTTTCCGGCGGGCAGCGTCGGCAGTTTACTCTCCACCCCGCCCTTGTCGCTGCTCAACGAATGGACGGTGAAACACAGTCTGCGCGAATTCAAACAACTCGCGCCCACCGCGGTGACCGAACTGCCGGTGGTGGATCACGATCACTACTTCCTCGGTGCGCTGCCGCTGCACCGTCTGCTCACCGAGCGTGACGAACTGCGGGTCGGCACGCTGGTTTATGGCGCTGACTCGGCCTTGCCGGCGGAGACGCCGCTGATCTCCATCATTCACCACCCGCTGTGGGACCGCAGCATCGCCGCGCCCGTGGTCGACATCGACAACAAATTACTCGGCCTGCTGCAGCGCGGCGCGCTGCGCCAATACCTCGCCGAGCACAGCGAACTGCAGCGCCCCGACCTGCTCGCGCCGGTGATGGCGCTGGCGGAAGTGTATTGGACCGCCTCCTCCAGTCTGGTGGCCGCGCTGGGTGAACGCTTCAATCAAAACCGCAAATAAGCCGCCTCGAAGGGAGCACGAATATGAGCAACACCGCGACCGTCACCGAAGCGCTCAACCGCCACTACGTGCAACACCATCCGGGCGAGGTGGCGGAGTGGCTGAGCGAACTCTCCGAGCGCCGCGCCGCCGCCTTCATCGAGGCCATGACACCGAATCAACTCATCGCGGTGTGGAACCGCCTGCCCTTTCACATCGCCCATGCCTTGTTCGGCCGCTTGCCGATGGCGCGCGCCGGTTTAATCCTCAGCCGCGGCGACCCCGGCCGCGCCGCATTGCATCTGCGCGCACTCGATGCGGAACAACGCGCCGGCTATCTACGGGACATCGAACCCGGCTTGGCCAAGGAACTGCGGCGTTTGCTGGATTATCCGCCCGACACCGCCGGCGCCATCATGGACCCCGTAGTACCCACCTTCCGCGCGCACAACAGCGCGCAGGAGACGCTTAAATACCTGCGCCGCTATCGCGGCATCACCACCCGCAACGTATTGGTGGCGGACGAAGACGGCCGCCTCGCCGGCCTGATCGACATTCAGGACCTGGCCCTCGCCCACATCAAAACCACCCTGGGCCAATTGGCGCGCCCCGCGAAAACCGTGGCCGATGTCATGACCACGCGCGAGGAAATCGCCGAGATACTCGAAACCCATAAAATCACCGAACTGCCCGTGCTCGACGCCGAAGAACGCGTCGTTGGCGTGGTGCGTTACGAGGGCATCATCAGCGCCGTGCAAGACGAATCCAGCGCCGACATTCAAACCATGGTGGGCGTGAGCCGCGATGAACGCGCCCTCTCCCCCATTGGGTTCAAAGTACGCAAACGCCTGCCGTGGCTGCAAATCAACCTGCTCACCGCGTTTCTCGCCTCCGCGGTGGTGAGCCTATTCGAAAGCACCATCGCGCAATTCACCGCGCTGGCGGTGCTGCTGCCCATCGTCGCCGGTCAAGCGGGCAACACCGGCGCGCAAGCGCTCGCGGTCACCATGCGCGGCTTGGCACTGCGTGAAATCAACACCCGCCATTGGTGGCGCATCAGCTTCAAGGAAACCAGCACCGGCTTCATCAACGGCGTGGTGGTCGCGCTCACCACGGCGGTAGCCGTCTATTTTTGGTCCGGCTCCATCGGCCTCGCCGCCGTCATCGGCAGCGCCATGGTCATCTCCATGGTCGCCGCCGGACTCGCGGGCGCCGTCATCCCCATCACCCTCACCATGCTCGACCAAGACCCGGCGCAATCCTCCTCCATCGTCCTCACCACCATCACCGACGTCGTCGGTTTCATGACCTTCCTCGGTATCGCGACACTGGCGGCGGGATTTTTATAGGGATAGTAGAGCATCGAGATGAGTGGATTGGATGAGCTAAGTAGGCTGCGCTGTGCATACGCGGCTAGGCAACAATTAACGAAAGGAAAAGGGCGCTGACTTTCTTTATACCGCCGTCATGCGTCAACACTGAAAATACGGTGGCGGCTATCTTTGTGACGAGGGCGGTTTGACCCGGCCTGTTCCATGCTCATAAAAAAAGGCCGGGGTTACCCGGCCTTTCACTTTGAGCTCGTTGACATTATAGGTGGCGCGAAACTTAATCATCACCGCCAAAAGCACCCAGCAGGTGCAGCAGGCTGGTGAATAGATTATAGATCGCGACGTACAACGACACGGTGGCAAGGATGTAGTTGGTCTCGCCGCCGTTGATGATGCGGCTGGTCTCGAACAGGATCAGACCGGACATCAGCAGCACGAACATGGCGGAAATCGCCAAGGCCACGCCAGGCAGCGCCACGCCGAAGAAGGAGAAGCCCAATACCGCGATGGCGCCGAGGAAAGCGACCATGATGCCGGCGAAGAGAAAGCCGCCGAGGAAACTGAAATCCTTACGCGTAGTAAGCACGTAAGCGGAGAGACCGAGGAAGATCGCCGCGGTGCCGCCCATCGCCATCATCACCACCTGCGGGCCGTTGGCCATGCCGAGATAGTGATTGAGGATAGGTCCGAGACCGAAACCCAGCAGGCCGGTGATGGCGAACACCACGCCCAGACCCGCCGCCGAGTTGGCGGTGCGCGGGACCACGAACCACAACAAGACCAAGGCGGCCACGGAGCACAGCAGGCTGATGCCGGGCGAAACGTTCATGGCCATGGACACACCCGCCGCGGCCGCGCTGAACAATAACGTCATGGCGAGCAGCGCGTAGGTGTTACGCAACACCTTGTTGGTGGCGAACTGCTGGGTAGCGCCGCGCGTTGTAGCTACGGATTGCTGATACGGATTCATGTTGTCAAAACCTCCTGTGCTCATGCATTGATGGTGAACTGTGTGCAGCTTACCGGCGAGCGGCTCGAAAATCCAGGCTAGGGAGTGGGCATTGGCAAAACGGGCTGGATTATTCCCCCATTAAACAAAAGGTAGTGAAATCCACGCTGCTGAACCATCGCCCTCCATACTAATCGGTCCGCATCTTCACGGGCTTGACGCCTCGCCTAATCGAGCGTGCCGAACATGGGACCGCCCGCCGCCGCGCAAGTTCAGCCCCGCGCCTCACCCGGCCGGCCCGCCCCTTCACGGGAGGCGATCCAGGCCGCGGCGAGAATCAAAGCGCCGCCCGCCCACTCACGCACGCCCAACACCTCCCCCGCCAGCCATTGCGACGATACCGCGCCCGCGAACACTTCGAACAGCAAAATCACCGCCGAACGGTGCACCGGCAAGTGGCTCACGCCGTAAACCAAGCAGAGACTGGCTAAACCCACGCCGAAGACGCCCAGCAACATGGCCACCGGCAGGGCCGCGCCATGCCACAGGGCCACGCCACCCACACCCGCCAAGGCCAAGCTCCCCGCCAACACCGTCACACCCAGCCACGGCACCACCATCTTGAGCATGAGCGGCACATCCTCGGCCCGGCGGATGAGCACATTGGCCAGACCGAAACCCACGCCCGATGACAAGGCCAAGACATCGGCGCGGCCCTGCGGCCAAGGCATGCCGAGCTGCGGGTCCCACAGAATCACCAGCGCGCCACCCAGCGCCAGCAGCAGGGTCGCCCAAGCCATGGGTGGCAGATGTTCGCGCAATAAAAACCGCGCCAGCAACACCGCCCATACCGGCGAGAGATAAAACAACAACAGCACCCGCACCACATGGCCTTCGACGATGGCGAGAATGAAGGCGGTGTTGCACCAGCCGCTGGCCACGGCGAGCGCAAGCAGCAAACCGGGCCGCCGCAGCCAATAGCCGCGCGAGCGCCACAACCACGGCAGGCTCAAGACACAGGCGGAACCGAACAAGACAAAAGTAGCCCACAAACCCGGCACACCCTGTTGCTCCAGCCAACGCAACGGCCACCACACCACCCCCCAAAACGTGGCGCTCACCAGCAGGGCGAACACGGGGAGCACATCGGATCTTGTGTTGGTCGGCATCAATGGATGTCCTATACTGTGCGGGCTCGCGTCCTCATGACGCCGTATGCCGAAAATGTAACGTTAATGCGCGCCGCCAGCACCGCGCGCTTAAAACAGATGAATCAAACTTGCCGGTTATGATATCGGACCGCCGCCGGACCCGCTGAATTAAAACACACTGAAGTGGCACAACCATGAATCCCGATCTACTCAAACTGCAAGCCTATCCCTTCGAAAAACTCGCGGCGCTCAAGGCGGGCATCACGCCGCCCGCGGAGAAACGCGGCATCGCGCTGTCCCTGGGCGAACCCCAGCACGAGGCGCCCGCCCTGGCCGTCGAAGCGCTCATCGCCGCGGTGCAAGGGCTGTCACATTATCCGCTCAGCAAGGGCACACTCGCCCTGCGCGAGGCCATCGCCGCGTGGCTGACGCGGCGCTTCATTTTGAACACGGGCATGATCGATCCCGAGCGTCATGTGATTCCCGTCAGCGGCACCCGCGAGGCCCTGTTCTCCTTCGCGCAGGCCGTTATCGACCGCGGCAGGAATCCGCTGGTGGTCATGCCCAATCCCTTCTATCAAATTTATGAAGGCGCGGCGCTGCTGGCCGGGGCCGAACCCTGGTTTCACAACACCGGCGCCGATACCGGCTTCGTCCCCGATTTCGACGCCGTGCCCGAGCCGGTGTGGCGGCGCTGCCAGCTCATTTATATCTGCTCGCCGGGCAATCCCAGCGGCGCGGTGATCGGCGCCGAGGCGATGCGGCAACTCATCGAACTCGCCGACCGCCACGATTTCATCATCGCCGCCGACGAGTGTTATTCCGAAATCTATCCCGACGAACAGCGCCCGCCGCTGGGCCTGCTCGAAGTCTGCCGCCAGCTCGGCCGCGACGACTTTCGCCGCTGCGTGGTGTTTCACAGCCTCTCCAAACGCTCCAACCTGCCCGGCCTGCGATCAGGCTTCGTCGCGGGCGACGCGGACATTCTCAAACAGTATTTACGCTACCGCACCTATCACGGCTGCGCCCTGCCCCTGCCGGTGCAGGCGGCCAGCATCGCGGCGTGGAACGACGAGGCGCACGTGCGCGCCAATCGCGAACTCTACCGGCAAAAATTCAAGGCCGTGCTCGAGATACTGCAACCGCTGCTCGACGTCGCCGCCCCCGATGCCGGTTTTTATCTGTGGCCGCGCACCCCCATCGCCGACACGGATTTCGCGCGGCGGCTCTTCGCCTCGCAACACCTCACGGTGCTGCCCGGCAGTTATTTATCCCGCGACGCCCACGGCGGCAACCCCGGCCAGAACCGCGTGCGCATGGCCCTGGTGCCGCCCTTGGCCGACTGCGTGGAAGCCGCCGGCCGCATCCGCGAATTTCTCGGCTCCCTCTGAAACGCGGTCACGGCGCGCACGATCCGTTATAATGCTCGGCTTTCGGCGGCGCCGTGGCCGCCTGCAATACAGTGGAGTTGACGATGGACGCACACAAAAACCTGATCGAAACCGCCTTTGAACGCCGCGCCGATATCACGCCGCGCAACGCCGAGCCCGCGCTGCGCGAGGCGGTGAACGAGGTGCTGGCCCTGCTCGACGGCGGCCAGGTCCGCGTCGCCGAGAAAAAGGGCGGCGAGTGGGTGGTCAATCAATGGCTGAAAAAGGCCGTGCTGCTGTCCTTCCGCCTCAACGACAATGAAGTCATCCGCGGCGGCGACACCCATTATTACGACAAAGTGCCGATGAAGTACGCCGACTACAATAGCCGCGACTTCCGCGAGGCCGGGGTGCGGGTGGTGCCGCCGGCGGCGGTGCGCAAGGGCGCTTATATCGCCCCCAACGTGGTGTTGATGCCCTCGTACGTGAACATCGGCGCCTATGTCGACAGCGGCACCATGGTCGACACCTGGGCCACCGTCGGCTCCTGCGCCCAGATCGGTAAAAACGTGCATCTCTCCGGCGGCGTCGGCATCGGCGGCGTGCTCGAACCGCTGCAAGCCGGTCCCACCATCATCGAAGACAATTGTTTCATCGGTGCGCGCTCCGAGGTGGTCGAGGGCGTGATCGTCGAAGAGGGTTCGGTGATTTCCATGGGGGTGTACATCGGGCAGAGCACCCGCATCTACAATCGCGAGACCGGCGAGATCAGCTACGGCCGCATCCCCGCCGGTTCGGTGGTGGTGTCCGGCAATCTGCCCTCGAAAGACGGCAAATACAGCCTCTATTGCGCGGTGATCGTCAAACAGGTCGATGCCAAAACCTTGGGCAAGGTGGGCATCAACGAATTGCTGCGCAATATCTGATGGTCGTGCTCTACGGCATCAAAAACTGCGACACGGTTAAAAAGGCGCGCCGCTGGCTGGACGCGCATGGCATCGCCTACCGCTTTCACGACGTCCGCGCCGACGGGCTTGAGGAGAAACGCCTGGCGCATTGGCTCAAACACAGTGACTGGGAAAGCCTGCTCAACCGCCGCGGCACCCGCTGGCGCGGCCTGTCCGCGGCCGAACGTGAGAGCGTCACCGATGCCGCTGGCGCCTCGAGCTTGATGCTGTGCCACCCGACCCTCATCAAACGGCCCGTGCTCGAATACGAGGGCGGCGTGCGTGTCGGTTTCAATGAAGCCGATTATGCCGCGCTGTTTGCACCCGCCGGGCACGGCTAGGCCCGGGTCGATAACCAGACAAATCATTAGCGCGAGAACGCCGTGAAGACTCAACACTCTCCCACCATCGAATTAGCCCTGGACCTCATACGCCGGCCCTCGGTCACGCCCGAGGACGGTGGCTGTCAGGAACTGATCGCGGCCCGCCTCGCCCCGCTGGGTTTCGCGATAGAACCCATGCCCTTCGGCGAGGTGAAAAATCTGTGGGCCCGCCGCGGCACGTCACGGCCCCTGCTGGTCTTCGCCGGCCATACCGACGTGGTGCCGACCGGCCCCTTGGCGCAGTGGGACTCGCCGCCCTTCGAACCGGAGATCCGCGACGGCATGCTCTATGGCCGCGGCGCCGCCGATATGAAAGGCTCGCTGGCCGCCATGGTCACCGCCTGCGAGCGTTTCGTCGCCACCCACCCTAATCATCAGGGTTCGATAGCCGTGCTCTTCACCAGCGACGAGGAAGGCCCCTCGGTCAACGGCACCGTCAAAGTGATCGAAGCCTTGGAAGCACGCGCGGAAAAGATCGACTGGTGCGTGGTCGGCGAACCCAGCAGCACGGAACAGGTGGGCGACGTCGCCAAGAATGGCCGGCGCGGTTCATTAAATGGCCAGCTCACCGTGCAGGGCATACAAGGTCACGTGGCCTATCCCCATCTCGCCGACAACCCCATACACCGCGCCGCGCCCGCGCTGGCGGAATTGGCGGCCATCGAGTGGGATCAGGGCAATGAGTTTTTTCCCGCCACCCGCTTTCAGATATCCAATATTCACGGCGGCACCGGCGCCGAAAATGTCATCCCCGGCGAGCTGGAGGTGGTGTTCAATTTCCGCTATTCCACCGCGCTCACCGCCGACGACATCAAACGCCGGGTTCACGAGGTGCTCGACCGCCACGGCCTGAAATACACCTTGAACTGGAAGCTCTCCGGCAAACCCTTTCTCACCAGTCACGGCGCGCTGCTAGACGCCACTCGCGCAGCGGTGCGCGAGGTGAGCGGCATCGACACCGAACTCTCGACCGCGGGCGGCACCTCCGACGGCCGTTTCATCGCCCCCACCGGCGCCCAAGTGATTGAGCTGGGCCCGCTCAACGCCACCATCCACAAACTCAATGAATGCGTGCGCGCGGCGGACCTCGACGTCCTCTCCCGCCAATACGAGGCCATATTGCGGCGCCTCTTGGCCGGGGCGTGACGCCGGCCGCCAGACCGGCTAATCTTAGGGGCCTAATGCTTTTTGATCCATGTCCGACAACACTGGAAGACCCGGGTATTGGCCTGCGATTCTCATTCGGCATAATAGGGTAGCTATGGAACAGGACGAATTGTCATCTAATGAACGGCGGGTATTCTCCCGCATCCCATTCAATGGCAATGTCACCCTTGTCGGTGAACAAAGCCGCTGGCTGTGCAATTTGGTCGATGTCTCCCTCAAGGGCGCCTTGATCGACCAGCCCGAACTGTGGACCGGCAAGATCGGCGACCCTTACCAGCTGGAAATCAGCCTGGGCGACGGCAAGATCACCATCACCATGGATGTAGTCACCGCGCATATCCGCGACAAACATATCGGCTTCTGCTGTATTCACATCGACCTTGAGAGCATCACCCATCTGCGCCGCTTGATGGAACTGAACCTGGGCGACGAAGAACAAATGAACCGCGAACTCTCGGCCCTCATTTTCAATATCTGCCAAGCTCCACCAAACGAGCGTTGATTCGCTATCCCAGACGCCTGGGTTTCCATCCACGATTTTCAATATGGCCGGCTTCAGCCTCGTATCCGCTGCTAGTCTTGCACGATTTTTTCCTGACGCTGCAGCCGCTCGATTTGCAGTCGATCGATGTTTTTCGCGTCACCGATCAGCTTTGGCACGCTTGCCACCGGGGCGGACAGGGGTAGCGGGATGCCATCCGCTCCCGCGTTCGCGCCCTCTTCCGCGGGCGGCACGGCGCGCGCTTCAAGGCGCCGGGGCGTTTCAAAATGTAAGAGATTGGCGTTGGGATTCACGGTGACGGCGGTAACGGCTTGTCCTTCTTCGCGGGTATCGGAAAAATGCCACACGCCCGTTTCATCCTGCCATTTGAACACTTGCACGGTCCCGGCAGCTTCACCCGCCGCCGGACGCAGAGTGGAGACGGCCTCATTGAGCGCGGAGGGCAAAACCACCTCCGGCGCGCGCACGCCGTCCAAGGACATCAGCGGTTTGCCATTTTTGTCCGTGATAAAAAAAGGCGCGGCCACCGCAACAGCGGCAACAACAACCATGAATTTAATTACTGGTTTCATCTTAAGCCAGCCACAGCAATACAGCGTTTAGCGGAAGTTAAAAGTGTGTCGGCCCGCCCTCATTCACGCTTTAACGCCAAACAAGGGCGCGGCAAACGCATGCGAACCTCGGCGCGCGCAGCATCGAGCAACACTGGGACGGAGCGGTGCCTTGCTTGTCCGGCCTTTTACTCAATGCTGGTGCCCACCCACGCCATGAGCATGGCCGTGGGCGATCTCTTCGGCGCTGGCATCGCGCACGGCAATCACTTCAACCTCGAAACACAGAGTGCGTCCCGCCAAAGGATGATTGGTATCCACATCTAAGGTCTTCAGCCCCGGTTTGACCACCGTTACATCTCGTGGACCTTGCGACGTATTCACCTGCACCGCCATACCAGGTTTATAAACACGTTTTTTATTCCCCGGATTGACGACATGCTTAAGCGACACACGTTGCATGGAATCTTCCCGCCGCACGCCATAGGCCTTTTCCGGCGGCAAGGTCACCGTAAAAACGTCGCCCGCTTGCTTTCCCGCCAAGGCCTCTTCCAAACCCGCGAGCATATTGTGCTGGCCATGCAAATACACCGCCGGCGGCCCCGCGTGAGAGTCTTCGAAAACCGCTTGGCCAGGCTCGCTCAAACGATAATGAAACGTCACCACCTTGTTCTTCTCGATATGCATATTCAACTCTCCAAATCAATATCAATATTTACCACCAGCGCTGAGAACCCGTCCGGAATATCAGCACGCGCGTTTGTGAAGTATACTCTGTTGCGCAAAACCACAGCCTATATCTGCCTCGGATTGGTACGGTGATTGTGGCGCGCCTTATCGCCATGACCCCATCTTGGTTCTCAATCCTTTACCGCGGATACCACCACCGCCCTGCAACATGCTATGTTTTACCCTCATCGAAATTGAGCAAAGGAATACCGTGAATCCGTGCCCCTGCCAGTCCGGCAAAGAATATGATGCCTGCTGCGGCCCCATCATCAGCGGCACTCAAGCCGCCGCCAGCGCCGAAGCCCTGATGCGCTCCCGCTACAGCGCTTTCGCGATGAGAGAGAGCGGCTATCTGGAACAAAGCCTGCACCCGGATTACCGTCACGACAGCGACCCGGCCGCCACCAAAAAATGGGCCGACGAATCAGAGTGGTTAAAGCTGGAGATTCTCAACACCAGCGGCGGCGGCGAAAACGATGAAGCAGGCACCGTCGACTTCATCGCCACCTATCGCCAAAGAGGCAATACCCACGCCCACCATGAGCTGGGTCATTTCAAACGCGCCAAGGGCATTTGGTATTACACCAACGGAAAAATCGTTACCCCGGGCACCGTGCGTAACGATGCGCCTAAAGTCGGCCGTAACGACCCCTGCCCTTGCGGCAGTGGCAAAAAATATAAGAAGTGTTGCGGCTAGCCGGGGGGAATAACCTGCCCGGCCCTCACGGAGGCGAATCCTCGTTGTCTCGCCCCGCCGGGCAGTTGAAATACCCCTCAGAGCAACCCAATGCTTACAACGCTGCGTCCCGGGCAAGCAGATGCCTGAAATGCCCCGGAAGACATGCTACTATCACAGCCCCTTATCGTGCGGAGCCCCTCATGCCTAAGTTCTTCACCTTGTTTCTCGTCAGCTTACTCAGCCTAGCCCTGCTCGCGCCTCTGGCGGAAGCCAAACGCTTCGGCGGCGGCAAAAGTTTTGGCATGCAACGAGATAATGCCGGGCAATCGGCCGCGCCCAAATCACCAGCGACGCAACAAGCCCCCGCGGGCGCGGCGGCAAAAACGGCCGGCAGCCGTTGGATGGGACCGCTGGCGGGTTTAGCCGCCGGGGGTTTATTGGCCGCCATGTTCATGGGTGGCGCCTTCGACGGCATTAAACCCTTCGACATCGTTTTAATCTTGGGACTGGCCGCGCTGATCTTTTTCATTTTTCGCGCCCTGCGCCGCACCAGCGCACCCCAGACCGCAACCGCTATGCAGTACGCGGGCACGGGCGGGGACGCCGCGCCACGGCATGACGCCCTCGCGGGTGGCGCGGCGGCGGGTACCGCGAATCCGCACTCCAGCAGCACGCGCCCCGCGTGGTTCGATGAGCAAAACTTTTTGCGCACCGCCAAAGGCCATTTCATCCGTCTGCAAGCGGCCTCGGACAAAAACGATCTCAACGACATCCGCGACTACACCAGCCCCGAGGTCTTTGCCGAGATCAGCTTACAGGCGCAAGAACGCAATGGCGCCGTGCAACACACCGAGGTGCTGGCGCTGCATGCGGAATTATTAGACTTCGTCAGCGAGGGTAATCAACACATCACCAGCGTGCGCTTCTACGGCACCCTTCGTGAAGAGGCCCAAGGTCCCACCGAGAGCTTCGACGAAATCTGGCATATCCAGCGCTCGCAAACACAGGCAAACGCCAACTGGTATATCGCGGGGATACAACAAACCCCGGTGTCGCTGACAAGCCGGTTTCACGGTTAATTCACCCGGCCAAACAGGCAAGGCCGTGGGCGTAAAAAACGCCCGCGGCCTTGCGGCTTCACCCATCTCAATCTCACGATCACCCGGCGCGGAAGGCACAGCGGGACTTGCGCGCCAACACCCGCCTCAGCGCATCGCCTCGATCGCATCTTCTAATCGTTTCACCGCCACCACGTCGATATCGGCCAGCGGTTTTTTCGGCGCGTTGGCCGCGGGGATGATGGCACGCTTGAAGCCGTGCTTGGCCGCTTCGCGCAAACGATCGAGCCCGCCTTGCACGGGACGGATTTCACCGGCAAGACCGATCTCGCCAAAGACCACCAGCTCCGCCGGCAGCGGTTTATTACGCAGACTGGATAAAGCAGCCAGCACGGTGGCGAGGTCGGCGCCAGTCTCGGTGATGCGCACTCCGCCGACGACGTTCACAAACACATCTTGATCGTACATCGCGATGCCGGCGTGGCGTTGCAGCACCGCGAGCAACATCGAAAGACGATTATGATCCAGGCCGACGGTGACGCGGCGCGGATTGGAAATATGACTCTCGGCCACTAAAGCCTGCACCTCCACCAGCAAAGGGCGGGTGCCCTCGCGCGTGACCATAATCACGCTACCGGGAACCTCTTGCTCATGGCGCGAGAGAAAGATCGCCGAGGGATTACTCACTTCTTTAAGGCCGCGATCGCTCATGGCGAACACGCCCAACTCATTGACCGCGCCAAAACGGTTCTTGATGGCGCGCACGACGCGGAAGGGCGTGCCCATATCCCCCTCGAAATAGAGCACGGTGTCCACCATATGTTCGAGCACGCGCGGCCCGGCCAGCGTACCCTCTTTGGTGACGTGACCGACGAGAAACAACGCGGTGCCGGTGGCCTTGGCATAACGCACCAATTGCGCCGCGCTCTCGCGCACCTGCGCCACCGAGCCCGGCGCGGATTGCAGCACGTCGGTATAGATGGTTTGAATGGAATCGATGACCATCACTTGCGGCCGCTCGCGCGCGGCGTGAGCGATAATCTGCTCCACTTGCGTTTCCGCAAGCAGGCGCAGCGCGGCGCCGCCCACGCGCATACGATTGGCGCGCAGACTCACTTGATCCAAGGATTCTTCGCCGGTGACGTATAAAGAAGGGAGTTGCGCGCTGAGTGTCGCCAGGGTTTGCAACAGCAAAGTGGACTTGCCCACGCCCGGGTCACCGCCGATGAGCACCACCGAACCCAGCACCAAGCCACCGCCCAAGACCCGGTCCAATTCACTCAAGCCGCTGCCGATGCGCACCTCGTGATCGGGCGCGACCTCGGCGAGCGTCTTCACCTCCGAACCGCCCGCCGCGCCGGCATAACCGGCCAAGCGCGCGAGACGCCCCTTTGCGGCACTGGGCGCGGCCACGCCCTCTTCCATGCTATTCCACTGCCCGCAATCCAGACACTGTCCCGCCCACTTGGGTGATTCGGCGCCGCATTCCGTGCAACGGTAAACTGTTTTTGCCTTGGCCATATCGCTCATCCCGTCTCGCTGGATTCGTGGGGGCTAGATTATCACAGGCGCATACGGGAACGGCGAGGAGAGCGGATAAGAGACAGGGAGAGATTCATCGTTATCGACTGGATAAATAGTAACGGCTTATGACAAACCCGCGATGCGCGCATCAGCCGCGTATCAAATAATTCCCTATACGGCTTAATACGGCTTATGCCCTCAGGCTGAGTAAAAAGCGCGATAACGTGCAAAACAGCACAAATAGCCGCCGCCTCCAGCCATGCGTCACGCGGCGCTGCGCGCCTCGGCCAGGTTTTCCTCGAAGGCATCCACCGCCTCGGCGCTTAAAGAAGCGCCTTCACCGCTGCGCAACGCCTCGTGCATGCGATGTATCACCAAGGCATAGTCTTCGGGCTCCACGGCGGGCATCTTCCCGTGACGAGATGCCTCAACCAAGCGTTGCGCCACGGCGTCATCTTTTAACAGCTCATGCAGCACCGGCTCATAGCGCCATAACAAACCATAGCCGCCTTCCAGCGTCAGCATATGTACCATGATATCCTTGGCCACGGCATACTCGCGGCGGTTGCTCGACAACATATAAGCGAAGACACCCACCACCGAGGAAGGCAGCATGAATATCCAGGAAAACTTGGCGAAGGTTTCATACTCCGTGCGGCCGGTCTGCCAAGCAAAATAAGCCAAACCGAAACCGACGCTGTAGGCCGCCGCCGCCACCATCACTCCCACCAGCTTGGCGCGATGTTTCTGTGGCGTTACCCGGTTTTTAAATTCCAGCCGCTTTAAATCGAAAGTAGACTCGACATGGCGCAACACTTGTTTGCGCAGTTGCCGTTGATTTTTTCCCTTGGCGCTCATAAAACGTCACATCACTCTTGGCTTTGATTACTGGCTGGCGGTTAATCTCCCTGCTCCAACGCGGGAAAACTGCCGGCAAACTTACTGATCCACTCCGCGGCGGCCTGCTCACTACTGAGCTGGCGCTGTTCGCGCAGCAAGACATCATTTCTATATCGTTCAATATGGCAGATCTGCTCCACCATGCGGGTCCGGAAGGCCTCGGCGAAATCGGTGAAGGACACCCCCACGTCAAAACAGCCGCCGTTTTCATTGCACCATACTACTTCACCAGTCACTTCCACATGGTGATTGATCACCGGAATGCAGATCATGATCTGCGAACCCTTGGGCACAGGCTCGCGCGAGCTGAACGACAAGCCGCCCACGCTGACATTATTCAATTGATCGCGATGCGCCGCATCCTGTTCGGCCAGCTTGAACTCAAGAGGAATATTGGATGGATGCCGGATGTACTCGCGCATAATCCCCTCCTTAACTCTTATTCCAGTACGGTGAAGTATAGCACCAGGAACACGCGCCCACCGCATCGCGTTCAGTGCCGCAATTTGTAGCCGCTCTTCAAGAGAAACAGCGTGATAGCCGCCAGCAGGCACAAACTCACGGCGATCACGCCAAAACTCAGCCAGGGATCGACATCGGATACGCCGAAGAAGCCATAACGGAAACCGTCGATCATATAAAAGAAGGGATTGAAATGCGACACGGCCTGCCAGAACGGCGGCAAGGAATGAATGGAATAAAACACCCCGCTCAGAAATGATAAGGGCAATACCACGAAATTCTGAAATCCCGCCAATTGATCGAACTTCTCCGCCCAGATGCCGGCGATGATTCCGAGTGACCCCAGCACCGCGCTGCTCAACAAAGCGAAGCCCAGCAAGATCATCGCGCTGTGTATCGGTAGAGAAACAAACAACACCGCCACCAAACATACCCCCGCGCCCACCACGACGCCTCGCACCATGGACGCCAGTACAAAGGCGAGAAAAAATTCCAGGTACGAGAGCGGCGATAACAGCACGAAAACGATATTGCCGGTCACCTTGGATTGAATCAGGCTGGAGGAACTATTGGCGAAGGCGTTTTGAATAATGGACATCATAACCAATCCGGGTATCAAGAACGCGGTATAACTGACCCCGGAATACACTTGCACCTGTTCTTCCAAGGCATGGGCGAACACCAAAAAATATAAGAGCGCGGTGATGATGGGCGCCAACAGCGTTTGCAGCCACACCTTATAAAAGCGCAGCAGTTCTTTGTACAAAAGCACCGAGAGTCCGCGCAGGTTCATGTTCGCTTCCGTTTCGTCAATTCCACGAAAATATCTTCCAAGTCGGTTTCTTCGGTCTGTAAATCCACCAGCACCCCGCCCGCGGCGCGCAAGGCATCCAGCACCGACATGATAGGGTCGCGGCCTTTGTCCAATTGAAACTCCAGCCGCACGCCCTCCTGCTGTTTCAGCATGCCGCTCAAGCTTTCAGGCACGGCCTTGAGCGGCGCGGCCAAGGTCACGATCAAGCGGCAGCGCGCGCCAGTGACTTTTTCCAGCAGCGCGCGCTTATGATCGAGGGCGATGAGCGTGCCGTGATCGATGATGGCGATGCGGTCACACAGGGTCTCGGCCTCTTCCAAATAATGAGTGGTCAGCACGATGGTGAGTCCATCGCGGTGCAGACGTTTGACGAATTGCCATAAGGTCCGGCGCAATTCCACGTCCACGCCCGCCGTGGGCTCATCCAACACCAGCACCTTGGGTTTATGCACTAAAGCCTGAGCGATGAGCACGCGCCGCTTCATGCCCCCCGAAAGGGCGCGCATATTCACGTTAGCCTTATCGCTCAAATCCAGCGCGTCGATCAGCTCATCAAGCCAGGGATCGTTTTCCTTGCCCAAACCAAAATAACCGGCCTGAATGCGCAGCACCTCGCGCACGCTGAAGAAGGGATCGAACACTAATTCTTGCGGCACCACGCCGAGTTGAGCGCGCGCGTGACGATAATCACGCACCACATCATGACCGAACACCGCCACCCCGCCTGCGTCGGCGCGCACCAATCCGGCGATGATATTAATGAGCGTGGACTTGCCCGCGCCATTGGGTCCGAGCAGACCAAAAAATTCGCCACGTTCAATGGTGAGATTCAAACCCTTGAGCGCCTGCACCTTGCCGTAGTGCTTGCGCACTTCATTCACCGTAATTGCCGCGTCCACGCACTAACCTGTCATTAAAATTGCCGCGCGCTCATTAGAGTCGCGCCGGCCATGGAAAAAAAGTCCGGCTAGGAGACCACCCGGCACTCGCCAGAATCATCCCGCTTAAACATGCGTCGTCCATTCCGCGTCGCGCAAACGCAACAGCCAGTCGCGCACTTGCTCGGGCATGTCTTCGCCGCGTTCATAGGGCCGCACATCCACTAAATCAGGGAATTCCTGCGCCAGTTGCAACACATTCCCCACATTCACCCGCTGCCGCCGCAGATCTTTTTGATAGAAGCCCAACAGCGGCTTGCGCTCGTGGATGAAGCGCATGACATTGACACCCGAACCGAAACCCGCTTCATCGAAACAATAAATCGCCGCCCTGGCCTCGGCGCGGAATTGGGTATCGCGCGCTAAAAAAAAGCGGGTGACTTGCTGATCCTCATCCTCGCCGGCGGGCTGCGCCGCGCGCCAAGCGGGCCAATCACGATCGTAATATTCGATGGGGTCGCAGACCTTGCGCGCCAGTTCGTCCAACGCCAAGTCGGAAAACTGCCGGCGGTAATAACGAAAACGGGTGTCGTAACCCAAACCGCTGGACTCCAGCAAGGAAATCATCATCACCTTGAAGTCACGGGTCGCCTCGCCCGCGTACATGCCTTTACCGCTGACATAACAAGGAATCACGCTCCGCCCTCCACTCACGCACCGCGCAACTCGCGGCGCAAGGTTTCAATCACCGCCGCGGTGGACGGCCGCACGCCACGCCACAACAAAAATGATTCCGCCGCCTGTTCGACCAGCATGCCCAAACCATCCAGCACCACCGCCGCGCCCTGGTCCCGCGCCCATTCCATAAACGGCGTGGGCTTGGCGCCGTACATCATGTCATAACACCAGGCATCCGGCCGCAACAGCGCCGCGGGCAAGGGGGGCAACTCGCCGTGCAGACTCGCGGCGGTCGCGTTGATGACGAGGTCAAATTGCTGGCCCGCCAATTCCGCGAAGCCGCAGGCCCGCACCGCGCCCAAGCGGGAAAAGCTCTGCGCCAAATCATGGGCGCGGTCCACCGTGCGATTCGCGATCCACACGCCGCGCGGCTGCCGTTCAAGCACGGGTCCCACTACGCCACTGGCGGCGCCGCCCGCGCCCAGCAGCAATACGGTTTTATCCTCGATGCGGCCGTGATGATTGCCGATGATGTCAGTGACCAGGCCGATGCCGTCGGAGTTGTCGCCGAACAAAGTGCCATCATCCCGTACCACGATGACATTCACCGCCCGCGCCAGATCGGCGCGCGGCGAACGCGCATCCACCAAGGCCCAGGCATTGTGTTTGAAAGGCACGGTGACGTTCAGCCCCCTGCCGCCATGGGCGATGAAATTACTCACCGCCTGTTCGAAACCGCCGGGGTCAACTTGGATGGCACTGTATTGCACCCGCTGCCCGGTCTGTTCCGCGAACAGGCCGTGAATACGCGGCGACTTGCTGTGGCTGATGGGATTGCCCATCACCGCGTACCAGGCGGGTTTATCAAAATCGAACAACGAGGACATGCGCTTGACCTTACGCCCAATGGCGGGAAACATGGCGGGGCATTATACCGGATTGCGTGCCCGAGTCCGGTGTTCAGCGCCGCCGCGGCCCCGCGAATACAAGGCGCGGCGCCACGGGCTTGAGGTGGGACGCGCACCCTGGCTATAATGGTGCTCGTTTTCCAATTGCGTGACCCAGCTAAGCCACCGTGATGCCCGCCAATAAAACCATAACGCACACGTTCATCCTCGCCTCCGCACTCGTTCTGTCGGCTGGCTGCGCCAGTAAAGCCCCCGCGCCCGCGATAGCAGCCGAAGGCGGCGCGGTAGCCGGCAGCAGCAGCCCGGCAGGCATTCTGGCGTTGAACCAGCAGATTCAGGCCAGCCGTCTCGCCACCTATGCCACCCGCACCGCTAAATACACCTATTTCATCGGCGGCGTACTCAATGCCGAATACGAGCCGCAAACAGGTGTGCTCAGCGTGAGTTCGCTCGCCGCGAACGAGTCCGTGACATGCAAATACGCGCCGGATGGCACGCTGTTCATCGACCCGAAGGGATCGGCCGATGCCGCCACCCACACGAATCAGTGCAACGGCCTCATCTCCCGGCTCCACCAGCACATCAACCGTTAAGCCCTCCGTCCCCTAAACCAGGCGGCGGCGCAATGAGCTCGCCAGCCATTCCATGAACGTCCCGCCCCCGTCTCACCGTATTTGCGTCGCCCCGATGATGGAATGGACCGACCGCCATTGCCGCTACTTCATGCGGCTGCTGTCGCAACACGTCTATCTCTACAGCGAGATGGTGACCTGCGGCGCGATACTGCACGGCGATGCACACCACGCGCTGCGCTTCCATCCGCAAGAACATCCGCTGGCGCTGCAACTGGGCGGCAGCGATCCGGCCGACTTGGCGGCCTGCGCCCGCATCGCCGCGGGCTTCGGCTACGATGAAATCAACCTCAACGTCGGCTGTCCCAGCGACCGCGTGCAAACCGGCCGCTTCGGCGCCTGTCTCATGGCCGAACCGCAACTCGTAGCCGAGTGCGTGGCGGCGATGCGCGCCGCGGTGAATGTGCCCGTTACCGTCAAAAGCCGCATCGGCATCGACGCGCAAGACAGCTACGAACAACTCCTGCACTTTGTCGCTACCGTCGCCGCCGCCGGCTGCACCACCTTCATCATCCACGCGCGCAAGGCCTGGCTGCACGGCCTCAGCCCCAAACAAAACCGCGAAGTGCCGCCGCTGCGCTATGACATGGTGCATCAACTCAAACAAGCCTTGCCGCATTTAGAGATCATCATCAACGGCGGGATCACCGGCCTCGATCAGGCCGCGGCGCAACTCCAGCACGTGGACGGCGTGATGCTGGGCCGCGCCGCCTATCACAATCCCGGCTTACTCGCGGCGGTGGATAAGCGCTTCCATGACGACACCCATGCCATGCCCTCGCAACACGCGGTAGTAGAACGGCTGCTGCCCTATGTGGAAGAACAACTGGCCGCGGGCACGCAACTGCATCACATCACCCGCCATATTCTCGGCTTGTTTCAAGGCCAGCGCGGCGCCCGCGCCTGGCGCCGGTATTTGAGTGAACACAGCCACCACCCCAAGGCGGGCACGGAGGTGATACGCGCGGCACTGGCGCGGGTCGATGTCGTGGATGAAGATAGGGCGCCGCTGGACTAAAGCGGAGTGGGTCCGCATGAAAGAGGACGCCAGCGGCTAAAACCGCTGGCGTTGTAAGTCCTGAGGCTCACCGAATAACTTCGCTTTGTTCCGCTAGCGGGCCTTAATCGATCTGCCCGCGAATTTCACCGCCGCGATGTTCAGTGGTGTGAACGTTGAAATAGGTATTGCCCTTGCGCATGGCGTCAACCAAGGCGTTGAGGCGCTGACCGGCCAGCGGACCGAGCATATCGGCGGCGGAGATCGTTCCGCGCACCAGCACCCCTTGCGGATTGAGCGGCTCCGTTACGAACGGCCCGCCACTGAGAAACCCGGCCGTATCCGGCACGAAACTCGCGACGATGGGACCGTTGCTACCCGCGGCGGCCATATGAATATGGGCGCCGATGACATCCTCGATGTTATTGACCACCACTTGCACCCTGAGCATCGTGCCATCTTTGCTGAGTTGAAAGTGCGCGTGGCCTTTGGCTTGCGTCTCCACCGGCGCCGGCACCTCCTCGGCACCCGTGAGCCTAGCCCTGAAATGACGCGTTTGTTTATTGCGCGCCAGCGACTCTATGCGCATGACGACGCCGGTCTCGCCAGACGGCACCCCGGTCATATTGGCCAATACATAAATCTCACCCATGGCGTCCGTGCCGAAACCGAGCAGCGACATCCCCAAGCCATCTTGGCCGTAGACGCGCAATTCAGAAATCGAACTTTGCTTGGCGTGGTGCCCGCGCACGATATTGCGTTTATCGAGATAGAACAGCCTGCCGTTGTTGCCCCCGAAATTGCGGTTGTAATCGCCGAAGACATAACGGTTCATCAACTCCGGGACGTGATTACCGCGATAGACAAAGCCGCCGATGATGGAAATGCCCTCATCGTGATCATACTCGGCCACGGGATCCATCAGCATCGGCGGCTCATTGGCGCAAGGTTTATCATCGGTGACGAAACCCCGGTCGGTTCCATTGGCGTCGAAGCAAAATGAGCCCTCTTTCACGGGCCAGCCGTAATTACCGCCAGCCTTAACGACATCCAGTTCTTCGATGTCGTTCTGCCCAACATCGGCGACATACATATCACCGCTAGCGCTATCAAAGGAAAAACGGAAAGGATTACGGAAACCGTAGGCGTAAATTTCATCACAGACGCCATCGGCGCAACCCGCCTCACCGCCCACGGCTTGCGGCCCGCCCGGCACGAAGGGATTATCAGCGGGGATGCCATATTGTCCGTTAGGCGCATTATCACCCAAGGGATCGATGCGCAATATCTTGCCGAAGAGATTGCTCCGGTCCTGGCCATTACCCACGGGACTGTGACCCGGCCCTTGATCGTCGGCCGCACCACCGTCACCCATGGCGATATACAGCTGCATATCCTTGCCGAAATTAAGCGCGCCGCCATTGTGATTGAACTGCGGATCGGCGATACGCATCACCACACGCTGACTGGCCGGATCGACTACGGAAGCCGCATCGCCCGGATCTGGCACATGCCACTCGCTGATGACGGCGTGATTATTGGCGGGCGCGCCCAAGGGCACGGGAAAGTCCGGCTCGCCGTCCACGGGTTGCGAAGTATAGGTATAGAGCAGGCCGTTGTCCTGATAGTGCGGATGAAATGCCAGGCCGATGAAGCCACGCTCATCAAAGGTGCCGGGGCCCGCGACACCCAAGGGCACCAGCAAGGCGCTGAGGTCGGCGAACACACTCATCTCACCCGACTCAAGCTCAATCACCCAGAGGATGCCCGTTTGATCGGCCACAAAGAGCCGGTCATCATCACCCGGCGCGGCCGTAGCCCAATTTGGCGCAACAAGACCGCTGGCGACCAACTCAAGCTTAATCATGGCGCCCGGTTCGATGGATCCAGGAATCGGATTTTCCAGTTCAGCGGCGGTGGCTGAACCCGGCAGTGAAAAATTCAGGCTTATTAGTAGCAGAAAAAAGAAATTCATCAAGCAGCGAGAGAGCTTGTTCATGATTTTCCCTCCATGGTATGTAGTACAAGCCTAGGCAAGGAATTTCGGCTTGTCCAATCCATCGCCTTCCCGAAATACATCGGGTACTAACAGGGAAAACCCGTAGCCTGATGGCGCGGGCACATCAAGTGCAGGCCCGTCCACAATCACGAATTACTCGTGGCAACTAACAACCGAGCCCATCGCAATACCCGTGTTTTCGCAATGCGGCTTAGTAGAACGGCTGCATGACTCTATGAATGAATGCGGGCCGCGCGGACACAATGAAGCCCGGCACTCCGCCTCGCGCGATTATCATGCCCCATTCAAAATCACCTGCAATGTTTAGCTTCACAGAATGCGTTCAGGGTGCAGGGCAATGGAATGGTCCCCCAAAACGCCATCAAGGTGCCAAACTGTGCGTTGTCACTCACGGTCAGACGGAAGATGCGTCCATTCCATTGCTCTACACGCGCTTTAATTTGATTCCGCGTGGGCGCATACAACGTGCCCCCTATCGGACTCTACTGCATGGTCCACAACATCGAGGAGCTGGCGCAATGGTTATGCGGCTCAATGACAAATGGGTGTAAATGCGCCTAGCAGAAATTGCACGGGTCTAGAACGGGCCAATAGAGCATGATGGGAGAGAAAGAGAAGTAGGTTTGGATCACGTGAACATCGTGTGCCGCTAAGCGGAAAAGGCGCGCTTCTGCCGCCTATCGCCAGAGATCAAACGGGGTCTTTACACCGCAATTTCATCAAAGCTCCGCACTTGGTGATGTGCGGCATGCGGCGTCAACTCGGCCTCACGCACCAGCCAGGCCGTTTTAAAACCGGCGTCGCGAGCGGCGTCGAGCTCTTCTTTGATGTCGGATAAAAACAGAATTTCGGAGGGGGCGAGACGGGCTTCGGCGGCGATTTTGAAATAGGCCTCGGCTTCACGCTTGCCGCCGATGTGGGTGTCGAAATAGCCGTTGAACAAATGCGTGAGATCGCCGTAATCACTGTGGCCGAAAAGCAAACGCTGCGCCTGCACCGAGCCCGAGGAAAACACATACAGCCGCAGGCCCTGGCCGTGCCATTGTTTAAGTTTGCGCGCGGCGTCTTCGTAGAGGTGGCCGGTGAAATCGCCGCGCCGATAGCCCTCTTCCCAAATCATGCCTTGCAGGCTTTTCAGCGGGGTGATCTTTTTATCTTCGTCGATCCAGCGCAGTAATTGGGCGACGATGTCGTCGATGCTCAAATCTTGTTCCAGCATGGAATGCACCGCGTGCAGCTGTTCGCGTACCGCGGGCTGGTGCTGATGGCGGCGCACGAAATCCGCCAGGCGCTCACGCGCGTAGGGAAACAAGACGTCTTTAACGAAGGACAGCGCGGTGGTCGTGCCTTCAATGTCGGTGACGATGGCCTTGCTCATCAAGCACTGGCCATGAAGTTGTCCAGCGTGGGGAAGGCCTTGGCAATGGCGCTGCCGGTGTAGTTTGCCACCCAACCCTCGGGGGTGGTGAACAGGCGGATGCACTTGAGCAGCGGCTCGCTGCCGAGATCGAACCAATGCGGGGTGTTGGCGGGCACGCTCAGCAAATCACCGCGCTGGCACAGAATGGCGTGTACTTTGTCGCCGGCGTGAATGAAAAATAAGCCCTGGCCATCGACGAAAAAGCGCACCTCGAAATCGCTGTGGGTGTGCTCATCCAGAAATTTCTTGCGCAGCGCCTCTTTGTCCGGATGGGCGGCGGTGAGGCTGATCACGTCGGCGGACTTGAAGTTGTACTGCTTCATCAGCCGGTCGACGGAGCCGCGATAGGCGTCGATGATCTCGTCTTGGCTGGCGCCGTCATCGAGTTCACGGCTAGCCTCCCAGCGCTCGAACAAGACGCCGATGCCGTGCAGCTTGGTCGCGATGGCGTCCACGTCACGCGTGGTCTCCAGCAGCTCGGCGTTTTCCCGGTAAATGGCTAATGTGCTCATGCTAATTGCTCCACTGATGAACAGAGGCCCGCGCCGGTAATCCGCGCCCGGACAATGAGAGGCATTGTAGCGTCAGCTTGCGGCTGCCTCAATCGTCCTCCAGCATTTCCGGCGCCCAGCCCATTCCGCGGGCACGCTTCATCGCCGCGTCATAGATGGCCTTATGCCGCTCCTGCAGCGGCGCGGGCAGTTTGCTCACCATATGACCATACGGCGCCCAGGCGTCGCTCACTTGGTCATATAAGGCTTGAATGCGATCGTAGCTCCAACCCACGCAGCCATCGCCTTCGGGCAGGAGGCCGAACACCCAGGCGTCGCGGATGATATTACCCGTGGGGTTCATGCCACCGTACTCGTCATTCTCAAGACCGATATAGGCCTTATCTTTACGATGCCTGTCCAAATAACCCTCCTTCAACTCATGAATTCACATTGGGGCGTCATAGTAACACTAGGCCACCCTTCACCGCACTTGAGTAGCGCGGATAAAATCATTACCTTGTACACCTATAATAAAGACTCAGTGAGAGCGTGTTGTACTTCGGATCGACCATCTTTCAAGGGCCGTCGCCGCACGGTTAACAATGATAAAGGGGGGATTATGCGCAACAACTATTTAGGATTCATCGGTTTCCTGTCACTCACGGCCCTGCTGGCCAGCGGCTGCACCACCCAAGGCATGGCCAAGATGGACGACGGCTCAGCCGCGACCATGGCCGCGGCGACGCCGAGCGAGGCCCCTGCCACCGACACGGCCAGCGCCGCCGCTGACGCCAGCGCGGCAGCGCCCGCCGAAACCGCCGCCGTTGAGGCCACCAGCCCCGCCGACAGCGGCACCGCCGCGGACACTACCGCTGCCGCCGCGACGACGGCCGCCCCCGCCGCGGCCCCCAGCGATGTCCAAATCGCCGCCAAACTGCTGCCGCTGCCGCCGGAAGACGTCATCAACACCATACAAAAACTCACCAAACACCCGCGCGTGCTCTATATGAGCAGCAAGGCGCAATACAATTATTACGTCGGCGGCCTGTTTAACGCTGAATACAATCCCGGCAAACAAATCTTCACCATCAGCAACGACGCCCGCCAAGACAGCACGCTCTCCTGCCAATACGGCAAGGACGGCACGATGATCGACCAAGCCAAGCTCGACGCGAATACAGTGGGCCAGTGCGGCCAGCTGGTGAACACGCTGTCAACCTATCTTTCCAATTAAGCCCCGCGTCACAAGCACTCAATCGCGGGTCCAACCCGCGATTGAGTGGCACCGGCTCCCTCCGCCAGCCCGTCGCATCCACTTCTTTCTTGCAAGCATCCCGTAAAACCACCACATTGGTCTTTGCCGCAATACACCCTACACTTAGGCAATACAAACACTGACGGCCGCCATAACAACACAGGGAGGAAATAACGTGGCTAAACATATTCTATTTCTCGTACACGGCATGGGCGACACCCAGCCCGGCTGGTCCCAGCCCGTGCAACAGTTGATCCGCGATAACTATGCGCGCTACCCCGGCCTCAATCTGCTGGTGCCCTTCGACAACAACTTCAGCTTCAGCGAAATCAACTACAACGACAAATTCGACGAACGCCGCAAGGCCTGGGCGCAAAACGCGCAAACCGTACTCGCCGCCCTCGCGCAAAACGGCTTGGATAGCGGCGCGGTGAATCAACTCACCAAATACGCGGCGGAAACCGGCGGAGACAGCTTTATCGCCACGCATGTGCTGGACGTGGTGCTTTATCGTTTCATCCCGCAAATCGCCGAACAAATCCGCACCGCGGTACAAAAACAAATCCTGCAAACCCTCGCCGCCCAGCCGCAAAACGAAACCATCAACTGGTCCATCATCGCCCACTCGCTCGGCACCGCCGTCACTCACGACACCCTGCACGCCATGTACAGCAGCGGCACCTTGCCGCCCAGCGTCACCCGGCCCCATGTGATAGCGATGATCGCCAACGTCAGCCGCGTGCTGGAAACCCAAGCCGATGTTTACACCTCGGGCGTATGTCCCTGTGTCGATCCGGCCAAGGGCATCTGCGATTATTTCATCAACGCCCGCCACGAGTGGGACCCCATCCCCGTGCCCAAGCTCTTCAAGCCGGTGGACGATTGGCCCGACATCGAAACGCGGCGCGCCAAGCGTTTTCAGAGTATCCTCATCAATGCCATCGAGCAGAAAAACGTGCATGACTTCGAGCACTATTTGAAGAATCCCAAGGTACACATCGCCCTGTTCCGCGCCCTCACCTGGGACAGTCTCATCGACCAGGCCACCGCCGACAACGCCATCAGTCAATACGAGGCCAGCACGCCCATCGCGCAATTCCAATCCTTAATTAAAAAAATAAAAACCCTGTGGCCCAGCGAACAAGCGACCTGGCGCGAGATCATCGTCACCTTCCGCAAATTTCAAGACCTGGTGCGCAGCGACACATGAAGGAGCACGGCATGTACACATCCATCACGGCGCGCTGCGTCTTGTTACTCACCCTCGCCCTGCCCGGCCTCGGCGCCGCGCAAGACTTCGATTGCGCCAGCATCGACGCGCCGCCCATCGCCACCAGCGTGGCGCACCGCGACCGCCTCAACGCCCTGGAGAAAAACGACTGTCTCGGTGGAAAAAACGATCTTGCACTCGATACCCGCGACATCATGAGCGCCCTGCCCAGCGGCGGCACACCCCACAGCCCCGGCGTCAGTGATGAAGAACGCCGTGCCGCCACGCTTGCCGCGCTGAATCGTATTAACGCGCTCATTGACGCGCAAAGCGCCGCGCCGCCCGCCAGCGTCACGCCTGGCGCCGCCGAACGCCTGCTCGCCCTGCAAAGCGCCCTCTTCGCCGCGCGCAATCACGTCGCCGAAGCGCGCGAAGATGAAGGACTGCAACGCCCGGGCTATTGGAAATACAATCCCAACAGCGGCGGCTTCAACACCTTCAACAACGAAAGCCCGCGCGTCGAGGTGCAACTCTTCCAAGGCTTTCTCGACGAGGCCTGCCGCGAACGCGACAGCGCCCAGTGCGCCGACACCTACGCGGTCAGCAAACATATTCTGCGCGACGCGCGCCTGGTGGAACGCAGCCTCAGCTATTACGCCTCACCCATCATCGACATGAACTACCGCGCCGCGCTCAAGCGCGACCGGCAATGGAGCGCCTATTTCGACGAGGCCCTGTTTCAATATCCCTGGGAACTGTATCTCAACGGACTGTGGCTGGAAAAACACGACGAGCGGCCGCGTGACGCGGCCGGCAATCGCCTCGGCTTTCACACACCGCCCCGTTCGCAATGGATCGTGTTCCATCCCAACGTCGGCTTCGAATACCTCGGCGGCGCCGCCGACGGCAATCAATTCGAACCCACCGTGTTCATCGAACTCATCGGCTACAACCGCTGGCGCTGGGGCGCCAGCGGCGAACTCCAAAACGCCCTCGGCCTCTCGCTCATCAGCAGCTACAGCGACCGCGCCGGCGCCGACGACATGGCCTACGGCCTGATGCTGCACTACCGCAACAAATGGTCCCTCGCCGTCACCCGCCACGACGACGAAACCGGCGTGCTGCTCAGCACCGACCTCGCGCAATACCTCAGCACCACCTCGGAGAAGGCCCGCAAGGTCTTGCGCTTCGCGGAGTGAGCGCCGCAGCGTACGAGCGCGGCAAAGGAGGGGCAGTGTGCTTTTTCATTTTCACGTCCATCCCCTTTGAAAAAGAAGGGCGTGTGCTTTTTCATTTCTCCCATCTGAAAAGGAAGGGCGATGTGTTTTTTTATTTCTCCCCTCCTCTCCGAGGAGGGGTGCCCCGCAGGGGCGGGGTGGTGCGGGAACTCGCGTGAAACCTTGCCTTACCCGCGAGGCAAGTAAATCACGCCTTCCTTTCCCGCTACGGCAAGGCAGGAAGGAACCACCCCGTCCGCTGCGCGTCCACCCCTCCTTAAAAAGGAGGGGAGATGTGCTTTTTCATTTTCACGTCCACCCCCTTTGAAAAGGAGGGGAGACATGCTTTTTCATTTTCGCG
>CAMYKQ010000034.1 GCA_947259075.1 uncultured Gammaproteobacteria bacterium | reverse complement strand
CGGGGGCCGCCGGGGCGGGGGGCGGACTGGGCTGGGCCGGCGCCTCGGCTACGGGCGCCGGCGCCTCGGGCATGGGCGCTGGCGTCTCAGATTCCGGCATGGCCTCTTCGAATACGGGCTCGGGCAACACGGCCTCCGGCGGCGGCTCACCCAGGGCCACGGCCTGCTCATCACGCAGCACACGCGATTCCGGCGCGCTCTCGGCGGCGGGCGGCAGGGTCAAGGCGTTTGACTGCTCAGTCTTCATGCCGCCATCACCGCCGTCTTCACCGCCGAAACGTCCGGCCACCAGCACGGCGGCCACCGCCAACCCCGCCAGCGCCACCGCGATCCAGCGTTTATCCACCCCGCCCGAAGCGGGCCGGGGGGGCGCGGCCGCGCGGCGGCGTTCGGCGCCGCCAACCGGACTCTCGGCCAAAAAGTGGTGGGCCATTTCATTGATGACCGAGGGGATACCACCGGAGGCGTCATGAATTTTATTGATGACGGCTTGATTGAAGGGCCCCTCGCCCTGCGCGCCGGCGGCGCGCATGCGATGACGGATGTAGCGCCCCGTCTCCTGCTCGTTGTGAGGCGGGATATCGAAGGTGTGAGCGACGCGGCCTTGCAGCGGCGCCAAGGCAGGGGCGGCCAGATTTGATTGCAATTGCGGACTGCCGAACAACATCACCGATAACAGATGACCGGCGTCGTTCTCCTCACACAGCGCAAGGAGCGACTCCAACACCTCGGTGTCGAGCTGCTGAGCGTCGTCGACCAGCAGGATGGGCACTTGCGCGCTTTGCCGCAGGGCACGCAGATGAGCGACGAGCACGCCGCGCTGCGCGTCCAGGGACGTGCCATCGTCAGCGGACAAACCAAAACCGTCCATAAGCTGCGCCATGAACTCATCGGGACTCATGCGCGCCTGCGCCATCACCACCGCCATGCGCCACGTTTCACTGGCGCGGGCGACGAACTGCTGCAGCAATGTAGTCTTGCCCACCCCGGGCACGCCGATCACCACCAGCAGTTCACTGTAGGGCGCGAGATGCTGCATCAAGTCCAAGCGTTGTTCACGATTGGCATCGGCGTAGAAAAAGTGCTGACCGTCATCGGCACCGGCGAAGGGCTCGCTGAGCAAGCCCAGCTTCGCGATATGCGGCGCGGCGTCTTCGTGAAGCAAACCTTCCTGTTGCGGAGTCATATCCCTACCTCTCTTTTAACCGCGTTAACAACGCGGCGCGCGGCTGCCGCCGCCAATCATTCAGCGGACCTGCTCACCTTGCACGAACACCACCCGGTAACCGCGCGCCACTTGCGCGTCGCGGGCCTTCATCAAGGCGCGCTCCGCCTCTTCGCGGCTGGCGAAATAGTCGCGCTTGATCCGGCCGCCGCCGTCCTGGCGCCCCGTCTCTTTAATCAAGGTCCAGCCGCCCAGTAAATCTTCCTGCAACACAAATTGACAATAACGCGGCGGCTGCTCGTCGATCGCCGGTATTTGAAGATAGATACGCATACAACCCGTTTTCGCCCATTCTTCGCGGCATATTACGTCAATTGCGCGGGGTTGAGTACCCGCTCGTGTTCGGCGATGGCGTAACGGTCAGTCATACCGGCGATGTAATCGGCGCAGGCGCGCGCGTGACCGGCCTCGCCGTGGGCCTCGCGCAAGCGCGCGCTGTGTTGCGCGTACTCCGGCGGCAGCAACTGCGGGTCGGCCATGAACACCTCGAACAAGGCATGGATCACGCGCTGGGCCTTGGCGCTCATGCGCCGCACGCGGTAATGCTGATAAAGCTGCTTGCGCAGAAAGCGCTTTAAATCGAGATTCTGTTCGCGCATATGATCGCTGAAGCCAATTAAAGGCGTGCCGTGCGCGCGCACCGCCTCGATGTCGTCTGGGGCGGCGGCGCGCAAACGCTGGCGGCTGGTCTCCACCAAGTCGGTAACCTGCACATTAATCATGCGCCGCACCACTTCGTGGATGGCGCGCCGCTGCGATAATTGCGGATAGGCGCGTTTGACCTCGTCATATTGCGCGCGGAACAACGCGACTTCGTGTAATTGTTCCAGGGTGACGAGGCCCGAGCGCAGGCCGTCGTCGACGTCGTGATTGTTATAGGCGATCTCGTCAGCGACATTGGCGAGCTGCGCCTCCAAACCCGGCTGCCGCTTGTTGACGAAACGCTCGCCGACGTCGCCGAGCTCGACGGCCTTGCTCAAGGCGCAGTGTTTCAAAATCCCCTCGCGCGTCTCGAAGCTGAGATTGAGTCCGGCGAAGTCCGCGTAACGCTCTTCGAGTTTATCCACTACCCGCAGCGATTGCAGATTGTGCTCGAAGCCGCCGTAGTCTTTCATGCAGGCATTGAGCGCGTCTTGTCCGGCGTGGCCGAAAGGGGTGTGGCCGAGGTCGTGGGCGAGGGCGATGGCCTCGGTGAGATCTTCATTGAGCTGCAGGGTGCGGGCGATGGTGCGGGCGATCTGCGCCACCTCCACGGAATGGGTGAGGCGGGTGCGGAACATATCGCCTTCGTGATTCACGAAGACTTGGGTCTTGTATTCCAGGCGGCGGAAGGCGCCGGAGTGAATGATGCGGTCGCGGTCGCGCTGATATTCACTGCGATAGGCGGGCGCGGGTTCAACATGGGCGCGGCCGCGGGAACGGGCCGCGGTCGCCGCATAGGGGGCGAGATTGAATTCGTGATGACGCGGGTCGGTGCTCATAATCCGGGCGGGCTACCCTCTACGCGGCTCGATACTGGTCAATGATGTCACGTAATAGCGCCGGCGCGTAGTCCGCCGTGACGATGCCCGCGCCGAGGGCGCGCAGCAACACCAAACGGACCTGGCCGTCCTGCGCCTTTTTATCCACCGCCATCAATTCGAGCATGCGCTCGGTGGACAAATCGCGCGGGCCGCGCACCGGTAAACGCGCGCGCAACAGCAAGGCCTCGATGCGCGCGAGCTCGGCCGCGCTCAGCCAGCCCAAGCGCGCGGACAGCGCGGCGGCCATCAACATGCCGGCGGCCACGCCCTCGCCGTGCAGCCAGGCGCCATAACCCATGCCAGTCTCGATGGCATGACCGAAGGTGTGGCCCAAATTGAGCAGGGCGCGCACGCCGCCTTCGCGCTCATCGGCCGCCACCACCTCGGCCTTGTTGCGGCAGGATCGTTCGATGGCCTCGGCCAGCGCGGCTTTATCGCGGGCGAGCAGGGCATCCATATTTTCTTCCAGCCAGGCGAAAAAGGCCGGATCGCGGATCAGCCCGTATTTAATCACCTCGGCGAGACCGGCGCTCAATTCGCAATCGGGCAGCGTGTCGAGCGTATCGGTGTCGATCAGCACGCAGCGCGGCTGGTGAAAGGCGCCGATCATGTTTTTGCCCAAGGGGTGATTGACGCCGGTCTTGCCGCCCACCGAGGAATCCACCTGCGCCAGCAGGGTAGTGGGAATTTGAATGAAGGCCACGCCGCGCTGATAACAGGCGGCGGCGAAGCCGGTCATATCACCCACCACCCCGCCGCCGAGGGCCACGAGCGTGACACGGCGGTCACAGTGTTTCTCCAGCAGCGCGTCAAAGATCGTGTTCAATACGTCCAAGGTTTTATACTGTTCACCGTCGGGCAGAATCACTTCTTCGACATTGAAACCGGCGAACAGGGCGCGGGTCCGCGCCAAATAGAGTGGCGCCACGGTCTCGTTGCTGACGATGAGCAGCTGCCGTCCGGCGAGATGCGGGATCACTAAGTCCGGCCGCCCTAGCAGACCGCTGCCGATGTGGATAGGGTAGGCGCGCTCACCCAAGTCGACGTTCAAGCTATTTATCTTCATCACTCGCCACTCTAAAGGTCTCGTTCAACTCGCGTATTCATGATATTGACGCGCCCTGAGTCAGCGCGATCTTCACCTCGCGCCGCGACGGCGAACCACGCCGCCCGGCGGCGCTCACTCCATCAGGCCACAGTCACGGATTTTAGCAAGAATCTCCCGTTCGGCCGTGCGCGCCGAGCGCTTGCCGGTATCGATCACCAGGTCGGCGATTTCTTGATACAAAGGGTCGCGCTGGGTCAGCAAGTCTTGTAATCTGCCGCGCGGATCGGGGGTCTGCAACAAGGGGCGGCTGCGGTCCTTGGCGGTGCGCGCGAAGAGCTGATCCACCGTGGCGCGGAGATACACCACCAGCCCATGCGCCGCGAGCTGGGCGCGATTCTCCGGATCCAGAATCACCCCGCCGCCGGTGGCGAGCACGGTGCGCTCGCGCTGGGTCAATTCCTCGATCACCTTTTTTTCACGCTGACGGAAACCCGCCTCGCCTTCCACATCGAAGATCAGCGGGATGCTGGCGCCGGTGCGCGCCTCGATCTCATGATCGCTGTCGACGAAGTCCCAGCCCAGCTCCTTGGCCAATTGCCGGCCAATAGTGGACTTGCCCGCGCCCATGAGGCCGATGAGGAAGATATTGCGTGCCGTTTTCACGGTGCAATGGTACGTCAAGTGACGGGGGAAGGGGCAAGAAAAACAAAGGGCAACTGTGGGGGATAAACCAAGCGGCTTAACAAGAAGCGCTGGAGACAGGCCATGGCGGCCTGTCTCCAGCTCGGGACTTACAGACCCGCCGGGTTAAACGGCGAATGGGGCAGCAGACAGTCCTCAGCTTCCGTTTTTTCCGCTGGCAGCCAGAAACTCACGGTGCCGGTGGTCTCGGTGCCGTAGACCTTGACGTTGGCGCGGATGCGGGTCTTGATCCAGGCCGCGTGGGCCTTGAGGTAGGACAGATTAAAGGTCGCTACGCCGTTGGCGTCGGTGGTCAAGGTACGTGGAGCGGCACCGCCCGCGGAATTGCCTGGCGTGAGCTGGCCGTCTGGCAACGAATCAAGCACGCTATTACCGTTTAGATCATCGTTTATCGTCGTGGCCACGAAACTGTTATCAAAAAAGCTCACGGAATCCAAAATGCCATTATTATTTAGATCCTCGCCGGGACCCACGTCCTCACCCGCATCCAAGGTAAGATTTTCATTCGAGTCTTCGTTAAGGAAGGCGCCGAATCGATATGCCGCGCAAAGCTTCGCCTTGGGGTCGGGATCGGTATCGATCCAGTAACCCTTGGCGTAGTAGGCGGGCCATACGCTCAAGGTCACCACCGCGCCACTGATGGCATTGCCATTGGTGTCAGCCACCAGCACCGCCATGGGGTAGGAATAGGTCGCCGAGTCAAGCTCGCTCACCACGGTACCGCCACCCACGACCACGGAACCGGGGGTGCCGCCAATCACGATACTCTTATTGTCCGCGGCAATCGTCGCGCCCGCGCCATCCAGCACCGTCGCCGTCACCACCACACCGTTTTGCGTCGAGGCCAAGGTGCCCGAGCTAAGGGTCGATCTGATTTCACCCGCGGAATCGGTGAGCCCATAGGCTATCGAGAGCGACTCGCCGCCGCCCGTGGCGTTAGAGATGGAAAACACCACCGGGGCGCTGGCGACGGGTTGCAAGCTCGCGGTTTTCACCGTGGCCGTGAAAATCGCCTGATTCGACGAGCCGCCGGTGCTGGGCGCCAGCACACTGACATCCGATTGCAGGGTAATCGCGCTGGCACTGCTGGCGGGGGCGGCGATCAAAACGGCCGTGGAATCTTGAACGCTAGCATCGCTGGCATCAAAAACCTGCACATTCGCCACGCCGCCATTGACGGCCGAACTCAGTACCGCGGAGGCGACGCCGCCTGACACGGCCTTGACCACCATGGCATTAGTAGAGCCATCCCACACGCCGAGGGTGGTGGCGAAACGCACGCTGGTTGAACCGGGGGCGGCCACGGTCACGGTGAGATTGGAGCCGATGGCCAAGGAGGCCGGGCTGCTGGCGGGCGCGGTAATCTGGAAGGCGCTCGCGGCCCCGACCACGGTGAAATCCTGGGTCGCGGTAAAACCTAAGCCATCCACGCTCAGACGGACCGTGCCGGGTGAGGTCCCCGTAATCGATGCCGCCAACACCCCCGTCACATCGGTGTTGCCCGTGGCGATGGACAATGTCGCGGCACCTGGCGTGGCGCCAATACCCGCGACGCTCAAGGTCAAAGGCGCGTTGTAAACACCTTGGCCGCTGGCGTTCTTTGCGGTCAGCGTCAAGGTTGCGGTGGGCGCGGTGCCGGGAACCAGAGAAGTCTTGCTCGCGGCAATGGTGAGCGTTGAGCCACTGATCTGGATGGGTATCTGTGCCGAGGGAAGATCGGTGACCGTCGCGGTCACTGTGGCCACCCGATTACTTGGATCACTGCTGCCTGAGGACAGGATCACCGTGGCCTTACCCTTATCGTCGGTCTCGACCGCGGAGGCGGTCAATTGGCCGCCACTGGCCTTAAAGGCCACGGTGACCCCGGGCACCACCGCATTATTCGCGTCCAGCACCGTGGCGGTGATGGTGGCGTTATCCGAATTGTCGGATTTAATCGACACCTGACTGGTTCCAAGGCTGACCGCCGCGGTGACCGCGGAGTTACTCCCGCTGGAGGTCGCGGGATCCGGCGTGACGGTGGTGCCACCGCTAAAGCCATCGCCGCCGCCGCAGGCGCCGAGGGCCGCAATGACCAGAGACAATAACGCGATTTTTATACTCTTCAACATACCTGACCTCCAGCGGCGAGCGGGGGCGGACTCGTGCGCGCCCGCCGATTACGCCGCTCAATAATTTTATACATCGGCCATATTACCTTTGAGCTAAACGCCGTACTCAGCGCCCGCTCAAACTTTCTTTTAAAATTTTAGGCGTTACGAAGATCAACAACTCCACCTTGTCGTCGACGTTGCGCGTGCTGCGGAACAAGGCGCCGAGCACGGGCAGATCACCCAGCAGGGGCACTTTGCTCACCTCGTGACTGCGGGTCTGCTCGTAGATACCGCCGAGCACCACGGTTTCACCGTTCTCCACCAGCACTTGGGTGTTGATCTCGCGGGTGTTGATGCTGGGCACGCCGCTGAAGATCTGGCCGACGCTGTCCTTGCTTACGTTCAAATCCATGATGACGCGGTCATCCGGCGTAATCTGCGGCTTCACTTTCAAACCCAGCACCGCCTTTTTGAACGACACCGTAGCCGCGCCGCTGGAGCTGGCTTCTTGATAGGGAATCTCCACGCCTTGTTCGATGAGCGCCTCTTTTTGATTGGCGGTGATCACCCGGGGATTGGAGACCACCTCACCGCGGCCCTCGGCCTGCAGGGCGGACAGTTCGAGATCCACCAAATAGTCCTTGCCAAGGATGGCCAAACCGATGCGGCCGGCCGGCGAAATCACCGGCAGATTAACATTCAGGCGGTCATTGAGGCTAGGCGCGGTCACCGGGAAAGGGCTGCCGGTGGTGCTGAGATTATCCACCGCGCTGCTCACCACGGTGTCGTTACCGGCGGCTGAACCGGAGATGCTGAATACGCCGCTGTTGCCGTTTTTCTGAATGCTGGTGCCGCCCAAGCGCACACCGAGTTCGCGCGAGAAATCGTCATTGGCGATGACGATGCGCGACTCGATCAACACCTGCCGCACCGGGATGTCCAGCTCGGTGATGACTTTGCGGATTTCACCCAAACGGCCGGCGGTGTCTTGCAACAGCAGCGAGTTGGTGCGCTCATCGACCGTGACATTGCCGCGCTCGGAGAGCAAGGAGCTTTCCTTGGAGCGGATGAGAGCGGCGAAGTCGCTGGCCTTGGCGTAATTGACCTGCATCAGCTCGGAACGCAGCGGCTCCAGTTCGATGATCTGCTTCGCCGCCTCCAAATCCTCTTTTTCACGGGCGGCGATTTCCGCGCTCGGCGCCACCAGGATGACATTGCCGTTTTTGCGCATGCCCAAGGCCTTGGTGCGCAGAATAATGTCCATGGCTTGGTCCCAAGGCACATCCTTCAAGCGCAGGCTGATGGCGCCTTGCACCGTGTCGCTCACCACAATGTTCAAGCCGGTGAAATCGGCGATGATCTGCAACGCGGCGCGCACCTCGATGTCTTGGAAGTTAAGCGAGAGTTTCTCGCCGGTGTAGCCGAATTCGTCCTTCTTTTTCTGCTCCTGCGCGGCCTTGGTCAAGGGCTTCACTTCCAAGGTGAACTGGCGCTCGGTCTGATAGGCCAAGTGCTCGTAGAGACCGCTGGCGGAAATCACCATGCGCGCGCCTTGACCCACGGTAAAGGCGTCTATCATCGACACGGGCGTGGCGAAATCCACTACATCCAAACGCCGCTCCAGCTCGGCGGGCAATGCGGTGTCGGCGAAGTCGAGCAGCAGTTTGCCGCCTTCCTCGCGCACATTGACCGGCGCGGCGGCATCGGACAGGGAAATCAGGATGCGGGCTTCGCCCTTTTCACCACGGCGGAAATCAACCTTATCGATAGCGTAGGCCGGCTTGGCCACTAGGGGATTTTCTATAGCTACGCCCGGCACCGCGGGGGCGGCGGGAGCGGCGGCCACGGCATCACCACTCTCCAACGTGATATAAAAACGGTTGCCTTCGACCCGGGTCTGATAGGGCACCATCTTCACCAAATCGACCACCACGCGGGTGCGGTTCTTGCCTTGCACCGCGGCCACGCCGCTCACCGCGCCGACGCCGACGGAATGGGTTTTTTTAGTGAGATTGCTGGTGGTGTCGGGGAAATCGAGGGCGATGCGCGCCGGTTTGTCGGTGGTGAAACTATTGGGCTCGCGCACCGGACCGGACATGATCAGCTCCACCTGTACCCGGTTGCCCGGCAAGGCGAGGAAATTGACGTCCTCCAGCTGGGGTAGCGCACCGTCGGCCGCACGGGCGGGTCCCGCCAACAACAAGAATGCGACCAAGGAGAAGTAATGCAGCAACCCCCTTCGTTTACCTATGCTAACCATTCTTTTCACTCTCATCAGTTGTATTCCGCTCATCACATCCGGCTCCCTCTTGGGATTATTCCGCTAATACCAAGCTTGCTTGGCGTTCCTGCCATCCTCCCAAACCATCTGGGACGATCTCGGTCAACTCGACTCTGTCTTCACCCAAGCGGGTGATACGCCCATGGTTTTGGCCTATATAGTTATTACGGGCAACCTGGTAGACCAGGCCGTCGGGAGCCTTGACGATGGCCCACATCCCGTCTTTTTGGGCAAGGGTGCCGACCATGCGCAAGGTATCTAAAGGAAACGCCTCCAATGCCTCTTTGCGGCGATTGCCATCCGGCGCCGGGCCCGTGCCGGCCACGCCGGCATTGCGCGAGGCGGCGGCATTGACGCTCCACGGCTCAAAGGGTGATTTGCGCCCCGCCACCTGATAGAGAAAGGATTCGAAGGGTTTCACTTCGGGAATGGGTTCAACCCGGCCGCCGGGCTTGGCCTTGGTGGTTTCGACGTAGCCGCGCAGATCATCCATATTGTCACTGCTGCACGCCACCAACAGCACACTCATCAAACCCGTCAAGGCGAGCCGCAGCAAACCGGGGCGGGAATGCCGGACTTCAAGCCGCGCTCCACGTCCGCTCATCACTTCTCCTCCTCAAGGTAACGGTAGGTCTTCGCCGTTAACTCCATGGTCAAATTAGCACCGTCCTTAACCGGAGCGATATTGATGTCGTGCAGAGTGACGATGCGGGGCAACTGCGCCACGCCGCTGACGAAATTGCCGAATTCATGATAGTCGCCGGTCACCTTGATCTTGATGGGCAGCTCGGCATAAAACTCCGCGGGTTTATCCGCGTCCGGCTTGAACAATTCAAACTCCAAGCCGTTACTCAAACCGGTTTGCGAAATATCCACCAGCAATTCGGCGATCTCGGTCTTGGAGGGCAACTGCCGCAGCATGGTGCCGAAAGAACGCTTCATCTCGTCCATCTGTTCGCGATACACCACAAGATTCGCCGCCTTGTGCTGCTTGCCTTCAAAGTTGGCCTTAAGTTCGACTTCCTTTTTCTCGGCCAGGTCCAACTCATCCAGCTGCGTGCGGGTGTCCAGCCAAAACCCGGCGCCCAATACCACGACCGACAGAATCACCACGGCGCCGACCTTCACGAACGTTGGCCAGTTGCCGATGTCGCTAAAGTCCAACCCTTGTATTTGCTGTTTTATTTCATCGAGATTCATGGACTCGCATCCGAATTGACCGCCGTTGCGCCTTCGGCAACCTGTTTGATGTCCAGCACGAACTTGCTCGCCCGTTGACCGTCTTTACCCATGGCCTCGATGACATTGAGTTTCGGACTGGCCAGCCAAGGTGATTCGTCGATATTGCGCATAAAGGCCGAGACCCGGGCGTTGGACTGCGCCACGCCCTCCACGATAATGGACGCGCCGTTCTGTTTGACGCTGGTGATATATACCCCCTCGGGCACGGCCTTCACCAATTCATCGAACAAATGCACCATCTGCGGACGCTGGCTTTGCAGCTGCTCGATCACCCGCATGCGTGCAAGCAACTGGCTCTTTTCGTTTTCCAGCTCTTTAATTTCCTTGATCTGATCTTCGACGCCTTTGATCTCATTTTCCAGATAGGCGTTGCGCTCATTCTGCAGGTCTATCATGCCGGTCACGTGAAAATGCGCGTACGCCACCACCAGCAACATAAGCACCGCGGCGGTGCTGGCGGCGACATAAAACTGCCGTTCGCTTTCTTTACGCTGCTGCTCGCGCCAAGGCAGAAGATTAATGCGCGTCATCGGTCGAAACTCCTCATGGCCAGACCACAAGCGATCATCAAGGATGACGCATCACCACTCAGCGCGTGCGCCTTGACCTTGGACGACAGCGCCATGGCGGAGAAGGGATTGGCGATGGAGGTGCTGGTGCCGATTTTCTGCTCGATCAACTCATCGATACCCGGAATGGAGGCGCAACCGCCGGCCAGCACGATGTGATCGACATTATTGAACTGGCTCGACGAAAAGAAAAACTGCAAGGAACGGCTGACCTGCTGCGCCATGGCCTCTTTAAAAGGCTCCAAGACTTCGGACATATAATTATCCGGCAAGCCGCCTTGCTTCTTCGCCATGCCCGCCTCTTCATAGGACAAGCCATAGCGGCGCTGAATCTCCTCGGTGAGCTGTTTGCCGCCGAAGACCTGTTCGCGGGTATAGATAATCTTGAAGTTGCTTAAGACATTGAGGGTGGTCATGGTGGCGCCGACATCGGCCACGGCGATGATCTTGCCCGCCCCCTCCTCTGGCAATTGCGCGCTGAGCAAACCAAAGGCGCTTTCCATGGCGAAGGCCTCGACGTCGACGATCTTCGCCGTCAGGCCGCCCAGCTCGGCCGCCGCCACCCGCACATCGACATTCTCACTGCGCGAAGCGGCGAGCAGCACATCGACCGTATCGGGTTTCTTCTCGGACGGGCCCAAGACCTGAAAGTCTAGATTCACCTCTTCCATGGGATAGGGGATGTATTGATCCGCCTCCAAGCGAATTTGGTTTTCCATATCGCTCTCCGACAAGGAGGCGGGCATGGAAATCACCTTGGTGATGACCGCTGAACCGGCCACCGCCACCGCGGCGTGTTTGACCCGCGTGCCGGCGCGCTTGACCGCGCGGCCGATGGCCGAACCCACGGCCTCCACGTCGGCGATGCTCTTCTCCACCACGGCGTGGGGCGGCAAGGGCACCACCGCGTAACTCTCCACGCGGTAACGCGATCCGCTCTGACCTAGCTCGAGAAGTTTGACGGCGGTGGAGCTGATATCCAGCCCCAGTACGGCCGAGCCCTTCCTATTAAAAAACCCCAAGGTTTTCTCCCTTTTCCATGCCCACGGTTGGCTTGTTTATCCACAACGCGGAAAACCCCGCACTCAACCATAATAAATAAGCGTAAGGAACACAACTCGGTTCGCTTCGTTATATCGGAACCTTTATACTAAACCTTAATCTACTTTTGCCTTGACCCAGTTCACAATCATTTCCCAATCAATGAAATTATTTCTCAAAGCAGCCCGCCTGGGCGTTATCGTCCTTGCTGGCCTGAGCTTGATCGGGATCATCGCCGCCATCGGGCTCAATTTTTATCTTTCCCCCCAGCTCCCCTCCGCCGAGGCGCTCCGCGACGTACGCTATCAAGTTCCCCTGCGGGTGTATACGGCCGACGGGAAACTCCTGGCCGAGTTCGGCGAGATGAAGCGCAACCCGGTCAAACTCAGCGAGGTCCCCGAGAAGATGGTCAAGGCCATCCTCGCCGCGGAGGACGACCGCTTCTTCCAGCACCCGGGCGTGGACTATCAAGGCCTGCTGCGCGCGGCCTGGATCCTCGTCTCCACCGGCCAAAAGACCCAAGGCGGCAGCACCATCACCATGCAGGTCGCGCGCAACTTCTTCCTCGGCCGCGAAAAAACCTACCTGCGGAAATTCAACGAGATTCTACTGGCTTTCAAGATCGAACAGGAATTCACCAAGGAAGAAATCCTCGAACTCTATCTCAATAAAATTTACCTCGGCCAGCGCGCCTACGGCGTCGCCGCCGCCGCGCAAACCTACTACGGGGTCGAGCTGCCGCAACTGACGCTCGCGCAAATGGCCATGGTCGCCGGGCTGCCGAAAGCCCCCTCACGCTACAATCCCGTCGCCGACCCGGCCCGGGCCTTGATCCGCCGCAACTACGTGCTGGGCCGCATGCACGACCTGCACTTCATCGGTGACGCCGACTATGACGCCGCCATCAAGGAGCAAGACAGCGCCAGTCTCAGCAGCCTGCCCATCGAGGCCGAGGCGCCCTATCTCGCCGAGCAGGTGCGGGCGGAACTGGTGCGGCGCTACGGCGAAGACGCCTACACCACGGGACTGAAGGTTTACACCACGCTCGACTCCCGCTTGCAGGCCGCCGCCAACACCGCGCTCCGCGACGCGCTGCGGGAATACGACCAGCGTCACGGCTACCGCGGTGCCGAGGCCCGCATCAAGCTGCCAGCCCAGTCCGGGCCGGAGGAGTGGACCGCCGCCTTGGCCGACTACGGCATGGCCGCTGGCTTGACGCCTGGCCTGGTGGTGGGTGTCGGCGCGACGGACATCACCATCGCCCTCAAGGACGGTAAACTCACCCACCTCCCCCTGCAGGACTTGGACTGGGCCCATGCCTACGTCAACGAAAACCAAATGGGCCCGGCCCCGGCGAGTCCGGCGGACGTAGCCAAGGCGGGCGACGTGGTGCGCCTGCGCATCAGCGCGGACGGCAAGGCGCAACTGGCCCAAGCACCCATGGCGGAAGGCGCGCTCGTGGCCTTGCGCCCCAGCGATGGCGCGGTGACGGCCTTGGTCGGCGGCTTTGATTTCTACCGCAGCAAATTCAACCGCGCCATCCAAGCCACCCGCCAGCCGGGCTCCAGCTTCAAACCCTTCGTCTACTCCGCGGCCCTGGAACACGGCATGACCCCCGCCAGCGTCATCAACGACGCGCCGGTGGTCTTTGACGACCCCGAGCTGGAAGATGCGTGGCGCCCGGAAAACTATTCGGGCCGCTTTTACGGACCCACGCGCCTGCGCGAGGCCCTGACCCACTCACGCAATCTGGTATCGATCCGCGTGCTGCGCACCGTGGGCATCGCTGACACCATCGAACACGTCAGCCGCTTCGGCTTCGACAAACGCGCCCTGCCGCGCAACCTCTCCCTCGCCCTGGGCAGCGGCAGCGTCACCCCCATCAACTTAGCCAGCGGCTACGCGGTCTTCGCCAACGGCGGCTACCGCGTCACCCCCTATTTCATCGAGCGCATCGACGACGCCCAAGGCCAAACCCTGTGGCAAGCCGAACCCGAGCGCGTCTGCGCCGCTTGCGATGACGCGCAAAATGACGCGGCCACGGCCCTTGTCCCAGCCGAGCCAAGCAATCCCGATGAAGCCAGCGCCGCTGGCGACCCCGCCAACGCAGCCACGCCGCCCGCTCACTGGGCGCCGCGCGTCATCAGCGCGCAAAACGCCTACTTGATGACCAGCATGATGAAAGACGTGATCCGCCTCGGCACCGGGCAGCGCGCGGGGCAACTGGGCCGTAACGACATCGCCGGCAAAACCGGCACCACCAACGACCAGCGCGACGCCTGGTTCGCCGGCTTCAGCCCGGCGGTGGCCACCGTGGCCTGGGTCGGTTTCGACGACACCCGGCCGCTGGGTAATGCCGAGACCGGCGGCCGCGCCGCCCTGCCGATGTGGATAGACTTTATGCGCAGCGCCCTCGAGGGCGTGCCCGACCTGCCCTTGCAACAACCGCCGGGCCTGGTAACGGTGCGTATCGACCCCGGCACCGGCCTGCTGGCCGAACCGGGCGAACGCGACGCCATTTTCGAAACCTTCTTTGCCGACAATGTGCCGCCCAAACGCGGCACGGCGCAGGCGCCCGAACAGCCCGGCGGCACAGCGGGGACCGCGTCGCCCGCCATCCCGGAGCAACTCTTTTAAGGAGCCTGATTGATTAGAGGTTCCGTGCGGCGCAAGGACGCGCCGCCATTTTCCATGGCGGAACGCCATTGAAAATGAAGAAAAGCGAAAATCCCACTTTTCGCTTTTCGTGCTCTGAAAATGCCAGGATGGCATTATT
>CAMYKQ010000033.1 GCA_947259075.1 uncultured Gammaproteobacteria bacterium | reverse complement strand
AGCCTGTCGGACTTGGGGCTGATCTGCTGCGCCGGTGGGAGAGCGGTCCATTTTTCCGATCCTTCTCGTCAAATAGCGACGGCTCCACCCTTCGCTTCGCTCTTCCCTCGAACGATCGAAAAACTGGCCTCGCTCTCCCACCTTGCTCGCGACGATCGCCCAATTCCGACAGGCTCCTAGCAGGAGAGGGTTTAACTGAGATTGAATTCCGCGCGGCTGTGTCGTGGGGCCGTCACCTCGTCAATTCTTGGCGCGGGGTTTCATCCCTAATTGGTTGCGGTTTTCGCGTAGGCGTCGAGGAAATTTACATAGTTTGCGGAATTCTGCGCCGGGGTCGACTGGATTTTGTTCAACCTCATGAAATAAATAAAGGAAATTCTTTTGGCTTATTAATTGCTCATGCCTATAAAATCAACATTGAAAGCAGGCAGGCAATGGCAACTAACTTTAAGAAATTTATGTTTTTTGGCGCACTGTGGTGTGCCACTGGCGCCGCGCAAGCGGGTTACTTGGTGGTCAATAATGACGAGTGGACCCTGTCAAACACGGGTTTTAGCGCTTCACCCAGTGCCAGCACCTTCATTAACAACATCACTAATCTGTTCACGGGCGATCAAGCCGGTAATTTTCTTGCCTACAGCACTAACTTCGGCTTAACCCAGAGCAGTCTCGGCGCCGCGGTCACGGGTGCGGGTCACAGCTGGACCGTCTCCACCGCCGCGCCTTTTACCCTGCCCACTTTGCAAGCGTATGACGCCGTTTTCCTCGGCGGAGACTATGTCGATCAAAACGTCGTCATCAGTTATCTGCAAGGTGGCGGCAACGTCTACATCATGGCCGGTACCGGCTGGGGTGGTCCCGTGACCGAGGCCAATGCCTGGAATCAAGTGCTGGCCACGGCCGGCCTCGCCTTTCAGCCGGCATATAACGGTATCGGCGGTAATGTGGCGCCGGTGGGGCCGCATCCCTTGCTGGCCGGCGTGAGCACGCTGTATTTCAATAATGGCAACACCGTGATCGACCTCGAACCCCTTAACACCGATGGTGAAATTCTCTTCGCGCTGAGCGGTCAAGGTATGCTGGCTTTAGGGCAATATGGCGCATTGCCGCCGCCGTCCGTGTTTACACCGCCGGGCAGCAATAACAGCGTGCCGGAACCCAGTAGCGCCGCGCTCTTCCTTTTGGGCCTTTTAGGCGCGGGTGTCGCCGCTAGGCGCGCCAAAGCTAAGTCCTAAGTATTTATTTCATCTCGATGCGTGATGAATTCAAGCCCCACCTTGCGTGGGGCTTATTTTTTTAAAACCCGGGTTTTGCCGCCGCATAATGAGTATTGCGGGCCGCCGCTCACCGTTGCCGCGGTGAAGCAGTTAGCTAAAATTTGGTGTTAGTATATTGCTTGGTTTTCCGGCTGGATTAAACAAACAACACTGAGATTATGCCGGGATCTGCTGACAAGCATTAGGGGGTTAACGATGGGTAGCGCATTATTACGCTGGTGGGGAGGGATGGCCCCATTGATCTTAGTCGTATCGTTAAGCGCATGTACGGATTGGTTTCACGATCACGCGTCAGCCAAGCTCAATAATGATGGTGATGTGCTCGCGCCCTTGGTGGATGAACCCGACACGACCCCTCCCCAGCTGATAAGTACCACGCCGCCCGCCGGTGCCCGCGGCGCGACGCTGGCCGGGCCGGTGGGCGCGCTCTTCAACGAGGCCCTCGATGCCGCCACGGTCAATGTCAGCAGCTTTACCCTGAGCGGTCCCGCCGGCCGGGTGGACGGCGATGTCTCTTTGCAAGGCAATCAAGCCCTCTTCACCCCGCGTCTGCCCCTGGCCATCGGCGTTGATTACACCGCCAATCTCAGCGTGGCCATCCGCGATGCCGCGGGCAACCCCCTCGCTGCGGCGCAGGAATGGCGTTTCAACACTGGCGGTAACCGCCTGGCCGCCGGCTTCGCCCACGCCTGTTTGCGCGCCGATTCGGGCAAGATCAAATGCTGGGGCGACAATAGCTTCGGCCAGCTGGGCTTGGGTGATAATCAGCATCGCGGCGATGCGGCCGGCGAGCTGGGCGACAATCTGCCCGTCGTGGATTTGGGCGGACGCGCGGCGGTGGAAGCCGTAAACGGAAATTTCCACAGCTGCGCCCGGCTCGATGATGGCACGGTGAAATGCTGGGGCTACAACAGCAATGGCCAGCTGGGTAGCGGTGACACCCAGGCCCGCGGCGATGCCCCGGGGGAAATGGGGTCGGCCCTGCCCGCCGCCAATCTCGGCAGCGGCCGCAGCGCGGCGCAATTGGTGGCGGGCGGTGCGCACACCTGCGCGAGGCTCGATAACGGCGCGGTGAAATGCTGGGGCAGCAACAGCTTTGGTCAACTGGGTTTGGGTGATACCGTGGATCGCGGCGTCCTGTCCACAGACATGGGCGACCGTCTGCCCGCGGTGGATTTGGGGACGGGCCGCTTTGCGCTTGAGCTGGCGGCGGGCGGCACCCACACCTGCGCGCGCCTCGATAACGGCGCGGTGAAATGCTGGGGTTACAATCTCAGCGGCCAGCTCGGCATCGGTGACAGGCTTCCCCGTGGCGACGGTAGGAACGAAATGGGTGATAGATTGCCCGTGGTGAATCTCGGCACTGGCCGCAGTGCCGTGCAATTGGCCGTGGGGCCGGATCACAACTGCGCCTTGCTCGATGATGCCAGCGTCAAATGCTGGGGCGAAAACGCCTTCGGCCAGCTCGGTGTCCGCGGCACCTTCGCCCAGGGCGACGAAACCGGCGAGATGGGTGACAAGCTCTTTGCCGTGAACCTCGGCAGCAATCGCGGCGCGCTCGGCGTGGCGGTGGGTTTGCAGCACAGTTGCGCCATTCTCGATGACGGCACGGTGAAATGCTGGGGCGGCAATGCCGCCGGCCAGCTGGGTATCGGTGACATCATTTCACGCGGCAGCAATAGCTTTGAAATGGGCGACAACTTGGCCGTGGCGGCGCTGGGCGGTGGCCGCCGCGCCGCCGCTTTGGTGGCGGGCGCGCGTTTCAATTGCGCCTACCTCGACAACGGCGCGGTGAAATGCTGGGGCTTGAACGACGCCGGCCAACTTGGTTTGGGGGATACCGCCAATCGCGGCGACGCCCCGGGCGAGATGGGCGATGCGCTGGGCGCGGCGGATTTGGGCGCGCTGTAAGCGCGCTAGTGAATGCCCGTGGCGCGCTGATCCCGAATTCGTTCGCGATGCGTCACGACGGTTTGGCGCAAGGTGTTTCGTGAGCAAGTGCCCGTGGAATGGATGCGGCCCATGACGAGCGTGCTGCCTTGATTAATATCCTCTCCCCCAGGAGAAGTTGAGGAGAGTGGATTGGTTTTTATTTTTCCGGACTTCCCGCCACAAGCGTCATCCATTCACTGCCGAGCGGAATAGTAGACTCTCAAAAAATCGCTCGCTTTGACCCGTCAGCCCGCGGTCCGGTGAAGGTTTAAAATTAAATGACTCGCCGTGCAAAGCGGGTAACGGCGCTCATGTAGTGGAGGCGTTGTTGCTGGCGCCATTCATCAGCGTAGCGGAGAGGCGGCTTTCGTGGCGCGCCTTCGCCGCACCGGTAAAGGGAGAAATCTTATGCGTCAAATCATCATGTCTATTGGTCTCGGCCTCATATTGGCCGGTTGCGCCATGAGCGGCGGTTCACCCGAGGAAACCGCCGCGGAATTCGGAATTTGCTACGATGCCCGCGCTTGCCCGGCCGGACAAGAAAGCGCGTTCAGTGTCACTAAAAACGCGTGCGCCGCCGCCAACGGCAAAAGCTGGAAAGGCGGCGCCAGCGGTTGTGTGAATTTGTAAACGGCGTGCGGGTAGAACGTTTGGTCGTATGATTGCTTGCCCAGGGGCTAGACGGGTTCCGTCCAGAAGCTGGGTGATGGCCGCCACCGGATATTGTCCCGGCGGAAAGAGCCGCCGGGATGCATTCGTTACGCAATTAAATAGAGTGTCCCTAGGGTTTGGTTGCAGCTGTGCGATGGGAAGAAGTTAAAATTCCCCGATAATAACGATGACAGAGGTGTGTGATGTCTAAATTCTCAAAGTATTTCTCTTCCCTTTTTTTGACTTCGGTCATCTTGAGCGGGCTCGCGGCCTGCGGTGGCGGGAGTGGCGATCCTGCCGTGAATGTCCCAGCGGCGACGAGTTCGCAGGCGGCAACGGGCAGTGTGGCCTTATTACTGACGGATGCACCCAGTGATGAGTTCGCCGAGATAAATTTAACTGTAAGCCGCGTGCAGTTGTTGTCGGAGGAGCGTGCGGTCACGCTCTACGAGGGTGAGAAGACGATTAATTTGCTCGATTTGCAGCACCATTCGGATTTGTTGTCATGGTCCGGCGATGTGCCGGCGGGCAGTTACGACAAAATCCGCCTCAGCGTTACTGACGTGGAACTGGTGCGCAAAGACAGTTCGGGTGCCGTGTTAGAGGTGATTCACCCCAAATTGCCGGGTAACGGTAAGCTGGATTTGAACCCGCGTGCGGCTTTCAGCGTTAATGCGGGCGGCACCTTGATGCTGCAGATTGACGTCGACGCCAAGAAGTCCATTCATGTGGTCAAGACCGGGAATGGCGGATACCAATTCCGTCCGGTGGTCTTCATCGATGTGCTGGGTGGCGGGCTTGACGGAAAATTAGTGCGCCTCAGCGGTGAAGTGCGAAATATCGATGACGCGGCACGGCGCTTCGACCTTTGTCACGAAGGCTTCAGCTTGCGCCGCTCACTCTCAGAATCTGAAAGTGATGGCGATGACGAGCAGGATGCGCCGTCCCTGGAAGCGCAGGGGCAAAGCAGTCTGCCCGCGCAGCGCTGTGTAACGGTCACCGTGGCGGAGCATGGCGCCCTCTTTAACGCGGCGGGTGATGCCGCGGTGTTCGCCGATCTCATGGAAAATCAAGACGCCACGGTCATCGGCCGTTTTAGCGGCGGTTTGAATGAGGATCAGCGTCTGGCATTTTCCGCTTTAGTCGTGGAGTTGGGGGCGCCCGGCAGCTTTACGCGTTTGCGTGGCACGGCCTTGAGCGGCGTGGGTAGCGATGGCCGATTCACGCTGGAACTGGCCGATGGACAGGGCTTCGCGAGCGGGACTACGCTGCAAGTGGTGCTGAGCGAGGGCAGTAAATTGTTTTCGCGTTTGGGCGAGCCTTTGACGGCGCAGGCGGTGACGGCTGGCGTCGAGGTTAAAGTGGAAGGCGTTCTGCAGTTGTCCGATAGCGTTGCGGATCAACTCAAGGCCGCGCTGGTGTTTGTGGATTCGGCGCAGCCCATTGATAAACTCAGCGGCGCCATTTCCAATGTGGCCGCCCAGACCGCTTCATTGAATCTAAGCGACAGCGTATTGGGTGATCGCTGCGTCACCGTCACGGAAGACACTGCTTTGTACCTCATCACCACGACGCCTGATGGATATTCAAGCGCGGCGGTGACGCTGCCGGCCTTGGCCGCTGGTCAACAAGCCGAGGTGTATGGACGTTACGCTATATCGGGCTGTTTCGTGGCGCGGACTGTCTTGGTCGCGCCGCTGTAAATCATTAAGCTGTGGTACGGCCCGCATTGACAATGCGGGCCGTTTCCCGCGCGGACATCTCAGCGATATGTTTTGTTTAACTTACTTTAGGCGTTGAGATTGATGCGGCGAATTTTCCGATTCAGCTCCTCAGTGATGTCGCCGCTTACTTCCGTGCTCGCTCTGTTGTTCTTAGATCCAGCGTCATCGTGACATGATGAATTGAGTGAATTTCCGCAGCAATTCAGGATCCCATTTACCCGCGCCGCATTCCTTATTCAGCACGTCGAAGGTCTCTTCGATGGAAAGCGCGCGTTTGTAGGGCCGTTCGGTGGTGAGGGCATCGAAGGCATCGACCAGGCTGAAGACGCGTGCGATTAGCGGAATGTCCTCGCCCGCGAGCCCGTCGGGATAGCCTTTTCCGTTCCAGCTCTCGTGATGATGGCGCACGATAGGCACCACCCGCCGCATGCTGTGCAATGGCGCGAGCAATTCCGCCCCGATCACGGGATGACGGCGCATGATGTCCCATTCCTCCGGATTGAGCTGGCCTTTCTTCAGCAAGACGGCATCGGGTATGCCTATCTTGCCGATATCGTGCAGTATCCCCGCGCGCGCCAGCGCTTTGATGTCGGGACCCGCCAGGCCTAGGTATTCACCGAAGGCGGAGCCGATGCGGGTCAGACGTTCACAATGTTCGCCCGTGTTTTCGTCCTTGGCTTCAACATTTTTGGCGATGCTGGCGAGAATTTTTTCCGCATCATCGAGATCCGCCGTCAAGCGCCGCAGCCGGGCCAGGGAGCACGCGCGCGTAGTCAGCTCCAAGCGATCGAAAGGTTTGGAGACGAAGTCGTCACAGCCGGCCTCGATGCCGCGAATGCGGTCATCTCGCGAGTCCAATGCGGTAATGAGGATGATCGGTATCAAATGGGTATCAGGATCGTTTTTCAACTGCGCGCAAACATCGAAACCATTGAGCTCGGGCATCATGACGTCGAGCAGGACCACATCGGGTTCCTGTTCTCGGACCAGCGCCAGTCCCTTGCGCGGGTCGTTGGCGTAATCGAGTTTGAAACCGGCGATTTCACATGCCGCTTTGAGTACGGCGATGGCGCTGGGTTCATCATCGATGGCGACGATGTGTACCGGCCGTTCGGCCAGGACATCCATGCGTAATTTTCCGGGTTTGACGAATGATCGCTCTTGAGTAGCTGGCGTGAGTTGATTCGTGAATTGAGCGGCGGGTGCTGTCATGGCGTTTACATGCCCTCGATTGTGCGGACGTTTGCGATTAAGGACTCAAGCTCCTTGAGACTGTAGGGTTTGGAAAGATAGGCATCGGCCCCGGCGTCGATGCAGCGCTCGCGGTCCTTGGACGTGGCCAAGGCCGTCAAGGCGATGATGAATAATTTCTCGGTACGCGTGTCTCGTCTCAGTCGTTTAATGGTCTCGCAACCGTCGATACCGGGCATCTGAATGTCCATCAGCACCACGTCGGGGATCAATTCCAATGCCATATTGATTCCGCTGAGTCCATTGTCGGCCGTGACGACGTGGAAGCCGCGGTGTTGTAGAAAATCACGCAGGTGGGTGATGTTGGCGATCTTGTCTTCAACGATAAGCACCGTCATGCCCTCGCCGGTCGCGCGCACCCGGGGCGCGCGCGTTGCCGTTGTATCTGGACGTTCGTCACTAGCTTCCTGTTGCTGGATGCGGGGAAGCCGTGGGCCGTGAATAGGTAAAGTGAGAGTGAATCGGCTGCCTTGTCCGGGTGCGCTATCCACGTCTAGACGACCATCGTGCATGGTGATGAGTTTGGCGGCCAGGGCCAAACCCAAGCCGGTGCCGGCGTGTTGCCGCGCCAAGTCGCCGTCCAGTTGCACGAAGGGTTCGAAGATTAAGTCTTGTTGTGCGGCGGGGATGCCGATGCCGGTGTCCCAGACTGTTAAACGCACTTCGTCAGCGTCGACATAGTTGACTTCGATGCCGGCCTCGCCACCGCCGGGTGTAAATTTCACCGCGTTGCTCACCAGGTTGATCAGAATTTGCTTGAGCCGTTTCGGGTCGCCCTTGATGATTTCCACCGGGCCGCTGCTGGAAAAGTGCAGGCGTTGCTGATGGGCGCTGGCTTGGGCCTGAAGCAAACGGAGAACCTGCTGGCTCAGGCCGTTGAGGTCGATGTCGGCAACGTCGAGAGACATGCGTTCCGCTTGAATCTTACTAAGGTCCAATACGTCATTGATTAATTCAAGCAGGTGACGGCCGCTGTACTCGATGGTCCGCAATGATTCACGCTGTTTAGGCGTCAAGGGGCCGTAGATATTTTCCATCAGCGCTTCCGACAGACCCAGCACGGCATTGAGCGGGGTGCGCAGTTCGTGACTCATATTGGCGAGGAATTGATCCTTCATCTTCGCCAGGTTAGCGAGGCGTTCATTGGCGCGGCAGAGTTCAACATTGGTATGGGATAGTTTCGTTTGGATCTCACGCAAAGCATGTTCGTTTTTCAGGCGATCGGAGATGTCGCGCAGTGAGGAGACATGCAGGCGCCTTCCGTTGGCATCGAAGGCGGTGATGTGAATTTCGACAGGAATAGAGCCGTGATCGTCGCGTAATAGGCTGCCGACGAATTTTTCGCAGGTTCCGGCCGGGAGTGAGGCGACGCGTTCGAGCATGAGTTGAATTAGATTGCCAAGAAAATGCGAGAGATTTTGTTCGTATATATCTTCGCGCGGAATAGCGAACATCTCGGCGCAGCGCTGATTGCAGTCGACGATGATGCCCTCCGCGTCGTGCAGCACCAGGGCATCGGCGGCATATTCTATGAGTTGCCGCAGATGCGGCAGTTGCCGGGTGATATTGTCGAGGTCGCGTTTGAGCCGGCCGTTTTCCGCCGCCAGCCGCCGATATTCGCCATCGCCGCCATGAATGGATACCGTCTCGCCGCTCACGACCGGCACACGCCTTCGTGTTGCGAGCTGAACAACGCGGAGCCAAAGAATATTTTTAACGCCTTCTTCGTGCCCATGCCGATGTAGTTGACCTTGGTGGGCGAAAGAACCGCTGGGATATGGTTGATCTCACCGTTGATCCATTTGCGGGTGCGTTGCTTGACCACGCCGAGTTCAATGCGCATATCGGCGAAATCGCCGAGGTCGAAATCATGCAATTTTTCGCGGATTATTTCCGGTCGCGAGAAATCAAGGCCGTCGCGCCAGAGGGCGCGGAATAGGCGGGTGCGGGCCTCGCCGACGCGATCGGGACTGATGGACTCGATACGCAGCAAGGTGGCGATGGCCAGCGCCGAACTGGGCCGCTTCGCCGGCAGGGTGAGTGCCAAGTCACCGCAGGTTCTTTCCATGACCTTGTCGTACTCGGCTTTCATCTCGGCCAGCGCGGCCTGAGTCGCCGCTTTTTCCGGCGTCAAATCCGCCATGTGTTCGATACCGAAATAACTCACCGTCGCACCGTAGCCCAGTTCGTCTATCCATTCGTTCAAGGCGAAACAGAAGGGGCAGTTCAAATCGCCTACGGCGGTGATGCCTGTCGCGGGAAGATCGCTGGTGAGAGCCGTGCTTGTGCTTTTCATGTCCGGGGATGACCCCTCTTAAGCGTCAGCGCTGATGAATTGGAGATGGTGTATGGCTGCCTAAAATCTAACGGCAAGCGCGTTGTAAACTTAAGCTAAGGTGGAGGGGGTGCGTCTCACCAGAGAGGAGGGCGCGTGCCGTATTTTTGTCCCGGCCGTGGACTGGACTAGGCTGGATAAAATTGGCCTGCGCAACTCAGCTTACAATTTCAGAAAATATTTCCCGCCCGGAAAAGTTTTAGCCCTATTGCGGGGCGAGGTTGAGTTCACGGCCCATTCATTTCCGGGCTGAACCGGCCATGCATCGCAACACGCGCGGCGAGGGTTATTTGAATGGCTGGCCCAAGCGCGCCACACCCGCGCAGGCCGGTGTGGCGCAGTGCGTGAATTGTTGCTCACAGCGCTACGGCCGCGTAATCCGCCAGCCGCGAACGTTCGCCGCTGCGCAGGGTGATGTGGCCGCTGTGCTCCCAGGCCTTGAAACGGTCCACCACATAGGTGAGACCGGAAGTGGTCTCGGTGAGGTAGGGCGTGTCGATCTGGCTGACGTTGCCCAGCACCACCATCTTGGTGCCGGGGCCGGCGCGGGTGATGAGGGCCTTCATCTGTTTCGAGGTGAGGTTTTGCGCCTCGTCGATGATGACGTATTTGTTGAGAAAGGTGCGGCCGCGCATGAAGTTCATCGAATGGATCTTGATGCGGTTGCGCAGTAAATCGTTGGTGGCGGCGCGGCCCCAGCTGCCGCCGTCGTTGCTGGCCAGCACTTCGAGATTGTCCATCAGCGCGCCCATCCACGGCACCATTTTTTCCTCTTCGGTGCCGGGTAAAAAGCCGATGTCCTCGCCCATGGGCACGGTGGCGCGGGTCATGATGATCTCTTGATAACGGCGTTCGTCCAACACCTGCGCCAGGCCCGCGGCGAGGGTGAGCAGGGTCTTGCCGGTGCCGGCGTTGCCCAGCAGTGAGACGAAGTCGATGGCCGGGTCCATGAGCATATTCATCGCGAAGTTCTGTTCGCGATTGCGGGCGTTGATGCCCCAGACGTTGTGATGACTGCTGCGGTAGTTGGTGCAGACTTCCAGCGTGGCCTCGCGTTTGTCGATGTGACGGACGATGGCCTCCAGTCCGTCGGCCTGCTCGTCATGCACCAGAATATTGGTGTACCACTTCTCCACGTCGGGGCCGTTGATCTTGTAATAGGTCTTGCCGTCCTTTTGCCAGGAGGTGAGATTTTTGCCATGGCGGTCCCAGAAGCCCTCGGGCAGGGTGACCTGGCCGGTGGCGAGCAGGCTGAGGTCGTCCAGCACCTGGTCATCGCGGTAGTCCTCCGCGGGGATGCCCAGCGCCGCGGCCTTGACGCGCAGGTTGATATCCTTGGAGACCAGCATCACCATGCGGTCGGGGTTGGTGCCTTGTAGGGCCAGCACCGTGGCGAGGATGGTGTTGTCAGGCAGGTTGCTGGGCAGGTCGCGCGGCAGGTCGTAATTCAGGGTGCGGGTCTGGAAGAACAGGCGGCCGCCGCTGAGCTTGCTGTCTTTCGGTGCTGGCAGCGGCAGACCTTTTTCGATCTCTTGGCGGGTGGCGCGATGCACCAGCTCTTCCATGATGCGGCTGGCCTGGCGGGCGTTACGCGCCACCTCCGAATGACCGCGTTTATTGTTGTCGAGTTCTTCGAGCACGATCATGGGAATGAAGACATCGTGTTCGTGAAAGCGGAAGAGACAAGAGGGATCATGCATTAAAACGTTGGTGTCCAGAATCATCAAGCGGCGGCTATGGTGTCTTTTTTTACGTGACATAAGTGCTACCTCTGTGGGGGACAGAAGGGATGGGGGTGATGAAAGCAGGCGCCCGGAGCGGGGCGCCGTGAGTGAGCGGCGGACGCGGGGCGCGTCGCGGATTAAAGCGCCTTGATGGCCGCCAAGACCTCGTCGGCGTGGCCTTCCACTTTAACCTTGCGCCATTCCTGACGCAGGACGCCATTGGCGTCGATGAGAAAGGTGCTGCGTTCAACTCCGATTACCTCTTTGCCGTACATGTTCTTTGGCTTCATGACATCGAAAAGTGTGCAGACTCTTTCTTCTTCATCGGCCAATAATTCAAAAGGAAAAGCCTGCTTCTCCTTGAAGCCCTCGTGCGACTTCACGCTGTCGCGCGAGATCCCGAGGATCACCGTGTTGACCTTCTGGAATTGGGCGTGCATATCCCGGAAGTTTTGACCCTCCAAGGTGCAGCCGGGCGTATTGTCCTTGGGGTAGAAGTACAGGACCACGTTTTGCCCCTTGAGGTCCGCGAGCTTGATGGTTTGGCCGCCGGTGGCGGGGAGCTGGAAATCCGGCACGGGCTTGCCGAGGGTGACTTTGGCCATAACATATTCCTTTGCGCAGTTAGACGGGGTGATGCCGGCCGGGCACCGTGGCTGAATCACTGAATCCACATGGATTACAAGCCGCCGCGGTATGCCCTTGCGCGTCGCTCCCCAAGGTTTTGTTATCATACGGCACTTACGGCGGGGGAGAAACCGACGGCGCGCTTGTCACCGCCCAGCGCGGTCAGTACCATGCCCATTCCTGATCCGGGCGCTTTCAATGGAGAATCTTCGCGATGTTTCACGGTAGCATGGTGGCCCTCGTCACGCCCATGCATGCGGACGAGGGTCTTGACGCCGAAGGCCTGGCGCGGCTGGTTGAGTTTCATATCGAGCAGGGCACCGACGCCATCGTCGCCGTCGGCACCACCGGCGAGTCGGCCACCCTCGATGAGAAAGAGCACTGCAAAGTCATCCGCCAGGTGGTGGAGTTCGCGCGCGGCCGCGTGCCGGTCATCGCCGGTACCGGCGCCAACTCCACCCGCGAGGCCATCGATCTCACCCGCTGCGCCATGGAGGGCGGCGCCGACGCCTGTCTGCTGGTGACGCCCTATTACAACAAGCCCACCCAAGAGGGTTTGTACCGCCACCACAAGGCGGTGGCCGAGGCCGTGCCCATCCCGCAAATTTTGTACAACGTCCCCGGCCGCACCGCGGTGGACATGCTGCCCGAGACCGTCGAGCGCCTCGCCGCCGTGCCTAATATCGTCGGCCTCAAAGAGGCCACCGGCAATCTCGAGCGCGCCCGCGATATTCTAAAGCGCTGCGGCGACCGCCTCGACCTCTACAGCGGTGACGACGCCACCGCCATGGAATTCATGCTGCTGGGCGGCAAGGGGGTGATCTCGGTCACCGCCAACGTCGCGCCGCGCGCCATGCACGACTTGTGCGTGGCGGCGATGGCGGGCCAGCGCGCCGAGGCCGCCGCCATCGATGCGCGTCTCGCCGGTTTGCACGAGACCTTGTTCGTCGAAGCCAACCCCATCCCCGTCAAATGGGCCTTGTATGAAATGGGCCTCATCCCGCCGGGCATCCGTCTGCCCCTGACGGTGTTGTCCGAGCGTTATCACGACAGCGTGCGCCGGGCCATGAAGCAGGCGGGCGCGCTTTGATTTTTAATTTTTCTTCGTAAAGGTGCCCATGTCTTTTTCACGAGGTTTTACTGTTGCCGGGCTCATCGTGTTGAGCGTGACCTTGGCCGCCTGCGCCACTAAAAACGACGCCTACAAAAACAGCACATCCTTGCCGCCGCTGGAGGTGCCGCCGGACCTCATTAATCCGCCCAAGGACAGCAGTACCGCCATTCCCGCGGTGACGCCGGCGGCGCCCGCCGTCGCGACCGCGCCGCCGCCGGCCGCCGGAATGGCGGTACTGCTGTCCTTGGGCGGATTAATGAGGT